>JANNPX010000054.1:0-3972 GCA_031400455.1 Chloroflexota bacterium | reverse complement strand
GAGCCTCCGGGGCAAAATTCGCGGACGTCCGCTGACGCCCTATGTTGTCGATTTCACGAAGAACTCGACGCGGTCGTGATTTCGCCAGCGTCCGCGGTTTTTCGTCATTGACCGTCAGTTAGGCTACAGTTTGGCTACAGTAAACTCCCCCCATGTGCTACATCGACGCACATGGAGAGAATCGGAGTCCGGTCACTGCAGCAGCACGCCAGTGCGGTCCTGCGTCGCGTGCGACAGGGTGAGTCGATTGAAGTAACCGAGCGCGGCCAACCCATCGCGATCCTGATCCCGGCGCAGCCCAGCTTGCTGGACCAGCTTCGCGCCGCAGGCCGCCTGGCGCCAGCCGGGGGCGATCTGCTCGATCTCCCCATGCCCTCGCGGCCGGCCGCAGGCATCGAGCTCCCATCGAGACGCCTGGCGCGCATGCGCCGGGCCGAGCGGTAAGTGCGCCGGCGAGCCACGGGCGGTAGCGCGTGATCTTCCTCGACTCCTCGGCGCTGGTGAAGCTGGTGATTCGCGAGCCGGAGACGCCGGCCCTCAGGCGCTACCTCGCGTCGCACCCGCGCCGGATCGCATGCCAACTCGTCCGCACCGAGGTGCCGCGCGCCGTCCGGCAGTTCGGACCACGGGCGATCGCCGCGGCCCGCAGCGTATTGCAGCGCATCGAGATCATCCGCCTCGACGACGCACTGCTCGATGCCGCGGCCGACCTCGAGCCGACGATTCTGCGATCACTCGACGCGATCCACCTGGCGACCGCGCAGCTGCTGGCGCGCGAACTCGAGGCCGTCGTCACCTACGATCGACGCATGCGCACGGCAGCCGAGCGTATCGGGCTGACGGTCGCCGCGCCGACCTGACATCTCGCCCACGCAGCGGCTCCTGGAGTTCGCATCGGTGCCGTACCGTTCCCCGCCCAGCCGTGATCGTGATCGCCAGACGCTGATCGACGCGATTGCGGCCGAGGAACGCGCTCTCGCGCGACTGGCCAGCGAGGACCGGGATGCTCGCGCCCGCCTCGCGACGCTGCAGGCCGAACGCGACGCCGGCGATCAGCAGTCGGAGATCTCGGTCTCCTCACCTTCGGAGACAAGCCTTCCTGCACCAACCTCCTCTGCCGAGAAGGTGGCGCTTGTGAATCGGCGTGAGGTTTCCCCCCGATCGGCGTCCAAGATTGACCCCACCCGAGATCACACAACCCGCTCCGGACATTGGACTTTCACATCCCCCGCCGGGGGCACGATTGGACGCCGATCGGGGTCAAACGCCGGCGCCGATTCACGATCAAAGCAACTACAGGACAAGGGCGAGGGCAAGTTCACGGGTGGAGCTTGATCAATCTGATCCCCGCCGCCCCTCCTCGCTCCATGTGCCTCAAGAACTGCTCCAATTAGAAACATGCTTGCGATGAGACCTGCTTCGGCACAGTGTAGAGGAGTAGATGGTTGTGACGGCTATACAACGCGGTCAATCGAACGACAGTAAGAAAGGACAATCTATGTCCACGAAAACCACCTATCCCCGTGGCGCTTCTCCTGTCGCATCAGCATGCGCACGCGGGCTCTTCGGCTGGCTGCCTTTGGTAGCCGTAGCGATCTTCGGCGCCGCCAGTGCGCAAGCGAATTCGGTTCCGCTGTATTCGTTCAGCTACAGCGACGGCGAGGGTCCGCAGGCCGGGCTGGTGGAAGGCAGCGACGGCAATTTCTACGGAACGACGTACCAAGGCGGGACAAGCAACGCTGGGACGGTGTTCAAGATCACGTCCGGCGGCAGCCTCACCACGCTCTACAGTTTCAGCGGCAGCCGCGCGTATCCGTACGCCGCGCTCGTGCAGGGCGGCGACGGCGCTTTCTACGGAACGACTTCCGCGAATGGCGGGACGGTGTTCAAAATCACATCCGGCGGCAGCCTCACCACGCTCCACAGTTTCAACTTCAGCGACGGATACGCGCCGCTCGTCGGGCTGGTGCAGGGCGACGACAGCGATTTCTACGGAACGACTTTCAGTGGCGGCGCAAGCAACGCTGGAACGGTGTTCAAGATCACGTCCGGCGGCAGCCTCACCACGCTCCACGTTTTCAGCGGCGGCAGCGACGGCAAGAATTCCGTGGCTGTACTGATGCAGGGCAGCGACGGCAATTTCTACGGAACCACTTCGCAAGGTGGGGCAGGCAACGCGGGAACGGTGTTCAAGATCACGTCCGGCGGCAGCCTCACCACGCTCTACAGTTTCAACGACACCGACGGCGCGAATCCGCGAGCCGGGCTGGTGCAGGGCAGCGACGGCAGTTTCTACGGAACGACTTCGCAAGGTGGGGCAAGCGACGCTGGGACGGTGTTCACCATCACGTCCGGCGGCAGCCTCACCACGCTCTACAGTTTCAACGACACCGACGGTGCGAATCCACAAGGGTTGGTGCAGGGCAGCGATGGCAACTTCTTCGGAACGACTATCACTGGCGGGGCCAGCGACGTTGGGACGGTATTCAAGATCACGTCCGCCGGAAACCTCACCACGCTCTACGATTTCAACTACACCGACGGCGCGAATCCGCCAGCTGGGCTGGTGCAGGGCAGCGACGGCAACTTCTACGGAACGACCAGTGCTGGCGGGGCAGGCAACGCTGGGACGGTATTCAAGATCACGGTTGCGCCGACGAACGCGGACCAGTGCAGGAACGGCGGCTGGGCGACATTTACCAGCCCACGCACCTTCAAGAACCAAGGCGACTGCATTCGGTTCGTCAAAACGGGCAAATAGCTGCGACGAGATCAGGGCTCCGCAATCTCCATCGACCGCGTCCCCCGCCTCGTGACCGCCGCCGGATTGGGAGCCGACGTCCGCGTCCGGCGGGCGGCATGAGGGCCGCAGAACTGGGCTCGGAGGTTGCGGGACCGATGCCGGGAAGGCGGGGAGACCCTGAGTGATGGCTGCTACCAGACGGCAGTGCGAAGACCGAAGAAGCCGAACAGCTCGTCCGAAGGAATCCGAACGGCTGATCCAAGCGAAGGCGAACACCTCATCCGAGGGAGGTTCCGCCCAGGGAGATCGATCGCGCGGTGCAGCGGAAGACCGCCTTCAAGGCACCTCCACAGCGGCACACCTTCGCACCAGCGGAGGAGTGACTGATGTCGAAGAAGAAGGGCACGTCGAAGGCGCTCAAGTACCTCCGCCACCGCTTCTATGCAGGGCGGCCGGAGCGACTGGCGGAGCTCGAGGAGGCGCGCGCCAGCGCTGACGTCGCCCGCCAAGTGTACGAGCTGCATGCCAAGGCGAAGCTGCCCCAGAAGGAACTTGCCGCGAGAGTGGGCACGACCCTCTCAGTCATCTCGCGCCTCGAAGACGACGACTACGCAGGCCACTCGCTGGCGATGCTACACCGCATCGCCTCGGCGCTGAACAAGCGGGTCGAGAGCCGCTTCGTTCCTCTCAAGAGCGAACGCCCCGCCTGAAGCCGGTCAGCCCGTGACCGGCATCGCTTCGACGACGGGCACGACCTCGCGGCCAAGGGAGCGGGAAGCGCACGATGCGGGGTGAGGTGTACGCGTCGACGAGGATTCTCAGTCGATCGCGGAGGTCTTCTCAGTCGCCAACTACGAGCCATACTTCACCGCCTGGTACACGTCATCCGTGGCGAGCGACGGGTACTCCCGCACGATGTCCTCAGCGGTGTAGCCGTCGCCAACCAACGTGAGGATGAAGTCCAGCGTGATGCGATTGCCGCGAATCGTCGGCCTTCCCTCGCAGACGTTCGGATCGGTAACGATCCGATCGAACATAGCGCGAGCGTAGGGCGGCGGGCTGTGGACGGCAAGGCGCAACCCGGCGGACCTCAGTGGACAGGTCAAAACCGGCCAGTCGTCGACACCTGAAAACCGGCCAGTTGGGGCGGCAAGGCTGAGTAGGATTTACTGAGGCGGGGCCTCCCGACGCAAGCCGGCATGGGTTTTCAGCCGCCAGCTCTTCGGCCC
>JANNPX010000043.1:0-9603 GCA_031400455.1 Chloroflexota bacterium | reverse complement strand
GCCCGCCGGCCCGTCCGCCTCGTCAAAGACTCGTCCGAGGAGGGGCGGAACCCCGAGCACGTTCAAACCGTTTGCTGAAACATGCTGGGTGCCCACCGCTTCTGGAAGGCCCTGGCCGGTCAGCGTCATCTGCCAGGTGTTCGAGGCGAAGGCGCCGTCGAAGACTTCGCTGTGTTGCAGGGCGACGAGCTGTCGCGCCGTGACAAACAGACCACGCGGCTTGCCTTTGTCGTTCATGTCAAGCCTGACGATCCGATTGATGTCGGCGAACGGGAAAGGATTCAGTAGTGCCGCGTTCACGATGCTAAACACCCCTGTAGCGGCGGCAATCCCGACTGCGAGGGAGACGACAGCCGTCGCGGCGAAACCGGGGCTCCGGCGGAAGATACGCCGCGCATAGCGCACATCTTGCCAGACGTGTTCGAGCCATATGCCCCGCCGCACGTCCCTGACAGCGTCTTTCACTTGCCCAGTCCCGCCGAGTTCCAATCGTGCCGCCCGTCGTGCAGCGGCGTCCTCCATGCCGGTGGCGCGATATTCGTCAACCAATAATTCGAAGTGCGCATGCACTTCCTCGTCGAGATCGCGCTCGACGGCGCCATGACGCGACAAGTTGCGGACGAGCGTCGCAAGGAAGCGCATGGCTGGCTCTTATGAAGTGGCTTTGATTGCCCAGCCGATCGCCGCGACGATACGCTGCCAATTGGTGAGCTCCGCATCGATCTCGCGTCGACCTACAGCCGTCAACTTGTAGTACTTCGCGCGTCGACGATTCTCTGACTCGCCCCACTGCGAGGCCAGCCACCCTCTCTCTTCCAAGCGATGCAGAGCGGGGAACAGGGATCCCGGTTTGACGTCGAACGTGCCGCGAGTAATTTGCTGGATGCGACGTGTGATGCCTACGCCGTGGTCTGGCTGGAGCAAGAGCGCACGCAAGATCAGAAGGTCGAGCGTCCCTTGGAGTAGATCAGTCTTTGGCGTGCTACTACCCTCCTACAGATGTTCTGTATGAGAGTAGGCGGCCACATACAGAATGTCAATAGGACGGATGGCCGGACCTGTCGAGCCGCGGTGACGCCGACGCCGTGTTGACGTCACCGACTGTGCTCTGGTCCACGAAATGAGGACCGTCCGACAGGAACCGCTCAACGCTCAAGGTCGGGGGTGATACGCCAGCGCGTAGTCTCCCTGGAGGGCCTCGCTCGCGCCCGCTACTTGCGGGCCGGCGTCAAGGAACTGGGTCCCGTCGATCTGCGGCTGAAGAACGGGCACAAGAGCCAGGCTATGGATCTCAATGTGCTACATGTGACACAATGAGCTATGCGCACCGCTGGTGTCCGAGAAGCCCGTCAGAACCTCACCGACCTGCTCGACGACGTGAAGAAGGGCCGCGAGGTCGTGATCACCGATCGCGGCCGACCTGTCGCGCGACTGGCGCCCGTCGAACGCCGTCGGCCATTCCCCGATCTCTCCCGCGTCCGGCGCGCGCTCGGCGGTCCCGACCCGGCGCTGTCACAAGCGGTCCTCGACGAACGGGACGATCGCCTGTGAGCGTCACCCCCGACGTCGAGCGCTGGGCTGAACCGGTCTACTTGGACGCAAGCGCCCTCGTGAAGCTGTTCGTCCCAGAGCCTGAGAGCGACGACCTCAACCAAGCGCTCGTTGGTCTAACGGACGTGATCGTGTCGGATCTCGCGCTGACCGAAATGGCGTCGGCGCTCGGGCGCCGCACGCGCGGGCAGCGGCTCACACGCGGAGAGGCGCAACGCCTCTATCGTGCGGCGTCGAAGCTCCATGGCTCATCTCACCATGTCGAGCTGACCCCACCCATCCACCGCCGCGCTGAGCGCCTGATGCTCTCACTAACGATGCCGCTCCGCGCGCTCGACGCGCTGCATCTGGCGACCGCGCTCGACACGCAAGCGGCCACCATCGTCACATTTAACCCACGACTGCGAGTCGCGGCGGCCACGCAAGGCCTGTTCGTCGCGCCAACCGAAGAAGCTCGACCCTGACCATTCTTCCCGCCGACTCGGGCAGGTCTCCGGGTACGTCTGGCGGGCGATGACTGCCTGCCGGATCTCAATGGCGAACACGTCACGGACTCTTCAAGACGAGTCACATCCCGACCGAGGACCGTCGCGCTTCGTTCTCTGGCTTGTAAGATTTCGCTCTCAGACGGCGTTCATCTGAGTAGGCGAGAACGCCGTGACGCTGAAGGTGTGAATTGGCGGAGAGGGTGGGATTCGAACCCGCCAGGACTCTTTAGAATCTGCAACTCACAGATTCTAAAGTGCCGACATTGCCGCCATTGCCATCGCTGCCGTGGCGCCTTGCACCTGGTTGCACCAGCTGGGGAGCGACCCAGCCGCCCGCCCTCATCTCAATCACTGTCGATCAACCTTTGCTGGGCCTGACTCGGGCTGCGCGAGCGTCGAGCGCGTGCATCAGGTCGTCAACAGCATCGCCGAAGCCCCAGCCGACATCGTGCGCACGCACCTGGATCCGGCCCAGACGGGCTCTGACGTTCGCGCGTACTTCCGCGGGCAACGCTTCGAACTCCTTCGCCACGGCGTCCAGCCGGATCTGCAGCGCGTCGAAGTAGTCCTCGTCGCCGTACAGTCCGTCGATTCGAGGCTCCGGGCCTGGTCACCGGCGCAGGCACGGCGGGTGCCGACTGACTCGAGGCCTGGATCCCGAGTCGACCATCGGCGAGCGGGCCGCCGACGACCTCGATGGTGTCTTCCACGATCGCGTGCAGCCTGAAGCCCTCGAACGTCATCAGCATGCGGCCGATCTGATCCCAGGTGAACGTTCGGCCATCGACGATGAGAAGCGGGAGCGCACCTTCGGTCTCGGGGTCCCACTCGATGACGCCGCTGAGCCGGTGCGCCTGCGTGAGCTGCCATCCGTGCTCGGTCCCATGGACGTGTTGAGCGCTGAGCCCTTGGCGGATTCGCTCGCGCAAGAGCGTGAACAGGTCGTGGGCGTCAGTTTCGTGATCGCCGAGGACCTCGAACCGATAGCCGCCTGCCGCGTCGCGATTCCTGACCTCACGCGCGTACATGGCGTGTCCTGTACCCACCAGCATCGATCGAATCTCGAACCGGTGCCGCACGCCGTCGGCATCGGCGACCACGATGGGCGCGATGGGCGTGTTGTCGAAGGCGATGCCGAGGCGGTCAGCCAACTCCTCGTTGAAGCAGCGGTAGCAACGGTCGCCCACCTCGGTCACCGAGATGGAATCGTAGGGGCGCAAGATCTTCCTACACAGGCCGCATCGGCGTCGTTCCTCGTTCCCATCGTCGTGCTTCATCTTCACCCAATGCCCCACGGCCGCTCGAGGCACTGCTCGTCCGCGATCCCATCGCCGCCGACGAGTAGCTTCCGCGCGCTTGGGAACGCGGCCCCGAACGCGGCGAGGCCGGGGAACGCATCCCGTGCCGTCCGCTCTTCACTTCGATCGCCGTGACCGCTTGCCCGACGCGGACGACGAAGTCCATTTCGTGGCTGCGCTCGCGCCAGTAGAACACCTTGCAGAGTCGAGGCACGCGTGGCGCGCGCGACAGATGAATCGTTTCTACGGGTTCCCTGGCGTTCGGGTGCATGGGGCGTTGCCAGTCTTGCTCGAAACCGTTGGTTCAGCCATGGGCCACCTCTGCGTGCAATCGCAGTCCGAGAGCGCCCATGACCTTGAGGATCGTGTCGAAGTCCGGGCTGCGCTCGCCGGATAGTGCCTTGTAGAGACTCTCGCGAGAAAGGCCGGCGTCGCGCGCGACCTGGCTCATGCCCTTCGCTCGAGCGATGTCGCCCAGCGCCTTCGCCACGAACGCCGCATCGCCATCGGCTTCCGCGAAGCACGCCTCGAGATAGGCGGCCATCTCCTCGGCTGTCCTGAGGTGTTCCGCCACGTCGTACCGACTCGTCGCCGTCTTCTTCTTCATGTCAGCTCCGACAGGCCGCGCGCCAGCTGCAACGCAGCCCGGATGTCCGCCTTCTGCGTGCGTTTGCTACCGCCCGCAAGCAGGATGATCAGCGCGCGTCCCCGTTGGACGAAGTAGACGCGGTATCCCGGACCGATGTCGATCCGCAACTCCGATACGCCCTCGCCCACGGGTGAGACGTCTCCCGGATGACCCGCCGCCAGGCGTTCGATGCGTGCCTGGATTCGCGCTCTGCCCCGAACGTCATGCAGATCGTCGAGCCATCGTACGAAGCGGTCGGTTTTGCGCAACCCGACCATGGATCCCACTGTAGCCTAGTGGCTACACATTGTCAATCGCGGTCCACGTCGGGATCCGACATAGGCGACGACATCCTGCTTGAAAGATTTCTACCGGAATCTGCGTTCAAGTTAACAGGGCAGGAGCCGTAACGGGATGGGTGTGAGATGGCGGAGGACTTACGGGCTTTCCGCTTCCTCCCGACCCGCCAAAACAGCTCGAAAGCCGAGATGGACGCACGTATTGCGCACGCGGCGCCATATACGACTTGTATATGGCATACTGGCTTCGGAAGGTGCCCGACATGTCACGAACCGCGAAAGTCTTCATGACCAACCGCAGCCAGGCGGTGCGGCTGCCGAAGGCATTCCAGTTCGCCACCGACGAGGTCCTGATCCGCAAGGTCGGCGACGACGTCATCCTCTCCCCTCGCCCGCGCGACTGGAAGACGTATCTCACGTCCGCGCCCGTGGCATCGGCGACCTTCATGGCCGACGTCGACGAGCTGCCGGTGCAGGAACGAGAGCTATGATGCCCCGCTTCATGCTGGACACGGACACGTGCTCCTGCATCATGAAGCGGTCGCATCCGCTGGTGTTGAAGCGGCTGCAGACCTTCTCGGTCGACGACGTCTGCATGTCCGTGGTCACCAAGGCTGAATTGCTCTACGGTGTCGAGGTCTCACCCCGCCGCGCGCATGACGCTGCCGCCCTGGCGGCCTTCCGCCCCTACGTCGAGGCGGTGGACCTCGACGAGGGTGCCGCGCTCCACTACGCGGAGATCCGGGCGGACCTGAAGCGCCGGGGTGTCATGATCGGCGCCAACGACCTGTTCATCGCCGCGCACGCCAGAGCCCTCGGACTCGCGCTCGTCACGAACAACACCGCGGCGTTCGAGCGCGTGCCCAGGCTTCGGCTTGAGAACTGGACGCTCGCGGCGCGGCGTTCACGCTGAACACCCTGTCGAAGAGCGACGCAAGATTCCCGGCGCAGCTGGCGTCTTTGTGGGCATGCGGCAGGAGCCGTCACGCCGGAGGTGTGTTTGGCGCAATCACCCCCTCCTTGGTCTCGAACGCATTCAACAGACCGAACCTTACAGGCTCACACCCCCGCTCCGGGGGCGTGTCGTTCCCTCAACAGCACGGTCGGCAATGCGCAGCCAGATCGAGCGTGCAGGCCGCCGCATTTGTGAGCAATGGGCATCTTGACTCGTGTGTATATAGGTACGCTATACATAGGGTCGCGATGGCGACGATGAACCCTTCGATCAAGCGAGGCAGTGCGGAGCTGGCGGTATTGGCGGTACTGGAACAGCAACCGCTCCACGGCTACGAGATTGCGCGCCGTATCGAACAGGAAAGCGACGGCGCCCTGCGGTTCACGCTCGCCTCGTTGTATCCCCTGCTCTACCGCATGGAGAAGCGGGGCTGGACGAAGGCCACGTGGGAGACCACGCCCGCGGGCGTCCGCCGCCGCTGCTACGGCCTGACGGCGAAGGGCGTCAGGCAACTCGGCGCGACGCGCCGCGAATGGGACGCGTTCTTCCACGCACTCAGCCGCATTGGAGGGCTCCGCCGTGCTTGATTGGTCTGCGCTGGTGCATCGCCACCTGGCGTCCGTGCGCGTCGATGCACGACGCCGCCGCGAAATCGGCGCTGAGCTGGCGGCCCACCTCGAAGACGCCTACGACAGCGCCCTTCGGAGTGGATCTACGGAGGCGGAGGCAATTGCCTGCGCAATGGCACGCGTGCCCGACTGGAGCGCGCTTGCAGTGGCGGTAAAGAGATCGACCGATGAGGACGCAATCATGACGAGACAGGCACTCACCGTGCTGCTGCCGGGCACCACGATTCTGCTGGCGGCAGCGACAGGCATGTCCCTTGTGGTCTATTCGACACCGGCCGATCGATGGGTCGACCCGCGCTGGTACGTGCACGCACTCGCGGCTGGCATGGCGCTCCTCTTCTACCTCGTGCTCGGAGCCATCGGGGCAGCATGGTCCCGACATGTCGGCGGCAGCCCCGGCGAGCGCCTGGCGGCCGGCGCCTTTCCCCTGGTGCTTCACGTGGCGATGGCTGGGCCGGCGGTCGGGGCAGACATGCTGTATGCGTTTTCGCGGGGGGCGGTGGGGCGGCACCTGCACATCAACTTCATCAACATGGTCGTGGTCATGCTGGTGGCGCCCGGAGCGGCCTTGCTGCTTGGTGTCCTCCCCTTCGCGCGCCGGAGCGCACGCCTGGACGCGCAGTAGCCGTGCCCAGATCGCCTCAGGTCAGGTCGAGACGATCACCTTGAACAGGCCGGTCGTCATGGTCTTCATGTCGAACGGCATCTTCGCGATCCATTTCGGGTCGTTCATCGCCGGGTCCGTCTGGACGAGCTTGGTGATCCGGTTGCGGTCGGCCTTCGACTTGTAGACGACGAACGCGAAGATCGCGGTGTCGTCCTTCTTGAGCTTCAGGAGCCTCGAGAACGGCAGGCCCCACGGGCTATCGAGCACGTCGCCGACGCACTCGTAGTATTCGAGCGCGCCGTACTTCATCCACGCCTTCTTTCCGCCCGTCGCCATCTTCTTGTAGGCCGCGAGGTTCTTCTTCTTGAGCGGGATGACGAATCCGTCGACGTACTTGGCCATGAGTCAACTCCTCTTCTGCCCGCGCGCTCTACTTTTCATCAACGACCCTTACCAAACCGCTCAACTCTGGGAAGTAATTGCGGGAACGCATCGAACGGGAAACGCAGGACGCCATGAACATTCGTGTCCGGCAATCGTGGGCTCCGGTTCTGTCTACCTTCCTCATCTCGGTTGCGGTGCAGTTCGTAGCGCTGCGCGTGCCGCAGTTGCCACCTCGGGTATTTTTCACGCGGAATGGCGTACCGATCGTGCTGGCGCCGCTGTGGATGCTGGCGCTGCCGTTCATCGGCGGCTTGGGAGCCTGGCTCTCCCTCCGCGCCGGCGGGAATACCCGCGACCGCCTGCTGACCGCGCTGGGCTCAGCCTGGTTGAATGGAGCCATCATGACGCTAGGGGTTCCACTGTCGATGATGATCGAACGCCACTTCTCGCTGAGCATCAAGCTGACCGCCTACATCGTGTACATGATCGCCTGGTGCCTGGTCCCGGCGGTCTTGCTGGCGCTGGGGGCCTTGCCGTGGCTGGGACGTAAGGCCACGATGCGCGCCCGGGGCGCCACCGGCCTCTAGCTCGCGAGTCGAAGCGCTCAGCGGCGCGGCGCGTACAGCGGCCGCGAACTTGCGGCTGCTGTGCGTTTTTCCTAAGGGACTTAGCTGGGATTGATCGCGGAGGGGTGGGATTCGTTCCCGCGATCCTCGCTCCCATCAACGACTTCGGCCTGAGGGGACGTCAAGTCGACTGCGCGGGCAACAGTTTGACCACATTCGCTGCAATACCGGCCAGCTCGGCTTGCGCGAGTCCGTCGCGCGCTTGAATGGACATCCCTTCCAGCATGGCCTTGAGCGTTGAAGCAAGGGAGTCGATGTCGGTGCTCCTGGGAAGCTGACCGTCCTCCACACCTCGCCGAAGTCGCTGGGCGAAAAATGTCTTGCCAGCGCGACGCATGGACCTGATCGCCTCATAGACCTCTGTGGAATTCGGAGAGACATTGATGGCAGCCAGCACCACCAGGCACCCGCAAGGCGCGAGCGGCGAAACCAGGATTGCCGCCGCCTCCTTGAAGAACGCCTCAATTCCCCGGTACACGTCAGGCTCCTGGCCCATGGCCACTCGGGCGGCGTCCCAGTACTTGCGGTCGTAGAAGTTCACCGCCTCGAGGAAGAGCTTGGCCTTGTTGCCAAACGCAGCGTACAGGCTCGGCGGATTGATGCCCATCGCCGTGCACAGCTCTACGACGGAAGCGGGTTCGTATCCCCGTTGCCAAAACACGTCCAGCGCCTGAGCCAAAGCTTCGTCGCGGTCGAAGCCGCGCGGCCGGCCCTTGATTGGCCTCGGGATCGTGGAAGGCGCAGCGCTTGATTCGTTCATCGAACTCGTCATCAAAACGATTAACGATATTCTGTAGCAACCACTATACAATGGCTTCAAACTCTAGGTGAAGCGTACCGGGATTCTCGGAGACCTCATTTCTTGGGAGGATGGGGTCTATGGGACGTCGAAGTCGGTTCTCGCCGGAGGTGCGTGAGCGCGCCGTCCGGCTGGTGATGGAGCAGCGGCCCGCGCACGCGTCGGAGTGGGCGGCGCTGCAGGCGGTGGCGCCGAAGCTGGGCACGACGGGCGAGACGCTGCGGAAGTGGGTGCGCCAGGCCGAGCGTGACACCGGCCAGCGGCCGGGGCTGACGACGAGCGAGCGCGAGCGCCTGGTCGCGTTGGAGCGCGAGAATCGCGAGCTGAAGCGGACCAACGAGATTCTCAAGACCGCGTCCGCGTTTTTCGCTCAGGCGGCACTCGACCGCCGGACCAAGTAGGCGCGATGGTGGCGTACGTCGACGCCCATCGGGATCGCTTCGGGGTCGAGTCGATCTGCAGAGCGCTGCCGATCGCCCCGTCGACGTATCACCGCCATCGCCAGCAGCAGGTCGAGCCGACCCGACGATCGACGCGTGCACGACGCGACGACGTGCTCCGGCCTGAAATACAACGTGTCTGGGACGAGCACCACCAGGTCTACGGCCCACGCAAAGTGTGGAGGCAGTTGAAGCGGGAGGGGTTCCGCGTCGCGCGCTGCACCGTGGGCCGCTTGATGCGCGGCATGGGCCTGCGGGGCGCCGTGCGCGGACGCGCATGGATCACGACGACCCACGCGGGCGACAGCGCACGGCCGCGCGACCTCGTCGATCGCCAGTTTGTGGCGACGCGGCCGAATCAGCTCTGGGTGTCGGACTTCACCTACGTCGCGACGTGGGGCGGCTTTGTCTTCGTCGCCTTCGTGATCGACGTCTTCGCGCGGCGCCTCGTCGGCTGGCGCGTGTCGGCGTCGATGCGCACCGACTTTGTGCTGGACGCGCTTGAGCAGGCGATCCACGCGCGGGGCCACGACGCCCTCACCGGCCTCGTGCATCACAGCGACCAGGGCGTGCAGTATCTCTCGATGCGCTACACCGACCGGCTCGCCGACGCCGGCATCGCGCCGTCCGTTGGCAGCTGCGGCGACGCCTATGACAATGCCCTCGCTGAGTCGGTGATCGGGCTCTTCAAGACGGAGGTGATTCAACGGAAAGGGCCATGGCGGTCGCTCGAGGCCGTCGAGTTCGCCACGCTGGTGTGGGTCGACTGGTTCAATAATCGACGGCTGCTCGGGCCGATCGGGGACATCCCACCCGCCGAGTTCGAAGCGCTGTACTATGCCCAAGCCAAGGTGGCTTGATTCAACGAATCCGGTCTCCGACGAACCCGGTACGCTTCA
>JANNPX010000014.1:0-85000 GCA_031400455.1 Chloroflexota bacterium | reverse complement strand
GTTACACGGTGCGCGTCAACGACCGAACCATCGAGTTCACCGCGCAGTGATCAGGCTTCCGAGTCGCCGCAGGAGACAGCCCGGGGTGAGGTTCCCTACTCGCGGCGCAGCGCCTCAATCGGGTCGAGGCGGGACGCCCGCCACGCCGGGTACACGCCGAAGACGAGCCCAGTTACGGCCGACATGCCGAGGCCCAGACCGACCCATGTCGGCGTGATCAGGTACTTCGTGTCGGATCCGCCGATCTCGAAGTACTTCGCGAATTCGATCGCGCCCACCCCGGCGAGTACACCGATGGCGCCGCCGATCGTCGTCACCACCAGCGCTTCGATCACGAACTGCATCAGGATGTCGAAGCGTTTCGCGCCGACCGCTTTCCGGATGCCGATCTCGCGCGTTCGCTCGCTCACCGAAACGAGCATGATGTTCATAATGCCGATGCCACCGACGACCAGCGCGATGATCGCGATCGAGACGAGCAGCACCTGCAGCGTCCGGTCCACGGACGTCGCCGTCGAAAGCACATCGCTTTGCGACTGTATCTGGAAGTCATCCTCGTTGATGATGTTGTGCTGCTTGCGGAGCACGTCGGCGATGGCAAGCTTAACCGGCTCTTCGGCGCTCTTGTCGGCGAGTTTCACGTTAATCTGCTGGACGTTCGTGTAGCCTCGCGCATTCCGGAGCAACGCTACGCGAGCCTGGAACGAAGGCAGCGGCACAAACACCTGGTCGTCCTGATTTCCCTGCGCCGACGCACCCCTCTCCTCCATAACACCAATGACAGTGAAGCTGAACCGCACGCCGAACTGCGCGCTGGGGCCAGCGAAGATGACGATGGATTCGCCTACAGGATCCTTGTCTCCGAAGACATCGCGTGCAATCGCCGCGCCCAGCACGACGACGAGTCCCTTCTTGTCCACGTCGTCCTCGGACAGAAAGCGACCGTTGTCCACGTAGAAGTCACGCACTTGCTGGTAAGAGGGCTCCGTACCCACAAGGGTCGTCGTGACGCTCTGCGAGCGGTAGATCACCTTCGCCTGAATGAAATCACCGCTCAGACCCACCACGTTCTGCGAAGCCATCGAGTCAATCCCGGGGATGTTCGCTTCTGCGATCGCGTTCGCGTCCTCGTAGAAGAGGGCAGGGCCTGCGCCCGGGAGCACGGAGGCCAGTCCACCGGCCGGCTGCGCTGAGTACGGACGAACGAACATCAAGTTGCTGCCAAGGCCGCGAATCCGGTCCGCCACGCCCTGCTGCGCGCCCTCGCCCGCTGCGGTCAGCGAGATCACGGAAGCGATGCCGATGATGATGCCGAGCATAGTCAGCATCGTGCGCAGGAAGTTGCTGCGTAGCGCGATGAGAGCCGTGATGAAGATATCGAGCAAACTCATGCTGGTGCCTCACTCGGCGGCGGGCGGCCCTCTGTGGCGGCCTGCGCTTGCACATCGGCGGCCGGAGTGGCGACGTGCGCATAACTAGGTACGTTCGGCTCGTCACTGACGATCTCGCCATCCCTCAACGAGACGATCCGCCGTGTGTAGGCGGCAACGTCGTGCTCGTGCGTCACGAAGGCTATGGTGATTCCACGCTCCTCGTTCAGCTTGCGGAAGATCTCCATCACGTCGTGGCTCGTCTTCGTATCCAGCGCGCCCGTTGGTTCGTCCGCCAGGATAATCGTCGGAT
Source organism: Chloroflexota bacterium (assembly GCA_031400455.1). GTDB lineage: Bacteria > Chloroflexota > Dehalococcoidia > DSTF01 > JACRBR01 > JANXYW01. The sequence continues at coordinate 83,317 of JANNPX010000014.1, read as the reverse complement.
TGCCGACGATCGCCCGCGCGATCGCCACGCGCTGCTGCTGTCCGCCGGAGAGCTGCGTCGGCCGGTGGTGCATCCGCGCGCCGAGCCCCACCAGCTTCAGCGCCGTCCGTGCGAGTTGCTTCCGATTCGCCACTCCACGATACGAGAGCGGCATCGCCACCTGGTCGATGGCGTTGAGGTGCGGAAGCAGGTTGAAGGACTGAAACACGAAGCCCAGCCGCCGGTTCCGCACCCGCGCGACCTGCGCGTCGCCTAATCGGCTGACGTTGATGCCGTCGAGCTGATAAATGCCTTCCGTCGGCCGGTCCAAGCAGCCGACGATGTTCATCAGCGTCGACTTTCCCGATCCTGACGGCCCCATGATCGCCATGAACTCACCATCGTGGATCGTCAGATCGACGTTACGCAGCGCGTGTACGGTCTCCGCACCGAGCTTGTAGGTCTTCGCGATGCCTTTCAGCTTGATCATCGTTCGCTATCTCACGTTGCCCGGCGGGGTCGGTTGTGCCTTCGGCGTCGATCCCGGCTTCGCGGACGTCAGAGCCGCCACGACCACCACCTCGCCCTCGACGAGGCCAGTGACAATCTCGATTTGCCCACTGTCCGATGCGCCGGTCGTGACGACTTGCTCGACAATCGACCCGTCACGCCGGACGTCGACTACCTGGTCCGTGCCGCTCTTGCGGATCGCCCGCGGCGGCACAACCAGCAGGTCGGGTTTGGAGTCGGTGATGATCTGGCCTCGCGCATTCATGCCGGGCGCGGGCTTTGGTGCGTCGGCCGGCAAGATGAGCGATGCCTTCACCTGGTACGTCACCACACCCTGGGTCACGGACGGACTGAGACCAATCTCGGCGATCACGAACGGATAGATCTTTCCCGGGATGCTGTCGAAGAGCACGCCGCCCGCCTGGCCGGTCTTGAGGTTCGCATAGTCCGTCTCGCCCACGTCCATCTTCAACTGCAGGCGGTCCGGAGTTAGCAGGACGATCGCCGCACCAGCCGCAGCGGCTGGCGCGAAGAACTCGCCGGCCTTTGCGTTCACCGTTCCCACTACACCGGCGAACGGAGCGATGATCTGCGCGTTCTTGATACGGATCTGGGCTGCTTCCACCTGCAGCGCTGCCGTGCGCACCGCCGCGCGTGCCTGCTCGATGGTGTTGGCCTTCGGCCCTCGGTACGCCTGATCGCGCTTCGCCTGCGCCGCCGCTAGCGCCGTGTACACGCTGTCGAACGCCGCCCTCGCAGTGGAGAGTTGGTATTCCGTCGCGCCCTCGTTCACCGCATTGAGCTTTTCCGCGGCAGCTGTCTGCGCCGCTTCCGCGGCCACCACGGCCGCATCCGCTGCCTCCTGATCCGCCGACGACGGACCGTCTTCCGCGGCGTCGAGCCTGGCTTCCGCTGCGTCGAGCGACTGCTGCGCTGACGTCACGGCTGCCGCGGCCGAGCTGGCGCCGTTCACCGCATTGAGATACCCGGTGTTTGTGCTGATGACCTGCGAAGCCTCCAATGCGTGGTCAGTGGAGAGCGCGCTATTCATCGCCGTCGCGTCGCTAGCCGAGATCGGCGCCGTCTGGGTTGTGCAGAACGATGCGGAAGGATCTGGAGCGGGATCGGGTGTACAGTACGCGGCCTCCGCGCTCTTCAGCGATGCCGCCGCGGACGTTACGCCGTTCTGCGCGCTCGCCGCGCTGTTCTTGGCAGCCGTCAGCCCCGACTCCGCCTGCGCGACACCAGCCTCCGCGGCAGCCTTGTCCGCAGCGCTGGGCGCATCATCCAGCTTGTCGCGGTTAGCCTTCGCTGACGCAAGCTGTGCCGCGGCCGCGCTCACTCCCTGCTCTGCCGCCGCGCGATCCGATGCCGATGCTCCATCGACCAAATCGTCGTAGTCGTTCTGCGCCTTCGTCGCCGCGGCCTGTGCGGCGGCAAGCCCCTGGTCGGCCGCGGCAAGGTCTGCGGCCTCGTTGCCGGCCAGCAGGTCGTCCAGCCGTAGTTGAGCGGACTTCTGGTTCGCCTGCGCCGACGCCACGGCATTCGCGAGGTCATCGGACTCAAGCGACGCCAGCACGTCGCCCTGGGCAACGACATCGCCCACCTTCACGTTGACCTTGTCGACCTTGCCCGAAGCTTGGAAGATGAGGCTACTGTTGAGCTGGGCTTCCGCCACGCCGGAGATGATCAACGTCTGGTTGATCGTCGCCTTCTTGACCGGGATGTCCTCGGTCGAACGCGTCACCGTCGTAGCATCATCCTTGAAGTAGAAGAAATACAGCAGCGCTGCGATTGCGACGCCAAGCACCGCAAGCACACCGATGGTGATGATGCGCCCGCGCCAGGCGCTCTCCTCAATCGTCAAATCGTCGTCAAAATCAATGGCCGCCAACGGCTCTCCTCCTCGTCGTACCTATCCCGGGATCAGACATCAGAACCGCGGACGTGTCCGTCACGCCCAGCGCGCGCAGCTCGAACTCACACAGCGTCATAGCAACCGCAGCCTCATCGGTGTCATGCACCATCGGCGTCAGCAAGTACATGTGCGCGCTGGCGATGAGCCGTGAAAGCAGCTCCGCATCGCCCGGCGCGAAGTCGCCTTCCGCCATACCCGCGTCGACGATCCGATGGATCGCCGCCCCCATCACCATAGGCAACGACTGTTCAGGCCCGCCGATCATTATGTTCAGTGGCCGCCTGCCGACCGGCTTGCGCATGGCTACCTGCCACATGAGATCCAGCAGGTCGTGGTCCCGGCGCACCAGGTGCACAAATCGCCGGCTTAGCCGCGCCAGCGCAAGCGGCGCCGCGGTGCCCGCCGGCTCTTCCGCGTGCAGCGCGGCGTCGAGCTCCTCGCGCCCGTCCTCGAAGATGGCCTCCAAGACCGCTTCCTTGTCGGCGAAGTAGCGGTAGAACGTGCCGAAACCCAGATCTGCCGCCTCAGCGATGTCGGCGATGGTCGCCGCCTGAAATCCGTCCCGGGCGAAGAGTCCACGCGCCGCAGCCACGAGCGCGTCGCGATTCCGCGTGCGCTTGCGTTCCAGGCGGGAAGCTGATTCGGGCATCACGTTTGATACGGGCATCGCGGCTGATCGTACACGTTTACCGCCTTATGGCAACGGAAACAGACGTTGCATCGGCACCCGGCGTCAAGTCCGAGGCCGTTCCGCCGCCAGCCCGACACTACCCAGCATCATTTCCGAAGCTGAATCCGCCCTGATCCGCGCCTGAACCCCTAAGGGCAGGCCCCTAAGGGCCGACACTCACTGTGAGCAGTTGAGAGGCCGAGCGCCGCGGATGGTCCGCGCGCTGGAGGTTTGGGGGATTCATGCGCGTCAAGTATGCAGTGTTGGTTGTCGCGCTCGGCGCGGTGGTAGCGGGATCGGTCGGACTGGGACACGAAGCACGTGCGGCATCAGGCCGCCCGGCCGCGGCTGCGCTCACTGATGTCAGCACCGCCCCCGCACAGTCGGCCTCTGCCGACGAGCGCACCGGCGAAGTCATCGTGAAGTTCCGCCGCAGTGCAACCCTCGGCGATGTCGGCGAAGCCCTCGCCGACGCCGATTCGGAAGCCACCGCCAGCAGCGCCGGGTCGGGACTCGTGCTCCTGGACCCGGCGCCGGGCCAGACCGACGACGATGCGATCGCTTCGCTGCGCGCGCGGGGCGATGTCGAATTCGCCGAGCCTAACCACGTCGTGCACATCGTCGCGACGCCGACCGACCCGCTCTACGCGAGCAACCAGTGGAGCCTGCCGCAGATCGGCCTCCCAACGGCGTGGAACACGTCCACCGGCAGCGCGAGCACGATCGTCGCCGTCATCGATACCGGCGTCGACGCAGCGCACCCGGACCTCTCGGGCAAGATGACGACCGGCGCTAACGCCGGCTACAACTTCGTCGGTGGCAACACCAACACGACCGACGATCACTTTCACGGCACGTTTGTCGCCAGCATCGTCGCCGCCAACACCAACAACGGCGCCGGCGGCGCCGGCGTCTGTTGGGCGTGCAAGATCATGCCCATCAAGGTGCTCGATAGCACCGGCAGCGGCAGCACCTTCAACGTTGCGCAGGGCGTCGACTGGGCGGTTTCGCATGGCGCCAAGGTGATCAACATGAGCCTCGGCTCATCGTCGTCGGACGCAACGCTGCTGACAGCGGTCAACGCCGCATGGACCGCCGGCGTCATCGTCGTCGCCGCCAGCGGCAACAACGACGGGCCAACAACCGCAATCGCGAGCTCGAGCAACCTCGGAGGATTGGTACAGATAACCCTGTCGGCTAACGCGACGTACCAGACTGGCAATCAGATCTTGATCGCCGGCCACTCGGTGCCAGCCTACAACGGCGTCAAGGTCATCACAGTCATAGACTCGACACACTTCTCACTGAATGGCACGGCGTTTTCCTCAAGCGGCACGGGGGGTACGTCCAAGAAGAATCCGGCCGTGCTCTACCCGGCCGCATACACCAATGCGATCGCGGTCGGCTCGAACAACCAGGCCGGCGCCAAGTCCTCGTTCTCCAACTACGGAGCGGAGCTCGACATCATGGCGCCCGGAGAGAGCGTGTTCGGCGCGCTCTGCACATGCGGCGCTTACGCCGGCGGCTACGGCACGGGCAGCGGCACATCGTTCGCGGCTCCGCACCTCGCCGGCGTCGTCGGATTGCTCATTTCCGCCGGCATCACCAACAAGGACACGATCCGTACGAAGCTGCAGACGACGACCACCGACATGGACGCCGCCGGCTTCGACAACAACACTGGCTGGGGCCGGGTGAACGCCGCCGCCGCAATCTCGACGGGCACGCCGACGCCGACACCAACGCGCACCAACACGCCGACATCTACGCCGACCCGCACGCCCACAGCAACGGCGACTCCGGTCGAGACCACGCCGCCGACGGTCAACATCACGCTGCCGGCCCCCAATCAGGTTGTCTCTGGCCAACTCAACGCCACCGTAAACGCCACGGACGGCAGCGGCATCCAAACCGTGAAGTTCTGGATGGACAATGTATACCAGGGCAACGACTCCACCCCCGCGTACGGCTGGAGCTGGAACACCGTCCTGCTCTCCAACGGCATCCACCGCATCCTCGTGGAAGCTTCCGACATCCACGGCAACAAGGCCTGGCACGGCGTCAACTTCATCGTCACCAACAACGACGTCACGCCGCCCGTCGTCAGCATCACATCGCCGACGACGGGGCAGTCCGTCTCGGGATCGATCACCGCCCAGATCTCGGCGACGGACGATGCAACCATGTCTAAAGTACGCTTCTGGCTCGACGGCGTGTACAAGGGCTATGACGTGACCTTGCCCTACGGCCTCAGCATCAACACGACGCTGCTGACTAACGGCACGCATCGCCTGCTCGTGGAGGCTGCGGACGTCGCGAACAACAAGAGCTATGCCGCCGTGAATTTCGTCGTCAACAACTGACAGCTCGCTATGCCGCATGACGCAACGGGAGCGCCTCGATCGGGGCGCTCTCGCCGCGTGCCCCACCCGCCAGCAGGACGATGCGGTGCGCCTGCACCGCCATCGCTACCAGCAACGCCGATTCACACACGATCATGGTCAACGCCGCACCTGTTGGGCCGAATGCGGGAATCAACACAAGGTTCATGCCTACGTTGAGGACCAGCGCCGCCGCCGTCAGCCCGAGCGCGATGTGCGCCGCGGTGCGTCCGAATAGGAACTGGACGTGTATGTTTGTGGCCAGATAGAGCATCTGTGCGGCAATGAGCAACAGGTACGGCTGCCTGGCGCCGGCGAAGCTGGCCCCGTACAGCCGCTCGAACGCCGGAGTCAGCGCCAGCAGGAACAGCGAGATCGCCATCCCGAAAGCGAGCACCGCGACCACGCTCCTTCGATACAGCGAACGCAGATCCGCAGAATCCGCCGAAGCCGAGAAACGCGCCATCATCGTCCTGCCGAACATGAGCGGCACGAAGGCGAACCCGAACACGAAGTTGAACGCGGCGCCATACAGGCCCAGCGCTCTGTCACCGCTGATCCGCTCCAACATGAACGCATCGATCCGGAAGTACACAAAGAACAGCACCGTCGTGCCCAACACGGGAAACGCCCGAGCCAGGAGCGTCCGCAGCAACGCCCAGTCCGCTCGCGGCCGTACCACGCCGAAACTAAGCGCGAGGATCCCAGCAGCAAATAGCGCGGAAGCCCCACCCACGGCCGTGAACAGCAACGCGACATGCGTCGCCGAACCGGTGGTACCCAGCAAGGCCAGTCCCCCTGCCAGCAGGATTACGCCCTGTAGCGCGCGCATCGCCCCCTCGGGGCGCAGGCGCTGCGTCGCGCGCAGTGGCGCAAGCAGTAGCAGCGCCGCGCTCTCGAGGACGCCGCCAATGCCCGCGCAAAGCAGGATCGTTCGCGCGTCGCCGCTGCTTAGCACCAGCGCGACCGCGCCCAGCGCAAGCGTAGAAACGCCTCCCGCTGCCAGCACCGCGATCCACATACTCTGCAAACAGGCCCGCAGCCGCCCAGGCCGTGCAGAGAGTTCGCGCGTGATCTCCGTCGCCAGGCCGAGATCGCCGGCGTTCGAGAGCACGGTGCCGAGTGCAACGGCGATCACCCAGTCCCCAAACCCCGCCGCCCCGACATGGTGCGCGATGACGAGAAGCAGCAGGAATCGGCAGCAGCGGTTGATGCCTTCCGCAGCGATGTACTCCGTGGTACCAGATCTCAGCGTGAGCGACATCGCACGCAGCGACGAAGCCAGCACAGACGCCGTACCTCGTCGACCGCGCGACCGGCTATTGCCAAACGTCACGGCAGCCAGCCCGGCAGACTGTCGTTCCTGACAAACAGGAGATTCGTGTAGTCCTGCGCACCGGGGAGCGACCGCACGAGTGCCGCGACATCGTCGACGCGCACGGCCGCGGACTCATCCGGCACGTTGTAGACGGTGTAGCCCGACGCGAGCACACCATCGACAAGTTGTTGAGGATCGGTGCCCACGGACGCAAGCTCGGCCGGCCAGTACTCGGCGACAATCGCCCGCGGCGGCGCCTCTCGGAGTAAGCGCATCATCCCGGCAAGCACCTCGCCTTCCGCACCTTGTACATCCATCTTCATCACGTCAGGCCCGCTCCCGCCCGAGCAGAATGCGTCGAGCGTCGTGCACCGTACGGTAATCGATGCGCGCCCGGCGATGGCGTGGATGCGATGGTCGCCTGCGTAGTCGGGATCACGATAGAGCTGAAGATCACCGTCATGACTTCCGACAGCCATGTTGACAGGCTCGACGTTCGTGAGCCCGTTACTTCGCACGTTTTCCGTCAGCAACTGGAAGTTGCGCGTATCCGGCTCAAACGCGACCACCCGCCCGCCCGCACCGACGCGCTTCGACGCAAGCAGCGTGTAATACCCCACGTGGGCGCCGACGTCGAAGAACGTCATCCCCGGCTCCAGCAGACGGGAGAGCAGCTCGTACTCCTTCGGCTCGTAAGCGCACCCGAGATACAGTTTCTGCGCCACGCTCCGGTCCGTCAGATCCACCGTCAACATCCCCGATGGCGTCGCAACATCGATCCGCGTGTGCGACACCCGCGAATACAGCCCGTAATACACGTCCCGCGCGAACGGGACGTGTCGCGTGATCGACGTTCCGAGCTGTGTCCCCACGAACGGCCGCGCCACAACCCGGAAGGCCGCAAGCACGCCTCGATGCGCTCGCCCGGCCCTGCTCACACTCGGAGCTTCTTGCTGCGCGACCATCTGACACGTCCTTCCCATCCCGACTCAGCAGCGTGAACCGCGCGGTTAGCGCGCCGGCTGGCTACCAAGCAGTCCATCGGTGATCGCGACGCCGTCGATGGCGACATCACCATCGTCCCCCGCGCCGGTCGAAACAACGACTCGGATCGAATCGCCGCTCGCCGGTGTGAACGCCTCCAGCACGACGTAGTTCAATCCTGGATACAGCGGCGTAGACGCTTCGCCAATCTCGAGCGACCCGGCGAAGATCGACACCACCGCGTCGCTGGCGGGATCGGACGCGAGCGGTCGCAACGCGGCGATCGTCGTGAACGGCTGCCCCGGCACGCTGAACGGCACCGTCTGACGGACGCCGCCCCATTCCTTGGAGTTCGTCACGGCCACGCCGCAGCCGTTCGCCCCTTGCCGCGAGGCCTCGAAGGACACGATCCCATTCCCGCTCCAGTCAGAGAGCGCGCCGTCACTTCGCACGCAGAGTCCACCATTCGCGAGATCGACGTTCCGGGACGGGGACGTGCGGGCCGCAGCGAACATCGCTGGCAGAGCGTCAGTCGCAACGTTCGTGCGCTCCCGTAGCCGGTACAACGTTGTGTAGGACCCCGGCCGGCCGGTGAAGGTTGCCACTTCCTCGAGCAATATGGTGCGCGCGAACGTGTCCAGCACAGCGTCGGCCGACTGGTAATAGTCGCTGCCCGTGTGATCGTGGAGGTAGTAGTGGATGTTGTTACTTCGGAGGAACTCCGCGTCGATGGACTCTAGGTGCCGCAACCCGAACCCGAATGTGAATAGGCGATCCTCGTAGTCCGGCCGCGGCTCCAGGATGCTCAACGTGATCGATGGCCACCCCATGTACAGCACGCCACCGTCGTCCAGCAGCGACCGCTCGTCGATATAGCTGCCAGCCTTCGCGTGCGAAGCGTACAGGTCGCGCAGCCCCGGATCGGGCGCCAGCGCGTATGTCGCCCCCGCATACCCTGCGATCGCCGCGAGGCCACACGCGCCGGCAATCCGCGGCAGCCTGCTGCGCCAGAGCGCCGCTAACCCACCGAGCTTCAGCCCGAAGTAGCACGCCAGCACGATGTACGCCGGCGTCACGTACCCGGGATAGCGGCTGGCATGCGACGCGGCCGGATACTGAATCGCGAACGCCAGCGTCACCAGCCCCGCCCACAACACGTACGGCGCCAGTTCCCAACGGCGCTGAATCACCATCTGATACGCGGCCACCACGAAGCCACCTACCGCGCAGACGAACAACGGCCAGCCGAGCTGGTCGCGAATGCCCGTAAAGTACACGCCCCAGGCACTCTCGCTGAAGCCGCCGGTCACGAGGTTCTTCATCGCGTCCACATACGTCTGCACGAACGACGGCAATACGCCGCCCGCCGCCGCTCCGGTCGCATCCTCAAGCGGTGGCCCCGCGAACTGCCGCGCCAGCACGAAATACGCGATGACGGCGAGTGCCGGGAGCGCCAGCGCGGCCACGGCGTGTTTGCTGAATGCGCTCCGAATCGAGCCGGCGTTCCACGCCAGGTGCGCGCTTAGCAGCACCGGCAGAAAGAAGTACGCCGTCGTATGCGTCATCATCGCCAGGGCCAAGAAGAAGCCACCGAGCAGCAGGAACCGTCGATCGCGGTTACCCGCTTCCGTTGCGGCGAGGGCGAAGATGAACAGGCTCACAACGGCAGGCCCCTTGTCGGGCTCCGTCGAATCAAACGACCAGCGCGGAAACACGGCGAACACCAGCGACGCGGCAACCGCCATCGGCATACCCAGCGTGCGCGCCAGCAGCCGGTACAACACGACAACCGCAACCAGCGTCAGCGCCGGCATCAGGATCAGCGGTGCGATCTCGAGCGATACGCCCGGCACGCGCGAGAGCAATGCAAGCGCGGCGGGCAACAGCGGCGGCTGGTCGAAGATGTTGCTGGTCAGCGCCACCTGCGGCGAAGGCGTGAGATTGCCCTCGCGCAGAAAGAGCGCGCGAACGAGAATCCCGTGAGCGTCGCCACTGCCGTACGTCCCGTCAAAGGCAACGATGTACCGAACCCGGCTGAGAATCGCCGCCACCAGCACCGCCACCAGGCCCAGCATCCCCGCTCGCGCCGACCAGCGCGCTTTGACGCCCGGCCAATTCTGAACGCGCGGCGCCCAGAGCAACTGCGGCTGCCGCGCCCGCGGCAAAGCGACCGCTTCGGCCTGCCTGCGCGGGCGCACGAGCGCAGCCACCATCAGCATCCCGGTCACGTACCACAAACGTCGCGCCATCTGCGCGGCGGCTTCGGTCATGCGACCTCCATCCGCCCGACGATCGATCGCCAGTCGTATGTCTGCACGAAGCGTGAGCCCGGCATTGCGTGGCGCGTGCGCACGGCATCGATGATGGCGCCGCCGATGTCACCGCCTGGTGTCACAACGCGCAGGTGATCGCCGCAAATCGCGCGATCCAGACCTTCCGCGCCAACCGGAGTCGTCACCGTCGGCACGCCGCAGGCCAGGCTTTCGAGGATCTTCAGCCGTGTGCCGCTCCCGTGGGTCACGAGCGCCGGCACAGCGTCAGCCGCCCGCAGCAGCGGCGCCACCGCATCGACGGCGCCGAGGAACGTGACGCGCACCGACCCATACTCTCGGCGTAGGTCATCGACCGGACCGCGGCCGGCGACGAACAGCCGAAACGAAGGCGGCAGCGACGGCATCAGCCGCACCAGTCCGCCAATCGCATCGGCGTTCGGCGCGTACGAAAGCTGCCCGAAGAAGAACAGCATCGCGTCATCAGGCCCAACCCCGAGCGATGCACGTGTGAGCGCCCGCACATCCGCATCGCCCGGACGAAAGACCGCCGTGTCCACGCCGTTCGGCACAATGCTCGTGCTGCTCGCCCGAGCGCCCAGCCCGATCAGCCGATCACGGTCGACGTCCGACGTGGCGTACACACGAGAAGCCAGTCGCAGCGCCATGCGCTCATACAGGTTCACTAGCGGCCAGATGCGCCGGCCGGCGCGGCGAAAGCGCACGGTATCCACATCGGGCTTATCGAGCAGCAGTCGTACACCCGCGCGGGCAGCCAACGGCGCAAGGTGCGCTGCCAGCCACATGTACTCCAGCAGCACCGCGTCCGGACGCACCTCGCGGATAAGCGAATGCAGATGCGCAATGGTGCGCGGGCTGACGAGCTGCGCGCCGCCGCCTGCTGGCGATTGATGAAACACGAACGGCGAAGCCTCGTCGCCGTCGCCGCCCGGCGCGGTCAGATGGACATCATGCCGCTCAGACAGGTGCGTAGCGATCTGACGGATGCGCACGCGGCCGCCGTCATTCGTCGGATAGATCGGGTACGGCGACACCATCAGCAGTTTCATTCTGACTCGCCCGTCCGAAGTTCCATCGCGGCCACGGGCGACGTCTCCTGTGGACGCACGAGCTGCGCGTACAACTCCGCCGTCGTCGCCGCGACCGCGGGCCAGCTCATGCGCGCGGCGGTCGCCCGCGCCTGCGCTTCCAGCTCCCCGCGCCACGCCGGTTCGCTCAGTGCGCGAAGCAACACACCTGCAAGCCGCGCAGGGTCGTTCGCGGGCACCACTGCGTTCACAGCCGCCAGGTCCGGAAGTCCGCCGGTATCGGTGACGACGATCGCCTTGCCGTACGCGAGCGCAACGCACGCCGCGGCGCTCTGCGCATCGAAGTGCGTATATGGGAACACGACGACGTCCGCCGCCGCGAAATACTGCGCCACGTCAGACTCTGGCAGGTACGAAAGATGTGCAATCACGGCCGCATCGAGCCCCAGCCGTACGACCTCCCCACGGATCTCCTCCGCACCGGTGCCCCAGGCTTCGCCCGCGATGATCAGCCGCGCCAACGGCAGCGCCGCCTGCACATCACGGAACGCCCGCAACAGCAGCGGTACTCCCTTGTACGGACGGATATTCCCAAAGAACAGCACCGTCGGCGCATCCGGCGCGACGCCAATCCGCTCACGCGCCGCACCCGCTGCAACAGGCACAGCGTCCGCCGCGCGCACGCCTATTGGAATCACATCGATCGCGGTAGAAGTGCGCCGCATCGTCCGAAGCGTCTTCGCGTTCTGCTCGGTGTGCACGATGATGCGGTGCGCAAACGGCAGTACCGCCCGGTTCGCCAGCCGGCGCAGCACCCCGCCCTCATGCGGCTCTACGTTGTGAATCGTCAGAACGACGGTCTTTCGCCGCACCCGAGCGCACGCCAGCAATACGACGTACATCGGCGCCAGCGGATAGCTCCACCACTGCGCGTGGACGATATCGCCCCTGAGCGTCAGGCCAGCCAGCAGCCAGCCGAACGGATTCCACCAGCGAAGCGGACGGCGGGTCGCGGCGCCCCGAACGGCAACCGGCGTTGATCCGTCGTCAGGGTCACCGCCGGGATAGAGCGCGCGTGGATAGAGGCTCCGAAACGCAATGACATCGAGATCGACGTCGTCGCGAGCTGCCAGCGAGGTGCACAGGTCGACCAGATATGGACTGACGCCGCGCTGCGGCGGGAGCGAGCCGATCATTGTGACGCTGACGGCGAGTCGAGGTCTCTTCGTCACGTTCCACTCCCCGGGGTAGCGCTCCTCGCGATCGCCATCGGCGTCGCGCGCGTACCTATTGGAGTATGTGCAGGCCGGAGCGCGCACGCACTCAGCGAACCACCTACGCGCCGCCGCTCGCTCCCCTACCTGCCCTTACGGCAGGCCTAGGTCGATACCCTCCACCGCGGCCTGTTGCTCCGGCGGTGATAGGCCGGAGTTCTCGTCCGTCACGCGCATGGGCGCGCCCAGCGCCCGCGCTATCTGCTCCAGGCTGCGCCCGCTCTCCCTCGTCAGTTGCGCCGCATCCTCCGGGCTGATCGCCGTGCTGTGAGCCTTCGGCTCGAGCTTCGTTCGGTCCACCGCGTACAGGTAGAACTGCTCCGAGGCCGAACGCTGCTTGCTATCGATGAGCCTGAAGCCCGGATGCCCGCTGAGATACGCGGCCGAGTGCAGCGAACTGAACGCCAGATCCTCGCCCGTCAGCAGGACGTAGCCCACATCGTTGGCCGGCAAGTACTCGAGCAGCTCCTGCGCGCCAAGCCCGACCCAGTAGTTCTTGCCCTCGTAGCGCTTCAGCCATAGCCACGTATCCCCGGCCTTCGCAGGCCGAAGGTCATGGTCCTCCCATCGGAACAGGTTCGATCGGCGCTTGAGCACCTGATCGCCGTCAACAACGTCGACGCCCACGGTCGGCATCTGGCGAATCCGGTAGCGCTCGTCCGTGTGCACGTACAGGCTCGAAAAGTAGAGCCGGCTGCTCACCACGTTCGCGCCCGTCGGGATGTGCGCGTCCATGGAGGCCGCGATCTCCCGCACGAAGTCACTGTCCCACGAGTCCGCTCGCGCGCCGATCGCCGCCGCGTCCGCATTCGCCGACGTGAACGAGCGCGCCTGCTGCACCACGAAACCGCCCGCCGCCGCCGCAACGACCAGCCCCAGCGCCAGCGCCTGCCCCGGCGTCACCGACCGCCGCAGGGCGCCCGCCGCGTCTGCCGCGGCGATCCCAAGCGCGATGTGCGCGATGTACACGATCGGCAGCGCGTCGCGCAGCTGCAGCGACCGGTTCGCCGCAAACACTGCGATCGGCAAGAACATCAGCGCCACGATCGCCAGCAATCGCGCATCATCGTCACGGCGGACCGATCGCACGCCCAGCCAGCAAAGCGCGCCGCCGAGCAGGAAGTACGGCTGTGCCGACGGCGCGACAGCCGCCAGATAGCGCGGCACGGTGCGCCAGTAGGCGATCGTGTGGTTCCACGCGTCCTCGTGCTCCAGCGTGTACAGCACGGCGCCACCCCACAGCACGCCAATCGCGATCGCGATCGGCGCCGCGAAGCGCACCGCAGTTCGCGTCGCAACCGGCGGCCGTCCGCGCCACAGCGCAGCCGCCCCGGCGACGCCGCCCGCCGCTACAACCGCGAGAGCCAGCGCGCGCGCCCCCGCCGGCGGACCGAACATGAACACGGTGTCAGTCTGTACCCAAACCCAGACGAACCACGGCGTAACAACCAGCGCCAGCGCGATCGAAAACGCCACAGCGCCGCGCGCTCCGATGCGCGTCCGCAGCGCCGGCAGCGCCAGCCAGGCCAGCACGCCCAGCGGCACCCATTGCACCGCGGCTTCCTTGACCAGAAACGACAATCCGACGCTGGCGCCCGCAGCCGCGAACCACGCGACATGCGGCCGCCGGATCGCCTCCGCAAGCGCTGCCACCGCCAGCAGCATCAGCATGCTCTGGAGGGGATCGAGGTAGAGCGTCGTGCCGAGCCCGTTGAGATACGCCGAGCCCCCGGCCGTGATGCCCGCCACCGCGCCGCCGATCGCTCCCGCCATGCGCCATGCGATCAGCGCGACCAGCAACACGTTGATGATGATGATCGCCTTCACCACGGCATAGGCGCCATCGTCGCCGGAAATCGCCACAGCGGGTGCAAGCACTAGCGGATAAAGCGGCGCGCGATGCGTCACCGGCTCGCCCGACGGATACGCCAGCCCGTGCCCGCTCGCCAGCGCGTGCGCCTCAGCGAGATACAGCGATTCGTCGGATGTCAGGTTCGCCGGGTGCGCGAACGCCAGAGGCAGAACCAGCGCAACGAAGGCGATCACCGCACCAACCGCAGACACCACATGGGGTATCCGCCGCACGGGCACGGCCGCCATCGACGCCGTTAGCTGCATGCACGTTCCAGGCGGTGCGCGGCCATCCGTCCTCGCGTCATCCCAAACCCCTGTCTATGGCATCGGCCGCCGCACCGGTTGCTGGTGCGGATGTTGGCCTTCGCGGCCTCGCCGGCAGATTCAACAACAGTCTCGGGGGCTACCACCCAGCAATCAGTGAGGGAACGCCCCTGAATCGGCCGGCGGCGCACCGATTCCGGCTCCTGCCCAGCTCCCCGTAACGCGGAATGCGTCACTTTCGCCCAGTATCAGCCTCAAGTTGGGCCATCTCGCGCCGACCATGAACAAGAGACCAAAGGGGTACAGGGATCGGGTCGCCGTTTCGACGTGGCCCACACACACATTGGAGGATCGATGCTGAATGTGAAGTCGAAGCGTGCAGTCATGACCCTCGGCGCTTGCGCCGCGGTGCTCGCACTCACCTTTGCCGGCATGGCTGTTACGACAACGTCCGGCGCCGGCACGGACACCGCTCCGGCGCCGACGCTGACCGCAGTTGCGACCGCCGCCGCCACGCCCGCAGCAAGCACGCCGCCGCAGTCGCCAGTGGAGCCGCCGACGGGCGCCGCCGGCAACGCGTACACGGGTGACCAGGCTGGCGCAGGCACGCTTCCTTCGGCCGGTTACGGCGACACGGGCAGCAACGGCCACGGCCTGCTGTTCCTCGTACTCGCCGGCTCGATTCTGGCCGCGGGTACCGCGTTGACCATCGCCGGACGCTTGCCGAACAGCCGCAAGCAGTAAGAAGCACCGAGAACCGCACACAAAGAAGACCCTGCAATCGGGTCTTCTTTGTGTTCCCGGGGGAGAGGGGGCGGGCCGGCGCCACACGGGCGCCGTCCGCAAACTCGCGCGGAGCATTACTGGTACTGCCAATCGGCGGGCAGGGTGTTCCCGCACAGACGCTCACCACGATTCGACGGACACTTCTCGAATAAGAGAAGGGAGTCTCTTCGTGAAACTCATCGTTACGATCCCGGCGCTCAACGAAGCGCCGACGATCGCCGAAGTCATCCGCGAGATCCCGCGCTCGCTCCCCGGCATCGATCGCGTCGAAGTCCTCGTCGTCGACGACGGGTCGCGCGACGACACCGTCGAGGAGGCGCTCCGTGCCGGCGCGGATTACGTCATCTCGAACCACACCACGCGCGGACTCGCTGCGACCTTCAAGCTCGCGCTCAACGAGGCCATCGCGCGCGGCGCCGGCATCATCGTCAACACCGACGCCGACAACCACTACGACCAGAGCCGCATCGGCGAGCTCATCGCGCCCATCCTGGCGCACGAGGCCGACATCTCTATAGGCAGCCGGCTCATCGACGACCTGCCGATGAAGAAAGCCAACAAGTACGGGAACAAGGCCGCGAACTACATCATGCAACGCGCGCTGCGTCTGCCAGGCGTCGACGTATCGACTGGCTTCCGCGCCTACACCGCCGAAGCTGCCATGCGCCTCAACGTCCTCTCGGACCACACCTACACACACGAGACGCTGATCAACGCCATCGACCAGCGCCTCCGCATCGCCAACGTGCCGATCGCGGCGCGCCACGTGGCGCGGCCGTCGCGCCTGATCAAGAGCATCGCCAGCCACGTCGTCCGCGCCGGCGGCGTCATCCTGCGCAGCTTCCTGCTCTACCGGCCCATGCAGGTCTACGGCACGCTCGGGAGCCTGTTGCTCCTCGCCGGCGCGATACCGTTCGCGCGCTACGGCGTGCTCGCCGCCACCGGCGAGACGCAGGGGCATGTGCAGTCGCTCGTCATCGGCACTGTGCTCTCCTTCATCGGCGTCCAACTCATCATGATGGGCATGCTCGCGACGGCGATCTCGTGGAACCGCCGCATGATCGAAGACGTGTTGCTTCGCCTCAAGTCAGACAACTCATCGAAGGCCGACGAGGCGCCGCGGTTGCGCGTCGTCCACACCGCGCCGACACAGAACGACAGCGAGAATGGGGTACAGCATGCGGGCATTACCAAACACGCAGCCTGACGCCAAGGGCGCTGACGCCACGGGCGCCATCGGCATCATGGGAACGGGCATCGTTGGCGGCTCGCTGCGTGCCTACCTCGAGTCCGCAGGCCACGACGTGCGCGTGTACGATCCGCCGAAGGGCTACGCCTCCATGGAGGCGCTCGACGACGCCGACACAGTGTTCATCTGCGTGCCGACGCCCTACTCGCCCGGGCACGGCTTCGACGACAGCTACCTCCTGTCCGCCGTGGCGTCCGTGCGCGGCAGCCGGCTCGTCGTCATCAAGTCCACCGTGCTGCCCGGCACAACGCAGCTCCTCCAGGAGCGCATGCCGCAGCACCGCTTCATCTTCAATCCAGAGTTCTTGCGCGAGGCCACGGCCTTCGAAGACTTCATCAGCCCCGACCGCCAGATCGTAGGATGCACGGCGGAAAGCGCCGGCGATGCTGAGCGCATCATGGCGCTTATGCCACGCGCCCCGTACGAGCAGATCTGCGGCGCCAGCGAAGCCGAAATGGCCAAATACGTCGCGAACTCGTTCCTCGCCGTGAAGGTGAGCTACGCGAACGAGATCTACGACCTCTGCGATCGCCTCGACATCGGCTACGACAGTGTGCGCGACATCGTCGCCGCTGACCTGCGCATCGGCGCGTCGCACATGGACGTGCTCGACTCCGGTTACCGCGGCTACGGCGGCAAGTGCCTGCCGAAGGACAGCAAATCGCTACTCGATCTCGCCCGCAGCGTCGGCATCGATCTGCAAGTGCTCCGCGCCGCCGATCGCCTCAACGGCATCCTGCGCGGCGCCGAAGCGGGTGAGCGCGTCACCGCACTACCGGCCGCGGCGAAAAAGGCCGAGCGCGCCGCGTAGGCGAAGCTGCCGATCGCGTCCGATATCCTGAGTCCGCGACGAATCAGGCGG
Organism: Chloroflexota bacterium; assembly: GCA_031400455.1. Classification (GTDB taxonomy): domain Bacteria; phylum Chloroflexota; class Dehalococcoidia; order DSTF01; family JACRBR01; genus JANXYW01. The sequence continues at coordinate 65,949 of JANNPX010000014.1, read as the reverse complement.
AAGGATCCATCGTGGCAGCACCGTTCGGACACGCGTTCATAGGGATGGCCATCGCCCGCCGCATGGGCGTGAGATCCCGCACCGGCCTCGCGGCCGCGGCCTTCGCCGGCAACCTGCCCGATATCGATATCCCGCTCGGATGGCTTATCCATCGCGACGCGTGGAAGATGCACCGCACCTGGACGCACACCGGCGCGTTCGCGCTGACCGGCGGAGCGATCGCCGGCTTCGCAGGAATCCTCAGCGCCGAAAGCGTCGAAGGCGAGCGTGACCTCATCGTCGATACCCTCGCCGGCATGGCCATCGTCGGCTCCCACCTCGCCCTCGACCGCGCCCCGTGCATCCCGGAGATCCCCATCGGCCCCTCACTCGCCAAGCTTCCCCTCATCAACTGGGCGCTTGACACCATCCAGTGGGCCGCCATCGCCTACCTCATCTGGCCCAAACCCGCCCGCAATAACAGCCAGCACCCCACCTCGTAGCGGAGGAGCTTCAGCTCCGGCCCCGTAGCAACCACCGATCGGCCGTAGGGGCGCAACCCGTTGCGCCCGCCCTACGATCCAATCGCGCCCCGGTACTCAGGCACCCACTCCATCTCGATCCCCTCGCCGCCGGGCGGAGACCTCCGTAGCGGGGAGCTTCAGCTCCGGTTTCGAAGGTGCCGCGTCTCGTCAAGTTCATCCACTCCGCAACCCCAACATAGTCACCCGACTTGACACGCCGCCCCAAACACCCCGTTTGGATCTACGACGCCGCGTGACCCGCGCACGTCACATCGGTACCCCGCCGATGACACTGCCCCGCCAGGCAGACAAGCTTGCCCACCTGCCCACGCACCCTGCAACGCGCCTGCGCGATCACGGCCCTCGTGCTCGCCGCCGCCGTCGCTACAGCGTGCGGCGCGATCCCGTTCAGTGGACGCCCCGCGCTCAACTACGAATTCGGCTCCACCGAACCCCTCCGCATCGCCATCATCGACGACACGGGAGGCACCGACTGGACACCGGCCATCGACGCCGCCATCGAGGCGTACGGCGACGCGGCTCCCCGCATCGAGTTCCAGCGCAAGATCGACGGCGCGAACATCATCATGACGTTCCACCGCTACAACGACCGCCAGCCGCCGGAGCTGCGCGGCTATAACTTCCCCGTCGGCGCCGGCGGATTCGCCACCGTTTACGATGCGGATGGTCTCGCCTGCAATTACCCGCCATCGACGCTGCCGGTGAACTGCAACGGAGAAATCGCCCAGGCGGACATCTACCTCAACGACATCATCCCCGACGGCCCGGACATCGAGGCGCGCCGCAACCGCCTCATCCTCCACGAGACGGGACACGCCATGGGCCTCGAACGCCACGCCCCAACGCTGAACGTAGGCCAGCTAGCCCAACGCTACGGCTGGGACTAGAGAACGTCGCCGACAAGCAGGTTGATTTCGAGTCGCAAGACGCGAAGCGTGTGGCACAGCCGTCCCCGGCTGTGATCCAATGTACGGACGTGAGCGAAGTCGCTGACCAGCCGACCGCTACCCCTCACACCATCGGCGAAGCGGGCGCCAGCCCCAGCATCAGCCGCCCGGCCACCTCGTAGTTCGCCGGCGACAGCATCACGTGCTGCGTCGCGGCGTGCGTGTCGCGCATGCAACGCTGCAGCACGCTCGTCTCGTAGATCGATGTGCCCCCGCCGAGCGTGTACGCCGTGTCCGCCGCGCGCGCAGATTCGATCGCCGCGTGCGCGCAGGCCGAGCGCAGCATCGCCCGGTCGTGCATGCTCACCTCATCGCCTCGGACGACCTGGTCCCACATCGCATCGGTCACCTCGTACAGCCACGCCCGCGCTGATCGCAGCTTCGCTTCCGCCTGCGCGATCTCGTACTGAACGACCCCGCGGTCGCGGAGTTTGTTCGCGCTGCCCATCGGCATCTTCGACCCGGCCAGCACCAGCAATTCATCGATGGCACGTCGCGCGATGCCGAGCGGGATCGACGCGATCGTCAGCGCGAGGAACCCCAGCACCGGGAAGCGATAGGTCGGACCGTCGACATAGCGCTGCTGCGACGCGAGAAACGACACCGCGCGTTCCTCCGGCACGAATACATCCTTCACCTGCATGTCGCGGCTGCCCGTGCCGCGCAGGCCGGACACGTTCCACGTGTCGATGATCTCGACCTCACTCACCGGAAAGACCATCGTCCGAAGATCCGGAAACCCGTCGATCATCCGCGGCGCGTCGCCGTCCATCACCAGCGTGCCGCCGACGAGCCAAGAGCAGTGCGTGCATCCGCTCGCGAATCCCCAGCGCCCGCTGACGCGATATCCGCCGTCGACCGGCACCGCCCGCCCGTTCGGCGCCTGCGCGCCACCGGTGACGACGCGTGGCTTGTAGATCTCGCGCGCCGTCGCTTCGGGCAGCGCAGCGGAGATGATGCTGGTACCCGCGCCGATGCCCACCGCCCACGCCGTCGACCCATCCGCGATTGCAAGCTCCTCCAGCACGCGCACCATCGTCGGAATGTCCGTCTCCAGCCCGCCGTACTTCTTCGGCAGGATCATGTCGAACAGCCGGCTCTCGTGGAGTATCTCGACGAGCGCCGGCGGACACTGCCGCCCCCGCTCCGTCTCATCCGCGAACCCCCGTATCGTCGGCCCGAGCGACACAGCGGTAGCGATCAGGTCGTTGGCAGTTGCGGTAGTCATGCGTGTCTCCCGTTCGGCTTCGCGCGTCGGATTGTGCGAGTATATCGGCAGAGCGGCGTACGTTCAGGGCCGTCTCCATGGCGGGTCGCGGGCGATCGGTCGCTGATATTGTCGGTCGTTCGAGGGTATCTTTGCGAAGCGAACGACGCACCGGTAGCCGATGGTCAATTCGGAGGTTTCAGTGCACGTACGATGGTCGTTCTTGCGGCGAACCATCCTCACATCGATCGGGGCGCTCGTCGGGTTGATCGCGGCGTTCTTCGGCGCGATCGCACTAGTGGTTGTGATAGCGACGGAGTGCAGCCCGCAGCCGGGCGATACCCACCTAGCAAGCTATGCGCGCCCGTATGAACTCACTGGTGAACAAAGCGTGGGCCGTGGTGAGCTCCGCGTCGGAGACGACGCGGCCTACACCTACTTCTACGCAACCAATTCTGAGATCGACGGCGTGAAAAGCAGCATTCGCGACCGCCTCATCGCGCACGCCTGGCGCGTTTTCGATGACGGCGTCGGCGACATCGGGAATCCCTGGTACGCAGCCTCGGACGGGACCACCTGCCTGCAATACATTGCGTTCGATCGGGACTCTGTATCGCGAGTGGAGCTAGCGCCCGAGCCGGCATATCGCGGCCGTCCGACGCTGAAACAGATCGTGGGCGACCGCGGCGAAGTCCTTCGAGAGATCGGTGACTTCGAGCACCTCATCCTTATCGTGGCCCAAGCCTGCGAGCTGGACGCAGCGCAGGCTAACAGACCCCCACCGTGAACGAGGTTGCACTACGAAGCAGCGATCCCCAACGCCTCCAGCCGCTCCACGGCCGTCGCGTACTCCTCCACCATGTCGAAGATGACCTCCCGCACCGGCCGCACGCTGTTCATCATCCCCGCAATCTGCCCGATCGGCGTCCCGGCAAGTTGCGCCGCTGGCGAGTTCGGGTCAGCCTCCGCCGCGCGGAACATGCGCGAGTACGCCTCCGCCGTCGCCATGAACTGCAGCGGCATCGGCAGCGTTCCCGGCGATTCCGGCGACTCCCATGCCTCCGTCCACGGCGTACGGAGCTGGCGTGCCGGCTTGCCCGTCATCGCGCGAGATCGCACGGTGTCGCGCGACGTCGCGTGCATCACCTTCTCGACGACCGCCGGCTGCAGGTCGCTCTCCTTCGTCGTCAGCCACACGCTCCCCGTCCACACACCCTCCGCACCCAGCGCCAGCGCCGCCGCGATCTGGCGTCCCGTGCCGATGCCGCCCGCCGCGAGCACCGGCGTCGGCGACACCGCATCGACGACCTGCGGCGTCAGCACCATCGTCGAGATCTCGCCCGTGTGCCCGCCCGCCTCCGTCCCCGACGCGACGATGATGTCGACGCCCACCGCGACCTGCTTCAGCGCCTGCTCCGGCGACCCGATCAGCGCCGCCACAGGCACGTTGCGACGGTGCGCTTGCTCGACGACATCCGGCGGCGGCGGCCCGAGCGCGTTGACGAGCAGGCGGATGTCGTGCTTCAGCGCGACATCGACGTGCGAGTGCCCGCCCGACGGTGTCCACCCCAGCAGCGACTCCGCGCCGGCGACACCTTCGGGCAGCGGCGGCACGCCGTACTTCGACAGAGTCGCCTCGATGAACTCGCGGTGCTTCTGGGGGATCATCGCCTCGAGCTGCGACTTCGTCGCGTCAGCCGCGCCTTCCGCCAACGACGCCGGCATCACGATATCGACGCCATACGGCTTCCCGTCGATGTGCTCGTCGATCCACGCCAGCTCGATCTGCAGCTGCTCCGGCGAGAACGCCAGCGCCCCCAGCACCCCGAATCCCCCCGCCTTCGACACCGCCGCCACAACATCCCGGCAGTGCGAAAACGCGAAGATGGGGAACTCGATCCCGAACTGGTCACAAAGTTTCGTGCGCATTGTCTAGTCTCCTGATGGCGCAGCCATGCTTGATTGTTCTTAGTAACTCCGCGGCAACCCCAGATCCTGCTCCGCCACGTAGTTCAGAATCATCTCGCGATTCAGCGGCGCCGTCTTCAGCACCCGCGCGCCGTTCCACAACTGCGCCAGCCCCGTCTCCTCCGCAAACCCGATGCCGCCATGCGTCTCCAGCGACGCATCCACAGCCTCTAGCGCCACGTCGGCCGCGAGCAGCTTCGCCTGGTTCGCGTAGTTGCCGACGACGCCGGGGTTAAGATTCTGGTCGAACGCCCACGCCGCGCGATACGTCATCAGGCGCGCCGCTTCGAGGTGGATCTTCGCTTCGGCCAGCGGATGCTGCACGCCCTGATACGCGCCGATCGGCGTTTCTCTGAAGACGCGGCGGTCCTTCGCGTAGTTGACCGCCATCGTAATCGCCTGCTGCGCCATGCCGCAGCAGATGCCGCCGACTAGGATACGCTCGGGGTTGAGCGAGTTGAACATCGCCATCGCCCCCTGATCCTCAACGCCGACGAGATTCTCCGCAGGAATCTCGACATTATCGAAGAAGAGCTGCCACTGGTACACGCCCTCGGTCGCGACGGTCGGGATCGGCGTCTTCGTCACGCCCTTCGACTTCGGGTCGACGAGAAACAGCGACAGCCCGTGCGACTTCGGCAGCTTCTGCTCCACGACCTCATCCCGCGTCGTCGTGCGCGCAACAACGAGCATGTAGTCCGCAACCTCGACGCCCGTAATGAAGATCTTCTGCCCGTTCATCACGTACGAATCGCCGTTACGCTTCGCCACCGTCTCGATGCGAAAAGTATTGCTGCCGGCGTTTGGCTCCGTCACGGCGAACACCAGGATCGTCTTGCCGGAGAGCACGCCCGGCACGATCTTCCGCTTCATCTCCTCGCTGCCATTCTTGAGGATGCACGCCATGTCCATGCACGTTACCAGCATCAGGCTGGGTGAGAAGCCGAGCGTGCAGATATCCTCGAACGCCAGCGTCAGCGCCAGCAGCCCCGTGTTGTTGCCGCCATACTCCTCCGGCACCAGGCAGCCGAACAGCCCGAGATTCGCGAACTCGTTCCACAGCTCATAGTTGAACTTGTGGTCGCGATGCGTCATCTCGCGCCACTCCTTCTTGCGATGCTCGTACTTCGAAAGCATCTGCTTGACGGACGCCCGCATCATGTTGTGCTCTTCGGATAGCAGAAAATCCATACTTCAGTCCCCAGTCATCAGGTCTCGGTCGCCATTCTCATCTACTGTCATCCAGAGCGACGCTTCGTGTCATCCTGAGCGAAGCGACGGATCTTCTCCACCCAGCACGGCGGCCCAACCCCACGAACACTCTCCGTGCAGCCGCCGCAAGAACTACAAACCACGAACTACCAACTACGTACTTCGTCGCCATCACGGCGCAAAGCTCGATCGCCCCTGCACGCCCCAGTTCCCATCCTGCCCGCTCACGATGTAGATCGAGTCGTACTCCCCGATCGTGCTGCCGTCCTCCCGGTACCGCCCGAACCGCGTATTGAAATGCACCTTATCCTCGCCGCTGTGAATGACATCCCGCCGCAACCACGCGCTGTGATGCCACCCCTGCGCCGCCATCAACTCGAACATATCGGACCTGTGCGACGCCGCACTCTCGATGATCCGCACCCGCCCGCTGGCGATCCGCACCGACGGATAGTTGAAGGTGGCGGCGAACGCGGTCACGTCGCGTCCGTTCCACGCCGTCATGAACGCGTCGAGCACACCCATCGCCTCAGTTTCGGACTCCGTCATCACCGCCCCTTGAACACCGGCTTCCGCTTCTCCTTGAACGCCCGCGGCCCCTCCCGAGCGTCCTCCGTCGCTGTCACCTGCATCCCGATCTGCAAGTCGAGCGCGAGCGCATCCTGCTCCGGCAGGCACTCCGTTCGCTGCACCGCTTCTTTGATCTTGAGAATCGCCACCGGCCCGTTCGACGCCACCTTCTCGGCCATTTCCTTTGCAACAGTCAGCGCCTGCCCCTTCGGCACAATGCGCCCGATCAGCCCGAAGCTCAGCGCCTCCTCGGCCGGATACATGTCGGCCGTCAGCAGCATCTCCATCGCCTTCGTGTACGGAATCTGACGCCGCAGCCGGATCACCGACCCGCCCTGCGGATACAGACTCCACTTCGCCTCCGTGATCCCGAACGTCGAGCCCTCACCCGCCACGCGGATGTCCGTCGCCTGCAGGATCTCCGTGCCGCCCGCGACGCAGTACCCTTCGACGGCAGCGATAAGCGGCTTCTTCAACTGCCGGTTGCGCAGCAGCCCCTCGAAGATCACACCGTAGTCAGCGCGGATCCGCGCCTCCCACTCGTCCTCCGGCGGCAGATTCTGCATCGACCGCGCCACCAGCTTGTCGAGGTCCGCGCCCGCGCAGAAGTCGCTGCCCGTACCCGTGAGGATCGCGCACCGCACCTCCGGATCGTCGTCGATCATCACCCACGCATCAGCCAGCCGGCACAGCATCTCCATCGAGATGGCGTTCTTCACCTCGGGCCGGTTCATCGTCAGCGTGACAACGTGCCCCTCCCGTTCGATCAGCAGATGTGGTTCAGCCATTCACTCAATCCTCGGCCCGCTATTGCGCTTAGTTCCCGCTTCAAAAGCTCCCCTTCCCTCGCGGGGAAGGGGCCGGGGGTTAGGGTCCCGCGTCGCCCAAAGCGACGCCCTTCGCCCACGCATAATCCGCCTTCCCCGCCGGCGACCGCTGCATCGACTCCACAAGATGCAACTCGCGCGGCAGCTTGTAGCGCGCGATATGCGTCGAGCAGTGCTCCGCCAACTCGTCCAGCGTCAACACCGCGCCCGGCTGCGCCTGCACAACCGCCGCAACACGCTGCCCCCACCGCTCGTCAGGCACACCGACGACCACCGCGTCGTACACGCCCGGATGCGAGCGCAGCGCCAGTTCGACTTCCTCCGGATAGATCTTCTCGCCACCGCTGTTGATGCACAGCGACCCGCGACCCAGCACGACCGCCGTCCCGTCCTGATCGATCGTCGCCATGTCGCCGGCCATCACCCAGCGCCGTCCTTCCGGGTCGGTCACGAAGGTCTTTGCGGTCTTCTCGGGATCCTTCCAGTAGCCCAGCGGAAGCCGCCCCGTGCGGGCCAGCATGCCCACTTTGCCGCTCCCCGCCTCGACGGGGCGCAGGTCATCGTCCAACACTGCCGTCAGCGCGTCGATCGAGAAGCGTAACTTGCCGTCAGCGTTCTTCCCGAGGTTCATGCCCTGGTGCCCCGCTTCCGACATCCCGAAGGCGTCGATGATCAGCGTCGTCTTAAGCTTCGCGCGCAACCGCTCCTTCACATCCTCGGAGAACAGCGCCCCCGCCGACGAGAACGCGAACACGGACGAAACGTCGTAGTCCTTCTCCTCCAGCGCCTGCGCCATCGGCCGGGCCATCGCATCGCCGACGATCGACATCACGCTCACCTTCTCGCGCTCGACCAGCGACCAGATCTCGTGCGCATCCAGCCGACGTGACTGCGTCAACACCACCTTGCCGCCGCTATGCATGCCGATCATGCACGACCAGTGGCCGTTGCCGTGCATCAGCGGCGCGACCGGCAACGTCACGGTCGGATTCCCCGCAGCAGCGTTCGCGCCAAGTTGCTCCGGCGCGGTGATATCGGGCCCGCCCGGATTGCCACCCTGCAGGCCAGCGAAGAACAGATCCTCGTGCCGCCACATCACGCCCTTCGGCATGCCCGTCGTGCCGCCCGTATAGAGCAGGTACACGTCGTCGCCGGACCGCTCCCCAAAGTCCCGCGCGCTCGACTGCTCGCTGATCGCCGATTCGTATTCGATCGCCGGCGCGCCCGTAGACCCCGGAGGGGCCGCCCTGCGTGGCGGCCCGTCTCCGGCCGGCGCGAACGCCCCAACATCAGCACCACTTCCATCGTCGACGAACACGAGCGTGCGCAGCGCAGGCAGCTTCGGCGCAACGAAGGCAACCCGCGGCGCGAACTCGCGATGGAAGATCATCGTCTTCAAGTCGGCGTCGTCGCAGAGGTACCGCAACTCCTCCTCGACGTACCGGAAGTTGATATTGACCGGCGAAGCGCCGAGCTTGAACGCCGCCAGCGCCCCCTCGAGATACTCGTTGCAGTTGTAGAGGTAGAGCCCAACGCGGTCGCCCGCGCCAACCCCCTGCCCGCGCAGATAGTGCGCGAGCTGCGTCGCCCGATCGTCGAACTGACGGAACGTCAGCCGCCGGTCGCCATACACGACAGCTTCCCGCTCCGGCACCGCGTCCGCCACGCTCTCGAACAGGTCAGCAAGTTGAAACTGCAACGTCATCGATCCGCCCGCCCGCTTCCTAATCCTTTGGCGCCTTCTATTATGTCGCCTTTTGCCTCGTCTACGCCCAATGTTTCACGTGACACATTTGTTCTGTCACCCGCAGAACTACAGACTACGAACTACCCACTACGAACTCGCCCGCTCCCTCCCGACGATCCACATCGAGAAGAACTGCGAGCCGCCGCCGTACGCATGCCCGAGCGCGCGGCTGACGCCATCGAGTTGGTGCGCGCCTGCCGTGCCCCGCACCTGCATCGCCGCCTCCGCGAAGCGCAACATGCCGGACGCGCCGATCGGGTTCGACGACAGCACACCGCCCGACATATTCACGGGCAAGTCGCCATCCATCGCCGTCGCGCCTTCGACGGTCATCTTCCACCCTGCGCCCTCGTCCGCAAAGCCCAGGTTCTCCATCCACATCGGCTCGAACCAGCTGAACGGCACGTAGATCTCGGCGCAGTCGATTTCCTTGCGCGGGTTCGTGATCCCCGCCTGGCGATACACGTCGGCAGCGCAGTCCTTCCCGGCTTGCGGGCTCACCTGGTCGCGCCCGGAGAACATCGTCGGCTCGCTCCGCATAGCCGAAGCGTGGATCCACGCGGGCGCGCGTGGCGCGCGCTCCGCCGCCTTCTCGGACCCCAGCACCATCGCGCAAGCGCCGTCAGACGACGGACACGTCTCCGCGTAACGGATCGGATCCCACAGCATCGGCGATGCGGCGACGGACTCCAACGTGATGTCGCCCTGGTGCAGGTGCGCGTACGGATTCTTCAGCGCATTCAATCGATCCTTCACGACCACGCGCATCCCCGTGTCGGCCGGCGCACCCGAGCGCCGCATGTACGACCGGATATGCGGCGCGAAGTACCCGCCAGCGCCGGCGACTGTCGTCGGCTGAAACGGGAGCTTCGGCGCCAGCGCCCACATCGCGTCCGACTCAGACTGCTTTTCGAACGCGACGGTCAGCACGCGCTCGTGTACGCCCGCCTCAACGAGGTGCGACGCGACGATCGCCGTCGATCCACCGACGCTGCCCGCCGTGTGTACGCGCAGCATCGGCTTGCCGGCGGCGCCGAGCGCGTCCGCGAGATACAGCTCCGGCATCATCACGCCCTCGAACATGTCCGGCGCCTTGCCGATGACGACGGCGTCGATGTCCGCGTACGTCAGTTCCGCGTCGTCAAGCGCGCGCTGCGCCGCCTCGCGGACGAGGCCAGCGATCGACACGTCCGCGCGCTTCGAAGCGTGCTTCGTCTGTCCGATGCCGATCACTGCACACCGTTCCGCCATCAGCGCACCTCGTTCGGGGGCGCCCCCCTCTCCGCCGGCCTGCTCGACGTGGCGAGGCGGAGAGAGGGGTGGTGGCCGGTGCCCCGTTGCGCGCTCAGAGCGCGCCAGGCAGAGAAAGCGAGAACGATCATAGCCGCGCCTCCATGACGCAGACCAGATTCTGTTGCAGGCATGGACCGGACGTCGCATGTGCCAGCGCGCGGTTCGCGCTGCCATCGATGATACGCACCGCCGCTTCGCCGATGCGCGCGAGCCCTGCGACCATCACCGCGTTCGCCGCCAGCGCGCCGCCGGACGGGTTGATGCGTACGCCCGCGCCAAGACCGAGTGCCTCGCGAAGGATCAACTCTTGATGCGTGAACGGCGCGTGCAACTCCGCAACATCGAGGGTCACGCCCACCGCCCCCGCGCGTTCGCCCGCCAGCTTCGTGGACGGCGACTGGGTGAGATCGCGGACGCCGAGGCTCGCGGGTTCAATACGATGGTCGATGCCACTGATCCACGCGGGGCGCTTGCTAACGCGCCGCGCGAGATCGCCCGCCGCCAGAACGACGGCAGCCGCCCCATCGGAGATCGGCGGGCAGTCGTGCCGCCGCAGCGGCGACACCACATACGGCTCGCGAAGCAGCGCACCAGTGTCAAAATCGCCCGTGAGCTGCGCGGCTGCGTTCGATTGCCCATCGCGGCGGCTCCGCGCGGCAATCTCCGCCATATCGCCCTCGGTACAGCGGCCGGCGTCGAGCATCGCGCGTGCCTGGAGCGCGGCGACGCTGATGCTGTCTGGCCACAACGGCGCGACGCAGTACGGGTCGAGCTGCAACGTCATCACATCGCGCAGATCGCCCAGCGACGACTTCCCGAACGCGTAGATGAGCGCCGAATCGACGTCCCCGCACTGGATCTGCACCCACGCTTCGTACAACGCCCACGCGCCGTCCATCTCGACATGCGACTCCCGAATCGGCGGCCACGCCCCCACTGCGTCGAGCGCGCTCACGAAGGCGAACGGCTGCCCCGCAAGGTAGTCGCAACTCCCCGACACCGTGAATCCGATCTCCTTGCGCGGGATGCCGGAGCGCTCGATCGCGTCCGAGATGACCGGCATCAGGATCTCGACCTCGTTGCGCTGGGTATCGTTGCGCACGTACGGCGACTGCGCGAAGGAGACCACTGCGACATCGCGCATCACAGGTGCTCCTTGTACGAATCGTACGCCGCGTCAGGCTCACCCGTCGGGCGGAAGTAGCGGACGCTTTCCATGCTCGCGCGCAGCTCTTCGCGCGGCACCCAGACCGCTTCGACGCGCATCCCCATGCGCGCATCCGCCGCATCGACCTCCTGCAAGAGGTGGAAGATCGCGATGTCCGCGCCATCCAGCAGCACCGACGCGGCGACAAACGGCGGCTTGATCGCCTGCCCCGGGAACGGGATGTTGACGATGCAGAACGTTGTCACCGTGCCCCTGTCGGACACCTGCACGGCTTCCTGCGTCGGAACGGCGCACGTCGGGCACGACCCGCGGGGCGGGATGTACACCTTGAGGCACGACGGGCAGCGCTGCCCGATCAGCTTCCCCTCCGCCAGCGCGCGCAGGAAGCGCGTTTGCGCCTCCCCAGCGGTAAACGTGTACTCCAGCCGGATCGGCGTACCGATCACCATCACCGGATCGCTCACAACGCCTCCGGCTCGAAGCAGACGATGTCGTGGATGTCACCCTGGGTCTCATCGCGCCAGCGAGCGCGCACGCGCATGCCAGTGGCCATCCGCGATTCGTCGCCGCCGTCGACAGCGTGCAGTATCGCGCTGTCAGCGCCGTCCAGCCGCACCAGCGCAAACGCAAACGGACGATCGAGCGGATGGTGCGCACGCGGCTCGTGCACCCAGGCCCACGTGGTGACGACGCCCGCATCGGCTACGGCAACCCAGCCGGCCAGTTCTTCGCCCGTCTCGGGGTCATATTCCTGCGGTGGCACGAGCACGCGCCCCGATTTGGAGCGGATGCCTTCGATGCGGCGCTCGCGCAAGCCCGCGAAGAATCGGCCCAACACGGGACCGACACTACGGGTATACGGGTATTCGAGCACGTGGGGTGCGGTGAGCGCGCCTGGCGTATCGGTCATCAGTTGGGACTCCAGCGGGCTCATAGCAGCGGCTTGCATCCTGACCAACCAGTGGCAATGTTCCGACCGTGCGGTTAGTATCCGCCGATCGCCCGTACCTGTCAACGGGCCAGTCGGAAGCTAGGTGTCTGAACGCACTGGCGCTGGCGGGGACGGCAGCGCCAAGATCCCAAGCCGCTGCTGGATCTCGCGAGCCTGGCGCACTTCTTCGTCCGCCGGCTGTCCCTGCGCCATCCGCAGTCGCGCGAACGCATCGAGCGTCAGCGCGATCTCGTAGTCGGCGTTAATCGCGCGGGCGACGCGCACGCTCTCCTCAAATGACTTGGCAGCGGCGTCAGGCTCCCCGGCGCGGGCCTGGACTTCACCTAGCAGGCGGTGGAGGGCGGCGTTCGCCTCGCCAACACCGTCGACCCGCTCAGCATGATCGAGCGCCTCAGTGATACGCTGCCGGGCGATCGAGTCGTTGCCGCACATCAGCGCCTGCTCAGCCAACCTTGCCTTGGTTTCCACTACAAAGCTCTCCGCGCGCAGTTCGCGGAACGCATCGAGAGCCTCGTTCAGCAACGCCTCGGACTCGACGGCGCGGCCCGCACGCGACGCGGCGAGCCCCAGCGCGCTCGTGGCCACCGCGACGCCAATCGGATAGTTCGCCGCTCGCCAGACGCGCAGAGCGTCCTTGAAAATTGCCTCCGCCTCGGCGGTGTGGCCCTGGCTCAACAGTACTTCGCCGATGTTGTTGGACGCCGTGGCTGCGCCGACGACATCACCTGCCTTGTCGCGCGCAACCTTGCTCCGCTCGAACGAACCGATCGCTTCGTCCCAGCGTCCTTCGATAGTGGCGGCGACACCGAGATTGTTGAGCACGTTCGCCTGACCAACTAGGTCGCCGAGCTCTTCAAAGATGGGAAGCGCGAGCGCTCGGAAACGGCCGCTCTCCGCATCACCCAGCATGGTGAACGCGTGATCGAGCAGGTAATAGGCATGCGCCTCACCGGCCCGGTCACCCACCGCTTGGGCGTCGCGTAGCGCCGTGCGAGCCCAGTGTGCGCAGTCTGCGTAACGGCCCTGGCGGAACCGTACGCCGGCGTAGGCGAGCCCTAGCTTGGCGCGATCGCGCGGATCGCCATCCTCCGCCCGCAACGCACGCCCGTACCACCGGAGCGCAGGCGTGTACCGGCCCGTCCGCTCGCGAATCACACCCTGCTTCAGCGCGAGTCCGCCCGGCGCTGCGCCGTGATAACCATCAATGCGACCGGCGGCCTGATACGCGGACGCCGCATCGGCGTAGCGCCCGGCAAGCTCGCAGACGTCGCCGCGCGATTCGAGCAGCGCCGCGAGTTCCACTGAGGGGACATCGTCTAGCAGGCGTGCGGCAGAGATCGCGCGGGCGTACGCCTCCGATGCCTCAACGTTGGCAAACCGGGCTTTCGAACGATCGCCCGCGATTCGCGCATAGCGGTAGGCGCGCCGGTAATCCTGCGCTCGCGAGAAATGGACAGAGAGCAGGTCGGCGTCGTCGTCTGCACGCTCGCCAGCAGTGCGCTCAAGGTACAGGCCTATGCGTTCGTGCAGCTCTCGCCGCAGGCGAAACGGCAGGCCTTCGTACGCGACCTCCTGAACGACCGCGTGTTTGAAACGGACGCTCCCCGGCACATCCGTCACGAGGAACTCATCGAGACGCAGCCAGCTCGCCTCGCCCTCAGATGCAACCAGGCCCGCAAGGCTGCCGTCCAGCGCCTCCGTGCTGATGCTGGTGCCGAAGACGGATGCGTAACGCAGGAGCCGTCGATCGTCCGGCGCCAGGCGATCGATGCGTGCGGTAAGCAACGCTTCCACACTCTCAGGCATGCCAGCGCCCTCCTGCTGGGCGAGGCGGTTGGCGACGATCTCGCGGAGGAAGAGCGGGTTGCCGCCGGCGCGCTCGGCGAGGGCGCGCAACTCGTGCTGGGAGATGGGCGCGTCACTTGCGACCGCCGCCACGAGGGCGAGCGCGGCGTCCGGCGCGAGCGGTTCGAGCCTGATAACGGCGGCGTTCGGCGCATCGGGAGCGAACGAGAGGGCGTCGTCTGGCCGGCGGGGGATGCAGATAAGCCACGGCACCTGGTCAACGCTTGCCATGACGTACCGCAGGAGGTCGCGCGAAGCTTCGTCGAGCCAATGCGCGTCATCGAAGGCGATCACGGCCGGGCGCGGCAAGAGCCGCGTCAAGAGCTCAGTGACCACTTCATGCAGCCGGTTGCGGCGGAAGCGCGGGTCGAGCTGGTCGACCTCGGGCGTCGATGGGACGCGGAGATCCATCACGAGCGCGACCAGCGGCAGCCACGGCGCGAGCAAAGGGGCGTGCTCGTTGACGCGTTCGGTGAGGGTTGCGACCGCGTTCGCACCGCGGCTCTGCGGCGCTATCCCAAGGACGGACCGCAGGAACGCACCGAAGGCGAAGTACGGTGTCGCTGAGGCGTACTGCTCGGCGGTCGTCTCGAAGTACGCGATACCTTCGCGCGACGCCGCGAGTTCACGAATGAGCCGCGACTTCCCGATGCCGGCGGGGCCGATCAGCTCGACAATGGCCGTGCCCTGGACGTGGATGGAGTCGAGCGTCGCGGTGAGCAGGTGCATCTCCTGCTCGCGCCCGACAAGCGGAACGCGGCTGGCGTCGCCTCTGGCCCGAAGCGCCCGCATAGAACCGATCGCGAACGCCGTGATCGGCCGGGCCTTCCCCTTCACGCTGAAGGGTTCGAGCGCGCGCGTCTTGAACTGCGTGCGGGAACGCTCGATGACGCTCTCGGTCGACAGGATCTGGCCCGGTTCAGCTTTCGCCATGAGCCGCGCCGCGAGGTTCACGGCATCGCCCATCACCGTGTACGTCTTGCGATATGACGGACCGATGTCGCCGGCGAACACGGGGCCGCGATTGACGCCGACGCGCAAAGGAAGATCGGCACTCGCGTCGACGATGGCGCGGAGAGCGCGGAGCATTCGCTCCTCGTCGTTATCGTTACTGCGGGGCACGCCTGCCGTGAGGATGATCTTTCCGCCATCTTTGTCGATATCGGTACCGAGCACGCAGACGTCATGTTCGAGCGTTGCCGCCTGCACGTTCCGCATGAGCGAGTCGAGCTTCGCTGCGAGCGCCGCGGGACCATCGGCCGCAAGCAATGCGTCGGTGCGGTCGAAATGGATGAACGCTACCGTGACCTGACGATGTTCACTCTCCGCCGCGGTCTCACCCAGATGCTGGCGAATCGCTACCGGAACGAAGATATCTCCATGCGCGAAGACCAGCGCCGCATCCTCGGGCGCGCTATCTCCGGTTGACGGCGGGGCCTTCTTCAGCAGGAACCCGCCGGATGGATGGGCGACGGAGCCGCCCGCCGGCAACATCGCGGCGATCTCGGCGCTCACGAGGATCTCCCCCGTCTGCGCCGTCGCCTCCATTTCGACGGTCTTCGTCACGGTGGGGCCAGCGATGATCAACTCACGATGGGAATCGCCGGCGAGGAAGAACGCACACTCGCCACTGTGCACGCCGACAGACATGCGCAGCCCGACCAGGCCCGCCGACGTGCGAAAACGACCCGCTCGCCGCAACTCCTGGCGCATTGACATCGCGGCGCGACAGCCACGCTGGGCATGGCGTTCGCCAGAGTAAAAGAGGAGCAGCGCATCGCCGCCGAACTTGAGCAGGGACCCGCCTTCAGCGTAGGCGTGTTCCAGGAGACGTGTGAAGCTGGCGTTCATCACTTCCGTGACTTCTTCGGCACCCACCTTGCCGCTCCGTGCGAGGCGTTCGGACATAGCCGTGAAGCCGGAGATGTCGATGAAGACGAGCGTACCGTCGATCAAGCGGTACGCATCGCTGGGAGCGACCCGATCCCACTCGACCAGTAGCCGTGGAACGTAAGGGGTGAGGCTGGCCGTCATGCGCCTATTCTACCGGCGCCGGCGATCGCTCTCCGGACGTCAGACCCCTACGGACTGGGAGCGCTCGGACACTGCGAGATGTTGCGCGAGAACCAGGCCGCCATCCTCGAGAGATCGATGATGCTTATCTGTGCGTCGCCGTCCTGGTCGTAACGGGCAGGTGCCGGTGGCACCGACTGCTGCCAGTATCCGGCGACCAGGCTGAGATCCATGATGCTGATGACGCCATCACCAGTCACATCAGCCCGCATGATCCCGCAGTAGATCAGCGGGTTGCTAGCGAGCGTAACCTCCCGGTCATCGGTATAGCCATCGTCGTCGGTGTCCACCTTGCACGGATCCGTGAGGTAGACGAACTCTTCGAGGTTCGTTAGACCATCCCCGTCCGTGTCGAGCGCGCCGATGTCTTGCGTGAGTGGGTACTGCGCGAAGCAGGCCTGCGCGAGCTTGTACGCATCGGGGAGCCCGTCGCAGGCGGTGTTGCCGAACGCGCACGTGCTGACCGAATATGCATGATTGACAACGCTGAGGTTGCCGGCGACATCACTTGCCGTCACCTGGAACACCTTCGGGCCAGACGCCGACGTGTCAATCGGCGCACCGTTGGCGACCGAGCCCAGGCATGTCGCCACGCCGGAGCCGGCGTCGGCACATGCATATGATGCCGCGACCGGCTGATTCTTGAGCAGCGTTCCGTTGAGCGCGGGCGCCGTGATCGCCACGGTGGGTGGCGTGGCATCGACAGGCACGATGGCGCCGCCGCTGGAGAAGTCGGAGCCCCGCGCATTGACGACGTGCACGCCCGGGCCGGTAATAGCGACCGCGCCGGTGTAGGGCAGGAACGGCTTGCCGTCAACGCTCGTCTCGAAGGTGGCGCCCGGCGCGCCAGCGACCGTGATGCTCGCGGAGCTGTACCAGCCACCGCCGGCTATCGTACCCGCGACCGTGACCGTCAGGCCGCTGGACGGCGGCACGGACTCGGTGTGGTGAAACTCGCCCTTGTTGGTCGAGAGCGCGACGTTCCCGCCCGCATCGATAGCGTAGACCATGTACTCGACCGGACCGCCCGCGGGAGCTGAGCCTGTCCAGCGATTCGTGCCGGGTTCGTTCACGAGGTCGAGCGCGGACCACGCGGGGCTCGACTGCGCACGGAACAGTACGAACACGCTCATGACGTTGTCGGGCAGGTCGTCTTCGGCTTCGACGACGAAGCTGGCGTCCGCGCCGATGATGGCGGCGCGTGTCTGAATGATCGTCGGCGGCGTTACGTCGCTGCTGTTCGAGTAGAGCACCGTAGCCTGGATGCCTGTGAACAGGCGTTGTGTACCCGTACCCACCGGTTGTCCCGTTTCGGGCAGGAACTGTCCGGGCATGAAGACTGCACGATGTTGGGGGCCGAACGGCGTCGTGAACGCGGTGAGGTTGTGAATCGACGACGGGAAGATGGTATCAGTCGGCTGTTCGGGCACCGAGCCGTCGGTCACGGGGCTCGAGAAGACCGCGTTGAAGCCGTGCGTATCGGTGGACTGCAGCCCGGTCACGATGATGCCGTGCGGTTTCGAGCCATCCGTCGACACAGGAAGGTCGACGCTGAACTGCGGCTGTATCGGACGGCCGGCGTTCGCCTCGCTACCACCATCGCTGGTGTAATACGCGCCCTTCGCGCCGAGATCGATCAGGGCGAATGACGGCGAAGCGTCAATGCTGAAGGCGTTGAGCCCGGTGCGGGGATCGGTCTCGAATGGTGGCAATGACAGGGCCGACAGCGACGGCGACGAGAGTGCCGACAACAGGGGTGGCGGCGTCTGAATCGGCGGACCGATGCGGAACATGGGCAATCCGTAGAAGGTCGTTTCCTGTAGCGCCTTCTCATCGTAGGCCTCGTACTGCACCAGGCTGCCGAAGTACTCCTGCTTGGCGTATGCCAGTGCCTGTCCAATGGTGAGGGTGCTGCCCGTCTTGCTGCCGATGCGCTCGGCGAACAGCGACATCACCTTCTCGGAGTACGCGACGATATCCGTATCGCCGTAGCCGTAACCGGTGTTGGCGACGTAGACCGCGGCACCCTGATCGGAGAACGCCTGCGGCCAGTCGAGCAGTCGCTGCGCCTGATCGGCGTTCGGCGAACCGACGAGGAAGTCGGGCGCGTTCAGGCCGGAGTGGCAGCCCATCGAGAAGATGACGCGCGCTTCCAGCAGGAGCGGATCGGCCGGGGCGCGCGCGATGTCCGCCGTGGTGTAGAGGTCGGACTCATCGTTCGTGCTGTTGCCGGCGCCCGGGAGCAGCCGGTACTGATCGAAGTGCGCGTTCAGGGACACCACATCCGGCACCGGCGTCGCGTCGTTGAGCGCCGCCTGAAGGTCGGCGCTCGTCCACGTTTCGTTGATCAGGCGCTGCGCGTTCGGAATGCCCACCAGCGTGTCGAGCGACGCCCCGATCTCGTTCGCGCCGTCGGCGAGGAAGTCGTAGCCGGTCGTCAGGGCGGTGTCCGGATCGAGTCGGCCGCTGAAGTCGATGAACTGGTTGACCTGGGCGATGATCTGATCCGGCGTTTCGACCATCCGGCCAATGGCCACCTGCGGCACGAAGATCTGGCGGTCGAGCCAGGGCGTCGGATTGAAGTCGGCGTACGCGTCATCCGTGAGGATGTTGCGCGCGATGAAACTGCTCGCGAATTCCGGGTTGCCGGTGGCCTGCGCATCAGCGGCGTAGTCGCCTTCGTTCGAGATGCGAGTGAGGTCGGGGATGCGCGCGAACGGCACGAGTTGATCGGCGCCGACGACGACAATGTTCTGGAGCTGCGGCATGTTGGTGCGATATTGGTCGACCAGCGCGTTGATCGCCTTCACGACCGCGTTCGCAGTGGAGGTCGAACACGGGGCTGCATCCCAGGCCGCGTACGCGCCTGCGACGGACGATGAGCCATCGATCGACAGCACAGCGCCACGCACGCCGAGATCGCTTCGCCCGGCGAGCGTTGTCAGCGCGGTCATCACGCTCGTCGCGGCTGATGCGCCATAGGTATCGCCCAGGCGCTTCTCGTTCACGAGGAAGATCGTGTTGGTGTCGTTCGGGAACGATGCCGGCGTGGTGCCGGCAACCCCGGAGCCCGCATTCGGGAACGTGCGCGCGGCGCAGGCGGGATCGGGCGGGGGATCGTCGACCTTGAGGCGCATGATGTACGGGTCGACGCCGGACGCGCCGTTGTAGCCGCCGATCTGCACCGTGTAGTAACCCGAATCGGAATCGGTGGAGAGCGCGGCGACGGATTCGTCCGCGGAACCGCGGTTTGCAGAGATGCTACTGAGCCGAATGCTGCTCAGCTGAATGCTGCTGAGCCGCGCCGCGGCGATTCCGACGTCCTGCAGCGTCTGCGGCTGCGGGTTGTTGCCCGCGCTGTTGATATCGCGTCCGTCGTCATCGAGCGGCAGGCTCTGCAGCGGTTCACCGGTGGACGGGCGCAGCTGCGATGCCGCCGGGCTGAAGAGCGCAATGTCGTTGTCCTGCGACTGGTGGCTCAGCAGAACCTGCACCCGCTGCCCGGGCTGGAAGCTGGCCGGAATGCGGAAGAAGTCTCGGTCGGTCGCGCTGCTGATGTGCGAGAGATAGAGCGTGTCGGGCGCGACAATGGGAGCTGTGGCAGGGTCGTCGTTCGACTCAAAATTCTCGCCGATGGTGACGGGCGCTTGCAGCGTGGCGTTTGTCTCCGGGTACGGCGCGCGAAGGGCGGCGACCGACGATGTCTGCGTGCCAAGACGGAGGCCCGCACGGGCCTGGAAGTCGACGCGCACGAGATCGCCCGCTATCAGGCCGGGCACGTCCCACGTGACGGTCGCACCGCTAACGGATGGTTCCGTTTGCAGCGTCACAACGGGCGCGCCCGTGATGGTGATCGTCGTGGTGCCGGGCAGGTAGCGGAAGGTGTCCGGGAGGGCGACCCGGAGCAGCGTCGGTTCGACGGCGGGCGGACCGGCGTAGTTGAACGTCGCGGTGTAATTGAGCGGCGTGCCACCACCGGGGACGAGGGGCGAGTTGATGGCGTCGAGCGGCAGGTTCTCCCACGGGTAGTCCGACTTCACGAGCAGCGCCAGCAGCAGCTGTCCGAGCGTCGTATCGCCGAGGTTCACGGTCGGGTCGTTCGCGACCTCGCCGACCGTGACCTCGCCGTAGAAGAGGCTGAGGAAGTACGCAACTTCGGCGGGTGACGCGCCAAGATCGTCGAGGATGTCTTGAACGGTGACGTCGTCATAGGCGCCGAGAGCGCCAAGCAGTGCGTCCGGCAGGATTGCGTTCAAGTCGCCTGCATCACCGAGCGTAGCCGATGCGCACGCAACGATGTCGCAAGACACAATCGTGTCGACATTGGCGATGGAGCTGAGCCGGATGCTGCTGAGTCGAGACGCGTCCGGCGCGATGCTGCTGAGCCGAATCGAGCTGAGCCGGATGCTGCTGAGCCGCGTGTCGCTGATCGCGATGCTGTCGAGCGGAATCGAGCTGAGCCTGATGCTGCTGAGCTGGATCGAGCTGAGCCGGATGCTGCTGAGCCGGATGGGCGCCAGCGCACTCGACGCGATCGGGATGTTCTGTTGCGTGAGCGCGGCGGCGACCTCGAAGAGCGTGCTGGTATCGCTGATGCCAAGCGCGGCGCATGTGGGTCCGTTGGTCGCGAAGTACTCGCACCAGCTGGCGGCCCCCGCCGGCAGGTCGATCGAACTGAGCCGAACGGAAGCGATGGCTCCGCCCGGCGTGGTGATGCTGCTGAGCCGAATGGAGCTGAGGCGGATGCTGCTGAGCTGAATCGAACTGAGCCGGATGCTGCTGAGCCGAATCGAACCGAGCTCAGAGCTGGCGAGATCGATGCTGCTGAGCCGGATGCTGCTGAGCTGGATGGAGCTGAGCCGCACTCCCCTGACGTTGAGTTCGATGAGCGTGGCGTCGCCGATATCGCCGGATGTGTAGCCGAGGTCGGCGCACGTCGATCCGGCTTGCGCGATCGCGTCGCACCAATCGGCCGCACCTGCCGGGACTGCGATCGAGCTGAGCCGCGTACTGCCGAGAGCGACCGCCGCGAGACTGAGCGAGCGGAGTTCAGTTGAACTGAGGTCCACTTGGCCGATCGTGAGCGGTTCCGGCGAATTCGGATCCAGAGCAGCGGGCGCCGGGCTCAGCGCGGCGAGCTGCCCAAGCGTCACTTGTTGCAGCGGTACGCCGTCGAGCGCCGTGCCGTCGAGGATCGCCTCCCAGCCACCTGGGTAGGTGATGGGAATCGACGAAAGCTGGATGCTGCTCAGCCGCGTGCTGGCGAGCGCGATGCTGCTCAGCCGGATCGACGAGAGCCGGATGCTGCTGAGCTGTGAACTCTCGAGGTTCATGTTGCGGATCGCCGATGATGCGACGTTCCCGCTGCTTCCAATGGCTTCGATCGGTATCGAGCCGAGCGGTATCTGCGAGAGCCCCGCGGGCGCGGCGTTGCGATCCACGGTGAGCGCGAGGCTGTTGATCGGGTCGACGAAGCTCGTGGTCACCTGCACGGCCTGACATGCCCCAGCCGCATCCGTGACACGGAGGGCGATCACGTTCACGCCGATCCGCAGGAGCGCGGCGATGTCATCGGACATCGGCTCCGCGTCGACGATCGGGTTGTTGTCCGTCCGAACGAGCGTCCCGTTGACGTAGAGATCGCCGATATCGTCGAAGACGGTGAAGATCGTCGCAGATGTGGGCACCTGGTCGAGCGCAAACAGTCTACGGAAGTACACCGTCTCGAATGCCACCGGATTCGGCGCCCACATAGGCGCGGCGATCTGGGGATTGGGGACGCCCGATGTGCAGAGCCCCTGGCTCGGCGCGACCGCCGCGCCCCATGTGCCGTCGTTGAACGCCGCATTCTGCCAGTCCTGTCCCGGACTGCGACTGAACTTCCACGCGGCGTCTGTGACTACGAAGTTCGCCAGCGCCGGGGGGAGCGTCGGTGTCGCCGTGGGGGTGGGCGTGGATGTCGGCGTCGATGTCGATGTCGCGGTGGCTGTCCGCGTGGGCGTCGATGTCTTCGTGGCCGTCCGCGTGGGCGTCGGTGTCTTCGTGGGAGTCTTGGTCGGCGTACGAGTTGGGCTTCTGGATTCGTCGTCGCGGTCGAATAGCGGAGCCGGGTCACGACCCGAAGTCGCGATCCCTGCCGCCTCGGTAGCGGGTGCGGAACCCGACTGCCATAGACGCGGCGCGATAGCAGTCAGCGACGCAAGGGCCGCAATCACGAGCACAACGCCGAGCGAGTGGGTACGAAGGAGGTGACGCAAGGTTTAACTCTCTAACCGCTGTCGAAATCGTCGCGTCGGTCTGGCGTCCGCTGCCCTACACGTCCTCATAGCGGATCCGCGTCGCCTGATGTGCCCTGCGGGGAGTTTCGGGCTAGCTCCAGAAAGTCTGAGGGATGCCCTGTCCCGTGTCAACGGCCCCGACCGATGCCGCCCCGAATTAACGCGAGCGCAACGTTCGCCCGTCAAGAAGCGAAGCTCCGCAATCATCGCTTGCGTCTCGCCTCAGATAGGCGCAATCTATCGCTGATGCCAAACATCGAGAATCGTACGCTCGCGAGCACGCTGTTCCAGCTTCTCTCGGATACCGAGTGGGACGCGCTTCGATCCGTGATGGATCTACGCACCTACCAGCCGGGCGAGGTACTGGTCGCGCAAGGGACGATTGAGCCGCTCTTCCAGGTGATTGTCGAGGGCGTAGCAGCGGTGATGGCGACGAACAACAACGGAGAGCGCCGCGAGTTGGGGCGCCTCGGCTTCGGCGAGTGCGTAGGTGAGATGTCGCTACTGACCGGTGACCCCGCCTCCGCGGACGTGATCGCCGGGACGGCTGTCCAAACCTACGCGATGACGCAGGCGCGGCTCGCGGGCGTCGGTGACGTGCGATCCCGCCTCATAGAGGCGCTCTCGGCAACGCTGGCAGGGCGGCTGAAGCATGCGAACGAGCGGCTGCTTGCCCTGCACACCGCGCGAGTTCACGTCATTTGTTGTAGGCCCGCGGACGTGCGCGCGTTGGCACTCCTGCCCGCCGCCATGGCGAGCGTGGCATCAGGGCGGGTGAGGGTGCTGGTCGCGGGCGAAGGCTTCATCGATGCGAGCCGTCAGCAGAACCTGGAGGCCGCGAAGGTCTCCGTACAGCCAATTAGTGGTTCCGACGTGGCGGAACTGCCGCGCCTCATAGAACGGCTCTCGCACGAATTCGACGAGATCGTCCTGTTCGGCGGCGAGACGGCGTTCCATCAGATCGCGCCGAATGCATCATCGGTATTGCACGTCGCCCACGAAACCAGCGACGGGTACACCACCTCAGAACATGATTCCGCCGGGCAGGTCATCGTGATTGGGGACGAACGCTGGACGCAGCCAGCGCTGCGGCGTCTGACCGCGCGAGTCGGACTGCCGGTCGTGGGCATCGTGCCGCCAGAGTCAGACTCGAACGGTCCGCGGACTCCGATTGCGAGACTGGCGCGCGTGCTGACGCACCGACGTATCGGCGTAGCGCTCGGCGCCGGAGCGGCGAAAGGGCTGGCGCACCTGGGCGTGCTGCGCGCCCTGGATGAACTCGACGTGCCGATCGACATCATCGCGGGGTGCAGCATCGGTGCGCCCATTGCGGCGGGCATCGCTGCCGGCATGACGGTGGACGAACTGACGGAGCACACAGCACGCGTCGCCGCGAAGGCGGTACGGCCGACGCTGCCGATCCATTCGTTCCTGAGCAACAGCGGCTTGAAGGAAGGGCTGCGCGGCCTTGGCGGAGAACGCCACATCGAGGACCTGGACCTACCGCTGGCGGTTGTGGCGACGGACCTCTTTCGGCGAACGGCGGTGACCTTCACCTCCGGTCTGGCCTGGCCGAGGTTGCTCGCCAGCATGGCAATTCCGGGCGTGTATCCACCATCGGCTGCCCTCGGAAGCTATCTCGTCGACGGGAGTGTGCTGCACCCGGTGCCGGTGCAGCAATGCCGCGAGTTGGGCGCGGGCCTTGTCATCGGCGTGCGACTGACGGGATCGCACACTTCGCCGCGCGACGGCCTGAACGAGAAGCCGCAGCGCCCCTTCGCGATCGAGACGATCCTCCGCTCGCTTGAGATCATGGTGAACCACCTCTCGGAGGTGAGCCACGTGGACGCCGACGTCAACATCGAGGTCTGCGTCGAGGGTGGCGGCGGCGTGCGCGACTTCAAGCGTGGCGACGAGATCGCCGCTGTCGGATATCGTACGGTGATGGACGCAGCTCCCACGCTCCTTGCGGCGATGCCGTACATCAGGACGGAGGCAGGATGATCTTGCTCGCGGTGCGGAACCTCGTGACCGAGCGCACGCGCTTCGCCTTCTCGGCGGCCGGCATTGGCTTCGCCGTCTTCCTGATCAGCGTACTGATCGGGCTCTACCAGGGGTGGAACGAGAAGGTCGGCGGGTTCGTGGAAGACGTGCACGCCGACGGCTGGGTCGCGCGACAGGGCACGACGGATTTCATCAACGCCGCTTCGATCCTGCCCGGCTCCATGGGCGACGAGATGCGCGCGCGCAGTGACGTAGCCGACGTTCACCCGATGATCGTGCGCCCTATGCAGTTCCTTCACGATAAGGACAAGTTCGAAACGCACCTCATCGGCTACGACGTCGCGTCGGGCATTGGCGGACCCGTGAAGATCGTCAAAGGGAAGGGCAACCCCACCGGCAACCAGATCGTCATCGATAGCGTCTTGTCGCGCACATCGGGCGTGGGGGTCGGCGACAAGCTGACCAGCAACGACAAGACCTTCGACGTGATCGGCATCGCGACCGGCGGCAACTTCGCGTTTACGCAGGCGTCGTTCGTCGATGTGAAGTCGGCCGGCGAACTCCTCGACATGGGCGACCTCGTGACGTTCTGGTTATTCAGCTTGAAGCCCGGCGCGTCATTCGCGCAATTGCAGTCTGAAATGATCGCGGCGAACCCAGGGGTGACCGTTTTCACGTCGAAGGAGTTCGCGTCCGCAACCCGCCACCGCATCCTGGACAACATCATTCCGATCATCGTGTTGATCCTTGGGATCGCGCTCATCGTTGGCATCGCGATCACAAGCCTGACGATCTATACAGCGACGGTCGAGCGCCAGCGGGAGTTTGGTGTGATGAAAGCGATCGGATTCAACAACCGCGATCTCTACGGACTCGTGTTGATCCAGAGTATCGTGACAGGCCTGTTGGGATTCGTGTTCGGCATGGTCCTGACGCTGATCGTGAGTATGTTCGCCGACCGGCTGGTAGCAACGTTCATCGTGCTCGTGCGGCCGATGGACATCGTGCTCGTGCTGGCGGCGACGGTGTTCATGGCGGCTGCTGCGTCGATCGTGCCGGCGCGGCATGTGGGCGCTATCGATCCGGCCGTGGCGTTCAAAGGATAGAGCGATGCAGACGGAGACGCCGGTACTCGAACTGGTCAACGTCAGCCAGGTGTTCGGTGACAAGACGAACCCGACGCACGCGATGCGTTCGGTATCACTCCAACTCTTGCCGCGGCAGGTTGTGATCACGATGGGGCCTTCCGGCGCCGGCAAGTCGACGCTGCTGACGATAGCCGGCGCCCTTCGCAAGCCGACGTCGGGTGAAGTGATCATCGCCGGCACGCCGCTCTCCTCGCTGAACGGCGACCAGCTAGCAGACGTGCGGCTGCACAAGGTGGGGTTCGTCTTCCAAGAGTTCAACCTGATGGACTCGCTGACCGTGAGCCAGAACCTGGAGCTGGTGATGCGACGGGCCAAGGTGCCCGGCAAGAACGCCCAGGCTCGCGCCGCCGAGTTGCTATCGATCCTGGGGCTAACCCACCGGAAGGACTATCGGCCGCGGACACTGAGCGGCGGCGAGCGTCAGCGCGTCGCTATCGCCCGGGCGGTCGCCAACAACCCGCTCGTGATCATGGCCGACGAGCCGACGGCGAGCCTGGACGGCGCTCGAGGCGCCGAGGTGATGTCGATGCTGCAGATGATCGCGCACGACATGGGCACGGCGGTGTTGATGGTGAGCCACGATCATCGCGTGCTGCCGTACGCCGACCGCATCGTCTGGCTGGAAGACGGGCACCTGGAAGACCGTGAGCCGGCTTCGATGGCATCGATGCACGCCGCGCCGGCCTGACGCCACGCCACACCACACCACACCACGAGCGTTATTGTTCGAGCCGCAACGGATGGCGACGGACGTCGGCAGGAGCGCCTTCGGCGAAGCGCACGATATTGACCGTGCGCGCCAGTTCCGGCGAGCCGGAGTAGTACGCAGGTACGGAGCCGTCGCCGGCGGGCTGCGCCAGATCCCAATGGCCAAGCGCCACGTAGTCAGCACCTGACGCGGCGATCTCGTGGTCGTGGATCAGCCAGCCTCGGTGCGCGTCCTGCGGGCCCGTCACCCAGTGCCCGTGCGCGACAACGACGTGGTGTTCTATCGTCCGCGGGGACACCGCGGCGAGCGGCGTGAAGTCCGCGTAGTCGGCGTGTGCGATGCCGGTAACTTCGAGACCGAGTTCGTCGAAGCGCGCGGCGGCGCCGGTGGTGATGCCGAGGATGTGCAGGTTCGGCACGTCCGTCATCCCATGACGGCGGTACACCGCGTCGGGCGTCGCGGGGTCGTGGTTGCCCGGGAGCAGGATGATCTGGCATGAGGCGCCCGCCATCATCTCGGTGGCGCCTTCGACGATGTGCGGAGCGGCGCGGTGGCTGTCGAAGATGTCGCCGGCGAGGATGAGGACGTGCGCGTGGGTCTCCTCGGCGGCGTCCAGCACGGCCCGCAGCGTGTCGAGATCACCGCCCTTGTGCCAGCGACCACCCAAATGAAGGTCCGACGTGTGCGCGACGATGAGGTCGGTGGAGTCGCTGCCGTTGCCGTTCCGGTGCATGAGTCATTGTCGCCCGCGGGAATGGCGCGCGAAAGCCGCCGCGGCGCGTCCTTGACGTGGAGGCGTGGGCCACGCACGATCTCGGGGTTTGAACGCGCTGGCTGAAAGGAGCCGTCCTGGTGAGTGGGTTGTTCTCGATTGAAGGCAAAGTGGCAGTGGTGACGGGCGGCTCGCGCGGCATCGGACTGATGATCGCGCGCGGATTCGTGGAAGCCGGCGCGCGTGTGTACGTGTCGTCTCGCAACGCGGAGGTGTGCGCGGAAGTTGCGGAAGACCTGTCGAAGGTCGGCACATGCATCGCCATCCCGGCTGATCTCGGCAGCGACGCCGGATGCCGCGAACTGGCGACAGAAGTCGGGAAGCGGGAGGAGTCGCTGCACATTCTGGTGAACAACGCCGGATCGAACTGGGGCGCGCCGCTTGCCGAGTACCCCGACGCGGCGTTCGACAAGGTGTTCGCGCTGAACGTAAAGAGCGTGTTCAACCTCACGCGCCTGATGGTGCCGCTGCTGGAGCGCGCAGCCAGCGATGACGATCCGGCGCGCGTGATCAACATCGGCTCAATCGATGGGCTGCAGGCGCCGACGCTGGAGACATACGCTTACTCATCGAGCAAGGCGGCCGTACACCACTTGACGCGCACGCTGGCGCACCGGCTCGCGCCGAGCCGCATCACGGTCAACGCGATCGCGCCGGGTCCGTTCGAGAGCAAGATGATGGCGGAGACACTGAAGCGCTTCGGCGATCAGATCCGCGCGTCGTGTCCGTTGGGGCGCATCGGCAGGCCAGAAGACATGGCCGGGACGGCGATCTTTCTGTCGTCGCGGGCGGGTGCCTATCTGACGGGCACGGTGATCCCCGTCGACGGAGGAATCTCTACCAGGCACGGGTAGTGGATGGCGCGACCCGCGGATCGCGGAAGGTAAACGGAGGCCGGCAGCCCCGCCACAGTTCTGCCGGCCTATCGTTCCAACCCATCCTTTGGTTGCGCACAGGAACCCTACCAACTGCGCACCACCAAGTGTCAAGTCCCAGCTTCGGAGCACGCCGCCGACCGGCCAGAATCCGCGACATTTAGCATGAGTTCGGGTTCCGCTTCATACGGATCTAACATCTTGCGCCGATACTCCAGGTGTAGGGCTTGAGTCGCGCCGGAGTTAACCTCCCCGGCGCGAGAGGCGGATGCGGCCAGGGCGCTCATAACGGCAACAAGAGACTTAGCGCCCTGGCCGGGACCGTTGACCACAAGATAGAAGCACTGTCGCGAGGGCGTCGCCTTCGCGACTTTTTCGTGTCCCGATCTACGGCGGAGCCAGCTCCGCTGTCGGCGGCTCCTCCCAAAACGACGACAGCACCTCAAGCCGCGTGTGAGGTGCCCTCCCACCAAAGTGCTCGCTGAGTGCGATCAGCGATATGGCGACGGCGAACAGCAGTACAGGCGAAAAGACCAGCACGTTGTCGACGCCAAACACGCCCGCGGCGGCGCCCAGCGTGAGCAGCGGCACGATCGCGGAACCGTTCTTGAGGGTGCTCTGCAGCGCAAACGCCCGCCCCTGCAGCGCGAGCGGCACACGACGATTGATGTACGTTTGCACCGACATGGTCGTGAGCGACATGCCGAACCCGAGCGGCAGCACGAGGAAGCTCGCTGTGCGAAGCGGGCGCCCCATTTCAATCCCCACAGCGCTAGCAAATCGCAGGGGGTTGATGGGATCGATGATGCCTGCAAGGTCACGGCGCACGAGGCCAAGCAGGCAGAGCGCCGTGGCCGTGCACAGGAATCCGACGATCGCTGACTGCCGCTCGCCCCTCAGGCGGATGAGCTTCGGCGCTGCCAACAGTGCGAGCGCCAGGCCGATCGACGAGGGCGCGAAGACATAGACAGCGTCGGCAGGATCCACATCGAGGACGGTTTGCACGTAGAGCGGCGCCAGCGTCTGCAAAACGACGTTGGCCGTGCCGGCGAGCACGCCGACGACGATCATCGTAGCTACGGCGGGCTGTTCGGCGAGCCAGCGGATGGTCAAGATGGCGTTCACCTTGGGACGCCGCCAGCGCACTGTCTGTTGATCGCGGCGAGAACGCACGTTGAGGACCCGCGTAGAAGCCATGAACAACAGGATGCCGGCAACGTAGAAGATCGCCCGCACACCTGCGACGCGCACGAGGATCGGCGCGAGGAGGGCGGTACCGAAGACCGTGCCGAGGTTGGAGACCAGGCTTGAGAGCGAGTTCGCCGTCGCGAGCTCTTCTTCAGACGCGACGAGGGGAGCCATGGACTGCTCGGTCGGGCCGGAGACCTGGCCGAACACGTTCACGGCAAAGATCAGAGCGATGATGGCGGCGAGATTCGTGCCGAACCAGATCGGCACGATGAAGCAGACGGCCGCGTCGAGACCGTACACGACACCGAGAGCGACACGTTTCGGCATTCCGTCGGCGACGGCGCCGCCGTACAGCCCGAACAACGTCGGAGGCACCAGCGAGGCAACGCCGACCAGAGCGGCATCGAGCGCCGATCCGCCGCTGCTCGCCACGGCGATCAGAGCACCGTATCGAATCGCGTCGCGGGCTGAATCCGCGAAGAATACCGACACCATGAGGTGCTGGAAGCGGACGCTGCGGGCGATCGCCGGCTCCGGTAGAAAGAACCAGAGGAACCGGAAGGCGTGGTGCTGGCCCCGGTTGACCACGTGATCGGCGCGGCGATAGAGCTCATCAGCGCCGCGGGAGGCGCCACCGGCCAACCGGCTGCCACCATCGACCGCGCGGCGGGCGTAGCGCCGCCGCCGAGGCGGCGGCGTGGGTGCGTCGTCCATTCATCGAGTGTATCGCGGTCGCGGCGGATTCGGCGGCGCTGCAAGCTGGTAGCAACGCCCGTCTGGGCGTGGGCGCGCTGCAAGCCGCTCAAGTGCCACTGTCGGCGAGCTTTGCGGGGTTTGCTCAGGTTCGCCGCACGCCCCGGGGAAGCTGCGCGCTTCAGGGCTTCCGGCAGGGCGGGGCGGCTGGATACGCTCCATCGGCGCGGCGAAGGTTCGCCGCAGCGTTGGAGGAGGACGGATGCGACACGGAGTGAAGCTGCTGAGCGTGTTGGCGCTCGGCGCGATGGTGCTGGCTGCGGCCTGCGGCGGCACAAGCGACGGCGACAAGACGAAGACGGCGGCGGCAGGAGGCGCGACGACGCCGGGGGCTACGCAGTCGGCGGCAACTCCTGGCACGACGGCCGCAGCAACGACGGCCGCCAAGGCGACGACCTACCCACTGACCGTGACGGACATGCTCGGGCGCAGTGTGACCATCGCTGCGAAGCCGGTGGCGGTCGCCGCGATCAGCCCGACGACCGTCGAATACGTCTTTGCCGTCGGCGCGACGAGCAAGACGCGATCGACCTCAGTGAAGTTTCCCGACGCTGCGACGAGCGCGAAGGACATCGGACCGTCGTACCAGCCGAACCTCGAGCTGATCGCGGCCGAGAAGCCTGATCTGATCGTCGCCGACAGCGTCATACAGCCTCAACTTCTGGAGAGTCTGACCGGGCTGGGCGTGCCGGTGGTCTACGTCGGTGCGCAGGTGTTCACCGACGTACCGAAAGGGCTGCGTATCATCGGCGAAGTGCTGGACGCGCAGGCGGCGGGCGAACTGGCCGCGACGAAGCTGGAGAAAACGCTGAGCAACCTCAAGGCGAAGCTCCCGGCCGAGAAGCCCACGGTGCTGGTGCTGAACGGGTCCCCCGAAGACTTCTACGCGGCGAAACCGGAGTCATACGTCGGCGATCTCGTGCAGCTCCTCGGCGGCAACAATGTTGCCAAGGGCGCACCGGACGTCGGGCGCTTTCCCGGCTACACGAAACTGAGCCTGGAAACGATCCTGACATCGAAGCCGGATGTCGTACTCTCAATCACCGCGGGGCCTCCCGGCGGGACGACACTCACGGCTTCGCTGTCGTCGAACCCGGCGTGGGCGGACGTACCTGCGGTGCAGAACAAACGGGTCAGCGAGATCAGCTTGGTGATCTACCTGCAGGCGCCGGGCCCACGCGCGGGTGATGCGTTGACCGAACTGTCGAAGCTGCTCTACCCGTGAGCATCGTGGCGGCCGCGCCCCGGGTGAGAAGCGAACGCCGCAGCACCGCCGCGCGGACACTGCTGGCATGGGGCGCGCCGCTGGCGTTGTTGGCGCTCGCCGTGGTGCTCGGCCTCTCGCTCGGAGCCGTGACCCTCTCCCCGGCGCGGGTGCTGAATGGGCTGCTGGATCGCAACGACCCGCTGGCCCACACGATTGTCTGGGATCTGCGGATGCCGCGCGTACTACTGGCGCTGCTCGTCGGGGCCAGCCTGGGTGTTGCGGGCGCGCTCCTACAGGGCGTGACGCGTAATCCCCTCGCGGATCCGCACATCCTGGGGCTCACAGCGGGCGGCGGACTCGCGGCATCGGTGGCAATACGCGTATCGCAAGACGTGCCGGCTGCAGCCCTTGCACCGATCGCGTTCGGCGGGGCGCTCACTGCGGCAGCGCTGCTCTACGGGCTGTCGTGGCGTGGAGGGGTGTCGCCCGTGCGGCTGGCGCTCTCTGGAGTTGCGATCGCATCGATGCTGACCTCGGCGATCACGATGATCCTCGTGACGTCGAACCTGACCACGCAGGCATCGCTGTCATTCCTCGCCGGCGGCCTGTTCGGACGCGGCTGGGACGAGTTCTACGCCGTGTGGCCATACGTCACGGCGGGACTCGTCGCGGCGCTCCTGCTCTCGCGCGACATGAACATCCTGTCGCTCGGCGATGAAGCCGCGCAGTCGCTGGGGCTCAGCGTCGAACGGACGCGCGTGTTCGCGATTGCGGCCGCAGCGATGCTCGCGGGCGCCGCGGTGAGCGTCGCGGGCATGGTGGCGTTCGTCGGGCTGCTGATCCCG
The DNA here is from genome assembly GCA_031400455.1 of Chloroflexota bacterium. GTDB lineage: Bacteria > Chloroflexota > Dehalococcoidia > DSTF01 > JACRBR01 > JANXYW01. The sequence continues at coordinate 33,834 of JANNPX010000014.1, read as the reverse complement.
CACCTCGCGCGGTTCCTCACCGGCGACGACCATCGCAGCCTGTTGCCGCTCTCGGCCATCCTGGGCGCGGCGCTGGTGGTGTATGCCGACCTGCTCGCCCGCGTCGTCGATAAGCCGGTGGAGATTCCGCTGGGCATCGTGACGGCCATCGTCGGGGCGCCGTTCCTGCTGTACATGGTGCGGTGGCGCGCATGAGGCTGGAAGCACGGAATCTCACCGCAGGCTACGGCCGGGACGGCTTCCGCATCGAGAACATCGATCTTGTCATCGACGACCGCCGGATCACGGGACTGATCGGGCCGAACGGCGCCGGGAAGTCGACCCTGTTGCGAGCGCTGGGCCGGTTGCTGAAGCCACAGCACGGCGTGGTGCTGCTCGATGGCGAGGTGCTGCATCAGCAGCCCGGACGCGACGTGGCGAAGAAGCTCGCGTTCCTTGGGCAACAGGTCGATGGCGTCCCCGACCTGACGGTCGAAGAGTTGGTGTATCGCGGGCGGTTCCCTCATCAGACGCTACTGCATCGAGACGCCGCGGCTGATCGCCAGTCGGTCGAGTGGGCGCTGACCGCGATGCAGGTGCAGGAGATGCGGTCGCGGTCGCTGAAGCAGCTCTCGCACGGCGAGCTGCGCCGCGCATGGACGGCGATGGCGCTGGCGCAGCGGCCGGACATCCTGCTGCTGGACGAGCCCACGGCATTCCTCGACTTGGCCCACCAGTTCGAGCTGCTGGATCTCCTTTCCGAGCTGAAGAACCACGGCGTAACGGTCGTCGTATCGATGCACGACCTGTGGATGACGGCGATCTATTGCGAGCGCGTGATCGCCATGCGGGACGGCCGGATCATCGGCAACGGCCCGGCAGAGGAAGTGCTCACCGTCGACCTCATTCGCGACGTGTTCGGCGTCGAGGTGGTGCTGAGCGACCTGCCAATGGCGGCGGGCAAGCGCGGGGTGCTGCCCTACGCACGGCGGCACGTCCCTGATGCCGCCGCGACGACCGATTCCGAGCTGCCGCGGCCCGTTGAGAATCCGGAGCGCACGCCCTCGCCGCACTGAGCGCGTGATACAAATTGACCCCTGCTAACGCGACGCGAAGCGTGGAGCATAGCCGCCCTCGGCGGTGGGTCCGGCAATTTCAAGTCGCCGAAGGAGACAGCCGGACCAACGCAGTACGCCCCACGTCTGGCGGATGTCCGCCGCGTGCGGTGCCTAGGCCAAGCTCCAGCGGTAGTGAAGCGCTAGAAGCACGACACTACCATTGAGCCAGCACGCTACGGGCGGGGCGCCCGCGCTCCATCTGACTCGCTTCACGTAGTCGTCCTGATTCGGTAGAACGTTGACGCGTGGCTCTCACCGACCCGACGACGTCCGCCAGTTCCGGCTCGGCTGCGCTCCCCAGGAGGCAACATCATGACCACGACCATCCAGCCGACCGACATGGTCGAGACCGCCAAGGGGCTGCGCGCCGAAATCGAGTCGCACAGCGAAGAAGGGCAGCAGTTGCGACGGCTGCCCGATGGGCTCACGCGCGCCTTCAAACAGCACCGCATATTCGGCATGGCGCGTCCCGTCGAATACGGCGGTCTCGGCGCGGACCTGATCACGACGATGCGCACGGTCGAAGAAATATCGATCGCGGACGCATCGGCGGGATGGTGTGCGGCGATCGGGAGCGGCTCTATCGGGACGCCGGGGATCAGCGACGCCGTGGCGCGCGAGATCCTCAAGCCTGGCATCGCGATCTGCGGCGTGGGGTCGCCATCCGGCCGGGCGATACCGGTCGAGGGAGGATACCGCGTCACCGGGCGCTGGGCATACGCCAGCGGGTGCCAGAACTCCGAATGGATGTTCATGGGCACCATCGTCTTCGAAGGCGACAAGCCGAGGATGGCGCCGAGCGGAGCACCGGATTTTCGACTCGCCGTCGTGCCGACGACTGACATCGAAGTGCTGGATACGTGGCACGTGTTCGGATTGCGCGGCACGGGGAGCCACGATGTAACGGTGAACGATCTGTTCGTGCCGGAAGAGCGGACGGCCGCCGTTTCGCTTGGCGGCCCGCCCGCCGGGCCGCCGGGCGCAATCCCGATGTTCACGCTGTTCGGCTTGGCGCTCGCACCCGTCGCGCTGGGTGCCGCGCGGCGAGCGATCGACGAGCTACTGGCGCTCGCGCAGAACAAGACGCCGCTCTTCGCGCCATCGAAGCTGCAGGAGAAGGCCGTCGCCCAACACGAGATCGCGCGGGCGGAGGGAATGCTCCAGGGCGGGAGGGCCTTCCTGTACGAAGCGGTGGGCGAACTGCTGAATCGCTCGGCGCGCGGCGAAACGATCGATATGGAGATGCGGGCGCGGATCAAGCTGGCCGTGACACACGCCGTCGACTGCGCGGCACAGGCAGCGGAGATCGCGTATCGGCAGGGCGGCGGCACATCGAATTACGAATCGAGCGTGCTGCAGCGCTGTCTGCGCGACGTCAATGCGGTGACGCAGCACTTCATGGTGGCACCGTCCAACTACGAGACGGTGGGGCGGGTGTTGATGGGATTGGAGCCAGGCACGCCGCTGATCTAGACGGCGAGCAGGCGCGGAGTACGTATCAAAGCGAACGACCGTCGCAACTGCGACGGTCGTTCTTGCGTTCGGCAGAATTCGATGATCAGTCGGCGGAGGGGAGCACCTTGGGCTGCATCAGCTCCATCGGTTCGCCGTTGTAGCGAAGGTCGCAGGCGCCGGGCTTGATGCAGAGCGCCTCGACCGCGCCGTCCGCGGACGCGTAGCGCTTGCCGAGGACGACATCGCCACCGGAACCACCTGACGCCGGCGGGCCGTCCTCTTTCATGTTCATAGGCGTGTCGCCGTCTTGCAGCGTGCCGTCGGCGCCCTTCGTGATGATGAGTTCCGCGCCGCTCGCCGCGATGTATCGCTTTCCTACTTGTGCCGGCATGACGCCCTCCGTGATTGTGTGAGATCAGGACAGGACGCGTCCCATACGCGTCCTGCGCGGCAGTCTAAGTTTGCGGTCGCCGGTACGTCAAGGCGTCGCGACCGGCGTCTCGTCGGCGGCGGGCGCATCGGCCGCAGCTGTCGGCGCCGCATCGGCAGCGGGAGCGGCGCCCGCTTCGACGACACTCAACGTGCCCTCCATCTGGCCGGGGTGGATATCGCACTGGTAGAAGTAGTCACCTGCGTCAAGCGGCCCGAAGTTGAGGGTCAGCGTCTCAGGGCCGGGAGCTATCTCCGTTGAAGCGATGCTCTCAGCAGTCGCGTCCGCACCGTTGAAGAAGTTGATATTGTGGGCAACCCCCGCGTCCCTGTTGTCGTACGTGAGGGTCAGCGGCACACCAGCGATGCCAACAAGCGTCGTCGTATCCCACGCGGTGCCCTGGGCGATGATGCTGAGTGTGGCCGACGGATCCGCCGCGCCAGCCGTCGGCACCGCCGCGGGCAGGTTCTGGCCGCAAGCCGGCTGCGTGATCGGCGCCGGGTCCGGCGGGACGGGAGGCAGCCACGCCGCAGCGCCTGCGTCGTGCGCAACTGGACTGGTCGTGCCCAGGCCGCGCTCAACGGCAACGCTCTTCTGATCCTTGTTTGGCGTCTCGGTGATGAGCATAAGCTCGACCTTGGGGGTGCCTTCCTCAGCGGGATCCTCGCCCGGCAATGGAACCGCGATGCGCAGTCCTTTGCCGAGAACCGCGACGTCGGAGAGGAACACGGTTGTGCTGGTTGCATCGAGCGCCTGCGCGAGTTTGATGCCGGCGCTGGCGTAGCCCGTGTAGTGATACTCCTCGTCACCCTCGATGGCGAATTCCTTCGACGTCTCCCAGCCGGTGCCCTCGGTCATCATCGTGGCCAGCTGGCGGATCTGCTCGTCGTTCAGTGTGCCGCCCTGCGATTGCCCCCACGTGGGCATCGCCTTGCCGATGCGACCGCAGGTGAGGGTATTGACGATGAGCTTGAACTGCAGCTTCTTGTCGGTTTCGCTCACGAGGCCGGTCGTTGCGTCGATACCCTGCAGATCGGGGCGATTGAGCGCGGGCGCGAGCTTCAGGCGGTTTGACGCAGAGCCACCCTCGCCGCTGTCGCCGTGGCACACGACGCAGTTTTGGGAGAACAGGAACGCGCCACGCTCGACCGTCCGGTGCAGTTCGCCCTTGCGGGCGTCGGCCGTTCGATCGGGATCCCACATCGTGTATGCGCCGGTCGCCAGCACCGACATGAAGACGAGCGCCACCATGATGTTGATCTGCTTGCTGGTGTTCATGCGTGCCCTTTTTGGCGCCTAGCCCGGCAGAATCGCCCGCGTGGCATTGTTCTCATCGCCCAGCCTGATCTTGCCGGTGCTGATGGTCATCTTCCCATCAACGATCGACAGTTCCATTGTGTCCATCGACCGCGGGGCCGGGCCGAAGACGAGGACGCCCGCGTCGCTGTACGTAGAACCGTGGCAGGGACAGTTGAACCAGCCGCCGTAGGTCTCCTGGCTGCGCGGATCCTCACGCGAGAAGTCCGCGCGCCACGGCACGGTGCAACCCAGATGTGGGCACTTGTGGTAAAGGGCAATGACGGAGCCCTCCTGCGCACCTGGATTTCGCCGCACCTGTTCGCCCGTGAGCAGCACGATCCACGCCTTCGCATCCAGGTTGTGGAGCTTCTGCCCCGTCGCGCTCTTGAGCTGGTCGACGGTGCCGACGTAGACGGTGCCACCGAACCCCGCGACATTGCGCGGATAGAGGCTGTTCAGGATCGTCGTGACGATGCCCAGCATCATCGCCCCCATTGCTCCCCAGAAGCCAATGAGCATCACTTTACGGCGCGACACGTTCGGCATCTGGACGCCGGTTGGCGCGGGCTGAACAACAACGATCGCAGGCGCGCCGGGAGTGGCGAGCGCGCCGCCTGCGGGAGCTGCCTTCGTAACGGCTGTCTCAGCGTCGGCCTTCGCCGGCTTCGGCGCTTCTTCGGTCTCGTCAGGCATGGGTATCGCTTCCAGGATCGTAGATTCCGTAACGCAGGCTGTCTGGTGTGATCTGGCGCATGATGCCGGGATCATCTGCGAGGTCCGGCACGCTGGGCGCTGGCACAAGCTGCTGTCCGCGGCCGCGGAATGCGGCGCCAATAATCGTCAGCGAGAAGTAGAACATGATGAAGCCGGTGAAGATCGCGATCCATCCATCTCGGACCGTGTTGAGCCATCCGAGTTTCCAGATGATGGCGAGCAGGGCGAAGATGAAGAAGAGCGTCGCAACGATCGGCACGACATACTCTGCCATGATCGCTGGGATATTGAGGTGCTTGTCATACCAGTAGACGTGACTCATCCAACCGGGCATCCAGCCGGGCTCGCCCCAGTGCCAAAGCCACGTGCCGTTAAGCGGAATGGGTATGCGGTCGACGTCGCGCGGCCAGTCGAGGTAGCCGTCGTGATTCCCGGATCCGGGCTGGAACGGGACTTTAAGGCTCCACTGCCACTCGTCGCGGATCGCGAGGCGGTTCTTGAGGAAGACGAAACCCCAGATGGCTTGGAACACGTCGCCGATACCGAGCCACGTCCACGACTCGAACGGCTGACGATCGCCGAGCCAGCGGATCTTGCCGTCCGTGAGGTGGAACGTGACCGGGAACTGGCGGAAAATCCGGACGTGGGCACCGTCGTCCCAGAGGATGGTCCACGGGATGACGAACGACGAGTAGATCGCGCTGAAGACGGTGATCTTGACCGCGTTTGCCGTGCCGAACCAGGTGCCCTGGCCGTCGTTGCTCCTGTCCGTGTACGGGATAGCCATCAGCACGACCAGCGCAATAGTGGGGACGGTAACGCCAGCCAGGCCCTTGTCCATGTGCAGGAGCAACTCCTGCAGGCTCATCAGGTACCAGGGCGCCTTTGAGGGGTTGGGGGTGATGTTGGCGTTCGCGCGGTCGAGCAGCGGCGCGTTGACGAACACAGAGAGCAGTACGAAGGTCAGCGTAAAGAGGATGGCGCAGATGAACTCGATAAAGACGAGATCTGGCCAGACGAGGAGCTCTTGATCGCGTTCACGCTTCTGGCGGACGGTCTCTTTCGCGCCGGCGGCCTTTTCTGTCGCTATCGCCATGGTGCTCCTACCTTCTGCCTAGAGCGGACGCGCCAGGCCGCCGTCACGGCGGATGCGCCAGAAGTGCACCGACATGAAGATGGCGGCGAGCAGCGGTAAGCCGATGACGTGGAGCGTGTAGAAACGGATCAGTGCCTCCGGCCCGACTTCGAAGCCGCCGATCATAACGAAGCGCGTTTGGCCACCCAGCACGGGCGCCGATCCGGCGATGTTCGTGCCCACGGTGATAGCCCAGAGCGCCAGTTGGTCCCACGGCAGCAGGTAGCCGGTGAACGAAAGCAGCAGCGTAAGCACGAGCAGGATGACGCCGACGACCCAGTTGAACTCACGCGGCGGCTTGTACGCGCCCATGTAGAAGACGCGCATCATGTGCAGCAGCACGGTGATCACCATGGCGTGCGCCATCCAGCGGTGCAGGTTGCGAATCAGCATGCCGAAGCGAACGTTCGTGTTTAGAGCGGCGACGTCGCTGTATGCGCGGTCGACCGAGGGCACATAGTAGAACATGAGCATCACGCCCGTGACGGTCAACCCGAGGAACATGAAGAAGCTGAGACCGCCGAGGCAGTAGGTATGCGTGATCTTGACGTGGGTCTTGTGAATGCGGGTCGGGTGCAGGTGCAGGAACACGCTGGTCGCGACCGCGAGCATCTGGTTCCGGGGGGTGTTGGGGTAGCCGGAGCGGAAGATCGACCGCCAGATGTAGTTGTGGAAGAGCTTATCGTAGATGAAGTCGCCCAGACCGGGGCCTTTTGGCTGCTCCGAGACCGACATCCGCTACATTCCTCCGACTACCGCGACCACCACTGGCCAAATGCGACCATGATGCTCATCGAGACTGCCAGTGTGAAGCCGACGAGGATAAGCTCGCCAGCGTCAGAAGTCGATTTCGGCGGCCAATCGACGAGATTCCTGAAGTAGTCGTAGAAGCTCGACGGGGTGGGCACACTCAGCAGAACCCGCGTCATGAAGGGAGGCTCCTGACAGCGCCGGGCTAGCCGCGTGGCCGGATCCCTGACGCCATTTGTGAATCCCGTTTCAATCGGGAATCTAACACCGGCCCCTACTAGTGTCAAGCTGATCCGTGCGCAAAGGGCGAGTCCGACGCGCCGGCATTCGCACACCCGCGAAGCTGTCCGCCACGTGGCCCTACAAGATCGGACGAGAGGTGGGAGCTACGAGCAGGGGCCGAACGGTTCGTTGACGAGGCGCTCTTTCGCAGCCATGCCGACGGTGCCGATGAGCTTGCTGAAGATCGGGGTCATCGGCTCGTACGTGTAATGCACCTCGATCTCGACCGCATCGCACTGCACGCCTGCATTGTTTTGCACAGGCGGATCGGCGTACGCGGGGTACCCCCAACTGCGGTAGGAAACGGTCGTGGACGTGGGGTTCGTGAGCGCGGCAACGCGGTCGGCGACGGTCTTCCTGATACAGGCGTCGCGGCTCTGGATGGCGACACCGGTGCAATCGATGCGCCCCGTGACCGCGTAGCGCGCGCCGCTGCGGGCCGACTCCTGGATGGTCGTGTACGACTGGAACGCGCGCGACAGGTCCACCATGCCGAACACCAGCAGGAAGAAGATCGGCGCGATGAGCGCGAACTCAGCGAGCGACTGGCCGCTCTCGGGCCTGCGTAGGAGTCCGCGCAAGCGGAATAGTTTTCGCATCACTGAATCAACCTGAAGGAGATCTGCTGAGCGATGGTCGAGAAAATGCCGGGCAACTCGGAGGCCGTCGCCGTCTCGAAGTAGTGGTCGTTCGTCCCACCGGACGACGCGGCAACGCACTTCAGAAGGTTACGGTCGGCGGTGCTATCGGGATACCCGGCACCCGTCAGGCCGATGGTCGCGGTATTGCAGAGCGCGGAGTTATTCGCTGGGATGCCGCCGCAGAGGCTGAATGCGATGACGTAGATCTCGACACCCGCGTTCTTGAGCGTCGTCGCTTCGGTCTGCGACAGCGTGTCGACCTTACCTTCCTGCGTCTGGGTGTTGTTGAGACAGGCGGAGCCGACGTTGCCGTCGTTGGTGCTCGGGCTCGAAGGACGGCACGGCGACTCCGGGGATTGCGGGCTGGTCTGGTTCACTTCGTCGGCGTTGTAGACGTTGTCACCGTCACCGAGGATGACCAGGAAGCGACGCGTGTTGGATGCCGAGTGAGAGCCTGCGCCAAACAAGACATCTTGCCCCTTCTTCAGCGCCTCGCAGATGTTCGTCCCAGAACCGCCGACAGGCTGACCGGGGCCACGGATCGCATAGATATTGCCGACGCCGGTGAGCAGGGTCGACTTTGTGCCGGTGAGGTTCGTGATCATCGAGCCGGGAGCCGTCGCATCTACGCACTTCGTGTTGTTTCGTGGGAGGTTGTAGCAACCGCGGAACGCTCCGAGTCCGACGAGTGTGAGGCCACTCACGTCGTTGTCGCTCAGCAGCGTATTGACGAAGTTGACTGCACCATCCTTGGCTTCCTTGATCGGACACACGTCGCCCGGGCCGTTGCCACCGGTTTCCGTCGAGTTGCAGTCAGGGTCGCTCGAGGTGCCATTGCCGTCGTTCATGCTTCCCGTGGCGTCCAGCGTCACGTAAGCGTCGACCGGGATCACTCCGAAGCCAGCCAACGCGTCGTTGCTGACTTTCACGCTGCCAATACCGAACATCTTCATGAAGATGGTGTTCACGGTCTTCGTCGCGGTTACGCCGACCTGCTGCGCAGGGACATCAGGATAGACGGAGACATCGATCGTCGCGTACGGCTCGTTCTCCGTGATGTAGGCGCGAGCTTTGAGGTCCGCGGCAGTGATATCGGGGAGCTCCTTCGCGCCAGCGAGCGCCGCAGCGTCGACCGAGCGCGAGAGTTCGGCACGCGCGACGTAGATCTTGCTGAGATCCGTCGCGAGGCCGATCATGCCGACCAAGACGACGAGCAGCATGACGAACATCGGCAACACCTGGGCCGAATCATTGGCGTGGATCTTCTTCAGCAGCCCCATGGCGGTCCTCAATTCAGTTTTGGCATCGTCGTGGTTGCGCACATGTGGAAGTCCTCGGGCACGACGAGCCTCACACCCACCAGGAGCGAGTGGTCGTAGCATGCCTGGACCTTCACGGATTCGGTGCCCGCAACGGTCGGATGGGTGATCGTGATGTTGGAGAGCGGCGTGGTGTTCGGCAGGCGTTCGAGGTCTTTCTGGACCAGCGCCTGAATGGCGGCGTCCGTGGCCGCGCCCTTTGTTCCAAGGCGCGCGCCGTCGCGGCTGGCGCTGACGACGCTGATGTACGAGTTCATCGCCGCGTTCACTTCGACGACGCCGAGGATCAAGATGAGAAAGAGCGGCAGAATGATGCCGATCTCGACGCAACTCTGACCGCGCTCGCCGCGCCTGCTCCGACGCTTGCTGGGCGACCGACCGATGATCCGCATAGCGCCCCTCTGGCGCGGTTCGTCATGCCGACAGAACCCGCCTACCCTCACAAACGCAGGCCGGATAGTTGACGTTACGGCGGCGCCAATGTTGACGCTGCCCGGTCACTTCCGGTCTGTATTTCAGGAGTAGTATCGGCAGGTTCCGGCGGATTCTGTGCAGGTGATGCGGAACGAAAGGACTCCGGCTCGTGGCAAGCGTTATGTCACGTGACACCTCGCTTGCCACATTCGTGCCCCGAGAAGCGGTGCGAACGTGCTTACGCGAGCAGCTTCTCGAGGATCTTCCCCATCTCGGAGGCATCACGCCCGGGCATCGGGATCAGCGGCAGATCCACGCCAAGGGCGCGGCGTTCGTTCATCTCCTCGACGCACTTCTCGATTGGCCCGACGATGGCCGTCTGGTCGAGCATGTGGTCGGATACGCCAGCGGCGGCCGCCTTCGGGTCGCGGGCGGCCCAGCCTTCCTTGATCTTTGCTACTTCGGCCTCGAAGCCGTGGCGCTCCAGCATCTCGTAGTAGTAGGAGCCCATGCGGCCGACATAGAAGGCGATCGGGCCGCGCGCGGCCATGCGAATCTGGTCGTCGGAGCCCGCCTCGGTGATCTGCATTACCAGGGCGGGAGCGACGGTGAGGTCGGCACGGCCCTTGCCGGCCTTCTTCGCGCCGACGAGCAGCGTGTCAATGCCGGACTTGATCTTGTCCTTCGGCCAGTAGATCGGGATCCAGCCGTCCGCGACCTCGCCGGTCTGCTCCATGCTCTTGGGGGTAATCGAGGCGATGTACGTGGGGATGTGATCGCGAAACGTCGGGAACTGCGCCGTGAAGCCGCGGGCGAGCTTGAAGACCTTTCCGTCATAGTTCAGCTTCTCGCGCCTCATGATCATGTTGATGATCTCGATGTACTCGCGGAGCCGCGTTGCGGGCTTCTCGAACGGCACGCCATGCCAGTGCTCGACGACGTTCGCGCCGGAACTGCCGAGGCCGATGATCGCGCGGCCGCCGGAGAGTTCGTCGAGCGTGCCGAACGTCATCGCCATCACCGCTGGCGTGCGGCTGAAGACGTTGACGATGGCGGTGCCGAGTTGGATCTTTTTCGTCGTCAGCGCGAGCTGCGTGACGATGCTGAAGGCGTCGCGGCCCCACGCTTCTGCCACCCACGCGGACTCGACACCGAGGTCGTCTGCGACCTGCACGCGCTTAACGATCTCGTCGCGCTCTGTCGGGCTGCCGGTGAAACCGATCTGGATACCGAGCCGCTTCGTCATCTGAGGCTCCACTTCCGCCCGCCGAGGCGGGATATGCGATGTTGGCGCGCCACGAGATGGGCGTCCCGCATGATCGATGCGGGGCGGGCTACGGTCAACGGCAGGACGATGCTAGGATGCCGCCGATGCGCATCGAGATCGTGGCCGACGAGCAAGCGCTGGCAATGCGAGCAGCGGACATCATCTGCGATGCGGTTCGCCAGCGGCCCGATGCGCGGCTCGGCCTGCCAACCGGTAACACACCAATTGCCACGTACCAGGACTTGGCGCGACGCATGGCGTCCGGCACGGCGGACTTCTCGCGCGCGGACATCTACGCAATCGATGAGTTCGCCGGCACGACGCGCACGACGCCCGGCACGAATAGCGACTTCTACCGAGAGCACATCAATCTCGGGCAGCGAGCGCTGCACTGCCCGAACCCGTCAGCGCAGGATCCCGAGGCACACATCCGCGCGTTCGCCGATGCAATCCGGCGAGCGGGCGGCCTCGACCTGTGCGTCCTCGGTGTTGGAGTCAACGGGCACGTCGCGTTCAACGAGCCGGGATCGGCACGCGACTCCCGCGCCCGGGTCGTCGAGCTGACGGCGGCATCGCGCGAGTCACATGCGGCGACGTTCGGCTCACTGGCCGCCGTACCGACGCAGGGAATCACGCTGGGGGTGGCGGAGCTGCTGGAAGCGAAACGAATCGTCGTGCTGGCATCGGGAACGGCCAAGGCCGCGATCGTGCGTGAGGCGATCGAAGGCCCGCCGTCGGCCGACGTGCCCGCGTCGTGGCTACAGATGCACGCCGACGTGCATTGGGTACTCGATGCGCCGGCTGCCGCGCGGCTGCGACGGCGCACGATCTCCGGCCTCTACGTGATCATCGACCCGGACGCCTGCCGCGGGCGATCGCCGATCGACGTTGCGCGCGCGGCGATCGAAGGCGGCGCTTCCGTGATCCAGTGGCGCGACAAGCGCCGCAGCGAACACGAGCAGATCGACGATGCGCGCGCGATCTTCGAGCTTTGCCGGCAGCGCGGCGCGATTTCGTTCGCGAACGACTATCCCGGCCTCGCGGTCGTTGCGGGCGCCGATGGGGTGCACCTCGGCCAAGGTGATGCCGCGATCGCAGACGTGCGGCCGCTCGTCGGCAACAAGATGATCATCGGCGTCTCCACCAACAACGCCGAGGAGGCGCGGCTTGCGGAGGTTGCGGGCGCGGATTACGTCGCGATCGGCGCCATCTTCGCGACATCATCGAAGGACGTGACGCGCGCGGCGAGCCTGGATCGCCTGCGCGAAGTGAAGGCCGCGGTGGGCGTACCGGTCGTCGCGATCGGCGGCATCAACGCATCAAACATCGCGAGCGTAGTCGCGGCGGGCGCGGACTCAGCGGCGGTGATCAGCGCCGTCTGCGGCGCCGATGATCCGCGGGAGGCCGCGGCGGAGCTTGCGGCAGCGTTCGCGTAAGGAACTGCGGAGATCACGAAGGGACTGAGTTCCCTGCGGCGCCGGATCACAGCCGCCCGGCTGTGGGCGCTCGTGCTAACGTTGCTCCTCGGCCGGTGAGAGCCCCTCAATCCACTCTCGCCAGAGCCAGGGCCATTGATCCTCTCGCTCAACCAGGCCCGCGCGCACCGGGTTCGCGCAGATGTATTCGGATTTCTGGCGCATCGATTCGTCCGAGCGGAGGAGCGCATCGAAGGACTCGGGTTGCCATACGCGGCCCGAACGAGACAGGGCCCTGTTCACCGCGTGCGCTGACGCGCCTTTCACAGCTTGCATGATCTGCGCGAGTCCGTAAGTCTCGCCGTGCTGATCTCGGATCGCCGTCAGGAGAACATGGACGTGATCGGGCATCACAACCGCCGCGTGAAGCCGGAACCGGACATCGTGTCCCGCGATGATGCAATCGAGCACCGGTTGCCGCGCTCGTTCCGGCAACGTGTTGCGCTTCCAGGTCGAGAATGTGATGAACACGGGCTTCCCATCTCGCTGGAGATGAGGAAGATAGCGCTTGTACGCAGTCTGAGGCGGCTTCGCCGCAACGGCAGGCGGGGACGCCTGCGCCACGCGAGCAGTTCTCGGAACCGATTTATCGTCGCTGCCGGAGTCCTTCGACGCGCTCACTCAACGTGTCCTTCAGCCCGATTCAGCACAACACGCGTGGCGCAGGCGTCCTCGCCTGCATCCATCTCCGACACCACGACTCACCCATAGAACAGCTCTGCGATCTTTGCGTAGTAGCGGAGGATCGCGCCGCCATCGAGGCCGTACACGGGCGGGCCGAGAGAGGCGCTGTCGGCAGTGGTCCAGATGCGCTCGACCTGCTTCTTCACTTCGTCGGGCGTGCCGCAAACGACGAAGGTCTGCGCCATCTCGTCGGTCACCAGGTGCTTCACGCTCAAGTAATCGCCGCGCTGCACGCCTTCCTGTAGTTGGCGCGCTTCGTTGCGGAAGCCGTGCGCCGCGAAATACTCCTCGTACTGCGCAACGCCGCCGTAGAAGGCGACCGTTGCGCGGGCGTCCTCGATGGACTGCTTACGATCGTCGTTCGGTGCGACGAACAGCCACATGTTGAACTCGATGTCCGAGCGCTTGCGGCCGCCCTTCGCGAGGCCGGCCTTCAGATCGTCCTGCACCTTCGTCGTCGCCCAGTCGATCGACCAGATCGGGTGCCCGATCACACCGTCAGCGATCTCTGCGCCGAGGCGGATCAGCGGCGTGCGCAGGGCGGCGATCCAGATCGGCAAGTCCGTGCGGAGCGGCGCGCCCAGCGGATTGAACTCGCCGAAATCTAGCTGGTGGTACTTGCCGTCGTAACGCGTGAGCTCGCCGGTGTGGCTCTTCGCGATCACCAAACGGACGATCTCGACGACCTCGCGCAGATGCTCGACGGGCTTGCCGTACTCCATGCCGAAGAAGCCCTCGCTCCACGACTTCACGCTGGTGCCGAGGCCGAGCGTGAAGCGGCCGCCGCTGATGCGGTCGAGATCCATCGCGGCAACCGCCGTCTCGAACGGGCTCCGCGCAAACGCCAGCGCGATGCCTGTCGCCAGACGCACGCGCTGCGTGACGGCGGCCGCCGCGGCGAGCGGGATGAACGGAGGGCCGTACACCTGCGGCGCGAAGATACCTTCGAGCCCCATCGATTCGATCTGTTGCGCCTGCGCGGTGAGGATCGGTGCGGGCAGCGGGCTAATGACGCCCCAGTACTTGCGCTTGTCTGGCATGTTCTTGCTCCTTCAGTCTCGGATCCAGAGTAGGGCGGTGGGGGAGGAAGGAGAAGTGCCGTAGGCGCTGCGCGCAGCTCACCCCGGCCTGTCTCCTGCGGCGACTCTTCGATCGGCCACCCTGCTCCACGGCGCGGACAGGGGTGCACTTCGGTGATGCGTGCATGGCGTCCGGTGATCTGCGCCTGTTGGAGATCGATCTACGCCTCACCTACGCTCGCCGCATCGTCATGAGGTTCTGGACAGGAGGTGGAAGGTGGACGACGCCCTGAGTGTCCCGGAGGGGGAGGAGTTGGCAGTGCTCCAGGAACAACTCGCCGATGCGCGGGCTGAGGTCGAGCGGTTGCAGCGGGACGCGGCGAACGCCGTGGCGGAAGCGGCGTTCCTGCGCGACGACGTGCGCACGTCGCACGACGCAGCAGCGGCAGCGGCCGCAGACGCGGCCTCACTGCGCGAGCAGGTCGATGCGGCGACACAGCGAGCGCAGACGGCGGCGGAGCGCTATCGCGATCTCGTCGTGCGAACCGAGCCAGCGCTGCCGGCCGACCTGATCGCCGGCGGCGATGTCGACGCGATCGACGCGTCAGTGAGCGCGGCGCGAGAGATCGTCGGGCGCGTGCGCTCGCACATGGAGACACAGGCGCAGGCGGGCCGCGTGCCCGCAGGCGCACCGCCACGGTCGGCGCCCGATCTGAGCGCGCTGACGCCAGAGCAGAAGATCAAGCACGGGTTGGCGACGAGAAGTTCGTAGTTCTCGGCGCGCGCCAGACCAAACTCTCAATCACCAGACACCAGTCACAAGGAGACCAACCAATGGCTCTGACACTTGCGGAATCGGCAAAGCTCTCGAACGACATCGTGCTGCAGGGGGTGATCGAGACGATCGTGCTCGATTCGCCGATCTTGCAGATGCTGCCGTTCATCGAAATCACGGGCAACGGGCTCACGTACAACCGCGAGAACACGAATCCGGCGGCGACGTTCTTCACCGTCGGCGATACCTGGACGGAAGGCACGCCGACCTTCTCGCAGATCACGGCGACCCTGTCGATCGTCGGCGGCGATGCGGACATCGACAACTTCCTGCTGACGACGCGCAGCAACCTTCAGGATCTGCAGGCCGCGGTCATCCGGCTGAAGGCGAAGGCGGTGCAGCAGAAGTTCGAGGATACGTTCATCAACGGCGACACGTCCGTCGATGCGAAGTCATTCGATGGTATCGACAAGCTGACCACCGGCGGGCAGATCGCGACGATGGGCGCGAACGGTGCGACCCTCACGCTCGCCAAGCTCGACGAAGTGATCGACCTCGTGAAAGGCGGGCCGCCGGCGATGCTTGTCATGAGCAAGCGCACGCGGCGATCGCTGAACAGCCTGGCGCGGACGACGGGCGGCTTCCTGCAGATGGACCGCAACGAGTTCGGGCAGATGGTGTCGTTCTACGACGGCGTGCCGATCGGCGTGTCGGACTACATCTCCGACACCAAGACGGTCGGCAGCAGTACCGATTGCTCGACGGTGTACGCAATGCAGACCGGCGAGGGCGCGCTCGCGGGACTGACCGCGCCGGGGGGACTGCAGGTCGAGACGATCGGCAGCCTGGAGACGAAGGATGCGACGCGGACACGCGTGAAGTGGTATGTCAGCACAGCGCTCTTCAACACGATCAAGGTGGCGAAGTTGACGGGCGTCCGGCCGTAAGCGGGGAGGGCCGACGTAGCGCGGGCTTTCCAGCCCGCGCGGACGCCATCGAGCACAGAACCGTCGCAGCGCCGACTCGAATCATCGAGTCGGCGCTCGGCCGTTCGCGCGGCTTCGTGTACGATCGGCAGGTCTCGGAAAAACACAAGACTACGATTCATATCGCCGGCGCGACGAACGATAGATGGCGTTGACTGCGCACAGAAGAACTACCAAACAAACGGCAGGAGTACGAGATGACGACGAATGACACGGCGGGGACACGGTCAGTACTGATAACGGGCGCGTCGACGGGGATCGGCGAGGCGTGCGCGCTGTATCTCGATCAACTTGGTTGGCGCGTGTTCGCGGGCGTACGCAAGGACGCCGATGGCGAGGCGCTTCGCGCGAAGGCGTCCTCGCGGCTGGTGCCGGTGCGGATCGATGTGGTCGACGCGGCATCGATCGCCGCGGCGCGAGAGCTGGTGCTGCGTGAACTGGGCGATCGCGGGCTGGACGGGCTGGTGAACAACGCCGGCATCGCGATCGCCGCGCCGCTGGAGTTCGTGCCGATCGAGGACCTGCGGCGTCAGCTCGAGATCAACGTGATCGGCCAGATCGCCGTGACGCAGGCGTTTCTCGCGTCGATCCGCAAGGCGCGTGGACGCGTTGTGAACATGGGTTCGATCGGCGGCCGGCTCTCGACGCCGTTCCTCGGCCCGTACAGCGCGTCCAAGTTCGCGCTCGAGGCGCTCACCGACTCGCTGCGCGCCGAGTTGCGGCCGTGGGGCATCCAGGTCGCCGTGATCGAGCCCGGCAGCATCGCGACGCCGATATGGGAGAAGTCGACCGCCGAAGCCGATCGGATGGAGGCGACGTTGCCGCCCGAAGGTCACGCCCTGTACGGCAAGGCCATCGCGGCCCTCCGGGCGTTTGCGGAGATCACGGCCGACAAGGGGCTCCCGCCCGTGGAAGTTGCCAAGGCCGTCACGCACGCGCTGACGGCGAAGAAACCGAAGACCCGCTACCTCGTCGGCGACAGCCAAACGCGAATACAGGCCATCATGGCGAAGGTCGTGCCGGATCGCATGCGCGACGGGCTGATCGAGCGGCAGCTAAAGCTGCCGAAGCGGCCGTAACGGCGACGACCGTCGCCGGGATATCCGTCCAGGAGAGAGCACTCCAGACGTGCCATCCTGAGCGTAGCCGAAGGATCTTCTCCGATCGGGAAAGATGCTTCGCTACGCTCTGCATGACAGTGGGACGGGCGCTGTTGTCCGATCGAACACGGAAGGCTCAAGCTACCTTTTCCGCCGCCACCGACCGTACGAGATCGACCGCGCGACCGAGCGTCTCCAGCCGCTCGTCGAGCGTGCGCCCTTCGGGGTGGATGCGCAACGTCGTGACGCCGGCGTCGCGGTAGGCGCGGATGCGGTCACGGACCATCGCTTCCGTGCCCAGCATGTTGACTGCGAGCACCATCTCGTCGGGCACCAGGTCAGCGGCCTCTTTGCGCTTACCTTCGATCCAGAGGCGCTGGACGGCGATGCCCTCCTCCTCGTAACCGGCGCGGCGGAACGCCGCGTTGTAGAAGTTGTGATCCTTCGATCCCATCGCGCCGAGCGTGAAGGCGATGCCCGGCCGGTTGCGAGCGACGAGCTTATCCACGTCATCCGAAAACGCGACCGCACCGCCTGCCTGGATGTCGATCTCCGAGAACGCGCGACCGCTCTTCGCGGCGCCGGCGCGCATGTGCTTGAAGAACACCTCCTCGGCCTGCTCCGGGATGAACGACGTGCCGAGCCAGCCGTCAGCCATCTCGCCGGTGAGCTCGAGGCTCTTGGGGCTCAGCGTCGCGAGGTAGATCGGAATGTTCGGTTGCGGCTGCGCGCCGGACTTCAGCGCCTTCCCTTCGCCGCCAGGCAGCGGCAGGTGATAGATCTGGCCGTCGTAGATCAGCCGCTCGCCTGCCGAGACGATGCGCACGATCTCGATTAGCTCGCGGATGCGCTGGATCGGCTTGCGGAACGGCACGCCGTGCCATCCCTCGACCACTTGCGGTCCGCTGGCGCCGAGGCCGAGGATGAAGCGCCCGCCCGACATCGACTCCAGCGTCATCGCCGTCATCGCAAGGTTGGCGGGCGTGCGCGCGACGGCCTGCATGATGCCCGCGCCGAGTTTCAGCGTCAGCGTCTTCGCGGCGAGGTACGCGAGCGGCGTGACGGCATCGTGCCCCCACGATTCGGCAGACCACGCGTATCCGACGCCCATGCGCTCCGCCTCGATCGCGTACGTCGAGAGCTCGTCCCAGTCCTCGTTGCCGGTCATGTTGAAGCCGATGGCGGTCTTCATTGTGGTCTCCTCGTCGGTTGGTCCCTGATCGTCGGTGCGCTGATTTAACCACGAAGGAGGCGAAGGGGCACGAAAGTTGGTGCGCGGCGCGAGCATCTGCTGCTAGAATGCGCTCGTGGCTGTGCCGCTTGGACGGCGCGCATCACACGGAAGGGAGGTGCCGGTGAGCTGGAAAGCAAGGCTCGATGTGTCTTTCGATCACGCGCGCACCTCGGGCCTCCCCTAGCTTCGATCGTTCGGGCAACCTGGCGGCCGTGGGCGCATGTGCTCGCGGCGTTTTCATTTCTTAGCCAGGAGTTGACTGATCATGGAATCGAAGAATCTCGACGTACAGAAGACCGGTGAAGCTTTCGAGCGTTGGCTGCGGCCCGCGCATTCGCCTGCGCACGCACGGCGCACCGCCGCGCGCAATGCAGCGTTCCTGCTGCCGCACCTGGAACCGGGCATGCGCCTGCTCGATGTCGGATGCGGCCCCGGCAGCATCACCGTCGGACTTGCCGAAGCGATCACCCCGGCCGAAGCGTTCGGCATCGACGTCAGTGTTGACGCCATCGAGGCAGCGCGCTCGCTCGCCGCGGAGCGCGGCGTCACGAACGTACGCTTCGACGTCGGCGACGTGTACGCGCTGCCGTTCGAGGATGCGTCGTTCGACGCGGCGTTCTGTCACGCCGTGCTGCAGCATCTCGCCGATCCGCTCGCCGCGCTACGCGAACTGCGGCGCGTGCTGCGACCGGGCGGGGTCATCGGCATAGCCGACGCGGATCACGACGGCATCGTGCTGCATCCGCGCACACCGATCATCGATCGCTCGTTCGAGCTGCTGGCGTCGCTGCGAGCACAGGGCAACCCGGGCGATCCGCGCGTCGGCAAGCGCCTGCGCGAACTGCTGCACGACGCCGGCTTCGCTCGCACGATCGGTTCGGCAACCGCAACATACGAGGGCACGGCGGACGCGACGCGACTGGCCGGCGAGTGGCAGGCGCGCTATCTCGAATCACCGCCGCTGATCGATCACGCCGTCGCGCTCGGTCTCGCAACGCGCGACGAGCTGGCGGCGATGGCGGATGCATGGCGCGCGTGGGGCGCGAACCCCGGCGCGTTTCGCGCGACGTTCTGGTGTGAGGCGGTGGCGTGGGTGGAGTGACGAACTCCCGCCACCCTACGCCTTCACCAACTGGCGCAAGACAAACGGCAGGATGCCGCCGTGGTTGTAGTAGTCGACCTCGACTGGGGTATCGATGCGGCAGATGGCGGTGAACGTCTTCTCGGCAGCGGCCCGGCCGCCATCGTCCGAGCGGACGCGCACTGTCAGGCGCTTGCCCGGTGTCACGCCGCCGGTGATGCCCTCGACGTCGTAGCGCTCGGCGCCGGTGAGGCCGAGCGTCTCGCGGTCCTCTCCAGGCTCGAACTGCAGCGGCAGCACGCCCATGCCGATGAGGTTGCTGCGGTGGATGCGCTCGTAGCTCTTGGCGATGACGGCGCGCACGCCAAGCAACGCCGTGCCTTTCGCCGCCCAGTCGCGTGATGAGCCGGTGCCGTACTCGGCGCCGGCGATGATAATCAGCGGCACACCTTCGTCGCGGTACTTCTCCGACGCGTCGAAGATGTACATCTCTTTGCCATCCGGCAGATGCTTCGTAAAGCCGCCCTCCGTGCCGGGCGCCAACAGGTTGCGCAGGCGAATATTCGCGAAGGTGCCGCGCACCATCACCTCGTGATTGCCGCGGCGCGTCCCGTACGAGTTGAAGTCTTCGGGCGCGACCTCGAGCTGCATCAGGTACTTGCCCGCAGGTGTATTCTTCGGGATCGTTCCAGCGGGCGAGATGTGATCGGTCGTCACCGAGTCACCGAGCAACGCGAGCACGCGCGCGCCACGCACGTCAGCGGACGGAGGCGGCTCGACGGGCATGCCGTCGAAGTACGGCGGCCGCTTGATGTAGGTCGAGTCTGGATCCCACTCGTAGCGTTCGCCCTGCGGGATATCGAGGTTGCGCCAGGTGTCCTCGCCTTCGAAGACGTAGCGATATTTCTCCTGGAACATTTCGGACTTCACTGCATTGCGCACGGCCGCTTCGACCTGGGCCTGCGTTGGCCAGACGTCGCTGAGGTACACCGGGGCGCCACTCTTGCCGACACCGAGCGGTTCGCCGTGCAGGTCGATGTCCATCGTGCCAGCAAGGGCGTACGCGACGACGAGCGGCGGCGATGCCAGGTAGTTCGCCTTGATCTCCTGCTGGATCCGTCCCTCGAAGTTCCGGTTACCTGACACAACCGAGGCTGCGACGAGATTGCCTTCGCGTATCGCATCCGAGATGTGGGGGGGGAGTGGGCCGGAGTTGCCGATGCAGGTCGTACAGCCGTAGCCGACGAGATAGAAGCCAAGCGCTTCGAGATACTGCGTCAGTCCTGCTTCGTCCAGATAGTCCGTGACGACTTTGGATCCGGGTGCGAGGCTGGTCTTCACCCACGGCTTCGACTTCAGGCCGCGCTCGACGGCGTTCTTCGCGAGCAGTCCGGCGGCGATCATCACGCGTGGATTCGACGTGTTCGTGCAGGACGTGATCGCTGCGATCACGACGGATCCGTGCGTGATGTCGAACGACTGCGCCCCGTCCGTGCACGAGACGGGCTCGAACGGACTCGCGGCCGACTCGCCCGTGGCGCCACCCTCGGCGACCCATGCGCTCAGCCGCTCCGCATCGACGTTCGGCGCCTGTCCGTCGATCATGGACGCGAGGCTCTTGCGCCACTCGCGCTTCGCATCGGCGACGCGCACGCGGTCCTGCGGGCGCTTCGGACCGGCGATGCTCGATTCAACATCGTCGAGGTCGAGGTGCAGCGTGCTGGTGAAGAGTGGTTCGGGCGTGGCATCGGTGCGGAAGAGACCCTGCGCCTGCGTGTACGCCTCGACGAGACGCACCAGCGGCTCCGGACGGCCGGTGAACCGCATGTACGCCAGCGTCTCGGCATCGCACGGGAAGAATCCGATCGTCGCGCCATACTCCGGCGCCATGTTGGCGATCGTCGCGCGGTCGGGCAGGGGCAGCGACGAGAGCCCACTGCCGTAGAACTCGACGAACTTGCCAACGACGCCGTGCGCGCGCAGCATCTGCGTCACGACGAGCACCAGGTCGGTAGCGGTTGTGCCTTCTCGCAGAGCGCCCGTGAGTTTGAAGCCGACGACATCCGGCGTCACCATCGGCATCGGCTGGCCGAGCATCGCGGCCTCCGCTTCGATGCCGCCGACGCCCCAGCCAAGAACGCTGAGTCCGTTGATCATGGTGGTGTGCGAATCCGTGCCGACGAGCGTGTCGGGATACGCGACCGTAGCGCCGTCCTCCTGCTTCTCGACGACGACACTGGCGAGGTACTCGAGGTTCACCTGGTGGACGATGCCGGTGTCGGGCGGCACGACGCGGAAGTTGTCAAACGCCTCCTGCCCCCAGCGCAGGAACTGGTAGCGCTCGCGGTTGCGTTCCATCTCTAGGCCTGCGTTGAAGGCGAACGCGCCGGCGGTTCCGAACTGATCGACCTGCACGGAGTGGTCGATCACGAGGTCGGACTGTTGGAGAGGGTTGATGCGCCGCGGATCGCCGCCGAGGTCGCGGATAGCGTCGCGCATGGCTGCCAGGTCGACGACACACGGGACGCCGGTGAAGTCCTGCATAAGCACGCGGCCCGGCCGGAACTGGACCTCCCGATCCGATGGCGTATTCGGGTCCCAGCCTGCCAGTGCGGCGACATCGTCCTTGGTAACGGACCGTCCGTCCTCGTTCCGGAGCAGGTTCTCGAGCAGGATTTTGAGCGAGAACGGCAAACGCGTCGGGTGCCCGATCCCGGCCTTCTCGAGCGCATCGAGGCGATAGATATCGACGCTGCGAGCGCCAACACTAAGGGGAGCGCGGCTGCGGTAGCTGTCCATCGGTCCGGCCATGACGGGCTCCCTTCCTGCGACCTTATTGTAGGGCGACCCGGCCTTAGGCGCGGCCCGGGAAAGACACGTTATGTAGCTTCACGGCGAGATCGCGAAGTGGGCGAAATTGGGGGGTTGAAAAGCTGGTCCGGTTGCGGCATCATGGCTATGGGTGAAGACAATAACAGGTTAGGTAATTCACGCAATAGGGTTCACCGATGACCAGTTCCACCGCCCTCGTGTCCGAACTCCACGGGGGTGATGCGCGGCATCCGTCGTGGAGTTTCTTGACGAACTACGCCATTGTACTGGCGTATGTGGCTCTGCGGCCGGATTCGACGGTACGCACGATCGCAGCGGATGTTGGTATCACCGAACGAGCGGCTCTCTCGATTCTGCGCGATCTGGACGACGAGCGCATCGTGCGCCGAACCCGGAACGGACGGCGCAACACCTACTCGGTCGATTTCCACCGGCTGATGTCGATGCCGCGGGGCGATCGCGACGCGCCCAACCCCGTCACGCCGCGGCTGTTCGTCGATGTCGTGATCAAGACGCTTTTCGATGCGGCACAGGCGCAGGGGACATCGGCGGGACACGAGCCGCCACCGGCGGACTCTGACGAGGACAGCGAGGCGCGGGTCGGCACGTGGGCATTCTTCACGAATCACCTATCCATCCTGCTCGCCGTGGCGGGAGACGGAGAGCGGACGGTGCGCGAGCTCGCCTTGCAGGCGCAGATCACCGAGCGGGCGGCGGTCGCGATCCTGAACCAGCTGCGAGCCGAGGCGATCATCGGGACGGTGCGCTGCGGCCGGCGGAACACACACACCATCGACTTCGAGGCATTTAGCCAGTTCCGTGGCTGGACGTTCGACACCTGGGAGATACCGCGGCCGCTTGTCGATGTGGCGGCGAAGGGCATCGAGATGCTGGCGAAACGTCCCGGCTGAGCCATCGCCGGGCATCAAGGATTGAGGGCCTGACGTGACGGCAGAGGCCGCAAGCGGCAAGGTCGGAACACCGTCAAGCACACCGCGTCCAACGTGGGGGTTCCTGCCCAACCACCCGGTCGTGCTCATCTTCATCACGCAACATCCCGAATCCACTGTGCGCTCAATCGCCACCGGCGTGGGCCTCACCGAGCGAGCATCGCTTTCCATCCTGCGCGACCTTGATGATGAGCGGCTCGTCGAACGGCACCGCTCGGGTCGGCGCACGACATACGTTGTGCGTTTCGAACGGCTGATCGGCATGGCGGGAGGAGACGGCCAGATCAACGCTGCCGTCGAGGCCGTCGTGCGCGCGCTTATTTCCATCTCGCCCGAGGGTCGTGCGGCGAGTCGTAAGCGCGCACTGCCGAGCGCGGAGGATCGCGGGCCGCGCGTCGGGTCATGGGGATTCTTCACCAACCATTTGACGATGCTGGGGGCGATTGCGGCCGCGCCGACGATGACGGTGCGCGAACTGGCGGTTCTGACGAAGATCACGGAACGCGCCGTGATGAGCATCCTCGGCCAGCTCGAGGCGGAGGCGATCGTGGTGCGCCACCGTGAGGGCCGGCGGAACCGCTACACGATCGACGTCGACGCGTTCCGGCGGTTCCGCGGCTGGACCTACGACACTTGGTCGATGCCCGTGGAGCTGATCAACGTGGCGGCGAACGCGATTCGTGGCCTGTCGCGGCGGTAGTCGCGGCCATCCCTCGACCCAGCAACGCTTTGCGACCTCGCGGCGCCGATGCTGGCCCGCGCATATGGGGACCCGTCCCTGCTTCGAACTGCTACGGCGGTAACGCGTCCGATAAGCTTGTCCTCAACAGCAACCTCATTGACGGAGACGGATCAACCCCATGCGCATGTCGCGACTGTTCGGGAAGACGCTGCGGAACGCGCCGGCTGAGGCCGAGACTGCGAACCACCAACTCATGCTGCGCGCCGGGCTCGTGCAGCAGCTCGCGGCGGGGATCTACAGCTACCTCCCGGTCGGGCAGCGCGTGATGCGGAAGATCGAGCAGGTCATCCGCGAGGAGATGGATCGCGCGAACGGGCAAGAGGTGGTGATGCCGGCGCTGCAGCCGGCGGAGCTGTGGGAAGCCTCGGGCCGTGCGCAGACGATGAGCGACGTGCTGTTCCACCTGAAGGACCGCCGCGAACGCGACTACGTCATCGGTCCGACGCACGAAGAGGTCGTGGTCGACCTGTTCAAGCGACAGGTGCAGAGCTACCGCGACATGCCGTTGATGGTCTACC
The DNA here is from genome assembly GCA_031400455.1 of Chloroflexota bacterium. Lineage (GTDB taxonomy): Bacteria > Chloroflexota > Dehalococcoidia > DSTF01 > JACRBR01 > JANXYW01. The sequence goes on along the minus strand of JANNPX010000014.1, from coordinate 9,635 downwards.
AGATCCAGACGAAAGCGCGTGACGAGGCGCGGCCGCGCGGCGGCCTGATGCGCGTGCGCGAGTTCACCATGAAGGACGCCTACAGCTTTGACGCGAGTTGGGAGGCGCTGGACGAGAGCTACCAGGCGGCGCGCGCGGCGTACACGCGCATCTTCGATCGCTGCGGCGTGCCGGCGATCCCGGTACAGGCGGACTCCGGCGCCATCGGCGGCAAGGACAGCGAGGAGTTCATCTTCCTGACGGAAGTCGGCGAGGACACGATCCTGCTTTGCCCGGGTTGTGGATATGCGGCGAATGCGGAGAAGGCCGACCACAAGAAGCGCGAGACCGAATCCGAGGAGTTGCTGCCGCTCGAAGAAGTTTCCACGCCCGGCCAGAAGACGATCGACGATCTGGTGAAGTTTCTGGACGTGCCGCACGAGCGCACGCTGAAGGCCGTCTTCTACGAAGCGAATGGCGAGCCAGTCTTCGTCGCAATCCGCGGCGACCTGGAAGTGAACGAAGCGAAGCTGCGGAACGCACTCAAGGTCGTTGAGATCGCGTTGCTCGACGAGCAGGGCGTGCGCAAGCACAAGCTCGTCGCCGGATCCGCATCGCCCGTCGGGCTGACCGGCATCAAGATCGTCGCGGACGACACCGTGCTGACGTCGCACAACCTGATCGCGGGCGCGAACAAGCCGGACGTGCATCTGCGCAATGTCAACCATGGACGCGACTGGACCGCCGACATCGTCACTGACATCTCGCTCGCGCAGGCCGGAGCCGCTTGCCCGAACTGCGCCACAGCGCTGGAAGAGAAGCGCGGTATGGAGATGGGGCACGTGTTCAAGCTCGGTACCGTGTACACGGAGCGGCTCTCGGCTCAGTTCACCGACGAGGCCGGCGAGCTGAAGCCCGCCATTATGGGCTGCTACGGCATCGGCGTCGGCCGCGTATTCGCAGGCGCCATCGAGGCGAACCACGACGAGCGCGGCATCATTTGGCCGGAGGAACTGGCACCGTACGACGTGCATCTCGTCGGCCTCGGATTCGACAAGCCGGGTGTGCGCGAGAGCGCCGAGCAGGTGTACCAGCAACTCGTCGACGCCGGTCTGGAAGTGTTGTACGACGATCGCGAAGAGGGCTCGGCGGGCGTGAAGTTCAACGACGCCGACCTGCTCGGCATGCCCGTCCGCGTCACCGTCAGCCCACGCAGCATCGAGAACGGCGGCGCGGAGGTGAAGCGGCGCACCGTGAAGGACGCGCAGGTCGTGCCGCTCACCGATGCGACGGCGGCCGTGCGCGAACTGCTCGCCCGGCGTGACTGACGCGGTGCTGCAACGCTTCGGCGTCACGAACGCCGACAAGATCGGCCACGGCGGCGACGCGACGGTCTACGCGCTGGACGCGGATCGCGTGCTGCGCGTACTCCACTCGACCAACAGTCCGATCGCCCGCATCGCAGCCTTCTACGACGAGCTGGCCGGACAGGATCCTGGATTCGCGCTTCCGCGCGTGCTCGAACACGGTGAGATCGACGGCACGGCATACAGCGTCGACCGGCTCATCCCCGGGCGCCCACTGATCGATGTGCTTCCCGAACTCGCAGGAGACCGGCGTCAGCGCGCTCTCGACTCCTATCTGGGCAGCGCTGACGCGATCGGGCGACTGGGTATCGAGCGGCCGTTGTACGGTGAGGTGCTCGCCGACCCGCCGCTGCAGCGCTCGACGTGGACGGAGTTCCTGCTGGACCGAGCGGAAGCGGCGCTGTCGATCAGCGGCGGTCGCCTCGCGGCGGATGTGCCACGCTTCGGCGATGTCATCGCGACGGTGCGCCGTCACATCGCTGCGCTACCGGCACACATCGAACGGCGGCTCGTGCACGGTGATTACTTTCCCGGCAACGTGATGATCGGCGACGACCTGAGGGTCAGCGGCGTGATCGATTTTGGCACGCTGACAGTGATGGGCGACCCGGCGATGGACGTGGCAAGCGCGATCGTGTTCATCGAGGTCGCACGGCCGGCGTTCGATCCAGTGGACGTGGAGTATCTCACCGAGCGCGCGATCCGCGCTCGAGGATCCGGCTTCGTCGAACTGATCCGGGTGTACCGCGAGTACATCACGTTGCGGCTGGCGCCGTACGCAGAGCGCGAAGATCCGCGGCTGTACGCCTGGTGCGTGCGCTCACTGCGGTCCGTCGTCGAGGAGTAGGTCTGCGTTACCATGTGCGGAGGGGCAGGGATGTGGGAGGTCAAGGATGACGGTCGCGCTGCGTTCACTGATCTGCGCCATGGCGCTCACGTTCGTGATCATCGCGGGCGCGCCTCGTAGCGGACCGCTGGATCCCGGCGTGGTTGCGGCGGCTGACTGCAACAAAGTTGCTACTCCGGAATCGCTGCAAGGGCTGATCGATGCGTCTGCATCGGGCGATGTGATCTGCATGGCCCCAGGCGTGTACCTCGGCCCGGTGACCTTCCAGCGCAAGAGCGGTGTGACGCTGCGCGGCTCGGGCACGCACGTGAGCATCGTCGCCGGCGGCGACAAGGACTCGCTGCTGGTGTTCGACAGCAACGACCTGACCTTCGAGGACTTCACGCTGTACTACGGGCACCCCTCGGGCGCGTATATCGCGCACAGCCGCAATATCACGTTTAACCGCTTAGACGTCGGCGGTGGTGGAGTCGGCATCCACTACGACGTCAACAGCATCGGCGCGATCAACGATTCGTTCATCTACGCGATGGAGGGCGACGGCATCCTCATCCGCCGCCAGTCGACCGTGAACGTGCAGCGCAACTGGGTCTTCAACAACGGCGGCGTCGGCGTCTCGACCGTCGGCGAGAGCGCGACTACCGCGATCACGCGCAACATTATTTCGGACAACGAAGGCCCCGGCGTCTTCGCGGGTCAGACGCCGTGCGCGCTGCTGCCGCCCGGCTTCGTCGAAGTGCCGGACTGCTATCTGGAGAACCTGCAGTCGTTCGTCGGCACCGCGAACGTGATCCTCGATGGCAATGTGATCCAGGCCAGCAATAGCACCGGCATCGTCATGTTCCCCGGCACGCACGGGACGTTCCGCAACAACCGGATCTGGCGCAATCACCTGAGCGGACTGTTCGTCTGGGGCGCGCAGATCTCGTCGGACAACGACGAGTACAACGCGAACGACGAGCATGCGATCGAGTTCCGCGCGTATCCCGACCCGCTGAAGTACGGCCAGGTGGGCCGCAACTTCCCGGTGCGCGCCGTCGGCACGATCACCGGCGCCGATATCCATGACACGATCGTGCTGCCTGAGACGGGAACGCTGGGCGGTGGCATCTTGGCACAGGGCGCGAACGTCGACGTCGCCAACTCGCGCATCTACCGCAACCGCGGCATCGGCGTATCGTACGTAAACACATCACTCGGCAAGATCTCTCGCAACGAGATCAGTAACAACCGCGGCTCGGCGATTTGCATCTACAAAGCCGGCAACGTGATGACCGAGAACAACACCATCAGTAAGAACAGCGTTGACGATGTCGGCGTGTGCGACGAAACCACACCGTAGCGGGATTACCGCCGCGAGCCGGCATCGAGCGTGCGCCAGCGAGCGCGCAGATCCGTCACGCTGCTTTCGTCGATGTCGTGGGCACCGTAGCGTGATGCGGTGAAGGCCTGGCTGATGTCCGTCGGCAGGCTGGATGCGTAGTGCGCGTCGAGTTGGGGCGCGAACTGCAGCGGTGTGGCGGCAGCTGGACGTTCGATGCCGGCCGCCGCCGAGGTCGCGAGCATCTCGTGGTAGAGGCGGCGCACTTCGACGGACGAGGCCGCTGACCGAGGACCGCGCCGGAACCGGCGGGCGAGCGCATCGAATGCCGCTCCGAGCTCTGAACCGAGCGAGAGTTCCGCTTCGACGCTCTCGCGGCGATCACCATCATCCTCTTTGCGCTTGGCATAGCGACGGAAGAGGGACCACAGCACTGCGATGGCTCCGGCTACGATCAACGTCCCCGCACTCCCGGCCAGCACCCATCCGAGTACGCGTGCCCACATCGGCGCACCGTTCTGGTCATCCTCGGGCCGCGCGTCCGGAGCGGGCGTCGGTTGTGGCTGCTGATCTTGTTGGCGGTCCGGCAGCGGGATGAAGCTGAACAGCCATCCGATCAGCGCGAGCGGCGGGCCGATTGTGTACGTGAGCGCGAGAACGGCTGCTGCTCCGACGCGCTCGCCGACGGGCGCAAGAGCGCCGAGTGCGCCGGGGTCGATCGCTGCCGCAACGACCTTGAGCACTGCTGCAATCGCGACCACACCTATCGCGGCAACGCCCCACTGTGCCGCGAAGGCTCGCAGTGGCCGGTCGGGGTTGGGCGCTTGGTACAACGCAAGCACGGCAAGCGCGGCGAGGAGATAGATGATCGCGAGCAGGCCGAAGACGTTCGGTCCGTGCACATCCGGCGCAACGCCGGCAGCGATAGCGACCGGCACGAAGCCCAGGGCGACGCCCTGCGTCACGCTGTCGGAATCAAGCGTTTGCTGGCCACGCACGATACCCCGCATCCACAACGCCGTCAGCACGACGGACGCCGCGATCACGTGAGCGTGTCCGCCGGCGTCGGTAACGAGCGTGCGGAACCAGCCGATATCCCACGGCGGCGACCCGCGCCCGTACTCGAGATAGACGATCGCTGCGAGCGCGAGCACGCTCGTCGCTGCGCCGAGCGTGCGGAATTGCGCATCCCCCAGATCGGTCTGCTGCAACGCTCGCGCCAGCCCGAAGGAGCCGATGACTACTGCACCGACGCCCAGGAGCGACGGTGACGGGCCGTCGCCGCGGCCGAGAACGGCGACCAGCAACGCGACGGCTGCGAAACTCCAGATCAGTTCGACCAGCAGCGACAGCGGCAGACGAACGGCGCGAACCGTCATGTCGCAGCCCCTTCCGCGGGTCTCGCGAATTCCGACGCGGCGGCGGACTCCGGCGTAGCATTCGAGACGTCGCGCACGGGAATCCCCGGCAGAAGCTCAACCCAGTCGTTCTCGCTCGTCGTCAGCACCACGACCTGATGGCCTCGGCGATGCAGACGCAGGATCGTCGCGGCGAGGTCAGCGGGCATGATCGCCGTGATGACGGCGATTGTCGTACCGGCAGCGAAGCGATGCTCTTCGCGATCGAGCATCGCGGAAAGCGGACCGAGCACGAACGGCGTGACGACGGCGAGCGCTTCGAGCAGGCGGATGAACTGCTCCGGCCTGCGTCCCGGCGCGATGCGAATCGCGTGGTCGGCTTCCGGGAAGCTGCTGTTGGCGAGCAACCCGACGGCATACCGCGCGTCGTACGCGTCACGCGCGATCGACGCGGCGACGCTGATTGAGCGTTCGAGGAGATCGGGGACGTAACCCGCCCACGACGGCTCGATGGTCTGGGTGTTGAGCGCCACGTAGAGGTGCTGTGACGATGTCGGTTCGTAGGTACGCGACTGCAGCTTGCCGAGCCGCGCCGTCGCGTTCCAGTCGATGCGGCGGAGCGCGTCGCCGGGACGGTAGTCACGCAAGCCAGCGATGCGAGACGGATCTTCGTAGACGCGCAAGCCGCCCGCACGCTCGCCGAAGGGACGCCGTGATGGCAGCGCGAGTTCGGGCAGTTCGACGGTACGCGGGTAGACGATGATGCGCGTTCGCCGTTCTTCCAGCCGCTCATCGGAGTACAGGCCAAAGGCGTCGCCGGATCGCAACTGCGCCGGACCGATGTCGTAGATGCCTCGCGCCGGACACTGCAGCTCGATGTCGCGGCTCACCCGCTCGTGCATGCCGATCGACGTGCGCCAGCGGAGGCTGACGGCGTTGAGCGCTGCGGACTCGCGGAACTCCGCGACGTCGCCGGTGACGGCGTTGCCGGCGTCGGCTACAAGCACCTCTGGGAACTGGTCGTACACCTCGACCCACGGCATGGGTAGCGGCTTCCGGTTTGTGAGGCGCAAACGGACGGCGACGGTCTCGCCCACGAACGCATGATCTTCGGGGGCGATGCGTTCGTACAGGACTCGCTGCAACGAGTACCGCGCCCAGAGCATCGCTCCACCGCAGGCAATCGCCAGCGCGAATCCCAGCAGCACCAGCACGGCGTTGAGCGCGACAATGCCCGCGATCACGAGGGCTCCGGCCAGGTACGGCCACGCGCCGCGCATCATCCCTCGACCGGCACCGGCAACTCGTCGAGCAGATCTCGCACGAGACTCTCGGCGTCGCGGCCGCGCAGACGCGATTGCGAGCTGAGCATGATGCGGTGGCCGAACACGTGTGGCGCGAGCTGCTTGACGTCGTCCGGCAGCACGTAGTCGCGACCGCGTACGGCTGCAAGTGCGCGTGAGGCACGGAAGAGCGCCAACGTCGCGCGCGGGCTCGCGCCCAGCTCCACGGATGCATGCGCGCGTGTCGCGTGCGCGAGACGCACGATGTAGTCCCGCACCGACGGGTCGCAATGGACCGACGGCAACAGCGCGGCAAGCCGCACTAGCTCCGCCGCTTCGATAACCGGCTGGAGCGCATCGAGCGGATTCTCCGCCTCGAACCGCAGCAAAATCTCGTCTTCCTCCGCCGCGTCGGGATAGCCCATGCGCACGCGCAGCAAGAAGCGGTCGAGCTGCGCTTCGGGGAGCGGGAACGTGCCCTCCAGCTCGATGGGGTTCTGCGTGGCGAGCACGAGGAATGGCTGCGGCAGGCGCATCGTCACGCCGTCGATCGTTACCTGGTGTTCTTCCATCGCTTCGAGCAGTGCGCTCTGCGTGCGTGGCGTCGCGCGATTGATCTCGTCGGCGAGCACGATGTTCGCGATGAGAGGCCCGGCGCGGAACTCGAACTCGCCCGCCTTCTGGTTGTAGAAGTTGATGCCCGTGACATCGGACGGCATCAGATCCGGCGTGAACTGGATGCGCCGGAACGTGCAGCCAACGCTGCGCGCGAGCGCCTTGGCAAGCATCGTCTTGCCCAGCCCAGGCACGTCTTCGATCAGCACGTGCCCGCTGCACAGCATCGCAACAAGCGCGAGCTCGATGACGTCATCGCGGCCAACGATGACGCGAGCCACGTTCTCGCGCACGCGCGCTGCCGCATCTCGTATGTCCGCGACGGCTGTCGCGCGGTCGGGCGTTGGCGGTGTTGACATGGACCATCCTCTGGCTTCCGCGCGGCGGAAGAGAAGGTTCAATCGGTGTTTCTCGGCGCGCGGGCAGGATAGCATTCGTCGGAGCCCCATATGCGTATCAAGCGAATCCACCATCTGACGATCGCCGTGCGCGACCTTGACGGCGCGCGCCTTACGTTCGAGCAATTGTTCGACGTCCGAGCCGGTGGTGCCGGCAACGTACCAGCGTTCGGCGTCAGCGCGGTCAACGTGCCGATCGGCGACGGGACGCTACAGTTGGTATCGCCCGCCGACGCGGACAATCCCGTCATGCGGTTCCTCGAGCGGAAGGGCGAGGGGTTCTACAACCTCGCACTTGAGATCGAGGGCCTCGACGAGACCGTGCGCGAACTTGCCGAGCAGGGCGTACGCGTCAGCGAGCCCATCGAACTCGAGCCGGGCGTGCGTTCTGCGTTCGTGACCATGGCCGCAACGCACGGCGTGAGCGTGCAACTGATCGAAGTGACGCAGCCCGTCAGCCAACCAGCGGCTCCGCCCGTCAGCGCCCCGGACGAGCTGCCTGAAGCCGACGAAGCCGCGTTTGAGCGACCAGCAGGCGAAGCGCCATTACCGGAAGAATCGCCTCCTGCGCCGCGCGAGCAACTGCTCGACCTGACGCCCGACGAGTGGTCCGACGTGGATTAAGCCTGCGGCGCTTCGCGCGAGCGACCGGCTTGCCTGATGCACGCGCGGTGCTATGATCGCCGAACCGTAACCATGGAACGTGGAGGTGCGACGTGCCGCAGCAGTTTAAGGGTGTTATCGGGCGTTCGGTCAGCGAATCGACGCCGTGGTGGCCGGAGCCGGTACGGGCGCGCGAGGGCGCGCCGAACGTGCTGTACATCGTGCTGGATGATGTGGGGTACGGACAGATCAGCTCGTTCGGCGGGCTGTGCGAGACGCCGAACCTCGACAAGCTCGCCGCGAACGGGCTGCGCTACGCGAACTTCCACACGACCGCCCTGTGTTCGCCGACGCGTACGTGTCTCTTGACGGGACGGAATCACCACTCGAACGCGATGGCGAGCATCGTCGAGAACGCATCCGGCTTCCCCGGCTACCACGGCGAGATCCCGTTCGAGAACGGCTTCCTGTCCGAGATGTTGACGCCGCACGGCTACGCCGCATACGCCGTCGGCAAGTGGCACCTGACGCCGCACTTCGAGATGAACATGGCAGCGCGGAAGGATCGATGGCCGCTGGGCCGCGGGTTCGAGCGCTACTACGGCTTCATGGGCGGCGACACGAACCAGTGGCACCCTGATCTCGTGTACGACAATCACCCGATCGAGCAGCCGCGGACGTACGAAGAGGGCTATCACCTCACGGAGGACCTCGCCGACCGCGCGATCGAGTTCCTGACCGACCTGAAGAACGTCGCTCGTGAGAAGCCGTTCTTCCTGTACTTCTGCACTGGCGCCGCGCACGCGCCGCACCACGCGCCGAAGGAGTGGATCGAGAAGTATCGCGGCAAGTTCGACATGGGCTGGGACAAGGCGCGCGACGCGGTGTTCGAGCGGCAGAAGCAGATGGGCATCGTGCCGCCGGATACGCAATGCACCGAGCGCCCTCACTGGATCCCCGACTGGGAGACACTGTCGGCCGACGAGAAGCGGCTCTACACGCGGATGATGGAGGTGTTCGCCGGGTTCGTTTCTCACACCGACCATCACATCGGGCGCGTCATCGACTTCCTGGAGCAGATCGGTGAACTGGACAACACGATCATCGTCGCCATCTCGGACAACGGTGCCAGCGCGGAGGGGGGGCAGCACGGCTCGCTGAACGAGGCGAACTTCTTCAACCGCGTGCCCGAGACCGTCGAGGAGAATCTCGCGAAGATCGACGAGTTGGGCGGGGAGCACACGTTCAATCACTATCCGTTCGGCTGGACGTGGGCAGGAAACACGCCGTTCCAGCGCTGGAAGCGCGAGGTGCACGAAGGCGGAGTCGCCGATCCCTGCATCGTCCACTGGCCGGCCGGCATCAAGGATCGCGGCGAAGTCAGGCGTCAATACGTGCACGCGGTCGATGTATCGCCCACCGTGCTCGATCTGCTTGGCATCGAGCCGCCGCACGCGATCAAGGGCGTCACGCAGTCGGCGATCCAGGGCACGAGCTTCGCGCACACGCTCAACGAAGGTGACGCGGCCAGCAAACACGAGACGCAGTATTACGAGATGCTCGGCAACCGCGCGATCTACCATCGCGGCTGGAAGGCCGTGACATACCACGGTACCGAGGGCATGATCTACGACGGCACGACGGACGCGAGCAAACCGTTTGACGAAGACGTCTGGGAGCTCTACCACGTCGAGGAAGACTTCTCGGAGAGCCGCGACCTCGCGGCCGAGTATCCGGAGAAGCTGCGCGAACTGCAGGACATCTGGTGGATCGAGGCCGCGAAGAACAACGTGCTGCCCATGGACGCGCGCAGCATCGGCCGCGGCCTCGGGCGGCCGCGGCTGACGACGGGCCGGAGCAAGCG
>JANNPX010000004.1:0-53265 GCA_031400455.1 Chloroflexota bacterium | reverse complement strand
AACGGCAAGGAATGGCGTGTCCCGGATCGCATCGATCCGTAACACCATCCTGCGGATATTGTTCTGCTCCTGCTTCAGCCGCACGATAAAGTTCGGCTGTGTGAGGGATTCGAACGCCAGCAAGAATTCGTTCATCCCGCTGACGCGTGCTAGTAGGTCCTTCGTGCGTTCCTCTTTGTGGAACCAGCGCAAGAGGGCGGAGGAGAACTCCGACATGTACGTCAGGGCGTCCAGAGCTTCAGGCGCACCTTTGTTCTTGTGCGTAATCAGGCACTCGTCCGCGATGGTCTCGATGCTCGATGCCAGCTCAGCGGGGAGGCGCTCACTCTCCTTGTAGTCGGCAAGCGTCCCCGCGAGGAGAAACCCCAACACGAAGACGTTCGCCGCAATCAGGCTCCCGAAAAGCCCCGTCAGGTCGATGAAGCTGGCGCCCGTAGCATCCACAACGGCCCTACCAGCGACCAGTCCGACAAGGATCGGCGCGATCTTGATGGCGATCGCCCATTTTTGAACCGCAGCACTGCGCCAGATTGTCGTCATGCGTCCGCTCTCTGTTGTTGGCTTGATGGTGCGCGTCGAACGTGTCTCAGTCGAGGGCAGCGAGTGATTCGAGCAGATCCCGGACGTGAGCACGCCGATGTGAATCGCGCCTCAGTGGCTTCCCCATCCGGACCGTGTAGTGGTTGTGGCGGCCGACCCGCCGCACGTTGATGTAGCCAGCGGCTCGCAGATCCGAAAGCACGTAGGCGGTCGTTCGCTCGGTCAACTTCAGTGTGTCTGCAATGAGGCTGATCGTATCGTCCGGATGGCCGGCGACGTGGATCAGGACCGTTGCGTGGTTCGTCAGAAACGTCCAGCGCCGCCGGCGAGTCTCTTCGGTGCTTGCCGATGATGGCGGTTGGACACGCGCAGGTTTTGGCATGATTATTCCCGTAGTATACAACAAGGCTGACGCGCGCGGCCGTCGCGATTCTTATCTCCCGGTAAACCACGCCAAATCTTGCATATCTACACATCCATCATGATCGCCTGGGCCACCGGGCGATTGGACGCACGGGCGAGCGACCCGCTATCCTGTCGCGAGTGCAGCAGTGCAAAATACTGCATGGTTAGCGGGGGATAAAGCGCCATGGACGGCGAAGTAGTACTGACCACGAACCCCGGTGACTTGACGTTACTGCGGCGTGGCAAGGTTCGCGACCCGTATGAAGTTGGCGATGGGCTTCGGGAATTCGAAGAGGGCGTTCGCGAGGACGTCGCGATCGTCCGGGTGTCGCCGCTCGTTGCGGCGGACATCGAAGTTCTGGCGTTTGCTTGTGACGTGCGCACCGCGTTGCTGCGCGAGAGCCCCTGCCAGAAATCTAGCCGACGAGTGACGCGACAAGAAATGCGAGACAAAGCGCTTGACTGACCATGAGCAAGAACCGGTCGAGAGTCCGGCGCAGGGAGTCGCGTTTGGTTGGGCACGCCGCCACGTCGCGGCGATGGCGGTCGCCGTTGTGTTCGTGTTCCTGATCCTCCCGCAAATAAACCCGTTTGAAGGACTTAACCAGTATCTCACGGTTGTCCAACGCTTCAATCGCTGGGTGGTCATGCGCCTGGAAGGGCTGTTCGCCAACTGGGGCTACCACGTTGTCTTCTTCGGCGTGCTAATGGAGAACAGCATGTTCCTGGGACTGTTCGTGCCCGGGAGCATCCTCCTGATCCTTGCCGGCCTCTCGGCGGAGAACGGCTCCATCCATCTCTGGCTCGTGCTGGTGTTGGCGGTGGTGGCGACGATCATCGGCGACACAATCAGTTACGGGATAGGGCGCCTCGGCTGGACGAAGGCGCTGGAACGGACGGGGATGGGCGACACCATCGCGAAGGTGCGTGTGCGGATGGAATCGCACAGCACGTGGCTCATCCTGGCGTACCACTTCGCCGGCTACTCGCGCGTGTTCGGACCAACCGCGGCGGGCCTCTTCCAGATCCCGTATCGCCGCTGGGCGCCGCTGGACTACGCGGGCGCCACCCTCTGGGTGTTCGCGTTCACAGGGCTGGGCGTCGTGCTGGGACTGGCCGGCGTCGAGTTCAAGGACACGAAGACTGTCACGCGGATCGTCGAGTTGCTCCTGTTCGGCCTGCTCATCGGCGGTGTGATCCTCGTGTACACCCGTGCCACTCGGGCCGGTAGGGCTGCCGACCGGAACCGGCTGCCAAGCCGCAATCGGCCGGTGGTGTCGGTGCCAGGGGACGATGAGTAGACGCGCCGCGTCTTATCGGTTGCCGAGTCGCTTGAATGCTCGTTTGAGTTGGCCATCGTTGCATTCCAAGCGGCCGGCGCAGGCCGCCGCCAAGGCCGACCGAAGGTTAGCAGCAACCGGCGCTGAGGGTTTCCGTGACGCCGCTCCGGCGGCAAGCTGTCGCAACGTGGTACAAACACCTCATGCCCGTTAAATCAGTGCGGTCGAGCTTGCCCCACCGCCTCAACGCATGAGATCTCGACGAGCGCTCGTCATCGCCGTCTTCGGGCTCTTGCTGACCGCGTTCGCGTGCGGGGACAGTGCGGGGTCGCCCCCACCCAAACTTCTTCCCACGGAATGGGTCGACGTGAGCTTGTATCTCGGTCGCGTGGGGTCGGCTCGCGATCAGTTCGCCGGGGACTTCGATGCCGTGGAGCGGCGCTTGGGATGGCGCCCCCTCGAGTCCGCTGCGCCGTTCACACTCGATCGGGCGCGTGCGTTCCTTGACACTCGGCCCGACGGCGAGTCCTTCATCATCACCACGTATACGTCCGAAGGCGAAGCATCCTACACTGTTGTTCAGGGGCTGAGCAGTTCTTTTGGCTCGCCGCCGCGCACCACTGAGGTTGAGACGGAGGGTGCATTCAAGTTGCGCGTCTGGACCTACGAGCGTGAGTCCATTGCCGTCATAGAGGATTCGGCCTCGCCCGCGATCCGCGCGGTGATTTCCACCGACGAGGTCTCGACGGACGCCGTGAGGCGTTTTGTTGCCTCACTCACGCGTCGCTGAAGGACAGTTACGGTCAGCTGTTTCGTGCTCGGTCGATCTAAGGCTGCTACCATGCGGGCGTGATGGACACTGACGCTATGCCCGATATCGAAGACGACGATGACGACGACGGGTTCGAACGTACGCCTGCGGACGAGATCCAGCAGGTTTCGTCGTACATCGCGATCATCCGCATCGTGGCGGTGCTTGGGATGGGGCTGTGCGTGTCGTTCGGGCTGTTTCTTACGCTCGTCGGCATCAAGGGCGTCCTCATCGGCATCCCGATCATTCTGCTGTCGATCCCGTGCTACTACGGCATGCAGTTCGCTGAGCGGCTGGCGATGCGGGAGTCGCACGAGCGTGAATCGCAGCCAGTTGGCGAATCGTAAGCCACCCCTAACACCATGACCGCACTGTCCGGCCTTCGCGTGATCGATGCTACCGATGGCGTCGCTGGCGGCTATTGTGCGCGCCTGCTCGCGGGTCTCGGCGCCGACGTCATCAAGGTTCAACGGCCGGTCGTCGGTAGCACGCTACGGCGCGCCGGTCCGTTCCTGCACGACATTCCGCACGCCGAGACATCCGCGCTGCAGCTGCATCTCGGGGCGGGTACGCGCAGCATCACGCTGGATGTCGACATGGTGACGGGCGCCGCGCTGTTGCTTCGTCTGCTCGATACCGCGGATGTGTTCGTCACCGGTCCGGAACTGCAACATCCTGCTCTGCGTCCCGACGCGCTCGCGAAGGGGCGACCGGAGCTTATCGTCACGTCGATCACGCCGTTCGGGGCGAGCGGGCCGCGCGCGCAGTGGCTCGCCACGGATATCGTCGCGAACGCGGCCGGTGGATATCTGGCGATGACCGGCGATCCGGATCGCGAGCCGGTGAAGCCATACGGAAAGCAGGCTGCGTACCAGGCGGGCCTTCACTCCGCGCTAGGTATCGTCGCGGCGCTGATGGTTCGCGAGGGCGGTGGTGACGGACAGCACGTCGACGTGTCGGTTGCCGAGGCGTCGAGCTTTCTGACGGGCGGCGCGCTCGCCCGCGCGCACGTCTTCGGCCGTCAGTCGGTACGCAACGGCACGCGGCCAGTCGGCCTGCCGCCGGAGTATCTGTACCCGTCGGTGATCCGGCCGTGCGCCGACGGATACGTCTACGTGCACCGGCACAATCGTTTTCCCGATCTACTCGCCGCCGTGCTGCAGGAGCCGCGGCTGGCTGCGCCGGACGTGCTGGCGCAGCCGCTCGGCCACGCGGACGAGACGGACGCGCTGCTCGACGGCTGGCTGGCGTCGCGCGACAAGTGGCGCGCCGTCGAGGAAGCGCAGGAGGCGCGGCTGCCCTTCACGGAAGTGCTGGATCCGGGGGAGGTGGTCGAGGACAGGCTGGGCCAGCTCACGGCACGGGAGTTCTTCGTCGAGGTCGACTCGCCTGCTGTGGAGGGCCTCCGCGCGCTCGGTGCGCCGATGCGAATGACGGCAACGCCCTGGATCACGCGGCGCGCGCCGCTGCTGGGCGAGCACAACGCCGAGATCTACGCCGGCGAGCTGGACATTACTCGGCGCAGCCTCGCGCGGCTGGCAGCGGCGGGCGTGATATGAAGCCGCTCGACGGCGTACGCGTCATCGATCTGACGGTTGCGATCGCGGGGCCCGTCGCCACTTCGTTGCTTGCCGATCTCGGCGCCGAAGTGATCCGCATCGAGCCGCCGTTCCCGCGCCCGCTGCATGTCGATATCGCGCCACCGGTCGCCGGCGCGCCCGACCGTCCATACAACCGCATCGTCAGCTACAACGACCTGCACCGCGGCAAGCGCGCGCTGACGCTCGATCTGTCGAAGCCGCCGGGGCGGGAAGTGCTGTTACGGCTTGTGGCGATCAGCGACGTGCTGGTGGAGAACATGGCGCCGCGCGTGATGCCGTCGCTGGGCATCGGCTACGAGTCGTTGTGCGCGAGCAGGCGCGACATCGTGATGGTGTCGATGCCGGCGTTCGGTGCGACCGGGCCGCTGCGAGAGCGCGTGTCGTACGGGCCGGGCATCGATGCGATGAGCGGGTTGGCGCACCTGACGGGATACGCGGACCGCGGCCCGATGCAGCCCGCGAACTACTACTGCGACTACAACGCCGGCGCGCTCTCGGCGCTTGCGACCGTCGCCGCGCTGCGACATCGCGCCCGGACCGGCGAGGGGCAGCACGTCGAACTGGCGATGCTCGAAGGCGAACTGCAGGTCGTCGGCGAAGCGCTGCTGGACTACGAGATGAACGGTCGGGTGCAACAGCGCACCGGTAATGCGCATCCCAGTATGTCGCCGCACGGTGTGTATCCGTGCGCTGGCGACGATCGCTGGATCGCCATCGCATGCGAGAACGACGAGCAGTGGGTGCGGCTGTGCTCCGTCATCGGACAGCCGCAACTCGCTGGCGACGCGCGCTTCGCGGATGTGCTGTCACGCATGCACCACCGGCGGGACGTCGACGCGGTGGTCGCAGCGTGGACACGCACGCAGGACGTGTACGAAGCGGAGGCCGCGCTTCAGTCAGCAGGCGTGCCGGCGAGCGCGGCGGCGCTGATATCGGAGCTGTTCGAGGATCCGCAGCTGTCGTCGCGCGAGTTCGTGCGCCTGGTCGAGCATCCGGAAGCGGGGTGGCTGCCCCACACGCGCGCGGCGTTCACGATGTCGAGCTCGGATGCACGGAGCAATCGCCATGCGCCGCTGTACGGGCAGGACACCGATTACGTGCTGCGCGACCTGCTCGGGTACTCGGCCGACGAAGTGCGGGAACTCGAGGACACGCACGTCACTGCGCGGCAGCCGTGACCTCGATGCCGCGCTCCGCCAGTGCCGTCAGGAAGTCCTTCGGCAGCTTGAGGGAGATCGTCAAGCGCTGACAACGCGACGGGAACGGCATGTTGACGGTCGTGGGCTCACGGAACCGGAGTTCCACGCAACCGTCGTGCGAGCCGAGCAGTCCGATCTGGCCAACGAAGTTCGTCTGCCAGCCGATGCTCGACCACCACGGTGGGCGCGTGGACGCCGCGCTCTCGATGCTACCGAGCGGGAAGGTGTGATCGAACAGGAAGCCGAACCGTACGCGCAGTGTGCCTTCGTCAGTGATCTCGGCGAGCGAGCGCGCGTCCGTGCCGCCGAATGGCACGATGAGGGGGCGCCAGAACGGGTCGACGCGCATTTCGAAACGGGTAGTCATCGTGCGGTTCCTTCCGCTAGATCGTCGCGCCACCCTTTGCGGCGACGAGGCCTTTCGCGAATTCGATTTCACCGAGGTGGCGGTATCCGTGCGTCATGCAGAGGCCGGAGATGGCGGTCATGATCGACATCTCACCGAGCGGCTTCACGACGATCTTCCGCTCGCTCTCTTCCGGCGACAGGCCGGCGACATAGGCATCGGTCTTTGCGAAGACGTCGGTCATGTAGCTGCGGAAGGCTGCGATGCCGGTGAACCGGAAGTCCCGCGCCTCGGCGTCCGTGAAGCCCGTGCCCTGCGACTTCGAGTCGAGGCCGAACTTCTCCGGCCAGCCGCCTTCGATCCAGACGGTCGGCTTGCGCTGGATGACGAACTGGATCGCGTTGTCCTCGGTGCGGATGTAGTGCCAGAGCGAGAAGGCGAGGTTCTGCTTGCCGTTCGCCGGGACGCTGTTCACCTGCTCGTCGTCCAGGTCCGACGTCACGTGCTCGTACAGCCGGTGCATATCGCGCAGCTCGCGCCGCATGTAGTCGATGAGTTCTTGCGACATTCGTTAGCCTGCCTTCTCGGCCGGCGGCACGGACTGATACGTGCCGAGCGTCGCTTGGTCGCGGTACTCCTCTTTGCCCTTCAGCAGCAGGTCGCCACCATACATGTCACAGCAGACGATAGCCGGAAAGCCTTCAACCTCGAGCTTCTTGATCGATTCGGTGCCGAGATCTTCGTACGCGACGATGTCCATCTTCTTGATCGTCTTCGACAGCAGCGCGCCGGCGCCACCGATGGCGAAGAGGTACACCGCCTTGTGATCCTGCAGCGACTTCTTGACGATGCTGCCGCGGCCGCCCTTGCCGATGATCACCTTCAACCCCTGGTCGAGCAGCGCCGGCGTGAACGGATCGAGCCGCATGGCGGTCGTCGGGCCAGCGGAGCCGATGACGCGGCCCGGACGCGCGGGCGACGGGCCGACGTAGTAGATCACCTGCCCCTTCACATCGATCGGGAGCGGCTTGCCCTCGTTGAGCGCCGCGATCATGCGTCGGTGCGCGGCGTCGCGAGCGGTGTAGATCGTGCCGTAGAATCGCACGTGGTCGCCGACGCGCAACTGCGCGACATCGTCGTCGGTAAACGGCGGCGTCGCCCGGATCTCGCCGTTCTCTCTCGTGATGGGCATGCTGTTCCTCCCGGCGCTTAGCCGCGCGCGGCTTCTGCTATCTCGACGTTGACTACGACGTTCTCCTGCCCGCCGCGGGCGAGGATCGCCACGACGCCTTCGCTGTCGGACGTGTTGATCTCCTGATGGACGAGCTGCGCCGGTACGAAGATGAAGTCGCCGGCGGTCGCGTCCGCCTCATGTTCGAGGCGGTCGCCCCAGCGCATGCGGAGCCGGCCGCGCACGATGTAGATGGCGCTCTCGACGTCGCCGTGGTGATGCGCGCCGCTTCGAAAGCCGGGCTCGTTGGTGAACTGACCCATCCAGATGCCGCTCGAACCACAGGTACCGGCCGAGACGCCGGCGACGCGCGTCATGCCGGGCGTCTGCGCCGTGCCGGCGTCGCGTTCGTGCGGCTTGACGATGCGGATCTCGCTCATCGCAGGTCCTTCTCGAGATCGACCATCTGCCACGGCGCGTCCGCGCCCCAGTCCGCTCCGCCGTTCCACACCTGACCGTCGGTCTCGCCGATGATGCGATAGCCCTGACGCACGTAGAACGGCGTCAGGCCGGCTTGCTTGACCGTCTCGATGCGCATCGTTCGTGCGCCGGCGTCTCGAGCCAGCGTCTCGGCGTGCTCGACGAGCAGCGAGCCGATGCCGCCGCGGTGCAGCGACGTGTCCACGGCAAGCAGCCCGAAGTGCGCGGGGTCGCTGCTCGCGTCGATGTGCACGCAGCCCGCGATGCGCCCGCCGGCCTCGGCGACGGTGATGCCGATGACCATCGTGCTCATATCGTGACGTTCGGTCCGCGGCGTGCCGAGGAAGACGTGGCTCTCGGTTCGAGCGTAGGCCGCGTTGATCATCGGTACGAGCAGATCGATATCGTGCGGCGTCGCGGGTCGCAGGCGCACGCGTGTCGCGGTGTCGGTCACAGCTTAGAGCTCCGCGGTCTTCGAACGCGCGCTGTGGCACTGCAGGTTCACCGCCACCGGGAGCGACGTGATGTGCGTCGGGTACGTCTCGATGTTCACTGCCATCGCGGTGTTGATGCCACCGACCGCCTGCGGACCCACGCCCAGCGCGTTGACCTTCTCCAGCAGCTCGCGTTCGAACTCCGCCGTCTCGGGATCGTCGCTGTGGACGCCGACGGGGCGGACGATGCCGCGCTTGGCGAGATACATCGCGTACTCAGACGAGCCGCCGACGCCGACGCCGACGACGAGCGGGGGGCACGGGTTTCCGCCGGACTCTTCGATGGTGTTGAGCACGAACTCCGTGATGCCTTCTTTGCCGCGCGAGGGGAGCATGATCGTGAATTTGCTCATGTTCTCGCAGCCGCCGCCCTTCGGCACGACCGTGATCGAGAACTTGTCGCCCGGCACGATCTCGGTGTGGATGACGGCGGGCGTATTGTCTTTCGTGTTCACCCGCGTCGAGAACGGGTGCGCAACCATCGATGCGCGCAGGAATCCTTCCGTGTAGCCCTTGCTCACACCTGCGTTGATCGCGTCTCGCAGCGAGCCGCCGCCGATGTGGACGTCCTGGCCCACTTCAACCAGCACGACCGTCGTGCCGGTGTCCTGGCAGAGGGGGATCAGGTCGCGCTTCGAGATGTCAACGTTCTCGAGGATCTCGATTAGAACCTGCTTGGCGAGCGGCGAGCGTTCGGACTGCTCCGCCTTCTTCAGCCCGGCGACGACGTCGTCAGGCAGTTCGTGCGTCGCCTTCTGGCACAGCTCTGCGACGACGCGCGTGATGTCGTCGGTGTTGATCTCGCGCACTCTCGTGCCGGTGTCCGTGGTCATGCGACTTCTCCCGTGATTACTTCAGCAGCGCGATCAGCGACTTCGTGGCGTCGGCCGCGGCGACGATCTTCGCACGCTCGTCGTCCGAGACCGGCGTCTCGATCGTGCGCTTGATGCCGCCCGTGCCCAGTTCGCACATGACGCCGCAGACGATGTCCTTGATGCCGTACTCGCCGTTGCAGAGGACGGCGCTGGGGATGAGCCGGTTCTGATCGAGCAGAATCGCCTCCACCATGGCGACAGTCGCGGCCGACGGTGCGTAGTACGCGCTCGAGACCTTCATCAGCTCGCCGATTTCTGCGCCGCCGCGCATCGTCCGCGCGACGATCGCGTCGATCTTGTCCTGCGAGAGCAGCGACGATAGCGGCAGCCCGCCGATGCGCGCCTGCGAGACGATCGGCACCATCGTCGTGTCGGTGTGGCCGCCCAGCACGTACGCGTGTACGTCGCGGATCGAGACGCCCGTCTCCATCTGCAGGAACGCGCGATAGCGTGCCGTGTCCAGCGCGCCGCCCTGCCCGATGATGCGCTCGCGCGGGAAGCCGGACGCCTGCAGCGCGACGTGGCACATCGCGTCCATCGGGTTCGCGAAGATGATGATGACTGCGTTGGGGGAGGCCTTCGCCGCGTCGCTGATCTTCGCTCGCACGATGTCGGCGTTGCCGTTCAGCAGGTCTTCGCGGCTCATCCCCGGCTTGCGGGGCGCGCCCGCCGTGCAGACGATGACCTCCGAGCCCGCGGTCTCGTCCCAGCCGTCGGTGGCGGTGATCTTCGTTTCGAACCCGAGCCACGATGCGGACTGCGCCATGTCCAGCGCCTTGCCGTGATGCAGCGTCTGGGCGAACTGCGGGTCGTCCTGGATGATGACGTCGGCGATGCCCTTCTCGACGAGGCGCTGCGCGATCGCGCCGCCCGTCATGCCGCCGCCGATCACCGTGACTTTCTTTCGTGCTGCCAACTTGAACCCTCCGTGAAACGGCGCGATCCTCCGGCCTGCGCTCAGGGAGCGGCGACCGGCGTTGGCGCGCCCGTTTGTCGTGCCTGGTGTCCGCTCATGGTACGAAGATCCGCCGGTTATGGCGAGTCGGAGCTGAGCGTCAGGCGCAGCGCCAACTTCACGCCCTCGCACAACGCGAACGCGCCGCGGCGAAGTCGGTTGCCGGGAGTAAGGTCGGAGTCTCGACCCAGCGGCGGGACGGCGGTGTCGCGAAATAATCCGCGTACACGCCATAACAGCATTGACAACTGAGCGAAGTACGTCTACGTTGGCGCACAACCCCGTTGATCTCAACCCGTCTCGTTCGGCTGTCGCGCTCAAGATCGCTAGGAGGGCTTGCGGTGAAGACTCTCTTTCTCGCCACAGTCGTGGCGGTCACTTCTGTATTGTTCTCCGGCGTCCTCCTCGATCTGCCGCCAGTACCGGTGGCACAGGCCGTGTTTCCCTCCGACTCCGGCGCGAGCACCCCGGCGCCGCTCAACAACTACTTCACATCACCCCCGCGCGTCGTAAGCGCGCCGGTGAACTACAACTACGAACAGCCAATGTCCGGCGGCTCCGTTCCCGGCTGGACGACCACGGGCACGCCCAGCGAGCCGGCGGGCGGGCAGAGTGGCAACTATCTGAGCTTGAACGGAGGCAACGCCTATTCGACGGATCCGTTCACGGTTATCGCAGCCGGCACGGTGTGGACCTATTATCGGAAGGGCGATTCATTCGCCTTCGACATCGCGGTTGGAACCGGGACGCCAAGCTGGGTTCAAAAAGAGTTCGAGTTCAGCGGCTCGGCGAACTGGCAAAAGCGCACAGTCGATCTCACTCCGTACGTAAGTCAGGCCATACGTGTTCGTTACCGGACGTTCGGAGGCGTCGTTGGTTTCGATGAGGGCGCAGGGCGAGAAGAAGTACCGAACTGGACTACGACGGGACTCCCGGTGCACTTGGAGAACCTACCCGTGATAGCAGCGGTCGCGTCAACGAACGCCGATTCGACACTTTGCAAGAGCGGTTCGTCTGCCGGGCAGACCGGAAATGCCGTGCTCTTGGCGGGAACGGCGACATCCACGATCAAGTCCAATCCGTTCACCGTGCTTGACGGGAAACGACTGTACTTCCGCTTTGACGCAGTGTTTCAGCCGGCGTTCAACATCACCCTCTATACACAGGACGGCCAGGGAAACTACACCGTTCCGCATTCGCTGGTGACCGGCTCAGGCCCGTCGTTCCCCGACCCGGCGATTCTGTTCATGGCGTGCGACGTCTCGGCGTGGGCCGGGTTCAGCGCAGAGATCTCGATCAGTCATTCGGGTGGCGGTTCTCTCACTGTCTACGTTGGAGGAACGACCGACCCGATCAGCTTCGATGGCCAGTCGAAGGACCCGGTCTCATTCTCGACGGGCGCGCTTTCGCACGGCCACACCGATATCGCGATGCCGGGTCGCGGCATCCCGCTGGAGTTCACGCGCAACTACTCCTCCAGCGGTGCGCTAACCCAAGGTCCTCTGGGCTGGGGCTGGACGCACAACTACGACTCGTCTTTGGCGGCCTTTACGGACGGATCCGTCCAGGTTCGCTACCCGGGTGGGGGCAGCGCCTTCTTCACATTGAGCGGTGGAAACTTCTTACCACCTCGGGGCGTGTATGACAGCCTCGTGCAGAGCGGCGCCACGTACACGCTGACCACGCCCTCGCAGATCGCGTACTTCTACGACTCAAGCGGTCGGTTGGCGAGTATCTCCGACCGCAACGCCAACCTCACTAGCTTGCACTACGATGCTGACGGGCTGGACTACGTCGAAGATCCATCAGGTCGAGTCTTGAATTTCATCATCGATGCAGGTGCGAAGCGCATTACCCAGATCACGGACCCTTCACTGACGCCGAATCGTACTGTCGGCTACGGCTATGACGCCGGGACGGGCGATTTGACTACCGTGACGGACGTCCGTGGTGGCGTCACGACCTTTACGTACAGTAGTCATCGGCTGACCTCGATCAAGAACGCTAACCAGCAACTGCAGGTTGTCAATCTCTACGACAGCGCGAACCGTGTGGTTGAGCAGGCCGGCGCCAGTGGAGGCGCAGCGCTCACTTTTACGTCGAACGGACTCTCCGATCTGTCGAAGACATTCGTGACAAATGCGCTCGTTGGCAACACTGTTGTCTCCGGCGGCAGTTCAGGGACCGTGTCGACGAATACCGCGACGACAGTCACGCTGTCGTCGAATTGGTCAAACGGAACGCCAGCCGCTGGCGCGCTGTACTACGTCGTGACGGGCGCCATCGTGGCCAGTGGCAGCGGAGGGAACGTCAGCTTCTCATCGAATGGGTTGGCAGATACGGGCCAAACGTTCGGCTCGCTGACTGGCTATCTCGTGATAGCAGGGCCAAGCTCCGGGATGGTCGCTTCAAACACCGCGACCGCCGTTACCCTCGCTTCTCCGGCAAACTGGAACAACGCGATTCCAACCGGCGGCGCGGGCGGAGCAAAATACTGGATTGCCATTGGGAGCATAGTCTCTAGTGGTGGTGGAGTGTCTTGTTTCTACTACGCCACGCCGCCCTTGACGACAAGCGCAAATTGCCCGGGCCTCGCACCAGGCACGTTCCCGTTGAATCTTGGCCGCACGTATGTCGTGGATCCGCGCGGCAACGTCGAGCTTCACTCATTCGACACACGGTTTCGCGAAACGGGAATCCGACAGTACACAGCTACCGATCAGCTTGAGACGGTGTACACGTATGAGAGCGGCGTGCCGTCGAGCTGCTCGACGCCAGCGGCGGACAACGGGAACATCTGTAGCGTGACGGACCCCTTGAACCACACGACGAGCTTCGCATATGACAATCGTGGAAACGTCTTGTCCACGACGGATCCGCTCTCGCACAAATGGCAGTACACGTACACCGCGCTCAACGACCTCGCGACAGTGACCGATCCCCGGTTGAATGTTGCGCCTTGCATCCCCTCATGCGTGACTACGTACAGCTACGGAAGCCCGAACGCCTTTACCCACAACGTGCTCACGTCCATTGCCGACGCGACGCCGCTTCACAACGTGACGAGCTTCTCTTACAACGATCCGGTGAATCCCGGACTCGTGACGTCGACGCTCGACCCACTCAGTCACCAAACGTCTTTCACCTACGACCCTCGCGGGCTGCCTCACACTGTGGCCGACCATTTCGGAAACACGGTCACCTATGACTACGACGCAGCCGGCCGTCTGAGCGACGTTATCGATGCGATGACGCCGTCGCGGATGACCACCTTCACGTACGACGCGGCGAATCATTTGCGCACGGTGCAAGACCCGTACAACGGGGCCGGCGCGAAGACCATCTATGCGTACGATGCTGTTGGCAATCGCAATACCGTGCAGAATGCGCGCGGGTTCGTTACACAATACGGGTACGACGCCGGCAATCGGCTCGCAACCGTGACCGACGCATTGCTGCCGGCGCACCGTGTCACCACGTACGGCTACGATGTCAACGACAATCTCGTATCGATGCAAGACGGGAGGCACCAAGGAACGGCGCGGAGCGTGAAGTATCTGTACGACGAGGTCAATCGCCTTCGCAATATCGCGTATCCGGACGTGCACTACGCGACTGCATTCACGTATTACAAGGACGGGATGCGGCACACGATGACCGACACGCGCGGTGCATGCTGCAACCCGAACCCCTCCGACACGACGACGTACGGCTACGACGCCGCTCGCCGGCTCACGAGCGTCCAGACGACGTTCAAGGCCGCGACGCAGATCGTGCAGTACGGCTATAACGAGGCCAACGATCGTACGCTGGTCACATACCCGGATCTGAAGACCGTGACGTACGCCTACGATGAGCTGAACCGAATGAGCGCCGTCATGCCAAGCTGGCTGGGCGGCCTCACCCAGTACACCTACGATGCGGCGGGGCGCCTCCAAGATGCCACTCTGCCGGCCGCCACGGGCCTGCAAGCCGTCTACGGCTTCGACGCCGCGAATCGGCTTACAAGCGTGATCAATAAGAAATCCGGCGTGCCGATTTCGTCCTACACTTATGTGCCGAAGCCCAACGGGACGAGGCAGAGTGTGACCGATATTAACGGTATGACCACTCAGTACGGTTATGACACTCTCGATCGCCTCAACAGCGTCGCCTACCCGAGTCCAGCGTCGACGACGACTTACGGTTACGATGGCGTGGGTAACCGGCTCTCGATGCAGGTCGATGCGAACCCCGCCATGACGTACACCTATGATGAGGCAGACCAGCTCAAGACCATGACGGGTGTCACCGGCACCAACACCTACGACAAGAACGGGAACCTCACCAACATCGGTGGTTCTGGCACGTCCAACGATACGTTCTTCTACGACCACGAGAACCGCCTCATGCGCAACGGTGGATGCCTGGGCGATGTTGACAACGATGGCTCGGTCAGCATCCTGGACCTGAGCGCAATCGCGGGGCACTTTGGCGCAAGCGAAGGCGCGGCAGCATATGATCTGACCTACAACCTCGATCTCGACGGGAGTATTTCCGTCCTCGACCTGAGCAAGGCTTCGGCCGTGTTCGGGAGGAATTGCTTCAACACGGGTGAGAATACCGGCGAGGGCATCTACACCTACAACGGCGACGGCCTCCGTATGCGCTCGCGCACGATGACCGCGCCGAAGATGAACGACGACTTCGTCTGGGATGTCGGAGCGGGGCTGCCGCAGATCCTCCAGGACACGCGCACGCCTGACGGCGGCGCGCCGTCGACGACAACGTACGTCTACGGCCTCGGCCTCAGCTCCGCGACGGACGGCAGCAACGTTACGTCGTACTACCTCTCCGACGGGCTCGGCAGTACGACGGAGCTGCGTAGCGACAGTGGCGTGCAGACAGCGACGTACTCGTACGATGTATTCGGCGCGCCGAAACCGGCCGTCACGTCGACGAACGACTTCCGCTTCACGGGACAGCAGGACGATCGCAACGCGAACCGCGGGCTCTACTACCTCCGCGCCCGACACTACGATCCGACTCTAGGTCGCTTCCTCGAGCGGGATCCGTTCGATATTGGCAACCGGTACGCATACGCTGGTGACGATCCCGTGAACTACTCAGATCCGACGGGCTATTGCCACGTCATTCCGTGCTTCGACACGCCGAGCGCGCCAGTTCCTTACTTCTCACCAGACTTGCCGAGTCCCGGTGATCTCGGGCTGCCGGATCTCGAGTTCAATCCTGATGTCGCCGAAAACTGGCGCCGCCATGTCGACTGGATAAGACAAAGGCTCAACCGGCGAGAAGGCCCGCCGCAGGGTCCCCCAAAGAACACGGGGCTCGATCCTTCTCGTTGGACACAGCCTCGTTGCTGGGAGATACCCACCTTGGCTGGACAGCTCGGCTGTTACACCGCTTGGGTCGCTGGCTTGACCTGGGCTGCGAAGACCCTCGGTGTGGACGTAATCTTGCGGGATTATTTCGGCGACGATAGGTCGGGTGACAAGGAAGGCTCCGGGGTGGCGGCGCCATGATCTGGGGACTCTTCTATCTTGTGACTCCAGTTCTCCTTCTGACTCTAGGTACGTTCCTTCTTGTAAAGGCGAGAGCACGCCCGACGCTGCTTGGTCAGGCCACAACCGTACTGGCGTGGGTCGCTGGAGCCTTCGGTGTCGCCCTACGGGTTTGGTCGTTCACACCGCTGGCTCAACCTGGGGTGGCACCGACGCTCGTCGCTATGGCGGGGTTGTACGTTGTGACTTGGTTCTTGGTTCTGACGATATGGCCGTCGCCGCTCCTAACTGAGTCCATACCGGATCGTGCGGAGTAGTCCCATCGCTTGCATCTCTCGGCCTAGCCGGCAAATTTCGCACATATCCGGTTCGCCATACGTCGCGGGCGTAGCCAGTGCCGCCTCGATTCGCCGACGATGTGGCGGTCCCCAAACGGCGTCTGCTCAATCCACGAGATCCGTGTTTCCCGTCAAGCCCGTGTCAACCGTACAATAAGTTGGCCAGAGATCCTTCCCAGACTTGACATGATCCGATCATGCGCGTAATCTCTGGGCAGTTCTGTCAACTAGCAGGAGGTTCCTGCGATGGCGCGGGCGAAGCAGAAGTCAGACGTGGGCACGGCCATGGGGCGGATGAACGATGCGCAGTTCGGCCTCGCGTCCGATGCGCCCGTCATCCCCGGCATCGAGTCGATGGACGAGTGGCAGGCCCTCCACGACACGCTCGTCGCCGACCTGGCGAAAACATCGATATTGCGAAACGGAATTCATTTTAGATACGAACAGCACGACATAACTAGAATCAGAACGGGACAAATCCCCAATCGTCGGTGAACTCAGTGCCCTCTGTGGATCAAACCTTGGCCCTGAAATTCTGTGAACTCGGTGTCCTCTGTGGATCGATCGTGGAGCCCTAATCCGTGCAATCCGTGAAATCCCTGTTACCGTCCCCCGAACAGCACGACATAACTAAATCGAAACGGGTCAAAGCCCCAATCCTCTCTGAACTCAGCGCCCCTCTGTGGATCAAACCCGGGCCATGAAATTCTGTGAACTCGATGTCCTCTGTGGATCGATCGTGGAGCCCTAATCCGTGCAATCCGTGAAATCCCTGTTACCGTCCAGCCCCAACCCAATCTGTGAAATCGGTGAAATCTGTGGTTCCCGTGCCCCCGTGAGATAAAGTGAGAAACGTGACCACCCGAACCTCTACCGAACTTCCGACGTGGTTTCGAGAGATCTCCTACAGCAACGTCGTCTCCGGGCAGCCGGACGAGGCGACCGCTATCGTCCACGACAGCCGCCGGGCGACGCCGGGATGCGTCTTTGTGGCGGTGCTCGGACTGACCGTCGATGGCCACGCCTTCATCCCGAACGCCATCGCCGGCGGTGCTCGTTTCGTCGTGGTGCAGGAGGCGCTCCGGGATTCGTGGCAGCGCTACGTCAACGAAGACGTCACGTTCATCGCCGTGCCGGATAGCCGGGTGGCGCTCGCTGAGGCGGCGGCCGGCTTCTACGAGAACCCCGCTCGCACGATGGGGATGATCGGCGTCACCGGCACCGACGGCAAGACGACGACCAGCCACCTGATCGCCCACATCCTGAACCAGACCGGCCATCGCGCCGGCTACCTCAGCAGCGTGGAGTTCGGCGTCGGCGGCATCGTCGAGGCGAACGCCTCGCACATGACGACGCTCGAATCGCCCGAAGTGCAGCGCTACCTGGCGCAGATCCACGACGCGGGCGGCCGGTACGCCGTCGTCGAGGCGTCATCGATCGGACTCGATATGCACCGCGTCGACCAGTGCGAGTTCGATGTCGGCGTCTTCACCAACCTCGCTCCCGACCACCTCGACTTCCACGGCAGCATGGCGGAATATCGCGACGCCAAGGCGATCCTCTTTCGCATGCTCGGCACGTCGGCGGAGAAGGGGTTCGGCAAGGCGGCGATCCTGAACGCGGACGACGCCATTTCGGCGGACCTCCGCGGCGTCACCATCGTGCCCATCATCACCTACGGCGTGAAGAACCAGGCCGACATGACCGGGTTCGACATAACGCAACAAGGGTTCGGCACGCGCTTCAAGGCCCGCATGTTCGGCGAAGATATCGAAGTGACGACCGGGCTGCTCGGCGATTACAACGTGTCGAATTGCCTGGCCGCCGCCGCCGCTGCCGTCTCTCAGGGCGTCGAATTCAGCGCCGCTGTGGAGTCGCTGGCGAGCTTTCCGGGCGTGCCGGGGCGCATGGAGCTGATCGAAGAAGGCCAGCCGTATCGCGTGGTGGTCGATATCGCGTCCACCGAACAGGCGATGCGCAACGTATTGCGCATGCTGCGCCCGATCACAAACGGCAAGCTGATCGTCCTGTTCGGCGCGGCGGGGGAGCGCGATGCCGGCCGGCGTCGCGGCATCGCACGCGCCGTCGCGGAGGTCGCGGACCACGCCGTCATCACGAACGAGGACCCGCGCGGCGAGGATCCGGATCTCATCCTGGACGAGATCGCCGGCGCGCTGAAGGGCGCCGGCTTCGGCCGCAAGTTCGACCGCGAATTCGACCGCCGCCAAGCGATCAAGAAGGCGTTCGAGCGCGCCGGGAAGGGCGACACGGTCCTGCTGGCCGGCAAGGGCACCGAGCGGTCGATCGTCATCGGCGCCACGCACTGGCCCTGGGACGAGCGACGAATTGCCCACGAGTTGCTTCAGGAGGCCGGCGGGGGCGTATAATCTGTCCAACTGGCGTTCGCATAAGCAGGTGAACAATTTGGACACGAGTAACGGTGGGCGCGAGCCCGAAGCCGAAATCGACCGACTCGCGGCATACGACCTGGCCCACATCATCCACCCCCAGTTCAACGCGGCTGACCACGCCAACGCGGTCATCTACGCGAGCGGCAGGGGAGCGGTGCTCACCGACGTGCGCGGCAAGCAGTACATCGACGGTCTCTCGTCGCTGTGGAACGTCGCCGTCGGCCACGGCCGGGTGGAACTCGGCGAGGCGGCGGCGAAGCAGATGTCAGAGCTGGCGTTCGCGAACAGCTACGCCGGGTACGCGAACATCCCTTCGATCAAGCTCACCGAGAAGCTGTTAAGCCTGGTCTCACCAAACATGTCGGGCGTCTTTTACGCCAACAGCGGGTCCGAAGCGAACGACATGGCGATCAAGGCCGTTCGCTATTTCTGGTTCCTTGCCGGACAACCGGAGAAGCTCAAGATCATCTCTCGCAGCGACGCCTATCACGGCGGAACGATGGCTGCGACGGCAATCACCGGCATGGCGCCGTTCCACAAGGGATTTGGTCCGGAGCCTCCGAACTTCGTCCAGGTACCGACGTGTTATCCGTATCGCTGCGAGTGGTGTGCGGGCAAGCCGACGTGCACGCTCGACTGCGCGGACAACATCGAAGCGACGATCCTGCGCGAGGGCGCTGGCACGGTCGCGGCGGTGATCGCCGAGCCCGTCCACGGCGCCGGCGGCGTCATCCCGCCGGACCCGGGCTACTGGCCGCGCCTGCGCGAGATCTGCGACCGGCACGACGTGCTGCTGATCGCTGATGAAGTGATCACGGGCTTCGGCCGTACGGGACGATGGTTCGGGCTGGAGCACTGGGGCGTGCAGGCAGACGTCGTCACGTTCGCGAAAGCGGTGACGAGCGCCTACGTGCCGTTGTCGGGGTTCATCGTTTCAGATCGCATCCACCGCGCGATCTATGACGCGCCCGCCGACGCGAAGTTCATGATCGGCTGCACGAACGCCGCGCACCCGACCGCTTGCGCCGTTGCGTTGCGGAACCTGCAGATCTTCGACGACGAGAACCTCGTCGAGCGCGCGGACAAAATAGGGCGGCGACTGAACGACGGCCTCGCTCAGCTCCTCGAAATGCCGCATGTCGGCAACGTGCGTGGGCTCGGCCTGATGGCCGCCGTCGAGGTTGTGGCCGAAAAGACGACCCGGCAAGCGTTTGCTCCGGCACAGGCCGTCGGTCCGAAGCTGGCGAGGGCGCTGCGCGAACGGGGCGTCATCACGCGCGTGAAGGGTGACAGCATTCTGTTCGCGCCTCCACTGATCATAACGGAGCAGCAGGTCGATACTATTGTGAACGCTACGGCTGAGGCCATCGACGAAGTCATGGCAACTGCGGAGTAGCGTCGACCATTCGGGAGGGCGTTATACTGATGGGTTGTAAGGAGTAGGCATGCGTTCGCAAGCGGCGGTCGCAGTTCCGCGATCAAACCGACTGCAGGCCTTTGCGGAGAAGAACTGGCGGCACCTCGCCGAGTTGTTGTTCGTCGTGCCGGCGTATGTGGCGTATCAGTTCGTCCGGGGCGCTGTCGATGGCAAAGCCGGCACCGCCTTCGACAATGCCTCGCGCGTTATCCAGATCGAGCAGCGACTCGGGATCTTCTACGAGGCGTCACTCCAACAACTGATCTTGCCCCGGGACTGGATGGTTGACTTCTTCAACTACCTGTACATCTGGGGCCACCTGCCCGTGATCATTGCGGTTGCGCTCTGGCTCTACATCCGACACCGAGACAACTACGCTGTCTTCCGCAATGCGTTCCTGATCTCGGGCTTGATCGCGCTGATCGGTTTCTCGACCGTGCCGCTTGCGCCGCCGCGCTTTATGCCGGAATTCGGATTCACCGACACGATCATTCACGCGCAGTCCTACTACGCGTTCCAGAACCCGAAGATCGTGAATCAGTACGCCGCAATGCCAAGCTTGCACTTCGGGTGGGATCTACTGATCGCTATCGCCATCGGCTACAACGGCCGAGGCCGCTGGGTGCGCGTAGTGGCGGCAACGTTGCCCTTTGTCATGCTCGGTGGCATCGTGCTGACAGCGAACCACTACTTCCTGGATGCTGTCGCAGGCGCGCTTGTCGCGCTGATGGGACTGGGCCTTGCCCTCATGTTGCGGCGCGCGCTGCGCCGCGAGGGCATCTTCGACTTCCTCACCTGAAAGCACCCTAGCGATTGCGCTCCTTGAGCGCGCGCTGGACATCGCGTTCCGCATCGCGTTTGGCGATCGCTTGCCGCTTGTCGTACTGCTTGCGGCCGCGCACGAGACCCAGCTCGACCTTCGCCTTGCCGTCCTTAAGATAGAGGTTTAGAGGAATGATGGAGAGGCCGCGCTCTGCCATGCCGCGGACCCATTCGCGAATCTCGCGCTTGTGCATGAGCAGCTTGCGCGGGCGTGTCGGCTCGTGATTTTGCCAGCTACCAGATATGTATTGCGCGATATGTGCGCCGTACAGCCACATCTCGCCATCGAGCGGACGCGCGTGCGCCTCACGGATGTTGGCCCCGCCCGCGCGTATCGACTTGATCTCCGTGCCGGTCAGTGAGATGCCGGCCTCGACCTTCTCGAGGATCTCGTAGTCGTGAAAGGCCTTGCGATTTGCAGAGACCTGCTTGATCTCGGCCATGTGTTGTTAGCCGCCGGCTTGCGTCGGCGTGCCTTCCGGCGTCGGTGACTCGGCGGCGGGTGTCTGCTCCGGGGTGAAGTCCGTGCCGCGCAGGATGTCGATCGCCTTGAAGAGCTGGACGTCCCGTCGCAGATCCACATCTTCGTCCGACAACGTGATCTCGACGTCGGGACGAATCCCGACACCATCGATCTGCACGCCGTTCGGCGTCAGCCACGTAGCGATACTCACGTAGAGCTGCCCGCCGTCGCGAAGGTCGTTCGAGACGTTGACGGTGCCCTTGCCGAACGACTTCTCGCCGATGATGGTCCCTCGATTGTTGTCGTGCAGCGCCGCTGCCAGCACTTCCGCGCCGCTGGCGCTGAAGCGGTTCATGATGATCACGACGGGGATCTGCGTGGCTGCGCCGCCGGCGCGCGCTGTGAACTTCTGCTCGCCACCGTCGCGCTCGCGCTCGACGAGGATCGTCTCGTTTCCATCCAGGAACTCATCCGCGATATCGGCCGTGGTGCGCAGCAACCCGCCCGGATTGTTGCGCAGATCCAGAATGAGCCCCTTCTTGCCGCTGCTGACGGCGTCGGAGAGCGCCTTCTGCATCTGCTCCTTCGTCGGCTCGTCGAACTCGCGAATGTGGATGTAGGCGAGGTCGTCGATGCTATTACCGCCGCCATCCTTCAACGCGCCCCCGGGCGGTAGCGTAGTTACGCTCTGGACCTTGATTTCGTCGCGCTCGATAGCGACGGTGAGTTCCTCTGCATCGCGCTCGATCTTAAGCGTTACGGTCGTACCGCTCTCTCCGCGGATCTTCAGAACCGCTTTCTCTTGCGACCAGCCCTCCGTCGACTCGCCGTCAACCTCAAGGATGATGTCGCCAGCCTTGATCCCCGCGCGTTCCGCGGGTGTGTCTTCGATGGGTGAGACGATGACGATCTGGCCGTTCTGGGACGCGACGGTGGCGCCGATGCCCTCAAACTTGCCGGAGGGGCCGACGCTGGTCTGCACGGTGTTCGGGTCGACATAGAACGTCCCGCTGTCGGGGAAGGTCTGCAGCATGCCGTTGATGGCGGCCTGGTAGAGGGTCTCCCGGTCGATGATGTCCGGATCGACGTATTTGCTCTGCAACAGCTTGAAGATGTCGTTGAGGTTCTTGAAGTCGGTATCAGCGGCCGACGCCGATCCGTTGTTCCCCGGCGTCGGGAGCGCTGCAGTGACCTCGGGTGAGTCGCCGTCGCCGCGCGCCACGTATCCGAACGCGAACGCGAGGACGAGAATGG
This sequence comes from Chloroflexota bacterium, assembly GCA_031400455.1. Taxonomy (GTDB): domain Bacteria; phylum Chloroflexota; class Dehalococcoidia; order DSTF01; family JACRBR01; genus JANXYW01. The sequence continues at coordinate 30,902 of JANNPX010000004.1, read as the reverse complement.
ACACCGCGAGGAGTCCGATAACGGACCAGCGGGCGGTTTTCAGCATGCGGCGAGGACTCCTTTGGCGAGCCGGTCGAGGGCGAAGCCCGACGCCAGCGGGGTGCTGCACGTCAAGTCTAACACTCGCGAGATTGACCGACCAATGCACGGACGGGGAGTGCGCCATCCACCTAGGCGACCTCCCTGCGTGGTTCGTTCGTCGCGGCGCCACGGCGCTTCGGCTTCAACTCGAACATGCGCGCGTCGGCGATCTGCAGCAGTTCGCCGGGGGTGCGCGAGTCGTCAGGACACGTTGCGATGCCAATCGTGATGCTGAGGTGAATGCGCTCGTCGTTCGGGCTGATGGCTGCCGCATTGGAGACCGCCGCAGAGAGTTTTGCCGCCGTCAGGCGCGCCTCTTCGACGGCGGTGCTTGGCAGCAGCACGACGAACTCGTCGCCGCCATACCGCGCGCCGATGTCGCTCGATCGGATCTGCCGCGCAATGACTTCGCCGACGAGGCTGAGGAACTTGTCGCCGACAATGTGTCCGTACGTGTCGTTGATGCCCTTAAAGTTGTTCATGTCCATCAACAGGACCGTGAGCGGCTCACCATAACGAAGCGAGCGCTCGATCTCGTGCGAGAACTGCTCGTAGAAGTAGCGGTGGTTATACAGGCCTGTGAGCGCGTCCTGGTACGCCATGGTGCGCAGCCGCTGGCTCAACTCCTCAAGATGTCCCGAGTAAGCCCGTTCGAGTCCGACTTGCGTGGCCCGTGAGTACTTTGCGAGAAAGAGAGCGAAGGCAACACCCAGCATGATGGCGGCCAGGTTCAACCCCGTGTACGACCACCGCGACATAACGGCGGGGCCGGCGATGATCAATGCCGCCGTGCCTGTCAGCAGCGTCGTTCCGGCGATGCGCAGCATCAACGCCGACAGGTCGCGATGCGTCGTGCCAGGACCCGCTGGGCCCATCTCGTCAAGGATGCTCTGATGAGGGTGCTTTTCCATCACCGTGGACTGGACAGGCTAATGCGCGCGACATCGCGGTCGGCGAAGAGATCATTCGCCGTCGTTCAGTCAGCGCCGCCGCTTGCGCGGCACCGCGCCCGGTACTCTCCGTGGAGTTATCGGTAGATTCAGCGTGGGATTGAAGCTTCGCGCTGAGGCGGCTTCACACGCGTACATAACATATATAGTGCGATCATTAGAATCGAGCGATTCTCGCGTTGCCCGCTCCGGCTCGATGGCTCCTACCGCGTCTCGACGGATTTGCGAGAACCGCGCAGGACATCCAGAACCGCGGAGAGCGGCTCGGCTTGCGTCTCCATATCGCGCTCCGAACCGAAGATGTCCATGAGCGTCGAGTCCGGCATCCGCTGGGGATCTTCGAACTCCGCGACGCCTGCCGTGGACGTCCGCCAGCGGCTCACCATCGAGGCCGTGGAGGTGCGCAGATCGTCGGCCTTCATGGCTGGCTGACGGACGCTCGGTGCGCTCGGGGTGCGCCTCGGCGCTTGCTGCGGGGCGTCCGTGATGTCGCGGGATGGCGACTCGACGGATTCGCTTTGGCGGTGCGTCCGCCACGAGTTGAGCAAGTGGCCACGCATCGGGACGACACCTAAGGAGACGCCGGCCATAACGCCCAGTACGGGAATAAGCAAGCTGCCGGTCAAGGCTCCGATGCCGATGCTCGCGGCGCCAATCAGCAGTGCTCCGGCATAAGGCGCCCATGCGGGTACGTCGAAGCCGTTCGTTGACTCATCGCCGGCTGGCGACTGCATTGCATGCGTGGCCCGCTGCTTGCGGCGCTTCCTCTTGACGTCGTCGGCAGCCTCGGGTTCGGGCGCCGACGTGAAGTGCGAGACGTCGGCGTCGTAGGTCTCCCGTAGTGTCGGTGTGCCGAGTGTGTTGTAGGCCTCGTTCAGCTCGTCAAGCAGGTTATGGCTTCGCGGGTCGGAGGCTTCCAACCCCTGGTACTTGCGTGCCAGCTGCCAGTAGGCACGGTTGACCGTCGTCCCGTCCGCGCCGGGCGAGATGCCCAGCACGTCGTAGTAGTTGCGCTCACTCATGGATGCATTGCCCCTTCCAGCGTTCTCCGCCAGTTCAGATAACGCAGGCGCGTCAGGAGATATTGCCTTCGGCGAGTTGACGCACCGGGCCGACATCGACCGGTCAAGTACATCGATCGGAGCTGACAGCTACCCCAGATCTGAATCGCGCGTCGCTTCGCGCGGTGCGGATCCTGCGCCTGGCGTCGTACGCCCGGCTCGAACGTCCCCCATGTTCCCTACTCTCACTATCGGAGGTTCGAACGCGACCTGATGTCGTGTTATGTAAATTACGATTCGTCATACCAGCCCTCTCTCAGCGTTAGTAGCAATACAAGGCCATTTCGGCCTCTGCACCAGCCGAAGGAGACGCACATGACGACCTCTGCGAGCCCCATCCTCGACCGCTTCGGACGCGTCATGTTCACCTGCGCCGATTGCGGCGAGCCGCTCTCCAGTGACGACTTTTTTGACCTCAACCTGCGCTTTCCCGATGCCGGCGAAAGCCAGGATGACTACTACACCGCCGAACTGCTGGACGCGGTCAGCCACGTGGCTTGCAGCGAGACGCGCCGTGCAGGCAAGGCGTGTTGACGCGAATCCAGCGTTCCGATAGCGTGCTCCTAGGCAAAGGGGAGTAACTGGTCTGCCTCATGAGGCAGGCAATCCGAATCGCCACACCCGGCCTTGCTCGGCCCGGTTCGGATGCCCTCGCAGATGCGCGGGGATGTGAGACCTTTGATGACACGGCGTCATCAAAGGTCTTTTTCGTGTGATGGAGGCGGCCTTGAACCTTCGCAAATGGCAATGGCCGATCATCATGGCGATGCTGGCTTGGCCGGCCGCCACGCTCCGCATCGGGCTGTGGGATACGACGCTCCTGCTCGAGACAACCCTCTACGGCCTGGCGATCGTCTCTGCGGCGTTCATTCTCACCTGGTGCGCCGAGGCGGCCGAGCGCGACGTGCCTCGTACGCTGGCCATTGCCGGCCTGGGGTTGATCGCCGTGCTGCCGGAGTACGCGGTCGACTTGCTGTTCGCTGTGAAGGCTGGGCGCGATCCTTCGTACGCCGCATTCGCGACCGCAAACATGACGGGCGGCAACCGTCTCCTCGTTGGCGTCGGCTGGACGATGGTCGTCGCGATCTTCGTCTTTCGCACGAAGAAGAGCGTCCTCAAACTCGCCGAGGTGCATCGCACTGAAGTCGGGATCCTGGGGATCGCAACCGTCTACTCGTTCGTCATCCCCCTGCGTGGTGGCATTACGCTCTTCGACGCCGCATTCCTGGTGAGCTTGTTCGGCGTGTACGTCTATCTTTCGGCGCGAGGCGAACCCGAAGGCGAATCGGATATCGTCGGACCCGCCGAGGCGATCGCGAACCTTCCGACGGGCCAGCGGCGCATGCTCGTCATTGCGATGTTCTTGTATGCCGGGGCGGCGATTCTCGTGGGAGCCGAACCGTTTGCCGAAGGGCTCATCGATACGGGCGTCGATCTCGGTGTCGACGAATTCCAACTTGTCCAGTGGGTCGCGCCGCTGGCGTCCGAGTTCCCGGAGTTCCTTGTTGCCGGACTGCTTGCGTGGCGGCTGCGCGCGGACGCCGCGCTGGGCGCGTTGGTGTCATCGAAGGTGAACCAATGGACGCTGCTGATCGGTACCCTCCCGATCGCGTACGCGATCTCCAGCGGCACGCTCGACCCCTTGCCGACTGACGCGCGCCAGACCGAAGAGCTGATGCTGACGGCGGCGCAAAGCTTGCTGGCGGTGATCCTGCTGATCAACCTGCGGATGAGCCTGTGGGAAGCGGCCGTCCTGCTGGTGCTGTTCATCGCACAGTTCGCCATACCGCATTCGGTCGTGCCGCGAAACGTCTTCACCCTGACGTATTTCGTCTTCGCGGGCATCTTCCTCGTCCGCCAGCTCTTCGAGATGCGGCCGTACATCGGGCGGCGTACACTTCAGCGCAGCATCGACGCTCCGCCGCGCGACCCGTGACCGCCGCTCACGGCGAATCGCGCGCGCTCTTCGCCGAGGCGCAGCGTCTGCAGTCCGCGCACGACGCCACCGGCAGCGTCGACCTCGTGCGACGCGCGCTCGAACTCGACCCCGAGTACGTCGAAGCGCTCGAGCATCTCGCGACGCATCTCATCACGCGCAGCCGCCAGTACGCAGACGGTCTGGCGCTGATCGATCGCGCGACGGCGCTGCGTCCCGACGACGCCGGCATCTGGTACGCCGCCGGCTGGTGCTACGAGTTCGCCGCACACGAGATCCACCGCCGCGCGCCCGACCCGACGCTCGACATCCGCACGCTGTACGAGCGCGCCGCCGACGCCTTCCGCCGCTGTCTCGATCTACACCCCGAAGGCAAACTCATCGACGACGCCGAAGACCTCCTCGACCACGTAGAAAACGAACTCCGCTCCCTGTAACCGAGGTCACTCCCCTACGAGAACCCCCACCCCACGTAGGGGCATTCCGTAGAATGCCCTCCCCGCCCAACGACGCAACAACCGCCCGCCCATACGGAACGCCGGGCACCCGCTCGTGGCGCGGGCTTTTCAGCCCGCGTTTCTCATCCCGCTTCGCTTCCCGTCTCCCGTCTCCCGCCTCCCGCTTCCCGCATCCAACCTCCACGCCCTACACTTCCCCGACCGCCCCTACCCTACCCGCGCGAGGTTCCACGCCATGAACATTCTCGATCGTTATGTAGAGCTACATCCCGCCTCGCAGCGCCTCAGCGAACGCGCGGGCCGCGTCTTCCCCGACGGCGTGACGCACGACATGCGCCGCAACTCGCCGTTCGCGCTGTACGTGCAGCGCGCGGCCGGCGGCCGCAAGTGGGATGTCGACGGCCACGAGATCGTCGACTACGTGATGGGTCACGGCGCCCTGCTGCTCGGGCACAACCACCCGCTCGTGATGTCCGCCGTGGCGGAGCAGGCGCCGCTCGGCACGCACTACGGCGCGTCGCACGAGCTCGAGATCGCCTGGGGCGAGCTGGTGCAGCGGCTCGTGCCTTCGGCGCAGAAGCTGCGATTCACGTCGTCCGGCACGGAGGCGACGATGATGGCACTGCGGCTGGCGCGCGCGTTCACGGGGCGCGAGAAGATCGTCCGCTTGCAGGAGCACTTTCACGGCTGGAACGACAGCGTCACCGGTCAGCCGGCGCCCGAGCAGACGATCCCGGTGTCGCCCGGGCTGCCGCGCGGCATCCTCGACGCGTCGATCGTCGTGTCGCAGTACGACGCCGTCGCGCTCGAGCGCACGCTGCGCGAGGAGGCCGGCGAGATCGCGGCGATGATCCTCGAGCCGACGGGCGCGCATTGGGGCACGGAGCCGATCGACATCGACTTCGTGCGGCGGGCGCGCGAGCTGACGGCGGAGCTGGGCATCGTGCTGATCTTCGATGAGGTGATCACGGGGTTCCGCGTATCGCCGGGCGGGGCACAGCAGGCATACGGCATCACGCCGGACATGACGACGATGGCGAAGATCATCGCGGGCGGGCTGCCGGGCGGCTGCGTCGCGGGGCGCGCGGACATCATCGACCAGATCGCTTCGGGCGGTGACGACGCGCGCGACGGCGCGAGGGGTGAGCGCATCTCGCATCCGGGGACGTTCAACGCGAACCCGCTGTCCGCGGCGGCCGGTTCGACGTGTCTGTCGATCATCGCCGACGGTGCGCACCAGGAGCGCGCGGCGCTGACGGCGGCAGCGCTGGCGCGCGGGATGAACGCGGTGTTCGCCGAGGAGTCCGTTGCGGGTTGCGTCTTCGGCGTGTCGTCGATGCTGCACATCGCGATGGGGATGGAGGCGCGGCCGCCCGACGGCTATAGCTGGGGCAGCCGCGCGCTGCCGGCTCCCGCGCCGCGCGTGGCCGGCGCGGTGTCGCACGCGCTGCGGCTGGGCATGATCAACGAAAGCGTGGACCTGATGGGCGACGGCATGATGGTGTCGTCGGCGCACACCGACGCCGACGTGCAGCACACGGTCGAGGCGCTGCGGCGCACGCTGCGCGCGATGAAAGATGAGCGGCGGGTGTGAGCGGGGCTACGGGAAACAGGGATTGCACGGATTTCACGGATGTTTGGTTAGGGAGCCTCACCCCGCGCCGCTGCGCCGTTTGATTGATTGCTTGTTTTTCTTTGGGCTCCCCTTCTCGGGGGTGGTTTGGGTGGTTGGCGAAGCTGGGAGCGGGTGATTCGGCGGGTTTTGTTTGATTGACCGGGGTCTGGCGGGGCCGTTTGTTCGGCAGTTTGTCTGGTTTTCGGCGCTGAATCTCGTGATTTTCGGCGGTGGTGGCGGGGTTTTGGGGGTCGGACATCGGCCTGGTACAGAACTAATGTTTCACGTGAAACATTGCGCGCAGACGAGTTGCTTGGCGGCGGGCCGGAGCTGCGGTGTAGCGCGGCGCCGAGCGAGGCGGCGGGGGCACTGGCGTATTGTGCGTCGGTGGTGGGGCGATCGCCTAGCGGTTGGCGGCACCGTTAAGCGACTGTGCGTGGCTTGAGCCTTTCAAGCCGCACGGAGGCGGGCACAACGTGTTGCGCCCCTACAGCAGTTTTCGCGGTCTATACTCTCGCGGATGGATGCGATTGAGTTTGTGAGGAAGTGGGCGGCGGCGACCGGTAAAGAACGGTCGACGTCTCAAGAGCACTTCATCGACATCTGTCGGCTAATCGATGAGCCGACTCCCAACGAAGCCGATCCGACCGGAGACCGTTACGCGTTCGAGAAGGGCGCAAAGGGCAAGGACACCGACGGCTTCGCCGATGTGTGGATGCACCAGCGTTTCGCGTGGGAGTACAAGGGCAAACACAAGGATCTCGACGTTGCCTACGGCCAGGTCTTGCAGAAGTATCGCGAACAGCTAGGCAACCCGCCGCTGCTCGTCGTGTCTGACATCGAGCGGTACGAAGTTCATACAAACTGGACCAACACGGAGAGCTGGGTCTACAGGTTTCGCAACGCGGATCTGGCGACGGACGAGCCAGTGGAGGTTGTGACGATCACCGGGCAGCCGGTGCGCGACCCGCCGGAACTCAGCGCGCGCCAGTTGCTCAAGGCCCTCTTCGAGGACGCGAATGCCCTCCGACCCGGCAAGACGCGTGACGAGATCACGCGGGAGGCCGCCGGTTACTTCGAACACATCGCGATGGCTTTGCGATCTTTGCACACTCCAGACATGGAGATCGCGCATTTCATCACTCGGCTCGTGTTCTGCATGTTCGCTTCGGATATCGGCTTGCTGCCGCGAGGCACGTTTAGCGAAGTTGTAAGCGCGAACAACCCGGATAACCTGAGAAAGAACCGGCCCGGCGACACGTCGGACCCCGCGCCCGCGTTCCGCCGCCACCTTAGCGTGCTGTTCGACAAAATGCGGACCGGCGGGGAGATGCACGTGTGGCAGGTTCCGTATTTCAACGGCAGCCTGTTCGACGATGCCAGCGTCCCAGAGGGACTGACGGCGAACGACATCCGCATCATCGAGATGCTCGACAACCTCAACTGGGCAAACGTTGAGCCGTCGATCTTTGGCACCTTGTTCGAGCGCATCCTCGACAAGCAGAACCAGCGGGCGGCACTGGGCGCGCACTACACGCTGCGCGCTGACATCGAGCTAATCGTTGAGCCTGTGCTGATGGACCCTTTGCGGCAGGGCTGGAACGAGGTGAAAGCCAAAGTTGACGAAATCGAACAGCCTCGTTCGGGCCGGAGACAAAGCGAAGCGGTGCGGACCGAGAGGATCAAGGGGTTGCTGCGCGACTTCCACAAGCGTCTCTACGGAATTCGCGTGCTCGATCCGGCGTGCGGCTCTGGGAACTTTCTCTACGTCGCGCTCGCCGCGCTGAAGGCGCTAGAGAAGGAAGTAGTCGTGCTTGCGCAATGGCACAACATAGCGATCAAGCCGCGCGTGCACCCACGTCAGTTGCACGGGATTGAACTGAACGAGTACGCGCACCAACTCGCGTCGATCGTCATCTGGATCGGCTACCTGCAATGGAAGAACGAGAATGACCGGAAATCCCTACGGGCCGACAGCCCGATCCTAGAGGATCTGAAGCAGATCGAGCACAAGGATGCAATCATCGATGACACGAAACCGGACCGGCCGCGCGAGCCGATGTGGCCGGAGGTTGAAGTAATAGTCGGTAATCCGCCCTTTCTTGGAGGGAAACGGCTGCGGACGGAGTTAGGCGACGCCTACGTCGAGCGGATGTTCGCCGTGTACGACGGGCGGGTCGCGCGGGAGAGCGATCTCGTGTGTTACTGGTTTGAGAAGGCGCGCGCGGAGATCGAGGCAGGGCGCACGGCAAGGGCCGGGTTGCTCGCGACGCAAGCGATCCGGGGGGGTGTGAACCGGAAGACGCTCGAACGGATCAAGCAGACGGGTGACATCTTCTACGCCCAGGCGGATCGGAGGTGGATCCTCGATGGCGCCGCCGTGCGGGTCTCGATGGTCGGGTTCGACAATGGGAGCGAGGTCAATCGCAAGCTGAACACCGACACCGATGACGAGGTGACACACGCGCTGCTGCGGGCGCTACCAGTCGCCGAGATCAATGCGAACCTAACCGGAAGCGTGGCGGACGCGACGCTGGCGCGGCGGTTGAAGGAGAATGTCGGCTTGTCATTCATGGGTGACACGAAGGTCGGGCCATTCGACCTTCACCCGCAAGAAGCGAGGCGGATGCTCGAAGCGCAGAACCCGCACGGGAGGCCGAACAGCGATGTGGTGCGGCCGTGGGTGAACGGACTCGATATCACGCGCCGGCCGCGCCGGATGTGGATCATCGACTTCCCGCCCGGAATGAGTGAGCTGGACGCGGCGAAATACGAGGCACCGTTCGAGTTCATCAAGAAACACGTGAAACCGTTCCGCGTCAATGCTAAGACGGGAGATGCGTTAGGCGGAGCGTGGTGGCTCCACCACCGCCCTCGCCCGGACATGCGCGCAGCGCTCGCTGGGCTGGAGCGATTTCTTGTAACCGTGTCTGTTGCAAAGCATCGTCTCTTTGCATGGCAACCGAGAAATGTACTGCCCGACCACAGTCTTCTAGCGTTCGCGCGAACCGATGATTATGCGTTCGGCGTGTTGCAATCGCGCGTGCATCAAGTATGGGCACTTCTGCAAGGTACGCATCTGGAGAGCCGACCTCGTTACACGCCAACGTCGTGCTTCGAGACGTTTCCGTTTCCGCATGGGACACAGAAGCAGCATTGGGCGATCTCTATCGCGGCGAAGGACCTGAACGATTTGCGGGAGCGATACCTGAACCCCGACGGGATGATCGGCGCCAAGGAGCTGGCGAAATTGACGCTGACGAACTTGTACAACGCGCGGCCGACGTGGCTGGTGGATGCGCATCGAACCCTGGACACGGCGGTGTTTGCGGCGTACGGGTGGGGTGAGGCGCCGGACGAGCTGCCGGACGCAGCGATCGTCGAGCGGTTGCTGGCGCTGAATCTCGCGCGGGAGGCGGTGTAGTTGGGGAGCTTGGGCGCAATGGGTTGCGCCCCTACACCTACACGGGAGGCGGTGTGAGTCAGGAACTATCTCCGATCGAAGGCGAGCTGATCTTCTACGCGACGCCGGACGGCGCGGTGCGGCTTGAGGTCGCCTATCAGGACGAGACGTTCTGGCTGTCGCAGCGGCGCATGGCGGAGCTGTTCGAGACCACCCAGCAGAACATTAGCCTTCACCTCCGGCACATTTACGAGGAGGGTGAGCTGGAGGAGGCCGCAACTCACAAGGAATCCTTGTCGGTTCAGAGCGAGGGAACTCGGGAGGTCAGGCGGCAACTCGACTACTACAATCTGGACGCCATTATCGCCGTTGGCTACCGCGTAAACAGCCGTCAGGCAACGCAGTTCCGTATCTGGGCGACGCAGACACTGCGCGAGTACATCATCAAGGGTTTCGTGCTGGACGATGAGCGCCTGAAGCAGGGCAAGCCGTTCGGCAAGGACTATTTCGATGAACTTCTGGAGCGCATCCGCGAGATTCGTGCCAGCGAGCGGCGCTTCTACCTCAAGATCACCGACATCTATGAACAGTGCAGCATCGACTACCAGAAGGATGCCGAGATTACGCAGACGTTCTTCAAGACGGTGCAGAACAAACTGCACTGGGCTATCACGGGCAAGACGGCGGCAGAGCTCATCGCCGAGCGGGCGAGCGCCGAAAAGCCCAACATGGGACTGACTACGTGGAAGAAGGGGCCGGCAGGAAAGGTCCAGAAGTCTGACGTTGCGATCGCGAAGAACTACCTCATCGAGAAAGAGATCCGAGACCTCGAGCGCATCGTCTCCATGTATCTCGATTACGCCGAGAACCAGGCCGCGCGGCAGATCCCGATGAAGATGGACGATTGGGTACAGCGGCTGGACGCGTTCCTGCGCTTCAATGAGTACGAGATTCTGACGAATGCGGGCTCGGTGTCGCACGAAGTCGCCAAGCGGCTTGCGGAAGAGCACTTCGAGAAGTATCGCGTCGTTCAGGACGAGCGGTTCGAGAGTGACTTCGAAGTTGAGGTCGCGCGGTTAGCACCGCCCGTCGCGCGCCGAGGCGATGCCGACTGACGCGAGCGAGGGCGGCGTCGGAGCGCTGATCTGATCCCGCGTTAGTTGCCGACGTGCCGGAGGCGGGCGCAACGGGTTGCGCCCCTACCGCGAGAATGGCGAGCGGCGGTGAAACGCGGGAGGGCACGGCCCGCCGTGCCCCTACGTTTGTGGGCGGGTTAGGCTCCCGCTCTACGGGAAGGTCACTAACGACGTGGTGCTCTCTATGCCGGGGATGGCGCGGATCTTGTCGCTAAGGATGGGGGGGACGTCGCTGAGGGATTCTACTTCGACCTCGATGACGATGTCGTACGGGCCCATGACCTCGTGCAGCTCTACGACGCCCTTGATGTCTTTGGCTGCTATGACGACGTTTTTGGTCTCGCCGGGGTTGGTGACGACGAGTACGTATGCCTTGATCATGGCGCCTCCAGCATAACTGTGAATCGGTATGAGCACTTGCCAGTGCGGGGGCAACGGCGGATACTGCGGGTGTGCGACTCGTTGCTGGGTATTAGGTACGATCTTCTCGCCGTCCAGTCAATCGGCCGCATCGAGGAATCCGATTAGTAGCGCGATCAGGCGTGCGTTACAATTGAGAGAAGAGCGCTTGCTCTGAGTCTGCCGGATGGCCGCGTGAACCCAAAAGCGCGGCAGAGGCGAACGTGGTCGAAGAGATCTTTCAGACCGACCCTATCAGCGCCCTCGGGCTTCCTCCTCCCGTCTCCATCGGACGTGATGCCAGCGTAGGCGCCGCCCTGGCCGCCGTGCAGCAGCATGGGCAGGGCTACGTGCTCATCGTCGATGCGGGCAGGCCCGTCGGGATGATGAGCGAGCGCGAAGTGCTGATGCGGATCGTCGCCAGAGATGTGAAATACGCCGAAAATGTCGATAAATACATGTCGCACGCCCCCGAGACGCTGACGTTGAAGGAGCCTATCGCGACGGCAATTCGCATGATGAACGAGGGCGGCGAGCGCAATATCCCGATCGTCGACGGCACCGGGCTGGCCGTCGCGGTTCTGCGCACCATCGATATCATCCGCTTCCTGGCGGAGGCGTTCCCGGCGCAGCTTCTGAATCTGCCGCCGCGCCCTCATCAGCTCATTCCCGAACCGGAGGGTGCCTAAGTGACGACGATGACGAGGGAGTCGGGGCAGCCCGACCAGTCTGTCTCGCAGGAGCTTGAGCGCGTAACGATCAAGTTCGCCGGCGACTCCGGCGACGGCATGCAGCTCGCCGGCACGCAGTTCACGAACACCTCCGCCGTCGTCGGCAACGACATCGCCACCTTCCCCGACATCCCCGCCGAGATTCGCGCGCCGCAGGGCTCACTGCCGGGCGTCAGCGGCTTCCAGATCAGCTTCTCGAGCCAGACGATCTACACGCCGGGTGACGCGCCGGACGTGCTGGTGGCGATGAACCCGGCCGCGCTCAAGACGAACATCGCCGACCTGCCACGCGGCGGCATCCTCGTCGTCAACGAGGACGAGTTCGGCGAGACGAACCTCAAGAAGGCAGCGTACGCGGCGAACCCGCTCGAAGACGGCAGCCTCAGCGCGTACCGCGTGTACAAGGTCCCGGTGACGACGCTGACGGCGCGCACGCTCAAGGACAGCGGGCTGACGTCGGTACAGATCGACCGCTGCAAGAACATGTTCACGCTGGGGCTGATGTTCTGGATGTACAGCCGTCCGCTGGATGTGACGCTGCACTGGATCGATGAGAAGTTCGGCAAGAATCCGGCCGTCGCCGAAGCGAACAAGCTGGCGCTGAAGTCGGGCTATCACTTCGGCGAGACGACCGAGATGTTCGCCACGCACTACCACGTGCCGAAGGCGAAGCAGGAGCCTGGCCTGTACCGGAACATCACCGGCAACGAAGCGACGGCGCTCGGCTGGCTGACGGCATCGAAACTTGCGGGGCGGCAGCTGTTTTACGGCAGCTATCCGATCACGCCGGCCAGCGACGTGCTGCACGAGCTGGCGCGCTTCAAGCGCTTCGGTGTCAAGACGTTCCAGGCGGAAGACGAGATCTCCGCCATCGGCGCGGCCATCGGCGCGGCGTTCGGCGGCTCGCTGGGGTTGACGGGCACGAGCGGACCCGGCCTGGCGCTGAAGAGCGAGGCGATCGGTCTGGCGGTGATGGTCGAGTTGCCGCTCGTGATCATGAACGTGCAGCGCGGCGGACCCAGCACGGGTCTACCGACGAAGACGGAACAGGCGGACCTGCTGCAGGCGATGTTCGGGCGCAACGGCGAGTCGCCGGTCGGCATCGTCGCGCCGGCGACAGCATCGGACTGCTTCTACATGGCGATCGAGGCTTGGCGCTTCGCGATCAAGTACCGCACGCCGGTGATCTTCCTGTCGGACGGCTACCTCGGCAACGGCTCCGAGCCGTGGCTCATACCGGACATCGCTTCGCTGCCGAAAATCGACCCGGACTTCGCGTCCGACCCGGCGACGTTCCAGCCGTACGCCCGCAATCCGGAGACGCTGGCGCGCCCGTGGGCGATCCCCGGCACGCCCGGACTCGAGCACCGCATCGGCGGCCTCGAGAAGGCGGACATCACCGGCAACGTGAACTACGAGGCCGCGAACCACAACAAGATGGTGCACCTCCGCGCCGAGAAGATCGAGCGCATGGTGCAGGACGTGCCGGATATCGAGGTGTCGGGCGAAGATTCGGGCGGACTGCTCGTCATGGGATGGGGCAGCACGTACGGCGTGATCACGACGGCCGTGCAGCGCGCGCGCTCGCAGGGCAAGAAGGTGTCGTCGGCGCACATCCGCTACATCAATCCGCTGCCGGCGAATCTCGGCGACGTGCTGCAGCGCTACGACCAGGTGCTGATGCCGGAGATGAACCTCGGGCAAATGCGCATGCTGCTCCGCGCGAAGTACCTGGTAGATATCGTCGGACTGAACAAGGTGTCGGGCCGGCCCTTCACGATCTCCGAAATCGAAACGAAGATCTCCGAGTTGGCCGGTTAGACGAAGGAACGAACATATGGTTACGGCAACACGTCCAGACAATGCACTGCCGGTGCTTTCGCGCAAAGACTTCGTCACTGATCAGGAAGTGCGCTGGTGTCCCGGCTGCGGCGACTACTCGATCCTGGCGCAGACGCAGAAGGTGATGCCCGAACTGGGCGTGGCGCGAGAGAACATCGTCTTCATCTCGGGCATCGGTTGCTCAAGCCGGCTGCCCTACTACATGAACACGTTCGGGTTCCACAGCATCCATGGCCGCGCGCCGACGATCGCCAGCGGCCTCAAAGCGTCGCGGCCGGAGCTGAGCGTGTGGGTGGTGACCGGCGACGGCGACGCGCTGAGCATCGGCGGCAATCACATTCTCCATGTCCTGCGCCGCAACGTGGACCTGCAGATCATCCTGCACAACAACGAGATCTACGGTCTGACGAAGGGCCAGTACTCGCCGACGTCGGAGTTGGGGAAGCGCACGAAGTCGTCGCCGTACGGCACGATCGACGCGCCGCTGCACCCGCTCAGCGTCGCGATCGGCGCCGAGGCGACGTTCGTTGCGCGCTCGCTCGATAACGATGCGCACCACATGGCGGCGATGCTGCTACGCGCGCATGAGCACCGCGGCACGTCGTTCCTCGAGGTGTACCAGAACTGCAACATCTTCAACGACGGCGCATTCAAAGACTTCACCGCGAAAGAAGTGCGCGCCGACCGGATGATCTTCCTGGAGCACGGCAAGCCGATGCTCTTCGGCAAGGAGCGCGACAAGGGTCTGCGCATCAACGGCATGAAGATCGAAGTCGTGCAACTCGGCGACGGCATCACGGAGTCGGACATACTGGTGCACGACGAGGAGCGCGAAGACCCGTCGATCGCGTTCCTGCTGAGCCGGATGGACTACCCGGAGTATCCGGTACCCGTCGGCGTCATCCGCGCCGTGCGCCGCCCGACATACGACGAGCTGATGACGCAGCAGATCGAGCAGGCCATCGCCACCGAAGGAGAAGGCGACCTGCGCGAGATCTTCCTCGAAGGCGACACCTGGACCGTCGAGTAGCGGGAGTCGGACGATGATCTGCCCAGAGTGCCACACAGACAACATCCAGGGAACCGATACCTGCGCGAACTGCGGTCAGGATCTGTACGGCCTCAGCCGCGGCAGTTCCGGTCACGGCCGACGCGGTCCCGACTTCATCTCGGCGAAGCTGTCCGAGATCCCCGCGCAGTCACCCGTGCGCGTGACGATCGGCGATCCGGTCGCGCTGGCCGTGCGCCTGATGCAGAACTCCGACACGGACTGCGTGCTCGTGATGGCGGGCTCCCACCTGGCGGGCATCATCACGCCGTGGGACATCCTGCACAAAGTGGCGGGTCCCAATGAGGATCTGAACGCCGTGACGTGCGGCGTCATCATGACGAAGGATCCGGTCTTCCTTCGCGACGACGACGACATCGCCGTCGCCATCAACAAGATGTCGATCGGCGGCTTCCGTCACATCCCGCTGCTGCAGGGTGGCACGCCCACAGCCGTCGTCAGCATCCGCGACGTCTTCCGCCACATCTCGCCCCACCTGGCGTAGCGCTCAGCTCAGAACCTTCGCGGCCACCTCCAGGAACGACGGCGGGCCGCCGATGAGCATCGTCGTCAGCACAGTCTCTTTCCACTTCGCCAGGTCGTCTCGGATCTTCTCAACGGGCCCGATGAGCGTCGTGTCTTCGACGAGCGACGTGGGGATGGCGGCCATGGCGCCGCGCTTGTCGCCGCTGAGGTAGAGATCCTGCACGCGGATGCACGTCTCCTCGTAGCCCATGCGGGCGAAGACTTCGAAGTGGAAGTTCGCGGTACGGGCGCCCATGCCGCCGATGTAGAGCGCGAGCATCGGCCGCACGCGGTCGGCGGCGGCTTCGATGTCGTTGTCGATGATGACGGACAGGCTCGCAGGGCACTCGAACGTCTCCTGCGTGCGGCGGGCGCCGGGACGCGCGAAGCCCTCGGCGAGCGCGGCGCGGTAGAACTTGTCGCTCTTCGGCGAGAAGAAAATGGGCAGCCAGCCATCGGCGATCTCAGCCGCCATGGCGACGTTCTTCGGGCCTTCGGCACCGAGGAAGATCGGGATATCGGTGCGCAGCGGGTGGATGGTTGACTTCAGCGGCTTGCCGAGGCCCGTGCCGCCAGGATACGGAAGCTGGTAGTGGTGGCCGGAGTACTCGACCGGCTTCTCTCGCGCGAAGATCAGGCGCATGATTTCGAGGTACTCGCGCGTGCGCTCGAGCGGGCGGGGGTAGGCCTGTCCGTACCAGCCCTCAACCACCTGCGGACCGGACGCGCCCAGACCAAGGATCATGCGGCCGTTCGAGAGATGGTCGAGCGTCATCGCGGCCATGGCGGTCGCAGCCGGCGTGCGCGCAGAGAGCTGAGTGATCGCGGTGCCGAGCTTGATCTTCGAGGTTTGCGCGCCCCACCACGCGAGGGGGGTGAAGCAGTCCGAGCCGTACGCCTCGGCGGTCCATAGCGAGTCGAAGCCGAGGCTCTCGGCAGCGGCGATGCTCTCCGCTATGCCGGGCGGTGGGCCGCTCGACCAGTATCCGGCTGCGAGACCAAGCTTCATCGTCGTCCTCCAATTGATAGCTCGAAATTGCAGCACGATGATACGGGGCGAGCGGTGCTGAGGGTAGCAGTGTGGTGTGCGCTTCATCGGTGCGTTCGATGCCGATGATTACAGCATCGAGCCAAGGAGCTCCGCCACCGAGACAGCATTGCGCCACCCCGTACCACCATTTTCGGCCGACCAGACCGCCGAGAGCATCTGGTACGCGAATCCCCAGGCGACGATACGTTCGCGGTCGAGGCAAAGCCGCTCGGCGAAGATGTCCGCCCGGCGGGTCAGCACGCTGCCCGGATTCGGGCGCTCGATCAGTCCGGATGGATTGCCGAAGAAAGCGCCCGTCTCAAACGCTGGCTCCCCGACGAGGCCGTGCGGATCAATGGCGAGCCAGGGTGCGCGCTCCGCGGACAAGATGTTGTAGTGATGCAGGTCGCCATGCAGGAGCACGTCCGGAGCTGACGACTGCAGCAACGCTTCGTAGGTCGCCTCGCCGCGGCCAAACAGGGCGGCCGGCAGCGGGCCAGCGCCGCCGCTGTGCTCGGCGCGGTGCTTGGCGAATGCGACGAACCAGTCACGCGTCGTTGGAAGTCCATGACCGGCAGGTGCCTCGCGAAGGAGTTCGAGCATCACGTCGGCGGCGATTTCTGTCTGGCGGTCGTCGTCATCGAGCTCAACCAGCATCACTCCCGGCCGGAGCCGTTCAAGCAGCGCGATGCCGCGATGTTCGTCCCACTTCAGCAATCGCGCCATGCCATGCCCGTCATAGAGCCGGGTCGCCGTCAGTTCGTGTCGGAAGTCTTGACCGTGTGGGCTGAGCTTTAACACCGCCTCGGTGCCGTCCGCGCGCGTCACGGGCGCGACGTAGTTGTACGAAAGCTCGAATGGCGAACCAATCGTGAGGCCATACTCGCGCTCGCACGATGCAAGCAGCGACGGTAACACATCGAGCCAGGCGCGACCATCATCGCCAAGCACGTGGGTGACATTTCGAACGAACTGCTGCGGAAGCTCCATGGTCAGATTCTACGTCAGCCCGACGACTTCTACTCCGCGGCGCGCGTGTCCGATATCATCCGCTTCACAATGAGTATTCACGATGTCTAACCCGCGCGCGGTCACCTACCGGCCGATGACTGAGGGCGATCTCGGGGCGACGACGTATGTGCGGAGGGCGGCGATGGAGTCGCTTGATAGCGGCGCGACGCCGTCGTCGTGGACGCCAGCATTCCCGCGCACGCAGGCGCATCTGCTGCGGACCGATCCTGACGGTTGCATCATCGCCGAGATCGACGGCGTGGTCGTGGGCTTTGCGCAGGGGTGGGTGCGCGGTGACATTTGGTTCCTCGCGCAGCTCTTCGTGCAGCCGGAAGTGCACTCGCTGGGTATCGGAGGCGCGCTGCTCGCCCGGGCGAAGGTGTACGGAGAGGCGCGTGGCGCGCGGGTGTTCTCCGTCGTGTCGACGGCGCAGCCTGTGTCGCAGGCGCTGTACATGCGGCACGGGATGTTCGCAATCGGGATCGGGTATCGCATGACAGGCGATCTGGCACCGCTGCGACAGCTGCCTGAACCTGCCGCAACGAAGAAGACCATCGTCGACCTTGGCGTATGGCAGGACAGCGTCGCGAAGCTCGACCGCAGCGTGTTCGGAGCTGAGCGGCGGGACGACCATGGGTGGTACCTCGCGGGTGGCGCGTCGACGGGCAGCGAGGCGAGCTTCGGGCTGACACGGGACGGCGAACTGGTCGCCTATGGGTACGCGATTGAGGATGGCGGGCACATCGCACCCATCGCTGCGTATGAGCCGGCCGATCAGCTCCCGATGCTGAGGATGTCCGCCGAGTGGCTGCTGGACCGCGAAGTCGGCACAGGCATGATCTGGGTGCTGTCGCAGAACAGCACGATGATGAGCGCACTGCTCGACGCAGGATGGCGCATAGGAGCGTGGACGTTCCTGCTCGCGTCGGATCCGTTTGCGGAGTTCGACCGTTACCATCCGGCGGGCGGCATACTCCTGTAGGCTGAGGGTGCTCCCGCCGCGGTGGCCCTCCACGAGCGCGCAGGGAGTCGTACGCCGCGAACGGGGTGACCTCACCCCGACCCTCTCCGCCAGGCGGAGAGGGAGGATCGTTCGACGACGATTGTTCCGTGGCATGGGGGTGCGATGTCCAAAGTGAGTCCGCAGACGTCCGGCGCGCGTCCCGAACAGGGCGTGATGCGTCAGGTTGTGCGCGAGTTGGTAGGTGCTCTCGGTAAAGAGCGCGTACTGTCGACGCCTGAGGAGCTGATCGCGTACGAGTACGACGCCACGATTGAGAAGGCGAAGCCGCAGGCGGTGGTCTTTCCGGAGACGACCGAGCAGGTCTCGGCGGCCGTGCGGATCGCGCATCAATTCGATGTGCCGGTCATACCGCGCGGGGCCGGCACGGGGCTGAGTGGTGGGGCCGTGGCGACGGTTGGCGGCGTCGTTGTCGCTTTGACGCGGATGAAGCGGGTGCTGGAGATCGATGCGGCGAATCGGATCGCTGTTGTCGAGCCGGGTGTCGTCAATCTCGACTTGAGCCGCGCGGTGGCGTCGTACGGCCTGTACTACGCGCCCGATCCGTCCAGTCAGCGGGCTTGCACGATCGGTGGGAACGTAGCGGAGAACGCCGGGGGGCCGCATTGCCTGGCGTACGGCGCGACGACCAACCACGTGTTGGGCGCGGAGGTCGTGCTGGCGGACGGCGAAGTCGTGTGGCTTGGCGGGCGCACGCGCGATGTTGCGGGCTACGACTTGATTGGCGCGTTCGTCGGTTCAGAGGGCACGCTCGGGATCGCGACGAAGATCGTCGTGCGGCTGATGCGGCTCCCTGAATCGACGCGCACGCTGCTGGCGATCTTCGATCGCGTCGATGACGCCAGCAACGCTGTCTCGGCGATCATCGCCGCCGGGATCCTGCCGTCGGCGCTCGAGATGATGGATCGCAACATCATCGCCGCAGTCGAGCCGGTGATTCACGCCGGCTATCCGCTCGACGCCGAGGCGGTGCTGCTGATCGAGGTGGACGGACTCGAGGAGAGCACGGTCGAGCAGGCGGAAGCGATCGATGCCATCTGTCGTGCGAATGCGGCGCGGGAAGTGCGCCTCGCGGTGGCGCAGCCGGATCGCGATCGGCTGTGGGCCGGGCGCAAGACATCGATCAGCGCGCTTGGCCGACTCTACCCGAACTATTACGTGCTGGATGGCGTCGTGCCGCGAACGAAGCTCGTGCAGGTGTTGCGGCAAACGTACGAGATCTCCGCGAGGTACGACCTTGCAGTGGCGAACGTGTTTCACGCCGGCGACGGCAATCTGCATCCGAATTTGTTGTTTGACGAGCGCGAGGCGGGAACGACGGAGCGTGTGCTGGCAGCCGGGGCCGAGATCATGCGGGCGTGCGTCGATGCGGGCGGCAGCATTACGGGAGAGCACGGCGTGGGGCTGGAAAAGCGCGACTTCATCAGTTGGATCTTCAATCCGTCAGATCTGGCGGCGATGGCAACGTTGAAACCCGCCTTCAAGGCGGGCGAGCACTACAACCCCTGCAAGGCGTTCCCGACGCACAAGGGCTGCGGGGAGGTGCACCAGGCTCAGGTGCGGCGAACGGCGGCGGCGATCGGGGACGATCTGTATGTCTAGCTCTCTCGCCGCCACTCGCGTCGGTGAATTCTGCGCTTCGGTTAGCCGAACGATCGATGCGGCGCAGCTTCGGATTGGCGATTCAAGATCGCCGATCGTCGACGGCGTGATGCCAGAGGCTACCGTGGCGCTCGCTTCGCTCGACCAGCTTCAGGAGGTCCTATCCGAAGCGCGAAGGATCGGTGTCAGCGTGATCGCGTCGGGCGGAGGAGCGCACCTGGGACTCGGCAATGTGCCGGATTCGTACGACGTGGCGCTGTCGCTGCTCGGCATGGCTCGGATCATCGATCACGAGCCGGCGGATCTGACCGTGACGGTCGAGCCGGGCGTGCGGCTGGTTGATCTGCAGCGGCGACTGCGTGAACACGGCCAGTTCCTGCCCCTGGATCCGCCGTCTGATGACCGCGCGACGATCGGTGGCGTGCTGGGAGCGAATGCATACGGGCCGCTGCGGCACGCGTACGGCACGGCTCGCGATTGGCTGATTGGCACGCGAGTCGTTCATGCGGATGGTTCGGTTAGCAAGTCCGGCGGGCGTGTGGTGAAGAACGTCGCCGGATATGACATGCACAAGTTGTACGTCGGCTCGCTCGGAACGCTGGGTGTGATTGCTGAGTCGACGTTCAAGCTGGCGCCGCTGCCCCAGGTCGAATCCACGGTCGTGATCTCCTGCCGGTCGGCGGCACACGCGGCCGACCTGGTGCTTGGTGCACACGATGCGGGGTTGGCGCTGCACGCTGCGGAGTTGTTGTCGCCTCCGGCGGCGCATGCCGTCGCCGAGCACTCCGGCTGGTGTGTTGTTGCCCGCGTTGCGGGAGGGGCCGCGGCGGTCGAGCGAAGCCTGCGCGAAATCGATACGTCATGTGCCGCAACGGGCGCCCGCGCGGAGACGCGCGACACTCCGGCACTATGGGGCGCGTGGAGTTCGACGTTCCGGCCGCGAGGCGTCGCGATGCGGGTGCACGTGATGCCGTCGGTGGTCGGTGAGGCGATGAGCGTGCTCGACCGGCGATTCGCTGGAGCCGGCGCGATGTTGTCGGCGACGGTCAGCTTAGGCGTGCTTCGCATTGTGCTCGGTGGCGACAGCGAGCTACGCGCGGCGAGCCTGGTCCAGGTGGCGCGTGACGTCGCCGGACGCTTCGACGGCAGCTTGCTGATCGAGGCGGCGCCCGTAAGCGTGAAACGCGAGATCGATGTGTTCGGACCGCTGCGCTCAGATTTCCCCACGATGAAACGATTGAAGGACGAATTCGACCCTACCCGAGTGCTCTCGCCGGGCAGATTTATCGGGAGGCTTTGATGTCTCACCAGCATGAAGCGCCCGCGGACGCGCACTCGCACGCCGGACTGCGGGAGGACCTCGCCCGGTGCGTGCATTGCGGCTTCTGCTTGCAGGCGTGCCCGACGTATCTCGAACTCGGGATGGAGACTGATTCACCGCGCGGCCGCATAGCGCTGATCGATGCGATGGCATCGGGGCGCGCGCAGCCGACGCCGGCGCTGCTGGGGCATCTCGACCTCTGTTTGCAGTGCCGGGCGTGCGAGACGGCATGTCCGTCCGGCGTTGCATTCGGACGCATCATGGAAGAGGGGCGTGCGATGGCAGTCGAGAGCGGCGCACGTCCGCTTTCGTGGGCGCTGCGGATCGCGGCCATGCGCCAGGTGCTTCCGCATCCTGGACGCCTGGGGGTGCTCATGACGGCGATGCGCATGTATCAGCGGTCCCCGTTGCGACGGGTGGTACGTGGTACGGGGATTCTGGCGCGGCTCTCCAAGGATCTCGCCGCGGCTGAGCAGTCGATGCCGGTCGTGCCATCGCGGGCGTTCCGCCCGCCGCCACAGCCGAGCGGCCTCACCAAGTCGGTCGCGATGCTCACGGGCTGCGTGATGCCGCACATGTATCCGCGAACGCACGAGGCGACGGTACGGGTGCTGAATCGGTTGGGCTATCGAGTGGTCTTCCCGGAGGATCAGACGTGCTGCGGTGCGCTCAGCATGCACGGGGGTGACCGCATCTTCGCGCGGGAGTTGGCACGGCGGAACATCGATGCGTTTCTGGACGCGGGCGTAGAGGCTGTGATCGTGAACTCGGCTGGCTGCGGATCGACGATGAAGGAGTACGACCATCTGCTCGTTGGCGACGCGGTCTACGCCGCACGGGCGCGCGCGTTCACCGCGATCACGAAGGATGTGCTGGAGTTTGTGGCCGAGCATGATCTCGGCACACTGCGCGCGCTGCCGGTCGCGGTTACGTATCAGGATTCGTGCCACCTCGTGCACGGGCAGAAAGTGACGGCCGCGCCACGCAAGGTGATGACGGCGATCCCGGGGCTCGATCTGCGCGAACTGGCGGCACCGGATCGCTGCTGTGGGAGCGCGGGGCTGTACAACCTCGTGCAGCGGACGATGGCGAGCAAGGTGCTCGAGCGCAAGATGGACGATGTCTCCGCCACACGCGCTTCCGTCATCGCGACGGCGAACCCGGGGTGCATGATGCAGCTCGAAGCCGGGCTGCGTCAGCGCAAGATCGATGCGCGCGTGCTGCACGTGATCGAACTGCTGGACGAGGCAATGGGCACGTCCGCGGCTACACGGAGTTGAGCGTTCGCCGCACGAGATCCGAGAGGGCCACTTCGGGCCGCGCTCCGAAGTGGCTGATCACCTCGGCAGCGGCGATACCGGCGATGCGACCGCACACGGCCAGTTCCATCCCGCGCGTCAGTCCGTAGAGGAATCCGGCTGCGTAGAGATCACCGGCGCCCGTCGTATCGACGACCTTCGTCACGGGTTCCGCGGCGAGGACGTGTAGCTCGTCGCCGCGGACGATCACGGAGCCCTGCTCGCTACGAGTTAGCGCCGCCACCTCGCACGCACCACGCACATGCTGTAACGCTTCGTCGAAGGTGTCTACCTGGTAGAGCGACATGATCTCCAATTCGTTGGCGAAGAGCACGTCGACGTGTCCATTGACCAGTTCGCGAAACTCCTCGCGGTGCCGCTCGACGCAGAATGGATCCGAAAGCGTCAACGACACGCGGCGGCCGGCAGCGTGGGCGATCGACGCCGCTTTCACGAAGGCCTCCTTAGCGCGCGGCGGATCCCAGAGATAGCCTTCGAGGAACGTCACGCTCGCTGACGCGATCAAGGCATCGTCGACGTCTTCGGGTCCGAGGTTGGAGCCGGCGCCGAGGTAGGTCTGCATCGTGCGCTGGGCGTCCTGCGTGACGAGGATCAGGCAGCGTCCGGTGGATCCGCTATCGGCGGGCGGGACATCGAAAGTTACGCCGATGGCGCGGATGTCGTGCCGGTAGACCCGCCCGAGCTGGTCGTCGCACACCTTCCCGATGTACGCCGCGCGGCCACCCAGTGAGGCGACGCCGGCGACCGTGTTGCCGCCTGATCCGCCGGAGATCTCGACCGCCGGCGGCATAGATGCGTAGAGCTCGTCGGCGCGTTCCGCGTCGATCAGGGTCATGGCTCCCTTGGACAGGCCGTGCGCTACCAAGAAGGACTCGTCGGCGTGGGCGACCACGTCCACCATCGCATTGCCAATGCCGACGACATCGAGCGTCGCATCCGACATCCTGACTGCTCCCATCCACACATGCCCGACGCTGACCAGTAGGCGCGGGCGCAGGAAGGGATAACGGTCGCCGTCGCGAGTGTCAATGACACCTGCCAGGGTGAGGCGGGACGGCTGATAGCTTCCGGTTCAGCTTCGGCGAGCGATGTTGACATGACAAGTTCGGCCGTCCCTGCTACCATCGGGGAGTTGGAAGCGGGAAATGATTAAGGAGTTGATCGAATGGGGCGATACCTACGCCTGGTAGTTCCTGTCCTGGTTATGGCCGCGCTCGTGGCAGCTGCATGCGGCGGTGATTCGAAGACCGTCAAGATCCCCGGCGGCGGCGAAGTGTCGTCGAGCGACAAGGTCCCGGATGACTTCCCCGACAGCTTTCCCACCTACAAGGGCGCGAAGGTGAAGGGCAGCGTAACCGGCGAGAACCAGGGGATCAGCGGAACCAGCGTGATCTGGGAGACGAACGACAGTCTCAACGACGTGCAGTCGTTCTTCGATGACAAGTTCGCCAGCGGCGACTGGAAGGCGAGCTCCAACGGCGAAGCAGGCGGCACCGCCTACTGGTCCGGCGAGAGCAAGGACAAGAAGCAGGTGTTCTACGCCGGCGCGACGGAGAGCGACGGAAAGACGACGATCAGCGTCGTCATCGGCGACAATCAGAACCCCTCGAGCGATGACGACTCCAGCGACTCTGATCTGAGCAGCGATGACGAGACGGCGACCGCTGAGGCGGAGGACGAGGAGTCATCCGGCGGCAGCAGCGACAAGAGCCCGACGCCGAGCGCACTGCCCAGCGAGGTCAAGCTCGCGACTGACTTCCCGAAGGACCGCGTGCCGTTCCCGAGCGGAGCGCGCGTCACGAGTTCCTCGTCGTTCGGCAGCGGCGGAAACCAGACGTACATCATCGAGCTGTACGTGAAGGATTCACCCGAGAACGTCGCGCAGTTCTTCAGCGACGAAATGCCAAAGAATGGGTGGTCTGATTCGTTCGAATCCAATTCGAACGGCGACTTCTTCGTGACGTTCACCGCGGCAGACACGACGTCCACCAACGAGGCGCTGGTCATATCGGCCACGGAATCCGATACGCCCGGGTACACATCGGTCTCGGTGTCTGTGACGGTCGTTGAGTCTTAACCCCTTGTGCCAATAGGCACTCCAATTGCGCGAAGCCCCGGCCAATCAGCCGGGGCTTTTCGCTATGGTTTAGGAAGGCGGCATCGCCGAATGTTGCCGGCGGGGCGCCGGTGCTCCATGTGACGCTCGGAGTTGACGGATGATCTCTGTGGAAGAAGCGCTGGAGCGCATCCTGTCGCACGTGACGCTCCTTCCCGTCGAAGAGAAGCCGATTCTCGACGCGCTCGGCCAAGTCGTAACCGAGAACATCGTTTCCGGCATCGACATTCCGCCGCTGGACAACACGGCGATGGACGGCTATGCGGTGCGCGCGACGGATACGGCCGGGGCGGGCGAGCATTCGCCTGTCACGCTGCGGGTCATTGGCGAGCTTGCCGCTGGTTACCTGTTCGAGGGAAGTGTCGAGCCGGGTACTGCGGTGCGGATCATGACGGGCGCGCCGATGCCGGACGGCGCCGACGCCGTCGTGCCGTTCGAAGAGACGGACGAGCCCTCCGGGAGGGCATTCGGCGCCTTCGCAAAATCACGCAGCGTCGTCGGCGTGCTGAAGGCTGCGGATGCGGGCGCGAACATTCGGCGCGCGGCCGAGGACCTGCGCAGTGGCCAGACGATCATCCGCGCGGGCGCGGTGCTGCACCCGGCTCAGATCGGTGTGCTCGCGTCGCTGGGGCAGGCGACAGTCCGCGTACATCGCCGACCCGTCGTGGCGATCCTCTCGACTGGCGACGAGGTACGCGAGCCGGGGCAGGCACTGCAGCCGGGACAGATCTACGATAGCAACGCGTACAGCATCGCCGCGATGGTCGCAGCGAACGGCGGCATTCCGAGACGGCTCGGCATTGCGAAGGACACGGTGGACGCGCTTACCGCCAAGCTGCGCGAGGGGCTCGATGCTGACATGCTCGTTACTTCTGCGGGCGTGTCTCGCGGCGATTACGACGTCGTGAAGGACGTGCTGGCGAAGGAGGGTGCGGTCGACTTCTGGACCGTTCGGATGCGGCCGGGCAAGCCGCTCGCGTTCGGGTCATTCGCGTCAGGCGGCCGACGCGTGCCGCACATCGGGCTGCCGGGCAACCCAGTGAGCTCCATGGTGTCGTTCGAGTTGTTCGGGCGGCCCGCGATCTACAAGATGCTCGGCCGCGCCGACTGGGAGCGGCCACGCGTGCGTGCGATCGCGGAAGAGCCCATTGCGAATACTGATGCGCGCCGCGTGTTCGCTCGTGCGATCGTCACGCAGCGTAACGGACGACACTATGCGGCGCTTACCGGCCCGCAGGGCTCCGGCATCCTCACATCGATGGCCGTGGCCAACGCACTGGCCATCGTGCCCGAAGACGTACCGGGCATCGAAGCTGGCGACGAAGTGGACGCGATGCTTCTCGACTGAGCAAGAGAAGCCGGACGCTGCATCGACATCCCATGCTATCCTCGTGCGATGCGCATCGTCTTCATGGGTTCGCCAGAATTTGCTCTTCCCGCGTTACGCAGTCTGATCAATTCTCCGCATGAGATCGTTGCCGTCTACACGCAGCCCGATCGCCCGGCAGGCCGCGGCCGCAGGCTCGCCCCGCCGCCGGTGAAGGCATTGGCGCTGGAACACGGTCTGGACGTACGGCAGCCGAAGTCCATCAGCAAGCCGAACGTCGTGGAGGAGCTACGGCGGCTACAGCCCGATCTAGGTGTTATCGCGGCTTACGGCCAGATCCTGCGGCAGCCGGTACTCGACGTGCCGCGATTCGGCATTCTCAACGTGCACGCGTCGCTGCTGCCGCGATGGCGCGGCGCGGCGCCGATTGCGGCGGCGATACTTGCCGACGATGCAGAAACGGGCGCGACCATCATGCTTGTCCACCTAGCGCTCGACGCGGGACCGATGCTTGCGTTTGCGCGGGTGCCGATCAGCACGGAAGACACGACCGCGACGCTGACGCCGAAGGTTGCGCAGGCCGGTGCGGAGCTGCTGATCGAGGTGTTGCCGAAGTGGGAGCGCGGTGAGATCGCCGCAATCCAGCAGGATGCGGCTCTAGCGACGTACGCGCCGCAGCTCGAGAAGGCGGATGCGCTCATCGACTGGGGATCCGACAGCGCTGAGATCGTGGTGCGAAAGGTGCGGGCGTACAACCCGTGGCCGATCGCGTACAGCTACCTCGATGGGCAGGCGTTGCGGATCTTCGAAGCAACGTCAGTGAGCGCTGATTCGTTGCTAGCACCGGGCACGGTGTTCGCCGTTGCGGGCGGGTTCGCGATTGCAACGTGCGACGGTGGGGCTGTGGTGCCCGGGACGGTGCAGGGGCCCGGCGGCAAGCCGATGTCGGCTGCCGCGTACGTGCGTGGGCATGCCGAGATCATCGGGAAGCGGTTGACGGCGGCCGCGTAAAGGCGATGTTCCAAGGCCCGCAGCAGCACGCACGTGACTTATTCACGAGCGGGAGTGCCCGCACGCGGGCGGCCACACAGGGCCGCCCCTACGCGGCGAGCTCACCGCCGGGGACGGCTGTGTCACTCGTTTCGTGCCTGCTGAAGTGATGCTAACGAGCTGACCCCTTACTCGGCTGCGGGATCAACCGACGGGTGCTAGCCGCCGGCGCGAGCTACGTCTGCGCGTTCGATGACGCGCAGGGGCACCATGTCGCGAAACTTGTCCTCGATCACGATGTCTGATGGCGCCACGTCGCGGCAGGCGTTGCAGCGGATGCACTTGGGGTCGTCGATGGCCCAAGCGCCGTTCTGCTGGACGATGGCTTCGGTGGGGCAGATGGCGGCCGCCGCCGCGACGGCTGGCGACTGATTCGTGATGCGATAGCGGATCAGGCCTTCGCAGACCTGCGCCGGGCAGCGGTGCTCGATCGCGTGCGCGTCGTACTCGTCGCGGAAGTGGGTCATCGTGTTGTCGATGATCACGGGCGAGAGCGTGCCGTGGAAGCAGTTCGAGAACTGCATGGATCCACCGAGCGACTTGATCCGCGCCGGGTCGTCGGGGTGCGCCTCGCCCCGCGACGTGCGCTCGAGGATTTCGACCATGCGCTGATTGCCGCCGCGGCAGGTCGTGCAGCGGCCGCAGGATTCGTCCTCGAGGAACCACGAGAACATTGCGTTGAGGTCGATGACGCAGGCGGTGTCATCGACGAAGATGAGGCCGCCGCCTCCCATGCCGGCGCCCAGCGGGCGGAACGGCTCGGGCTCGAGCGGCAAGTCGGCAGCGATGCTCGCGGGCAGCAGACCCGACAGCGGGCCGCCCTGCTGGAGCGCCTTGAACGTGCGGCCGTTGGCGATACCGCCGGCCATCGCAAGCACTTCGGCGACGGTCATGCCGAACGGCACTTCGAGACAGCCGGATTTTTCGCAGGCGCCGGCGACGCTGAACATCTTCGTGCCGCGGTTGGCTTCGGTGCCGACGGTGCTGTACGTCTCTGGCGAAACGCGCAGGAGCGTCGTGACGCAGGCGTAAGTCTCGACGTTGTTGACGTTGGTGGGCTTGCCGAGGACGCCGCTCTGCGCCGGGAACGGTGGCTTGATGCGCGGCATTCCGCGTTCGTCGTTCACCGACGAGATAAGGCCGGTCTCGTCGCCACAGACGTAGGCGCCGGCGCCGCGGATGACCTCGGCGTCGAAGTGGACGCCGGTGCCGAGCGCGTTTTCGCCGAAGATGCCGCGGTCACGGCACGCCTGCAGCGCGCGGTTCACGCGCTCGATGGCGAGCGGGTATTCGTCGCGGACGTAGATCCAGCCGTGGGTAGCGCCGGTGGCGTAGGCGCCGATCAGCAGCCCCTCGAGCAGCATGTGAGGGTCGCTCTCCATGACGACGCGGTTTACCCACGCGCCAGGGTCGCCTTCGTCGGCGTTGCAGACGAGGTATTTCGGCTCAGCCTTGGCGTCCTTGAGGAAGCTCCACTTCATGCCGGTCGAGAAGAACGAACCGGAGTGTCCGCGCAGGGTCGAGCCCTTGACGACGCTGATCAGGGCATCGCGGTCCATCTGCGATGCGGCCATGTAGTGCGAGTAGCCGCCGCGCGCGATGTAGTGGTCGATGTTATCGGGGTCGATGACGCCGCAGTTGTACATGAGCCAGCGGACCTGCGCCTTCGCCCAGTCGAGGTCGGCGAGCATCGGCACGCCATCGGCTGCACCGGAGATGACGCCGATGGCGTGATCCTTCGCTACGCTGGTAGCGGCTGCTGTCGCGAACGCTTCGACCTTGTCGGCGGTGACGTGACCGTACAGGACGTGCTGCCCGTCGGACTTGCGCACCTCGACGACGGGCTCCGCCCAGGCGAGGCCGGCATCGCCGGTCTGCATGACGTCGAAGCCTGCGCCGGTGTCCGAGAGCTTGGTCAGCGCGTCGAAGGTCTCGCGCGCGCCGGCGGCGGTGGAAGATGTGTTCATCGACACGATGAACAGCGGGCGCTCGGGCTTCTCGACTGCGGCCCAAACGGCATCGGCGGCGGAGCGGAGTTCGTCGTAGGTGGGCATCGGCTATGCCTTTGCCTTCAGGTCAGCGACGAGCTTCACGGTGTCGGCGGCGCTCAGGGGTCCGACGACCTTGCCGTCGACCCAGACCTGCGCTGCGTTCTCGCACGTACCGTTGCACTGCGCCATGTGGAGGCCGAGCTTGTTGTCGGGGGTGTTCTGCCCCATGCCGATGCCGAGTTCCGCTTCGAGCACCTTGCGGACGTTACGGCCGCCCTTGAGCAGGCACGTGGCGCCGCTGCACCAGCCGATGAGCGTCGATGGCGGCGGCGTCAGACGGAACTCGCTGTAGAACGTAGCTGCGCCGTAGACCTTCGCCTCGCTGAGGCGGAGTTGGCGGCCGACGACCTTCATGGCGATCTTGGGGACGTAGCCGTAGTGATGCTGGACGGCGTGGAGCGCACCCAGCAGATCGCCATCGGCGGGCTTGAAGTCGCGGATGAGGTGCTGAATCTCGAGCGTGGCTTCGTTATCGAGCAATTTGGCTCCCGTTTGTGCGCGGCTTCACTATAGGCGAGGGGTTGGGGCCGGACAAGATGGGGGCGTCGGCTCGTGGGCCGCTTCTAGGC
Organism: Chloroflexota bacterium; assembly: GCA_031400455.1. Classification (GTDB taxonomy): domain Bacteria; phylum Chloroflexota; class Dehalococcoidia; order DSTF01; family JACRBR01; genus JANXYW01. Next base: position 1,300 of record JANNPX010000004.1, on the reverse strand, counting down.
CGCTGCGCCGGGGTGTGTGGCCCGCTTGGCGTGGTCTTCTACGACCATCGTTGCGACTTCTTCGCCCATGCGGATGCTGTAGTTTTGGCCGCGGTCTTCCGGGTAGATCTGGGTCATCGTTTCGAGGTAGAGGCCGGCGACCGGGGTGCGGTGGTCGGGCTTGTTCTGGCTGTAGTGCATGCGGATGATCGGCTGGGCATAGGGGGCCTTGAATACCCAGCGCTCCTTCACCCAGTCGGACGAGAACTCCGGGTTGATGCGCTTGAGCGCGGGCTCGAAGATCGCCCAGAGGGCGTCGTCGCTGAGGTTGAAGTACTCGTGATCTTGCGACAGGTAGTTCGAGATGTAGAGGATGTGGTTGCCGCCGTAGTTCTCGGGGCCGATGAAGTTCGTGTGCTCGACGAGCGCGAGGAACGGCATCGTGCGGTCGCCGATGTTCATCCAGTAGGTCGATGACAGCGAGCGCTTCATCGTCACGACCATGCACACCGCGCCCTGCCACTGGACGTGGTCGAGCTTGCGGGCATAGTCGTCGGTCAGCGGTGGCGCCATTTTCTTGAAGAGCACGGACGGCACGGCTGCAACGACGGCATCGGCTGTGACGATGTCGCCGTTCGCGAGCACGACGCCGGTCGCGCGGTTCTCGTGCGCGGTGATCTGCTGGACGCCCATGCCGGTGTGGATCTGCACGCCGCCCGCGCGCAGGCGGCGCTCCATCTCGTCGATGTAGACGGCGAAGCTGCCCTGGAGGTATCCGAGCTTCTCTTTGCCCTTTTCGCGCGAGGCGAAGCGCAGGTGGATCTTGCTCCAGAGCCACGCCATCGCGACCTGATCGTAGGCATCGCCGTACTTGCCTTGCAGGAGGGGGCCCCACATCTTCTCGAAGACCTTCTTCGAGACGTTCTTCTCGATCCAGTCCTTGCAGGTGATCTCCTCGAACTCCGCCCACTCCTCGCGGCCGCGCAGGCGCACGGCCATGAGGCCGAGCTTGATGCGGTCGATGAGCGGTAGCGGCGAGAATCGCAGCAGATCGAGCGCGGTGATGAACGGGAAGATCTTGCCGTTATCGAACCAGCCGACTTTCGACTCGATCCACTTGAGCTGGTCGCCGACGCCGAGCTCGTCGATCAGCTTGATGATCGTGGTGTCGGTGCTGAAAATGTGGTGGTAGTACGCTTCGAGCCGGCTGCCGCCGACCTCGAACGTGCGCACGAGGCCCCCGAGGTACGGGCTCGCTTCGTACAACGAGACGTCATGGCCGTCCTGCATGAGCCGATAGGCGGTGGTCATGCCGGCGACG
>JANNPX010000051.1:0-14811 GCA_031400455.1 Chloroflexota bacterium | reverse complement strand
CATTCGTCATGGCCAGCTCCCCTAGAACAGCGGTAGACCGCAGACGGCGCGGCCGATGAAGTCATAGAGCACGTCCGTCGTCGGCGCCATGACCGTGGCCGCCCGTGCATCGCGGAAGTGGCGCTCGATGCCGGCTTCCCTTCGGAAGGCGGCGCCGCCACAAACGCGCATCGCGAGGTCGGTGACCTCTGTCGAGGCCTCGCCGGCCGCGGCCTTCGACTCTAGGATACGCAGCATCGCATCCTCGCGGCCGGTCTCGGCAGCCAGCACGGCATCGAGCATCAACGCGCGCGCCATGTCGGTCTTGATCCGCATGCGGGCCACGTACGCGCGAATCGTCGGCAGATCGGCGAGCGACTGCTCCAGATGCTCGAGTCGCGCGCCGCCGACGTGCGCGGCCGCCTTCGTCGTTGCGGCCTCCATCGTGCCGACCGAAAAACCGGCGCTCATCAGCTGGAAGTACGGCAGCACAACGCCCATCATCACGTCGAAGCCGCCGCCATCCGATCCGAGCATCGATGATGCCGGGATCGTCGCGCCTTCGGCGAGGATCGGGCTCGAGCAATTACCTCTCAGCCCCAGCCCGTCGAAGGGCGACGGCACACGCAGTCCCACCGTACCGGACGGCACCAGCCAGAGCGTGCTTGCACCCTCCGCGTTTGCGGGACGGCTCGACCAGACGTACAGGTTTGCTTCACCGGCCGACGTCACCCAGCTCTTCTGGCCATCGAGGCGGATGCTCTCGTCTTCGCGCGTCGCCGAACTCACCGGCGCCCAGAAATGACTGCGCGATCCCGCCTCCGAGAATGCGAGGGTCGCGATCGCACGTCCCGACGCGGCCGATTGCCGCGCTTCGGTCGACCCGTGCGCTTCGATCACGGCGGTTCCGGCATAGTGCATGCAGACCACCATTGCTGTCGAAGCGCAGTGCTGCGCCAACCGTTCAACAACGTCCGCCGCGGCGCGATGGCCAAGCCCCATTCCGCCCACCTCGGGCGCACTGATGAGGCCGAGGAGGCCAACGCGCGCGAGTTCGGCCATGGCTGCGCGTGGGAACGTCGCAGAGCGATCGATCTCGATCGCCATTGGCGCGACGACCTTCTCGATGATGGATTCGAGCGCTTCCCGATAGTCAGTCTGTGCCTGCGTTGCCTGCATGTGCCTATACTTTCTTGGATTAGCCCGTCAGGGGCCAACGTCGCAATGGTGGCGGTAGCAACTTCGAGGACGCTTCATCGAGGCCCAGATAGCGGCCCGATCCGATGAGCACAAGCGCGATCAGCGGGATCCACTCGACGGCGTACTCCCAGGCCCAGATGTTTCGGTCCCAGTTGGCGAAATTGAGGTGGAGCGCGAACGCCGCTCCGATCAAGGCGCCGACGTTCGCGAAGGCGCCCGTCACAAGCATCAAGCCAATCGAAATCTCGGTGATCGTGAGCATGACGCCGAAGAAGGTGTAGTGCTCAAGGACGACGTTGTCGATGAAGTCCTTGTACAGGCCGACCGGGTGCGACTGGACATCGAAGGCGAGGATCCCCTTCGCGCCGTCATAGTCGATGAGAAAACCAGGGAACGGGTGGATACCATCCCAACCGGTCGCTTTCGAAATGCCGTTCGTCAGAAACAGCAGTCCGAATCCGATCCGCAGGAATGCGACGCCGTACGAGACGAGTTGTCCGCGCCACGCGGGCGAATCGGCCTGCACCAGTGCGTTCGTCATCGAACCCTCCATTCCCTAAGCGCAGCGATATTGCTGGGGCACCGGACCGCCTGCGCTGATGACCTCGAGGTTTGTTCGCATGAGCTCCACTGCCTCGCGCAACGGGAAGATATCACGGGACAGCAACATCGCCTCGCCAGCCGATTGCGGATGCCAGAACACGCCCTCAGCCGTGACAGTAAGCTCGGGCGCGATGTCCTCAGCCCTCAACTCGATGCCCTCATGGCTGAAGCCGCGCTTCGTGAGTGATCGGAGGAAGAACGCGTGCTCGGGAATGCCGAGTTCAGACACGAAGGCGCGCAACTCGTCCGTGTGCGGCTTGTTGACAGCCGTCTCCGTCGCGCCAATCGCGACCCGGAAGCCGTGGCTTAGCAAAGAGCGAATCGCAGCAACTGTCGAGTCCCAGGAGCCCGCGCCCCGATATGCGTCGTGGATCTCGGCGACGTGACCATCGAGGCTGACCTGCAACGTGAGTGGAAGGTGTGATAGCGCCAGCAGCGACTCGAGGCGCTGGCGCTTCAGGAGCATGCCGTTCGTAAGCACCGTCGTCGGTAAGCGTTCGGCGGCGTACGCCAGCTTCTCGAAGATGTCCGGAAGGAGAAACGGCTCGCCGCCGGTGAGAAATACCTCGTCGATGCCCGCCGTCACCGCCTCGTCGATGAGCTGGAAGTATGCGCCGGGAGGGAGCGCTCGCCGTTCGGCTGCCGGAGAAGAAGACGTCAGGCAGTACGTGCAAGCCAGATTGCAGTCGAAATTCGTGTAGATCCACAGCCGCGAGGGCGGCGCATGCAGGACTTCAGGTGTGGTCTCGCTGAATGCGTAGCTGGTCACCGCCACAGCATAGACTGCAATGCTTACGGAAATCTTACGGCGTTGACGGTTCGCCCGCATCTTTTCTCGTAAGGCTTTCGTAAGGAACTAGGAATATGATGGGCGCAGCGATATGAGCAGAATCCTCGTCGTAGAAGATGAGCCGATGGTGGCGGAGGTCGTAGAGCGTTATCTGCGGCGGGATGGCCACGACGTGCGCCTAGCCTTCGACGGGCAGGCGGCGCTTGATCAATTCGCCGAACAGCCTGCCGACCTGATCGTCCTCGACCTCATGCTCCCGAGGCTCGACGGCGCAACTGTCTGTCGCACAATCCGCGCAAGCAGTGACGTACCAATCATCATGCTCACGGCACGCGGCGACGAGCTGGACCGGTTGAAGGGGTTGGACCTTGGAGCTGATGACTACATAAGCAAGCCATTCAGCCCTCGCGAGCTTGCGGCCCGCGTGCGTGCGGTACTGCGGCGCGCGGCGAAGGCGGCGCCTCATGCCAGGCGCCTAGAATTCGAACGCATTCAGGTCGATGGTCAAGAGCGTTCTGTCGAGATCGAAGGGCGGCGCGTCTCGCTCACGGGCCGCGAGTTCGATCTTCTCTACCACCTCGCGAGTCACTCGGGGCAGGTCTTCGCGCGCGAGCAGCTTCTTGCATCGCTCTGGGACGAGGACGTCGACGTCGATGCCAGCACGGTGACGGTTCACGTGCGACGACTCCGCGAGAAGATTGAACTCGACCCGTCACGGCCCCGGCACGTGAAGACGGTGTGGGGAGCGGGGTATCGCTTTGAGGGTTGAGACGCCGAGCCGAGCGAAGCTGAGTCGATCGTTCCTTTTGGGCGGCCTGGTTCTGGCTTGTGCAACCGCCATGGCGGTGGTGCTGACCCAATTCATGCTCACACCGCCGCGCCGAGATCTGATCGAACTCGGCGTCTATCTATCGGTCTCGGGGGCGGCGACGGTCGTCGTCGGCTGGCTGTTGATTCACCTATTCGACGGCCGGCTCGGTCTGACGCTCCTCGCGAGATTCATTCTCGTTACGCTCGTCGGCAGCGCCGTGCTCATCGCGAACATTGTCGTGCTCGCCCGACTGATGTTCATCTCGACCGATCATGACTTGCAAGTGCTGCTGGCGACGGCGGCGTTCAGTACTGTCATCGCGGTCTTCTTCACGACGTGGGTGGCTTCGCAGACGATCGCCCGCATCGCCATCGTCAATCAGGGCATTCGAGGCCTTGCAGCCGGGAACCTGGGTACCACGATGGAGGTGTCGGGGCATGACGAGGTCGCGAAGCTCGCTGAGGACGTGCAGGCACTCGCACGAAGACTCACGGACGCGCGGGACGAACGCCTCGCCCTGGACGCCGAGCGCCGCGAGCTGACGGCCGCCATCTCACACGACCTCCGGACGCCACTCTCGACGATCCGAGCCATGGTCGACGCGTTGGAAGACGGCGTAGTCAGCGAGCCCGTCGAGATGAAGCGCTACTTCGTAACGATCCGGCGCGATGTCGAGCGGCTGAACAGCATGATCGATGACTTGTTCGACCTCGCGCAAATCGACGCCGGCGCCATGCGGCTTCGCCGCCAGAGCATCACAATGCATGAAGTAGTCTCCGAGGTGGTCGATGCGATGCGCGCCCGAGCGGAACGGGCCGACGTCGCGATCGAGCTTTCGATTCGGGATGAACTCCCCGCTGCGATGCTGGACGGCGACCGTCTCGAACGGGCGATCGCCAACCTGCTACGCAACGCGCTTGAGCACACTCCATCGGGAGGCAGGATACACGTACTCGTGAGTGGCGATGACGGGCATGTGGCCGTGGAGATCTCTGACACAGGCGAGGGCATCGCCGAAGAAGACCTGCCGAACATCTGGACGCGGTTCTACCGCGCCGAGCGCTCACGCGCGCGCGTCGGCGACGCATCTGATGGAGCAGGTCTGGGGTTGGCGATCACGAAGGGCATAGTTGAGTTGCACGGCGGCCAGGTGCAGGTGCAATCTCGGCCGGGCTCCGGGTCAGTGTTCACTGTCGTACTCCCCATAGCATCGGAGGGCTAACGTGCAGAGACTCGAAACCATGCGGTGGCTTCGAACCGCCGTCGGAGTGATAGCCGTCATCGCAGTCATCGGTGTGCTGGGCTACACCTATCTGCAGAAGGGTGATCCGCCCACGGCGCTCGAAGCCGACGGCACGCGCGTTCAGACCGGCCGGGTCGACACACCCGGCGACGCGCCGCGTGAAGGGTCCATCGCACCCGGCTTCGTCCTTGCGGGCTACGATGGTCAAGCAGTGCGGCTCAGCGACTACCGGGGCAAGACGGTGCTGCTGAACTTCTGGGCGAGCTGGTGTACGACCTGCGCAGAAGAAATGCCCTATATGCAGCGGTTGGCCTCCGAACACCCGGACGACTTCGTCGTACTGGCGGTGAATCAGGCAGAGGGCACGAGTACCGCTCGCGCGTGGTCCGACGGACGTTCGCTCGGGGCGCTGGTGTTCGCACTCGACCACGACAAGTCTGTGAGCAGTGCATATAAGCTGTCATCGGGGTTGCCTCATAGCTTCTTCATCGACAAGGACGGCTATGTCCGGGCGGTGATCCAGGGCGGGATGAGCTACGACGACATGCGGCAACGCCTCGAGAAGGCGCAGTCGCCGAGGCCGGCGGGCTAGCTGCGCGAGGAGCGAACTTCATGATGTTGAGACTCACCGTCCCATTGATCTTGAGTGCAGCGGCCATCGTTGGGTGCACATCGAGCGCCAGCGACACCAGAGTAAGCCCAACCCCGGGCAAGCCCGCAGGCTCAGTCACCCTCCTCGCGCCAGCGGACTTCCAGTCTTCAATCACCAGGAGCGACGTATTCGTCGTGAATGTGCACATTCCTTACGAGGGTGAGATCGAGGGGACAGACGCGTTCATTCCGTTCGACGAGATCCAGGAACACGCAGCCGAATTGCCGATGGACAAGTCCGCTCCGCTGTACATCTACTGCCGTTCGGGGCGCATGAGCGCCGAAGCCACGCCTGATCTGCAGCGCCTCGGCTACAGCAACATTATCGATCTGGCGGGCGGTATGCGGGCGTGGGAAGAAGCCGGCTTACCTCTGACGCATCGTGCAGCTGCGCGCGCGACGGGCGGCTAAACGCGTCCCCATCTGATGAACGCTTGTTGACGGCGCTTGTTTTCATTTTGTTCACGCTCGTTGTTGTGAATAGACGTGGGCTTTCAGATCTAGACGCAATGTGCGAAGTCCTGAGCGGTCTGGCGCCCGGTGGTGCAGCAGCGTCAGCAACAACCGACAGCCGAGGAGACTAAGACATGGCCCGCTACCGTGACACGATCACCAGTCCGAGAAGCGCCGAGGAGGTGTTCGACTATATGGCAGCCTTCTCCAACGTCAGCGAGTGGGATCCCACCGCCGCGGAGGCACACCCGATCGACGGCAACGAAGCCGGAATCGGTGCGCGGTTCCACGTCCTTGTGCGCTGGCTAGGACGCGAGATCGCACTGGAGTACACGACGACGGTCTACGAGCGCCCGAAGCGGGTTGTGTTGCGGGCCGAGAACTCGAGCACGATCTCCGAGGACACGATCACCGTCGAGCCGACCGCCAATGGTTGCAAGATGACGTACGAGGCGCAGTTGACCTTGAAGGGCGCCATACGGATCATCGACCCCATCTTCGGGCTTGCGTTCAAGCGACTCGGTGACAACGCTGCGGCCGGCCTGCGCCGCGAGCTCGGTGGGGATGTCGCGGCCCGCCAGGTGTAGTTCCCACGGACGTTATCGACAGATCCGCCTGACGGGGAACGACTGAGCCGCTGCGCGAGCCACGATGGTGGGCGCGCGGACAGCGGGACCCGTCAGAGTTCATCGAGCCAGCGAGCCGCGCATGCGTTCCCGAAAGTCCCACGAATGCACCGAGGTCGGGACGATCTCGATGGCCACTTCGCTCCCAGACTTCGATAGTAGCCGCCTGGCTAGAGGCGAATCGGTGCCGCCGAGGTATCGGTCCAACAGTATGAGGAGGATCTCTTCGCCCCGACTCGGATGGAGCGTCGCCGTAGCTCTGCCGCGTACGCCTCGGTACGGCGGTTGGTCGGGCGCCACCTCGAAGCCGCATCTGGAGTCGTGTTTGAGATGGCCGGTGATCACGGCGGAGTCCTGAGTTGCGCACCAGAGACTCCCACCGAGGGGGACAAACCAGAGTGAGACCACGACCGGCCAGCCAGACACTGTGTTCGTCGCCAGCCTAAGGGGGATCTTCGACTCGGTGAGGAATTGTCCCATCTCTGCGCTGAATTCAGACATCATAATCCGCGAGTGTACCGCCTCCCTGAGCCTTCGGTGCGAGTATCTTCGCGCGTTTAAGCCTGCGATGTCAGCGACTAGGTGAGGTTGCGATTCTTGCGCTGCATGAGACGACGAATCACGAACCGATCAGCACCTGCTAAGCCAGCGATGGCGAGCCAAACGCGGATCGCCCATTTCGCCAACTCATGACTCGCGGCCCTCCTGTGCAACGAAGAGAAACATGAGCGCCGTGAACACGATGCCGAAGACGAGACAGCCCATGACGGCGATCAGGATTTGGATGCCCATGACTACCTCCGCACCAGGGCGCCGAGCGCAAGAATTGAGGGAACCCATATTCCCACGAAGATTCCTGACGTCTTGTCGACGAAGAACCACAGGACGATAGAGAAGCAAAACGAGATAAACGCAGCTATGAGAAACAAGACCACTGGCGCATCAACTTGACGAGAGCGACTCTGCATCGTGTACCTCTCCTTGCTGGATCTCAGCTGAATCCAAGCCACGCGGGACTCCCGGCCAGTCCGACGAGGGCTAACGCGATCGCCACGGACAACGTGCAGATCAGGAACAGAGCAAAGAACGCGTGGCTGTCCACGAACCCCCGCCTGCGCACGGAGTACCGCTGGCCGTCTAAGTGATTCGACTCGTGGGTGGTCATGGGAAATACCTCCGGGGAATTCAGATGAGCGCCTTCCGTTGTTTCAGCGATGCGCATACGGGGACGCGCACTCCTCGACGCGTGTTAGACGGCGGCAAGCGCCGGTCGCCCTTCGCGCTGCGGAGGATCCGCACGCTCCACAATGAGCCGCGCCCTTGGGCTACCGAGTGAGCTCACCGAGTTCCCGCGCAACCGGTCGATTAGCGCCGGCTGAGTGAACTCCTCCGGTAGCACGACGAGGTCCACGTTGAGTTGGTCGCTCAACTCCGCGAGTCGCTTGAAGCCGACGCCTTCCGGCAGCACGGCCTCTGCCTCGATGCCGCGATCAGCAAGCTCGTCGATTAAGTCGGCCAGGTATCCGCGGCCGAGCGCGCGCCGAAGCATGCGACTCGAGTGCGGTCGCCGCCACTCCTCCTCGTTATTCGGGTAGGGATTGACGAGGTAAGAAGCAGCGGACAAGTCGAAGAGATAGATCTTGCTAGGGCCGAAGGCGCCGCTGAGCGCCACGTCGAAAGCACGCCGCAGATACGGCCGCCTGCCGTCGTCGACGACGATCATCGTACGTTTGGGCTGAAATCCGGACAGCGCTCGTGTGACATTGCTCTTGAGTGGCTCGCCACCGCCGACCCGCACGGTCTCAAGGTGTTCGATGACGGCATCAACGACGCGCGCTTCGTCTGAGACGAAGCCAACGAAAGCCTTGCCGCTCGCGGTGATCCCGCCCTCGCCCCAGATCGACCGGTCAGAGACCTCCCAGCCGACAAACGCCACTGGATCCGGATCGCTCGTGACGAGAAACCACTGATTCTCGAGCGCCGCGTGGTGCTCAGGAAGGGCATCCCAGCTTGACACCACGTCGAGGGCGCCGGGAGCCGGGTTGCCCGTTCCAAAGCCGTGCGTTCGGACGCGGTGCTCGAACATGTGACGATAGCGTTCGGTTTCGCCCTCAAGCTTCGCCGCCGTCTGGAACCCAACGTACAGCGGACCGCTCGCGTCAGAAGCGAGCATTGTCTGCTCGATGTTTCGCGAGAACGTCAGCATCTCACGCGCGTCGTTGAGGAACGTGAAGCCGGTGAGCGACCCGCCGGCCCCCAACTCATCCTCAAGTCTGCGCAAGAACGCCGTGAGACCGTACGGGTCCTGCTCACTTCGCTCCGCGGCAAGTAGTTTCCAATCCATCTCATTGTCTCCTGCGTCTTCGGAATCGTGCGCAAATCACTACGGGTTGGGGCATCGAATGGATCAGTGGACGGCTCCTGTTTGTCCGAACCGGCGGACCAGCGAACCGGCCGTCAGGTGATGGAATGCCAGTCCGTGGCTCTTGACTCGTCCGGCCGCTTCTCTAACGTGGAGTCGGCCGGGCACGTGCCTCTCGGACCGTTATGGCAATGCGTTCGACCCGACCTCCGCGCGCGATTCGTGGTGCGGAGCGGGACAGGACGTGACGCGTTGAAACGAAGGGATTTCGTTGCTCTCACGAGACGGGGCAGCACTTGGCCGGTTGGGGCCGAGAGGGAAGGACAGCGGACGCTCAAGTACCGTTGGCCGCAAGGCTCATGTGGGTTCGACTCCCGCCTTCGGCACCACTCTAACCAAGCGTCGCGGTGCCGCGTAATTGCCAAGGTAGCGACTCTTGGGAAGAGCGTGAGGCGCACGAGTACGAGACCCGCTGGCACCGGCGACCTCCGGACGCACTCGAACGCCGGACGCTCTGCATGTCCGCGATAGCACGCGTCAACTTGACGGGCGATGAACACTCTGACGGAGATCTGAGTTACGCTCTGTCCAAGGCTGGCGACGAGCCAGCTGTCTTGGCCATTCCCCTCGGAAGGCGGTCGAGTTGCGGACGACTCCGACTCGCGGTGTCTGGCGCGTCTTCTCCCACATCGGTCGGCGTGCGCCGACTCGACGGGTGCTGCTTTTCGCCCTGGTGGGCATCATCGCGTTGGCCGCGGGTGCGGAGCCTTTCGGCGGACCGGGCGTCTCGCGGGCCGACACGCCACCTGGCTTCAAGAGCATCGAAGTCGGCCTCAATCACACGTGCGCGATCACCACGTCGGACGGCCTCAAGTGCTGGGGGCTGAACAGCTCAGGCCAGTTAGGCACGGGCGATTTCACTGACAGTTCGATCCCCAAGAATGTCGTGGTGCTTGGCTTCGGCAGCACGAAGCAGGTTTCCGCCGGCGGCTCGCACACCTGCGCCATCGCGGTCAATCGCGTCCGCTGCTGGGGCGATAACACGTGGGGGCAACTGGGCAACGGCCAGTCGGGGCCGGCGACGGCGAACCCGTATCCGCTTCTGGTCAGTGATTCGCTCGTAGCCATGCAGGTGTCCGCGGGACACGACCATACGTGCGTGCTCACACTCGAGACGGAAGTGTGGTGCTGGGGACTCAACAACTACGGGCAGGTGGGCAACAACACCAGCGGAAACGCGTGGCTGGGGCCGACCCCGGTGTGCGAGACCGGAACGGGCTTCACATGCGACGGTGGACAGCGTTTGTCCGGCGTGAAGAAGGTCGAGGCAGGCGGGCTGCATACGTGCGCGCTGCTCTACGGCGGCGACGTCAAGTGCTGGGGGATGAACTACAACGGACAGTTGGGAATCGGGCCTCGCGCGAATCCCACCGACGTGCCGACGACAGCAGAGTGCACCAGCGGTACATCAGATGGGTGCCGCGCGCTGCCGGCCGACGTACCAGGATTTCCGAGTTGGGTGATGGACCTCGCCGTGGGTGGGGCCGAGACCTGCGTCGTCGATCTGATCAACGATGCGTACTGCTGGGGATACAACGCGCACGGCCAGATCGGCAACGGCACGTTCGAGACTGCACCACCCTACGCCGTCTGGTCGCCGGACTTCGTGGATGATTTCGTCGACGACGTCATCACCGAAGTAACGACGAGCGACAGCTCTTGCGCGCTGGATGACCTGGGCGGAGTCTGGTGCTGGGGGCTCAACAACCTGGGCGCGGCTGGCACCGGCGCGTTCACGGCTCGCGAGACTGTACCTGTACCGGTCGTTGGGTTGTCCTCTGGCGTCATCGACATCGCAGGCGGAGGCACGCACAATTGCGCCGTTCTCGAGACGGGCGGCGCAAAGTGCTGGGGCTATAACCACTTCGGGCAGTTGGGGAACGGGGTAACGACGCCCGAACTCACGGGGGTCAACACTCCCGTGGATGTGGTCACGGCGGACGTTGGACTGCTGGCCGCGCGTTTGGTGAGGTGCCCCGAATTCGGACAGGCCCAGTGTCCTACCGAAGCACCGAGCCGGCAGTTCATCTCCACCGATGATGCAGCATTCTTCCTGATGTCGTTCCAGGCGCAGCTCTACGACGTGTTCCACGTCACGTTCGCGCGCCCGGAGACGTACCCCGACAACGGTAACAAGGTGGACATGCCGACCTGCACGGTCGCGGTGCTGCTGGAGAACGACGTACCGACGGCGCTCAGCAATTGCGCATATGCCGGGATGCCGGACGAGTTCGAGGTGATCGGGACGTTCCCGGGCGGCTGTCCGTGCCTGTTCAACACATCCATCGAACTTCCCATCTCTGCTGAGCATCTGGCCGCGCTGCCATCCATATTGCCGATCGGCGCAGTGTTCGCGGGTGCCTGGTTAGTCGACGTGAAGGAACCGAGCGGGCGGACGACATCGCTGCCGTTCACCATCCAGCGCGTCCCGGCAGTCCTCCTCGTACACGGTTACGGCAGCAGCTGCCAGAAGGGCATGTACGCCGTCGAACCCTGGGTGGAAGCGCACCTCGTCGATTACTCGGTGTTTCCGGGCGCCGAAGCCGACGTCGCGGATCGCGTCGAGTGCTTCAACCCGGGGAGTCCGCTGCCGGGAAACACCGGCTATGACTGGAAACTCGGCACGTTCGCGATCAGCGCGCTGATGGAGCAGTACGTCGAGGGCCCCGGCGGCTTCCTTGAGCGTACGCGCTCACCTGAAGGCAAGATCGACATCATCGCGCACAGCTACGGCGGCGTGAACTCGCGCTACTACGTCGAGAAACGCGGTGGCAGCGCATACGTTGACAAACTGGCCATGCTCGGCACGCCGAACCTTGGAACGATTGCCGCCGATATCGCGATGCTCGGAGATATGGGAGCCTGCCTATCGGTGAGCACGCTGTCCGCATGCCAGGTGGACCTCTTGGATGGTGTCTGGCAGGACGACCTGGGCGCGCGCGACATGAGCCTCGTTTCGCCGATCTATCCTCAGATCAACCCGGGGTGGACGCCCTCCAGCACCGATTATCGCGTCCTGACCGGCGAAGTGGCCCTCAACGCGGACCCGCCCGCCAGCTGGTCGACGCTCCTCGTCTCAGGCGACGACGACTGCCTGGTGTCGAGCGGCAGCGCCGCCGGTCCGTTCCCACCCGCCACGACGTTTGTGTACCAGAACGTCTCGCACAAGGCCGGCTGCCAGGAGCTTCCGGGCGAGGCCGATGACCCGCCCCTTCCGAATTGCCAGTCTGACCTCGTACACACCTTCTGCCAGATCAACCAGTTCCTCGGAATACCGTTGGCTGAGGCCTCCGGCGGCGGAGCCGTTACTTCGGCGGCTCCGCGCGCCAGCACAGCGCGGCTTGTGTCGTTGGCCGCCGCGGGCACGGGCGAGTCCGGGATAGCCGACCTCTACTTCGGAACGACGCAGTCCGCGACCGACTCCCATCAGGTGTACGTTGAGGCATCGGCCGGTGGCGTCGCCTTCTCCGCCATATGGCAGGACACCGACAGCACGCCGGACTTCCAATTGACCGTACGGCGGCCGGACAGCAGCGTGGTGCTGCCGAGCGACGCCGGCGTCGCCCATGGGCCTGCAGCGCCCTTCATGGAAGGACAGCTGATCGACATCTGGGCGATCGACTCGCCGGCTGCCGGGTACTGGACGCTAGAAATATCGCCGGTCAGCCCGCTTTCGACACCGCAGCCTTTCATGGTGACGACGGCCATGACGAATACACTCGTCCTCGCCGTCGCAGCATCACCGAATCGGCCCGATGCTAGTGCACCGGTGACGCTGACGGCGGATCTCAGCAGTGCCGGTGGCCTCTCCGCCATCGTCTCGGCGTCCGTCGCCACGTCCGGCGAGTTGCCGGTTGAGCTGGACCTGCTGGATGACGGTGTGGCGTCCGACGTGGTCGCCGGCGACGGAGTGTTTTCGGCATCGATCGTGTTCCCGTCCTGCGGTACGCGCAGCGTCCGGTTCATCGCTAACGGCGACTCCCTGGGCGAACACCTCGAGCGGTCTACAACAGTTCTTGTGGACGTATGTCCTGACTCCGACGGCGATGGCCACACCGACGAGACAGAGATCGCGCTCGGATCGGGTGAGTTCGACTCCGGAAGCACGCCGGAGCACAGCTCGATTCCGGCGACGTGCACGGATGGCATCGACAACGACGGCGACGGTGACACTGATGCGGTCGATGCGGGCTGCGCGGCAACGCCAACACCGACGGCAACCCCGACATCCACAAACACGCCGGGGGGAACGAACACGCCGACGCCTACACGAACGCCAACACCGACGAGAACGCCAACAGCGACGCCAATCATCGGCTGTCCGAACGGTGATGTGGGAGCACTGCCCCCGGTGACTCTGCAGCCGGGTTGGTTCGTTGTGAACTGCACACTGGATCTGGCGGACGCTTCGCTGGGCGACAATCTGTGCCTGACCGTAGGTGGCATGTGCACGCTGAGGGCTGCGTTCCAGCAGTCCGAGTCCGCTTCTGGCCTCAACACGATCGTCCTACCCGAGGGAGTGTTCGAGCTGCAGCGTCTCGCGAACTACGCCGAGTACTGCTGCTTCGGAACATGGGTTGCTTCGGGCGACCTCGATGTGATCAATGGCGGCGACCTTTCGATCTACGGGGCGGGGCAGGACAAGACCGTTATCGACGGCTCGTACTCTCAACCAGTCGAGGTGCCGGGTGAAAGCATGTCCGGGTATCCGAGCGGGATCCTGCAAATCGGGAGCGAGAACGTCAACGGAGCCGGCATCGACGTCGTGATCGAGGATGTCGGCTTTCGGGACGGCAAGATGGCGGGCATCGTCCTCTATCACAAGCGAGGGACGACGAACCCGAACACGCTGACGTTGAACCGTGTCTCCATCGCTGACATGGTGTCGGAGGCTTCTCTCGGCCTGATGGGCGACGCCGATCTCACGGACGTCAGCATCCGCAACGGCGCTGCCGGCATTGTGGTGTTCCCCGAAACCCATGTGACGCTCACCCGGGTGCGTATCGACAACAGTGGAAACGATTCCATGCAGATCTCCAACGGGAGCGCGTTAGTCCCGGCCCCGCAGGTCGACATCGTCGACAGCACCTTCGACGCCAGCCACGGGAGCGGCTTGAGCACGGCCGGCAATGTCACGATCCGGGGGTCGACCATCAGCAACTCGCTCGACCGGGCCATCGACAACCAGGGGCTGATGTCGATAACCAACTCCACCATCAGCGGAAATCGCGGTGGCGCGAACACGATCGCAAAGCGAGGCACGATCTCCAATTTCGGCGGTGGCGTCCTCAACCTGACGAATGTCACCGTGGCGAACAACAACTCAGGCCCGCCGGCGATCTCCGGCCCAAACACGTACCCGGCAACAGGGGGCATACACAACACCGCCACGGTGAACGTGCGTAACAGCCTGTTTGCCAACAACGTGGACCTCGGCAACGTGCCGGGCGACTGCATCGGCACGCTCAACTCGCTCGGCTACAACGTCTTCGAGGCGCCCGCCGGATGCACGATCGCCGGAGTCCAGGATGGCAACTCGCTCGGCGCCGAGTCTCCACTCGACGCCCTCGCGGACAATGGCGGACTGACGTGGACGCACGCCCTTCTGCCACAGAATCCGGCGATAGCCGGAGCCGATCCCGCCGCGTGCCCGCCGACAGATCAGCGCGGAACAGCGCGTCCACAGGGTGACGGGTGCGACAGCGGTTCGTTCGAATCGGCGCTGACGCGAGAGGATGTTGCGATCGACACGCCCACGCCGTCACCTACCGCCACGCCGACCATCAGCCCCACGGCGACAGCGACGGACACAGCGATCCCGTCGGCGACAGATACGCCAGTGCCAGCGGCATCGGACACGCCGGTTCCGACCGCAACGGACACGCCGCTACCGACCGCAACCGACACGCCGCTACCGGCTGCAACGGACACGCCGGTTCCGGCTGCAACCGACACGCCGGCTCCGACCGCAACGGACACGCCGGTTCCGACCGCAACGGACACGCCGGTTCCGACCGCAACGGACACGCCGGT
>JANNPX010000049.1:0-46646 GCA_031400455.1 Chloroflexota bacterium | reverse complement strand
CATGACGGCTGGTCAGAATATCTTCCTCGACCATAGTGACGCCGACGTCCTTGCGGACTGGAATGACGCGAACACCGGAATAACAATCGCAGGAGCATACATCTTCACGGCGTCGGCGCTCGCCCTCGCGCTCTTCCTGTCGCACCTCCGCGCCAGGTGTGTAGCTCGCGGACGCGCACCGGAACTCGCAGGCGCAGGCGTCATCCTTGGAGTCGTTGCGATCGTCGTAATGGCGATTGGTTTCCAGGGCGACGTCGCGCTGTGGGTCGCAAGCAGATTCAACGGCGAGTTCGATCCGACCGCCGATACCATCCGGGCGATGGCAGCGCTCGCGTTCAGCACGGTCGTAGTCGTGGGCGCGCCCATCATGGCGATGGCTGTCGGCCTTCTGTCGTGGGAGATGCGGACGGTGCTCGCGCCGTGGGTAGGATGGCTTGGCCTGGTCTGTGCCCTTGCGCTTCTCTTCGCCGTCTTCAGATTCCCGTTGATGGCCTTGCCTATCTGGACAATTGCCACCAGCATCGCGCTGCTACGGAGCAAGGAGCCCGCGCCCGCCTGACCGATCGCACCTCGCGCGGACGATCAGGAGCCCTGATCCCGATGCTGCCAACAGAGTTCCTCACGTCGGATATCGCAACCGCTCTTGGGTGCCCGCGCATGCTTGCGCAGAAGGCGGCCTATTGGTTGCGGAACGCCGGACTCATCGAGCAGGTTGGCTTCGCAGGAAACGCGATCATCTACTCGAAGGTCGTGCCATGATTGATGGCCTATCCAATGGTCGTGTCATGTGCACGTCCGATGGTCGCGGGTTTGAATTCCGCCGGGGCTGCAAATTCCCTTACGCGCGGATTCCTGCGAGGCGCCGCGTGCTGTCTGCGTCGGCTGGCACCCACTCGTTCCACCACAGCTCGTTCCGAATGTCCGCTGGTGAGAGCGAAGCAATGAAACGCAGCGCCGGCTGCTCGCCTCGATAGCGCCACCGGACCTCGTACACGTGCCGCGTGCGATGCGGGATCGCCGGTGCGTTCTCCCACAGATCCAGGAAGCGGCGGATGAAAGCGGGGTCGCCCTGAAGGAAGCGCGCAACCGCGTCCGCTGACCAAGGCGGTGGCCGCTCCGGATCGGCCTGCGCACGCGGTCGCCCTTGGCGAGGCCAATCAGCATCCCGACGACCTCGTCGAAGTTCTCGAGGCACCGCGTGAAGCGCGGCTGGTTGGCGTACGCCAACAGGTTGCGCTCCGCTGGATCCGGAAAGTCGATCTCAGGCTCCACACCAAGCAGTGTCGCGAAGGGACGGTTGAACGCAACGACTAGCGTCGCCTGGTTCGTAATGTAGGCCGGCCACGGCAGGCGGTCGAGCTGTTGCTGCGCGATCCTGAGATCGAAGACATACCGCTGGTCAAACAGCGCGGCGAAGTCGATCGCGAAGCCGGCGCCCGCACGGATCGGATTGCCCTCCTCATGCGCAATGCCGACGGCGGCGATGATCTCGTCGAGTGCGGTCGGGCTCGGATGGCGCCGGCCGCTCTCGTATGCCTTGAGCGCCGAGACGGACAAGCCCGTCCGACGCGCAAGCTCGGCGAACGTGACACCGCGCGCAACGCGGGCATCGCGTAGCCGGGTCCGCCAGTCCAGGGCCTGCTGGAACTCGTTCATGCTTGACGCCTCACGGAATTCAACCAGAGTGCACAAATTGTGCACGGATCTCCGTTGACGGTCGAGCGCCCTCCGGTGCTTAATCGGCTCAGAAGCAAGTCCGAGTCCAATCCGGCTTCGGTCCGTCAACCCCTCGCCCGGCGTAGCTTCGCGATGAATGCCCTGAACAGCGATGGAACGAACGCCAGCGACGAATCGGGAGGACGCCATGCGCCGAAACACGAAGCCATACCGCATCGGCGTCCTCTTGCTCGCAACCACCGCGCTCGCGAGCGGGCTGCTCCTCAGCGCCCGTACTGGTCCAACCCCAGCAGCGGCAGTTGCCGTCGCAGGCTCTCTCGAATTCGACGCAACGTCCGACACCATCCAGGTGCTCGGCAACACGGTGTTGGGCACGAGCGCAACGTACGAGGTCGTGCTGTTCCAGCCCAGCGTCGGTGGGGCATCGGGGACGATCTTCAAGGAGCACACGTTCGCGGGCGAGGACAAGCTCTTGTATGCCGGAATTGATGAAATACTCGGCTCCAATCTCGGAGCTGGTGCATTGGACGCCGCTGGTCTGACCTTGTCTGTCGATGCGTGGCACCACATCGCCTTCGTCCAGGACGGGTCCAACAACCAGCAGCGTATCTACGCCGACGGCAACCTCATCGCATCGCAGTCTGCTGGCGGTGACATCCTTGATGGTGCGATCGGTCCGTTCATCGGCGCGGGAATGCGTGACGATAGCCTCCTGGAGCGAAGCTTCATCGGCCTCATGGACTCGGTGCGCATCTCGAATGTTGCCCGGTACAGTGGCCCGTCGTTCGTGCCGACGATCGGCGATATGGGGGACGACGACAACGCGCTGATCCTCTACAACTTCAACGCGGGCGACTTCACGGACAACAACGGCGTCATTGAAGTGACGGACGTGAGTGGCAATGGCAACACGGGCCGTCTGGGGCAGGGCTTGATAGGCGCCACATCGCCTTCGCTCCCTGCCGGCGCGATTCCGACCGCCACCCCTGCGACACCCGTGGCGACATCGACGCCGACCCTCACCCAGACGCCGACGAACACACCGATCCCACCCACCGCAACTCACACGCCGACGAATACGCCAATCCCACCAACAGCGACGCACACACCGACGAACACGCCGACACACACGCCGACGAACACGCCGACGCACACACCAACGAACACCCCGGTGCCACCGACGGCGACGCACACGCCCGTGCCGCCGACCGCCACGAACACGCCGACGAACACACCGATTCCGCCGACCGCCACGAACACGCCAACGAACACACCGATTCCGCCGACCGCCACGAACACGCCAACGAACACACCGATTCCACCGACGGCGACACACACGCCGACGAACACGCCCGCGCCACCAACGGCGACACACACGCCGACGAACACCCCGGTTCCAGCGACGGCGACGCACACGCCGACGAATACGCCAGTGCCATCTACGGCTACGCAGACGCCGACAAACACGTCGGTGCCGCCGACCGCCACGGACACGCCGACGACCACGCCCGTCCCGCCGACAGCGACGCAGACGCCGACGAACACGCCTGTCCCGCCGGCGGCGAGGCAAACAGCGGTGCCAACATCGACCAGCACGCCGACCGCCGCGAACACGCCGATCAACACGCACACAGCCGTACCGACATCGACCAGCACGCCGACAGCGACGAATACGACGGCGCCAGCGACGCTCACTCCTACGTCGACGGCAACGTCTACTTCAGTCGAGCCCCGATGCGCGGACGTGGACCACGACGGGCGCGTAACCTATAACGACGTGTTTCGGATCCTCATCGCGAACTTCCAGCGGTACAATCCGCTCTTCGACATCGACAGGAATGGGAGGGTGAATATCGCTGACGTGTACGGGGCATTCCAGCAGTTCGGCCGACGTTGTCGCCGATAGCGCCATCGTTCAGCCTGCACGCGGTGTAGCACGCAGCGCTCGACCTTCTTCAGATTCGGGCAACGCTCGGCGCACCCTGAAGCTGTTGGCCAACCCTGCCGGGCGGTATGTCGTGGTACATGACGGCTACGGTGGACTACGCGGCGAGATCCTCCACGAGCACGTCGGCGGACGGCAGGTTGCCCTGACGGTGCAACCGCAACATCGCCTCGACGACCGATGGACTGAACTGCACTCCGCTGTAGGCGACGAGCTCGCGGATTGCGCTCTCTTGCGACCGGCCAAGCCGGTACGGCCTGTCGCTCGTCATTGCGTCGTAGGCGTCCGCGACCGTAACGATCTGCGCCGCCACGGGGATAGCATCGGCGATGAGGCCGTGGGGATAGCCGGAACCGTCCCAGCGCTCGTGATGCGCCTGCGCGATGACAGCGGCAAGTTCGAACCCGCCGTGCGATCCCAGGAACTCCGCGCCCCAGGTCGTATGCTGCTTCATCGAAAGCCACTCCTCCTCGGAGAGCTTGTCCGGGCTCTTGAGGATCGCGTCGGGCACGCGCACCTTGCCGATGTCGTGCAGCATGGACGCGACGCCCATCTCCGTGATCTCATCGGCGTCGTACTGCAGCTCCGTCGCGAGCGCCTCCGTGAGCGCGCGCACGCGCACCAGGTGTCGTCCCGTTGTGGGATCATGCGCCTCGACGGAGGCGGCGAGCAGCATCACGGTTTCCCCGTGCGATGCGGCCAGTTGCTGTGTCGCCAAGCGCAGCTCCTCCATCATGCGCTCGGAGCGGATGATGGCAGCGGCGTGCGCAGCTACCGTGGTGAGAAAGCGTGCGTCGCGCGGCGTGAACGCGGCCAGCTCGCGGCTTCCCACTGCGATCGTCCCGATGAACTCGCCCTGCCACACCAGCGGGACGACGATGGCCGAACGGATCCCCACCACGCCCAGGAGCCTGCGCTGCTCTTCCGTCACGTATGAAGTCGTGGTGACATCGTCCATGAGGATCGGACGGAGGCGTTCTCGCATGGCGGCGCCGATGGGGTGGTCGTAGTTGGTGCGCTGCTCGTTACGCCACTCGTCCACCACCGCCTCTGGCGCGTCAGCGTACGCGTTGGTGCCGATGGTCGTGCTTCTGTCATGTGCGTTCTCGCTGCCTCGATGGAACACGTCGAACGTTGCGCCCGCGTACCCGGTGCCCTGGCTCAAGCGCTGGGCGATGAGGCCGAGCTTCTCGTCGAGCGTGCCGGCGGCAGCCATGAGCGGCACCATCTCGCCGATCATCCGCGTCGCAAGATCGTCATCGATCGACGCGTGAGCGCTTTCACCGCCGCCCGTCGCTGGACGCTGGCGCTTGGCGGCGTACATCGCGCTGTCGGCGCGCTGGATGAGCTCCTCGATGCGAGTGCCCTCCGTCGGGTACGTCGCCATGCCGATGCTCGCGGAGACGGTGACGCGCGCGCCCGTCGGGGCGTCGCCGAACGATGCGGATTCCATTGCCGCGCGGACGGCGTCTGCATACGCCGCGGCCTGCCCCTCTTCGCAGGGTGAGAGCAGCGCCACGAACTCATCGCCGCCGTACCGTCCGACGATCGCTCCATCGCGCTTCAGCGCAGTCGCGACCCGGCGCAAGACCTCGTCTCCGGCCTGGTGGCCGAAGGTGTCGTTGATGTCCTTCAACTCGTTGACGTCGATCATCGCTACGGCGGCGCGCTGGCCGCTATTCGCGAGCGATACCAGCCGTTCAAGCTCGTCCGCCATCGCACCATGGTTGAGCGCACCCGTCAGGGGGTCACGCCGCGCCCGCTCTCGTTCGACGTCGAGCAGCGACTCGAGGCGCTCGTTGGCCTGCTCCAATGCGCTCCCGCGGATCGTCAGTTCTTCTGAGCGCCCGAGGAGCGTCTCGGCCATCACATTCAAGTCGCGCCCGAGGTTCGCGACTTCGGTCGGGCCGCGGCTTGGGGCGCGTTCCTCCGTATCACCGGCAGCGATCCGCCGGGCAGCACGCGCAACCCGGTCGAGCGGCTGTGCGACGGCGAGCCGCAGGGACGCACCGACCGCGAGGAGCAGAGCGCACCACACTCCGGCGATGGACAGCATGATCACGTCCGAGCGTTCTTCTGCCGCGCGCGCCCGGCCCTGGGCGGAGAGCACCTCGGATCGAGCATCCGCGACGGCGGCCGCCAGATCGTCCAGGAACGCGACGCCGTCTGCCGCTAGGCGGTCGTTCACGCCGAGAGCGATGATCCCCGCAAAGTCACCCGCGACCGCGAGTTCAACCACGCGCTCGTATCGGCGTGCCAGCCCGTCGTACCTCACGGTGAGAGCGTCGACGGCAGCCAGGTGGCTCGAGTCATCCGCATCGACGGTGCGTAGTTCGGCGAGGGCCGACCGCACGTCGGCTCGGGCGGCCGCAACGGCCTGCGGAGCGAGCGGGTCGCGCAGCACGATATAGCCGGCGAGATTGGTGGTTTCGGTGAGTGCGGCGGCGCGCGCGGATTGATACAGGATGAGTTTGTTCGTCTCGGTAGAGACGACATTGGACGCGCTGATGCGCTGCGCGCGCGTGTTGAATATCACGGCAGCCAGCACAGCCGTGACTCCCACGGCCAGAGCCATGAACACGGAAGCCGTGTATCTGATGGAGATGCGCGAGAACATACGTGCGGATCCCTCGGGCCGGATTAGTCGCATATGTATCGACCAACGCCCCGCGCGGGATGAGAGCCCGCATGGCGCGGCTGGTTGCCGGCACGGTGCGAGGGACTTCGGCACGCGTCAGAAAGCGACGGGCCCGTAGCGGGGAACAGTTAGCGATTGCTGCCCGCGGAGGCGATGGTCTTGGCGATCTGCTCCAAATGCTCGTGGTCGTGGCTGGCTACGTTCTCCAACACGCTCACGATGCTGTACTGCTCGCGACCGAGCGCGCGCAGTTCGTAGAACGTCTCTTCCTCCACGCCATCGAGCACGCCCACGAGCGTCTCTCTCGCTCGTTCGAGCGCCGCTGCAGCGGCTTGCGGCGAAGCGACATCATCGTCACTCGCGTTGACTAACTCAACCGGATGCCCTCGTAGGAACCCGATCACCTTGGTGTACGACACCTCGGCGTCGATGAGATGCCGAAGCACCTCCTGGATCGACCATCCGCCACGGCGCGTGCTCCGGAGATCGTCGTCGCCGAGGAGCCGCAATTGCTTGAGCAGCGCATCACGCGCAACCTCAATGGCCTGCAGGTTCTCTGCCAGATCACGCTCAAACTCGTTCACGATCGGCCTCCATTCTCAAACGGCTGATCCATCGTAGCGCAGGCGACACCAACAGCTAGGCGTTCGCCGGCACGCCGCCGCATAATATGCCGCGACGCTCGCGTGCGTGCGTAAGGCAATCCCGCAACGCTTCAACTCCAGACGGAGCGATCCGAAAATAGTGAAACTGCCGAACAAACGTCATCTATCGCCGAACCCGAAGTGCATAGAAAGTACAGCGAGGTGACGCGAACCTACGCGTTGCGGATGAGCATGCCGCCATCAACAACCAGCGCGGCGCCGTTGATGAAGCTCGCCGCGGGCAGCGAGAGGCTTAGCGTGGCGTGCGCCACTTCCTCGGGCTCGCCGTAGCGCCGGAGCGGCACGCGCCGGTGCGCGAACTTCGACTTCGCTTCGTCTGGGATGCCCGCCGTCATGCCGGTGCGGATCGGCCCGGGACAGACGCAGTTGACGTTGATCCCGCGCGGCCCCAGTTCCACCGCCATCGATCGCGTCAGGCCAATGACGCCGTGCTTCGATGCGGTGTACGGGCTGCCGCCGGCCGTCGCGCCCCATCCTTCCGTCGATGCGATGTTGACGATGCGACCGTCGCGGTTGCGGGCGAGGTCGGTCGCGCACGCGCGGATCAGCCGCGCCTGCGCCGTGAGGTTGACCGCGAAGGTGAACTCCCACGCCTTCTCCCACTGATCGTGGTCGATGGGCGCGCCGGCAGAGACGCCGGCGTTGTTGATCAGGATGTCGATAGGGCCGAGGTCGGCGCGGATGCGCGCGACGAGGTCCGGGATCGCCGCGCCGTCGGCGAGGTCCGCGGTGTAGGCGCGCGCGGTACCGCCCGCCGCGACGATCTCGTCCGTGACGGCGGCGAGCGCATCCGCGGTGCGGTCGACGAGCGCCACGTGCGCGCCCTCGTCCGCGAACAGGAACGCCGTCGCCCGCCCCATGCCGCTGGCAGCGCCCGTGATGATGGTGACGCGGCCCTCGACGGACCTGCTGAGCTTGCTGAGTCGAGCCATGACCCCGACTATAGCCCCTGTCCCGCTCGCGGCCAACCGGCGCGAATGGGGTCTCGTCGGCCCCCTCGACTCGATAGCGGTCACGATCTACGATTCCGAACACGCGTCGACAGGAGACCAGATGCCCGACACAGCATTCCGATTCGACTCCGCCGCCGACGGCATGTCGATCCAGGCGTATCGCTGGATCGCGTCGGATGCGAAGGCCATCGTCGTGATCGCGCATGGCGCAGCTGAACATGCGCTGCGCTACGAGCGCTTCGCCCGCGCGCTGAACGAAGCGGGCATCGACGTCTGGGCGTCCGACCATCGCGGCCACGGCCAGACGTCCGGGCTGGATGGCCGCGGCGACTACGGCGCCGGCGGCTGGAAGGCGCTCGTCGCGGATATCGGCCAGCTCATCGCTATCGCCCGTGTCGAGCATCCGGGCGTGCCGCTCGTCCTGTTCGGGCACAGCATGGGATCGATGGCCGCGCAGCAGTTCGCGCCCGACGGGTCGCGAAGCATCGATGCGCTGATCCTCTCCGGCTCCACCGCCCGCGTCGCGCCGCCCGATGGCGCGCCGGTCGCCGTCGATCTCAACGCAGCGTTTGCGCCCGCGCGCACTGCGTGCGATTGGCTCAGCCGCGACGAAGAGGAAGTCGACAAATACATCGAAGATCCGTTCTGCGGATTCGAAATGAAGCGTCGCCCGGCGAGCGGCGCCGCGGATCCGGCGCTCTTCGGCGACATCGAACGCTTGCGCGGCATTCGTCCCGACCTGCCGTGCCTCTTCATGGCGGGCGATATGGACCCGATCACCGCCGCCTCGAAGGCCTGCGTACGCTCGAGTCGTGGTGGCGCGCCGCAGGCATCCAGCGCATCGACACGCGGTACTACCCGGGTGGCCGCCACGAGATGCTGAACGAGATCAACCGCGACGAAGTTACAGCAGACATCATCGCCTGGATCCGCGATGTGCTCGCCCTGGCCGCTCCGGAGCGGAGTTCGGCCAGTCACACAACCTGACCGACCAGCTTCGACGGAGGATTCTGCCATGACGCCACGACCATTCCGCATCGATGTCCCCGACGCAGTGCTCGACGAACTGCGCGAACGCCTTGCGCGCACGCGCTGGCCGGAGCCGCTGCCGGGCGAGCCCTGGGAGCGCGGCGCGAGCACCGCGTACATCCGCGAGCTGTGCGCGTACTGGCGCGATGGCTACGACTGGCGAAAGCAGGAAACGGCGCTGAACGCATACCCGCAGTTCGTCAGCACGATCGATGGCGTCGACATCCACTACTGGCACGTGCGTGGCGCCGGTCCGTCGCCGATGCCGCTGATGCTCGTGCATGGCTGGCCGGGCTCGATCTACGAGTTCCACCACCTCATCGGTCCGCTGACCGATCCAGCCGCGCACGGCGGCGATGCGGCAGATGCATTCGATGTGGTCATCCCTGCGCTGCCCGGCTTCGGGTTCAGCGGCAAGCCGGCCGAGGCGGGCTGGGGTCCGGCGCGCACAGCCGCCGCGTTCGATCGGCTGATGACGGACGAGCTGGGGTACGCGCGCTACGGGACGCAGGGCGGCGATTGGGGCTCCGCAGTGACGTCCGCGATGGCAGCGGATCCGGGGGGCCGCGTCATCGGCGCCCACCTGAACATGGTCGTCGGGCTGCCGACGCCCGAACAGGCGCAGGCGCCCGAGGCGAAGTCCTACATCGAACACGCGCAGGCGTTCCAGCGTGACGAGACTGCGTACTTCAGCCTGCAGGGCACGAAGCCGATGTCGCTCGGCATCGCTCAGTCGGACTCACCCGCGGGCATTGCGGCGTGGATTGTCGAGAAGTTCCGTACGTGGAGCGACTGCAGCGGCGACATCGAAAGCGTGTACACGAAGGACCAATTGCTGACGAACATCATGTTCTACTGGGCGCCGAACAGCATCGCCAGCGCCGCGAACATGTACTACGAATCGCGCAACCAGTCGCTACGCATACCACCGGAGGTCAAGGTACCCGTCGGCGTCGCGATGTTCCCGAAGGAGCTGGCGCGCTGTCCGCGCAGCTGGGCGGAGAATCGCCTGAACATCACGCACTGGACGGAGATGCCGCGCGGCGGCCACTTCGCCGCCATGGAGCAGCCGGAGCTACTGGTAGCGGACGTCCGTGAGTTCTTCCGCCCGCTGCGGTAGGTGCCGGATGCCCAGTCGCAGGCGCTAGCCGAGCAGCGCAAGCAGGCGCTTCGGTGCCGTCATGCGGTAGCTGTCGGTCACGAGCTCGGTGACCAGATCCCAGTCGACGGCGCAGTTGAGGTACATGCCGATCCACCCCTTCGGGCCGACGTACGGCGGTGAGAAGAAGCGATTCGGATCGGATCCGACGAGGATCCGCTGCGCCCCCGGCGGCGCCTTGCACCAGAGCGCGGGCCGCTCGGCGTCGCCGCTCTGCATGACGAAGATCTTGTCGCGCACGCGATACGTCGGCGTCGTGTGTCCACCAAAGACCTTCTCTTCTGCCTCAGGAAACCCGAGGCAGATCTTGCGCAGCTGTTTGTACGGGTCGATGCGAGGCATCACGCTCCTGTGCTCGTCCGCTACTCCTCTGCGTCGTTCGTCGCGATTGCTGCTAAGGGTCGGCACCAGCCGCTCGGAGTGCGGCTGCTGCATTGGTCATGCGGCTGCTCTCTGCCAGTTCAAGCGCCGTTTCGTATTCGTCGATGCGCGTCCGTGCTATCAGATCGGCGCCGTGGGCGAGTAGCAGTACGATGGCCCGCTCGTCGTCCTGCGATGCAGCCATGTGTAGGGGCGTGTAGTCGTTTACGCCGCGTTGCTGGACGTCGACACCGCGCTCGATGAGCAGCTCAATCAGTTCGTACTTCTCGAGCCTGTCGCCCGAGAGAACGTTAAGGAGCGCCGGAAACCCGCCGAGATCTTCGTGGTTCGGGTCGGCACCGAGATCGAGGAGCTCGCGGATGAAGGTGACGGGACTTTCGATCAGTGCGTAGGCGAGCACGTTCCCGTTCGTGTAGGTTTCGCGTGCGGTGGCCCAGTCGGATGGATTTCCGAGCGCGAGCCGGACGCCTTCCAGATCGCCTTTGCGGAGCGACTCGATCAGGTAGAGGTAGTCGTCTTGCTCGGGTGTTACGGCCATACGATTGTGCTGTCTCTCGGCGTGGACGCGTGATGTCGCCGTGAACCTCGCCTCGCCTGGGTAAAATGTATCGGATCAACGATGCGGATTCGCGTCGCCTCCTGACAGGCGATTGCGGCAGCGCTGGCGCGCCGTTATCGGGCGTCCAGCAGCGCGAGCAGCCGCTTCGGGGCGGTCACTCGATACGCCTCCTCGACGATCTCCGCGATCTCGCTCCAGTCGGCGATGCCATCTTCGAGGCGCACACCCACCCACCCGCTCGGCCCCATGTAGGGCGGCACGAAGAATCGATCAGGGTTGGCGCGCACCAGCAGATCCTGAGTGCCAGGGGCGGCGTTGCACCAGATGGCGACACGGCCGTCGTTGTGGTGATTGTTCGCGAACATGACGAACATCTTGCCGGCCGCGCCGGTGCGGAACGTCGGCTCGCCCCAGGCGAGTTTCTCCGTCGCTTGCGGCAGCGCGAGACAGATCTTGCGCACACGGTCGATCGGTTTGAGGCGCGGCATGCTGGAGCTCCTGTCAGGCGAGCGCGCGGATGCGCGAGCCATCGCCGGATGTCTCGACGACGATCTGGTCCGGGAAATTGTCGCGGTCCGTGAACGCGTCCAGATGCGAGACGACGATCACCTTGTCCATGTGCTGCGCGAGCTGCCGCAGCTCATCGACCATCTGGCGCTGACCGTCGCGGTCCAGGCTGCCGAAACCCTCGTCGATGACGATGGATCGCATGCCGCCGGCGCCCGCGTACTGGCCGATGCCGGAGGCGATCGCGACGGCGCAGCGGAACTTCTGCGAACCGGACAGTACCTTCGGGCTGCGCGCCTCGCGCATGCACGTCGAATCGATCGCGAGCAGCTCGAGCTGGTCGCCCTTGCCCGGCTCGAGCCTGAGCTGCAGCGTTCCGCCGGTGAGGCGGCCGAGGAACGCGTTGGCGTTGCTCGTGATGGAGCTGAGCGCGTCGGTGATGAGCAAGCCCTGGAGGCCCTTCTTGCCCAGCAGATCCCCGAGTTTCTTGAGTCGCTTGATGCGCACTTCCGCACGGGCCTTGTCGGCCTGCATCCGCGCCAGCTCGTCGATGCGTGCTTCCAGCATTGTGAGCTGCTGCTGCGCCGACTGGAGCGCCTCGCGCGCGGCCGTCGCTGCCCCGTCGGACACGACGGCGGCCGCGCGAGCAGCGTGCTCATCGATGCGATGCGCCTCCGGGATTGCGGCGATCTCGTCGTGCTTGGCGGATCGCTGGCCGCTCCACGTCGCGTGATCGCGCAACGCCGCATCGAGGGCGATCTTGCGCTTGGGGGCGTCCGAGAGGGTCGTGCTGTTCGTCCTGAGGATTGCCAGTAGCTCTTTCGGATCGGCGAGCGCCTGCGTTGTGAGCTCGCCTAGGCCGTTCGAGAATGCCTCCGCCGCCTGGCGGTGCCCCAGCGCCTCCTGCGCTCGCTGCGTCGCCTCCGATTCGAGGGTGGCGCGCTGATCACGCGCGTTCGTGAGCGCGTCACGCGCGGATAGTTCGGCCGCGCGCGCGGCTTCGAGTGCGAGGCGAGCACCGTCGAGCTCGCGCTGGGCGGCATCGAGCTGAGCTTTCGCAGCAGTGTAGGCTTTCTGTGCCGCGCCGATGTCCTTCATACGGCCGTTGAGTTTGGCTTCGTGTTCGGCGAGCACCGCCGTTGCGCGCTCCCGCTCGGCAACCGCTGTGCTGCGCTGTCCGTTGAGGCGCGAGACCTGCTGCTCCCCGGTGTGTGCCGCGGCAACCACGGCTTCGTGCTGCTTCCGGGCCGTGATCCGCGCGGCCGACGCCTGTTTTTCGGCGGCGGCCGCAGCGGTCGCGCGTTGTTGCGCGTCGGCGAGCGCGGCCGTCAACTCGTCGATCTGCTGCTTCGCCGCCGTCTTGTCGATTGGCTGGCCGCATCGGGTGCAGGTTGACTCCTTCGCCGCGGCTTTCCGTTCGGTGAGTTGCTGGTTCAGTGTGGAGGCCAGAGCGCTCGCATCGGCGGCGTCTTTGCGCGCGTTATCGAGCGCCGACTCGATCTGTTCCGCTGCCGCGGCTGCCGCGGCGGTCTCGCGCTCTGCGGTTTTGCGGACGTCGGACAGTTTCAGGAGCTGTGCGTCGATCTGCTTGAGTTGTTCGTCGAACTCCGCTGCTCGCGCGCGTCCGTCCAGCACCGCCGCGGCGACCTGCGCGAATCCGAAGGCCTCGCGCTCAGCCGCTGACGCTGCCGTGGCGTCACCCTCGGCCTTCTTCGATCGTGCTTCGAGCGCAGCGACCTGCTTGGTGGCCCCGTCATGCATAGATGTCAGCGCATCGAGATCTATCGCCGCTGCCTTCTTCGCGGCAGCGGCCGCAAGCGATTCGGCGCGCACGGCGTCGCCGAGCGAAGCTGCGATGCGTTCGACCTTGCCGATGGCGCTGTCGAGCATTTCGAAGAGCGCCGCGTCGTTGTCGATCTGCTCCTGTTCGCCGATCAGCAGCTCAGCGCCGGCGATCTGCGCATCGAGGGTCGCCACGTCCGCGGCGAGCCGGGTGTATCGCTGCGCGTCCGCGAGCAGCGCGCGTGCGGACTGCGCCGCAACGGCGGTAGCGGCTTCGCGCTGAGTGGCCTCTGCGACACCCTCGCGCAGGCGGGCGATCGCGTCTTCGTCGACGCCGTCGAAGCCCTTGAGGTCTTCAGTCAGCTTGTCGAGGATCACCTTCTCCGTCTTGTGGGCGTCGCGCGCGCGCTTCTCCAGCGCCTCGTACTCCTTCAAGCCGATGAGGCTGCTGATGATGTCGAAGCGCGGCTTCGGGTCGGCGTCGAGGAACTCCGTGGCGGCGCCCTGCTGCAGCAGGAACGACGACGTGAACGCCTCCGGAGTCAGGCGCACCACCTGCTCGATGGCGCGCCTGAGGGCGTCTTCCTTCTCGGTGCCGGGTACCTGCGTCCAGTCGGCCGCGCCATCGTCCCAAATCCAGAGGCTCTGGTCGCGCTCGGACTCCTTGTGGCCGCGGCTGCGGCGCACGAGATAACGCTGGCCGCCGGCCTCGAACTCGAACTCGACGGAGAGACGGTCCATATCTTGCGAGATGAGCTGGGCGGCGTGCATCTTACCGAGGCGGTGTACGCCGTAGAGCGCGAATGTGATCGCGTCGAAGATCGATGACTTGCCGGCGCCGTTCTGGCCGCAGATGGCGATCAGGCTGCCACCGGTGAAGTCGGCCACCTGCTCGTCGCGATAGCGCATCCAGCCCTTCATGCGGACGCTCAACGGGATCATTCGTCGACCCCCGCGGAGACGGAGCGCAGTTCCGTCACCAACTCCAGCAGCGCGTTGCGCTCGTCGTCGGGCATCTGCTGCTCTTCGAGATAGCGGCGCACCGTCTCTTCGACATTCGCGGTATTGAGTCCGGTTAATGCAGGCACGACAGGCGCGGCGTCCGTCCATTCGCAGTCGACGTTGCCGTAGAGGCGTGGGAAGATCTGCCGTGCCTGATCGAGCAGCGGCGCCAGGTAGGTGCCCTGCGCGACCTGCAGCGTGAGCTTCACCAGCGTCTCGTCCGGCCGCGCGATCGAGGCGCGCGCAGCGGCCAGCGTCTCCGCATCGGACGCAGTGATCGCGGCAAACGGCGTCGGATCGAGCGGCAGCGACGTGATCTCGCGGACGCCCGCTGGTCCGATGTCCGCCAGCAGCACGCGCGGCTCGTAGTCCTTCTCGCCGACGTCCATCCGGTCGAGGCCGCCGACGTAGTAGAAGTGCGCGCCGCCGAGCTGCTCCGCCTTGTGGATGTGGCCAATGACGCTCAGCTCAAACGAGGGCAAGTCGCCGCGGTTAACCACGACATCGTCACGCGGTGTGATCCTGTGCGCCTTGACATGCGTATCCGCCAGCGTGATGTGTGCGAGCAGAACAGTTGGCAACTTCTGCTCTGCGGCCTGCTTCCGGAGTTCCTCTGCCTTCTCGAGGAAGAGCTTGGCCACCTGCTCGTTGCGCTGGGCGACACCACCGGCGTCTACCTGCTGCAGTTCGTAACGGGAGAGCGTCGGGAATGGCAGCAGCGCGAAGTTCACGCGCTCGCCGTGCGCCTCGACGGTCAGCAGTTCAGGACGCGTGCGCATCACAACGCGCTCGCCGGCTGTTTCTGCGTGCGCACTCAGCCACATCGTGGCTGTATCCATGAAGTAATCGCGGTCGTGGTTGCCAGCGATGGCGATGACGCGCAGCCCGCGCGCCAGCGGCACCGCCAACGCATCCATCATCGCGCCGACAGCCGCGCGCGCCGCACCGCGCTCCTGCGCCTCGAACACGTCGCCCGCGATCGCCAGCACGTCGACGGAGTGTTCGTCGCAGTACGCCGCGATCCTCCGCAACTGTCGCGCCTGATCGTCGAGACGCGCTGCCGGATTCGCGCCGCCGAGCGTGTATCCGAGATGCCAGTCGGCGGAGAACAAGATCTTCATCTACATCTCCAGCGACTGTGCTTTGCGCTTGCCCTCCGCGGAGGGCGTCGCCTTGCCGGCGTCCACGCCCGGGGCGCGCTTGGCGTCCGGCATGAAGGCTGGCGGCACGTCGGTGGCTTCTTCGCGGCGCATCGCCCAGGGTGGGCGTGGTACTTTCACGTGCAGCGCTTCGCGGAAGTTTGGTGCCACGATCACTTTTTCATCCGGCGCTAGTCGGAGGGCGAGCCTTCGGTCGCCTTCAGAAAAGCCACGCCAGATTGAGTTTGCCATTTCTTGGCCGCCGGAACGACCAAGGACTCGCGTCTGGCTGTTCTCGATGACTTTGTCCGACACGCTGGAACCCTGCTGTTGTGCGCCGAAGAGGATGATCCCGCGCGATCGCATCTGGCTGGCAACGTACTCAAAGAGCCTCGTAATGGCGTCAGAGGCGTCTCTAGGAGCGTATTGATTGAGCTCGTCGATCACCACGAGAAAAGTCTCGTGCGTGTCGCCATGTGTTCCCTGCTTCCAATCGACAAGTTGTTTGAGGACGGACGCGATCGCGAACCGGCGCACGTGCGGATCGCGAATCGATTGAATATCGATGACCGCGACGTCTTCTTGCATAGTGGCGATGGCTAGAGGGGAGCCATTGACGTCGTCCCGGCGTAAGAGTCCGGAGTCTGATCCGAGGATTCGCCTAAGTCGCCTCCAGAAGGCCTGAATTGTCTGATTGCTCATCGAGCGGAGACTATCATCGTCCAGGTCCTTCGTGTCGGGTTGTGCTTTGCTCTCGATGTAGTCGAGCAGCTCCTGAAATGTACGTACTGCTGCCCCGTCGTTTCCGAGCTCGTTACGGGTGTTGAAGCCACGCTCCATCGTGTCGGTGATTTGCCGCCGCGCAGTGAGAACAGGATCCGGGGTGCCCCCGAGACGTTCGTCGAGACTGAGCGACTTTGTACGATCAACGGACAGCCTGTGTTGGAGGATGTTCATCATGGTGACGAGATTGTCATTTGCGCGCGCATCTTCTGAGAAGAGAATGTCGAATAGACCGAAGTTGATGGCGTCCTTCAGCGACCACGAATATGGCTTGACATCGCCGCGGCGCTCAGTGTTTGTTGCCATGTGCACACCGCTGCGCCGCGACGTCTCAGGCGCGTAGTAGGCGATGTCACCGAAGAGTCCTGGTGATGGGACCCCCATGTCTCGCCACGTTTGTAGATCAACTTCGGTGAACTTTGTCGACCACCGGTCCAAGTGGAATAGATCGAATCCCTTGACATTGAAGATGATCGCCTTGACCTGAGCGCGTCGGCCGCTGCCTGGGTTCGCTTCGGCGTGTGCTCGGACGGCGTTGATAGTCTGATACGTCGCCACGGTCAAGAATGATGACTTCGTCCCCGATCCCGCCGCGCCGTTGACATTGAGATGCCCGGACTGGTCGCCGAGGAGAAAGCGGCGATCAAGAAGTGCACGGCCCGCTGTTGAGTCTCCGCCGCTGCGGATCAGGCCTAGGCAGATCCCGTACTCGGCTGCATACTCGTCCATTTGATAGGCGTGCTCGGCTTCGCGAGAACCGCAAGCGAACACGGTACTGCCCTCGATTGGAGGCGCGAGCTTGGATGGGAAGGCGTTGATCACCCGCGCTTTGGCGTAGGTCACGCCCAGGGGATCGATTAGCGAGTCGTTTGCGGATGGGTCGCCGTCGTGGACGGCGACCTCCATCTGCATGGAAGATATCGCGGAACGCCTGAACACCTGCTCCACGACACCAAATAACTCGACCGCTACTCCGCCCATTGGTGTCACCACCCGGACGACTTGCGTTTGCTCGACAAGCTGATCCTCGGCGACCCAGAAATAGAACTCGTCGACGTTCGCCTCCTGCCCGACGGGACAGCCGATGCGGCCGATCGCTTGCGCAGCTGGTTCGACGGATCCGTCGCCGGTCATGGTCGTCCTTCCTTGGGGATGAGTTTGTGGATCTTCGGAATCAAGACGTCGATCGGAGGGCGGACCGAGTGGAGGTGCAATTCCACCTGCACGATCGGTTCAATACTGATCGCCGCCCGCGAGTAGGCGCGATCGCGGCAGCGCAGCTGGTAGAGGTAGCCAGCCAAACCAGAGAGGTAAGCCGTCATATCATCTCGGTGATACCGCTGGACATACGCTAGGGGTACTTCGATACGCACGATGCCGTATGAGGGTGAGGTGCCCGGCTCGGAAGAGAGGCGAACGTAGACGTTCACGAGGTCCACATGCTCGGTCTTCAGGACAAACGCCGGGCTTCGTTGGCCGGGCAGAAGTCCGTAAGTCATTTGCTGCAGCGATGCAGGGAGGTAGGTTCTCATTTGTCTCTTGACCAGTCCGACAACTGGAACATCATGAGCTTGACCGATGAGGCTGTTCTCGACTAACCCGTCCATCAGTGTCGGGGTCGATGGTCGCTGCCGCATCACGTCGCGCTCCGCCTCGCGCATGACGGTCATCGCGAGGTTACGCGTTGCTCGCCGCAAACTGTCGAAGTCGGGTTGGAACGTCTGCGATGGGCTACTGTGGAGACGCACCCCGATGCTCATCAATGTCGCTCTGCTCTCCGAGAGATGGAGCGGGTCAATGCCGTCGGAATAGACAGAGAGAACCTTCTCGATCTTGAGCGCACTACGTCGCCGGAGCTTCATGCCGTCGAATTCTAGCGCCACCGCAGCGATGGACGAGAGGATCAGCGGACGCGCGCGGCCGTCGACGATGATCTGCTCGACGACTCGCGAAGCGATCGATCCGTCTATGAAGCGGGTAGGTACATCGTGAGGTGGAGGCTGCGGCGGGATCGCTGCCCACTGGTTCGGACCAAGCTCAAAATCCAAGATCGCGGCAGATGCTTCCGTATCGTCCTCGTCGTCCGCCTCGTGGCCCGGGAACGGCGGCACGGAGGCGTCGTTCAGCGGGCTCGGCGCATACGCCGAGAAGATCGCGCGCGTTGGTGCGGATGTGGGCACGGATGGCTCCGCTGCGTTATGTCGTACGTTTGTTCTAGGTGTTCGATGCAGGATACGGCCGGCAGGTTGGAGATGTAAAGGCATCTCGCCGTAGACTCTCCACGCCGTGTTGAGCGTTGAAGGACGATGGGTCGTGATAGCAGACGTCGAGGTGCGGGAGGCCGGGACGAAGGGAAACGGCGTATTCGCACGCCGGCGCTTCGAGGAGTGCGAATTCATCTTCCGGCGGCGGCACGGGCGCGTCGTCGATACGGCGGGCATCGCTGCCCTCTCTGCGGAAGACCAGATGCACATGTGCGAACTCGGCTGGGATCGCTTCGCCGTGCTCGTGCCGCCGGGCTGTTATCTCAACCATTCGTGCGATCCTAACGCGATGCGCAGCGGGGTGAAGGTGTTCGCCTGGAAGCCCATCGCGGCCGGTGAAGAGATTGTGATCGACTACAGGCTGAACGCGTTCGACGGCGACGCTTGGCCGTGCTCATGTGGGAGTCGCAACTGTTCGGGTGAGGTTGTAGGCAGTTACTTCTCGCTGCCAGCCAAGCGTCAGCAAGAGTATCTGCGTTATGCGCCGCCGTTCATCCAGCGCGAGTATCGTCAGAGGCAGCGTCGGGCCAGCCGGAGTTAAGCTCCCCCGCTACTGTCACGCGGGCGTGTCTGTCAGGCTGGATCGCGATTTGAGCACTGCGATTCAGGAGGGCGAACCGCCATGAAGTCACGACAGCTAGGCCGCACGGGGCTGCGTGTACCGCCGCTGTGTCTCGGCACGATGACCTTCGGCCTGCAGTGCGATGAGGCGACGTCGTTCGCCATCATGGACCGGGCGTTCGAGGGCGGCATCGACTTCTTCGATACCGCCGACGTCTATCCGCTGGGCGGCGATCACGAGACCGCCGGCCGCACAGAGGAGATCGTCGGGAGGTGGATGAAGGCGCGCGGCCTGCGCGACCGTATCGTGCTGGCGACGAAGTGCGCGGGCGCGATGGGTCCCGGCACGAACGACAACGGCATCTCGCGCTACCACATCCTGAAGTCCGTTGACGAGAGCCTGCGCCGCCTGCAAACGGACGTCATCGATCTCTACCAGGTGCACGCGTTCGATCCGCGCACACCGATCGAGGAGACCATGCGCGCGCTCGATGATCTCGTCCGCTGGGGCAAGGTGCGCTACGTCGGCTGCTCGAACTATCCCGCGTGGCGCCTCGGCGAGGCGCTGGCAGCCAGCGACCGCCTCGGCATTGCCCGCTACGACTGCGTGCAGCCACGCTACAACATGCTCTACCGCGACATCGAGACGGAGTTGCTGCCGCTCGCCCGCAGTCAGGGCGTCGGCGTCATCGTCTACAACCCGCTCGCTGGCGGGTTCCTTTCGGGCAAGTATCGCAAGGGTGACGAGCCGCTCGAGGGCACGCGTTTCACGCTGGGCACGGCGGGCGAGAGGTATCAGTATCGCTACTGGCAGGACGCGCTGTTTGACGCCGTGGACGAACTGCGACCGCTCGCCGAAACGCGCGGCGTGGCGCTGGCGTCCGTCGCCGTCGCGTGGGCCATCGCCCAGCCTGGTGTCACATCAGCGATCGTCGGCGCCAGCCGCCCCGAGCAGCTCGACGCGTCGCTCGCGGCTCCGGGTCTTGAGCTGGACGAAGGTCTGCGCGCGGCGTGCGAGGCGGTGTGGTGGTCGCTGCCGCGGCGGCCGGTGATCGAGGGGTATCGGTAGGCGGCATTGCGAGATCCGCAGTCCCAGCGCTCTGGCGCGCTCATAGCACGCCGATCGATGATGTCTCTGCGAGGAGGATCATGACGACGACCACAGAACTCAAGAAGATCGCCGAAGGGCGCGAAGCCGAGATCTACGAATGGGAGCCCGGCTCTGTCCTGCGGCTCTTCCGCGGCGAGCGCGACGCGGCGTCGATCGCCTACGAGTGCGCCGCGATGGAGGCGGTGCGCGCCGTGGTGCCGCTCGTACCGAAGGTGATGGGCGCGACCGAAGTGATGGGCCGGCGAGGCATCATTATGGAGCGGATCGATGGCCCCGACCTCCTGACCATCATCTCGAAGAAGCCGTGGACGGTGTGGACCAGCGGCCGCATCGCTGGGGAGGTGCACGCGCAATTGCATGGCATTGTTGCGCCACCCTCCGTGCCATCGCTGCTGGACCGCGCGCGGCTTGACACTTCGCCCCTGGTGCCGCCGCACATCGCGGCCTGGGCGTTGCGCGAGTTAGTTACGTTGCCTGACGGAGACCGCCTGCTGCACGGCGATTTTCACCCCGGCAACATCCTCATGGCACCCGCCGGGCCCGTCGTCATCGACTGGCCCAACACCACGCGCGGGAATCCGGACGCTGATCTCGGGCGGTCACTGCTGATGATCCGGATGGGCGAGCTACCGCCCGGCTCACCGCTCGTGATCCGCATCGGCGCCCGATTCGCGCGCAAACTCCTGCGCGCCTCGTACGTCCGCGCCTATCGCCGCGTAAGGAACTTCGATGCGGCGACGGTAGCGCGCTGGGAACGGCTGCGAGCAGCGGACCGACTAGCGGACGGCATCGCGGAGGAACGCGAGACCCTGCTCGCGATCCTCGAAGAGGCGATGGCGGCGACCCCGCAACGATCCCCCTCGCACCAGACCACAATCAACGATAGACCTCAGGATTGACGCAGTGCGGCATGCGGTCGCCGCGGAGTGCGGCGAGGCAGTTGTCGACGGCCATCGCCGCCATGCGCTCGCGCGTGGCATGACTGGCGCTGCCGATGTGTGGCAGCAGCGTGACGTTCGGCGCACGCATCAGCGCATCGCCGTCGGGAACGGGCTCGACCTCAGCGACATCGAGACCCGCACCGGCGATCCAGCCTCCTTCGAGCGCTCGGACGAGCTCCGGCTGATCGATGATGCCGCCGCGCGCGGTGTTCACGAGGATGGCGGTTGGCTTCATCATGCGGAGTTCGCGTTCTCCGATCAGCTTCGCCGTATCTGGCGTCAGCGGCACGTGGAGGCTGACGAAGTCGGACTCGCGCAGGAGCGCAGCCAGTTCGACACGCTCGCCGATTGCACCTGCAACGGGGCTGCGGCTCGTGAACAGCACACGCATGTCGAAGCCACGCGCGCGGCGTGCGACGGCCGCTCCGATCTTGCCGTAGCCGACGATGCCGAGCGTCGCGCCGTGCACGTCATGTCCGAGTAGGAGGTTTGGATCCCAGGTCTTCCAGCGCCCATCGCGGACGAAGCGTTCGGCCTCGACGATCCGGCGTGCGCAGGCGAGGATCAGCGCGAACGCGAGATCGGCCGTTGTCTCGGTAAGCACGCCGGGCGTGTTGCCGACGGGGATGTCGCGTGCGGTGGCAGCGGCGACATCGATGTTATCGTAGCCGACGGCGACGTTGCAGATCGCGCGCAGGCGCCGCGTGGCGGCGAGGAGCGCTGCGTCGATGCGATCCGTCAGGAGGCAGACGATGCCGTCTGCGTTCGTCGTGCGTCGCACGAGTTCGTCGTACGACGGCGGCACCTCCTCGGTCCACTGGTCGACGTCGACGTGCGTGCTGAGCCGTTCGACGGCATCGCCGGGAAGGAGGCGCGTGACGAATACGCGGGGTCGTGCGGCGGCCTCAGGCATAGGTTGAAGATACGGCATGGCGGCCCGGAGGGACGCCGGCGAACGCTATGGTGCGGCAGGAGCGACGCCCTCGGCGGCTGGTTGCGGGCGCTGACGCTGGGAGCGGCGGATCGCGACTTCCATGGCGGAGAGTTGGGACAGCGCCTTGCGCGTGTCGGAGGCGACGCGGGCGGGCTCCTGGTTCTTGACGCGGAACTTGAACAGCCAGTACATGAACTCGCGCAGCTCGGCGAGCGAGATGTTCGGGCTGTCGGGCTGTTTGGCCTGTTCGCGGAACTCTGCGAGCAACTCAGCGCGCGGTTGGCCGTAGATGCGCTCGTAGATCGGGTCGCGCACCTCCTCACCCGAGCGTGCGTCCTTGATGTTGGCGTTCAGGCGCTCCTTCGATACTTCAAGCTCGACCGCATACTGGAGCGCCTCTTCGACGGTCACGCCGTACAGGTAGTTGAGGTGCGCGCGATGCTTCGACTCGCCGATCAGCGCGCGAAGGCGATCATCGGAAATGCGGCTTGCCGCGGCGTCCGGCGCTGGATCGACGGTCGGCTCCGCAGGCGCGCGGCCTTCAAACAGCAGGCGCTCGCTCTCGATGGCAGGCACGCGCCCATCGGCCGCAGCGAGCAGGCGTTCCGCGAGCAGCAGCCAGTCGAACGCTTCACCGCCGATGAGGTAGCGATATGCGCGACCATCGACGATCTCGCCGGGCCGCTCCCACAGCGCGATCGCCTGCATCAGCGCCTCGAACCAGGGCGTGCCGGCGTCGAGCGCGGCGAGGAAGTGCGCCAGCGGCTCGATCGCATCACCTTCGCCGGCATCGCCGAACGGCACGCCCCGCAGGTAGAGGCCGTACGCGGACGAGGCGAAGAAGTCCGCAAGCACCTCGCGGTGGTTGTATGCGATGTCGATGCCGGCCGCATCGTCGGGCGAGTGGAAACGCAGCTCGCGTCCTTCCCCGCAGACCAGCTCCTCGGCGGGCGTCGTGCACGGGGCGTGGAAGAGGTAGAGCTCGTAGTCGGCGGCGCTCTTCGCGGCGCGGCGTGCGCCAGCGGCCGCCTTCGTCTCGGCGAAGTAGTAGGCCCGGAACGGCTCGATCTTGCCGAGCGTCAGGCCTGTTTCCTCAAGCACCTCGCGCAGCGCCGTCTCCTCGGGCGTTTCGCCGGGATGTCCCGCGCCGCCGATGAGCCCCCAGTGGTCAGGGAACATGATGCCCGGCGTGTCGTCGCGAAGCTGCATGAGCACGCGGCCATCCGCGTCGACGAGGATGACGCCGGCGCTTATCTTGCGTGGCACCTGACGCGGGTCAGGCATGGTGATCGATGATCCGTCGCGGGTTCAAATCGGGCATAGCATGACAGTATATCGAAGGTGAGTGGCCGCTTGTGTGCCGGACTGCTGATGCTGATGCGCGGAGGAGATCCTTCACTTCGTTCAGGATGACAGCTGCCGCTAGGATGACAGCCGGCGCACCAGCGGCCCGTATTTCTCCGTGCGGGAGTAGAGCTCGATCAGCGTGCGGAGCTGGGGGACGATGTCGGCGGGTAGTGCGTCCGGCGCGAAGACATCCATGCCGGCGCCTTCGTTGAGTGAGAGCGCCTCGAGCGGGACGTCGAGCGGTGCGGCGTAGACGTAGACGATCTGGTTGCCCGCGTCGTCCGCGGTCGGACTGTGCAGCCGCGCAGTCATGTAGAGCTCGTGCGACGCCGGCCGCCAGGCGAGCTCCTCGTCCATCTCGCGCAGGAAGCCGGCCTCGGGCGTCTCGTACGGCTCCACGCGGCCGCCGAAGGAGCCCCAGAGCCCTGGGTGCGTGATCTCCGGCTTGTCGTCGCGGTGCTGTAACAGGAATCGGCCCTGCGCGTCGACGATCAGCGCCGTGGCGCTGATGAAGTCCCAGTCGTGTCGCAGGCGCTTGTACACGTCGCTGCGCGCGAACTCCTGGATGATCTCGACGAGGCCGGGAACGATCGCGGCCGGGAGCGCGTCGGGCACGTACAGCGCCATCGCTTGCCCTTCGCCCAGCGTCAGCGCTTCGAACGGCACGTCGAGATGCGCCGCGAAGATGTGCGATGTGAGATGCCAGCCGTAGCCTTTGTCGCCGTCACGGGGCTCGACCTCGCTTGTCAGATAGTGCTCGAAGTGGCGCGGACGCCAGCCGAGCTCTTCGTCGGTCTCGCGCAGGAACGCGGCGTCGATCTCCTCGTCCGGCTCAACGTGTCCGCCGAAGAACCCCCATAAGTTGGCGCCAGTGATTGCAGGGTTGTCGTCGCGATGCTGCAGCAGCAAGCGGCCATCCGATGCGACGATCAGCCCCACGGCGACTTCTGCGCGCCGTGGTGACGGCTCAGCGCTCATGATGCGTCCCGCATCGCCGCGTCGTGTTGGTCTGGCAGTGTCCGTGACGCGGCGATCCGGAACAATTCGTTCTGCACGGGTTCGGACATCAGGTAGCCATGCCATGAGTGGGCGTCGCGCTTGCCATCCTGATCGTACAGGCTCGGGATCTCGACATCGCGGATGATTCGCTCGCCGTGTTCGCCGTGCAGGTCGTTGGAGATGCGCCGGTCGGGCCAGGTCGCGGGGTCCATCGCATCGAAGACATTGAGCCAGCGCCGCACGTTCGACGGATATGCGGTCGTACCGAGCCGCTCCTGCACCCAGTCGTTGCCGAGCGGCGACCCCATGGTGATCAGCGCGTCGATCTCACCGTCGTACCGGCCATGGACGAGCGCGTCGTAAGCGATCACCGTGCCCCAAGAGTGGGCGATGATGACGTGCGGGTGGAAGTCGTTGAGCATGGCGCCCATGCGGTCAAGAATGGCGTCGCGCACGCGCTCTTCCTCGCGCTTGCCGTAGAAGTAGAAGTACACGTCCTCGACGAGGTTCTTCGTGACGCGACGAATCACCGGGTCGAGCAGATGTAGCACGAAGGAAATCACGTAGCCGAGCGGGCTGTTGGTCTGCGGGCGCAGCCGCGTGAAGGATGGAGCCTTGTGCTCCTTCGCGTGTTCCTTCGCCTCTCGCAACACCTCCGGCGTCAGGCCGGTGCGGATGTCGGCCCAGTACATCATCAGCGTCTCGATGTCGGACACGTACCCGCTACGGCGCAGCGCAGCGTCCCACTCGGCGTGGTACTGCGGCTCCGGCGGTTTGCCGCGGATGCCGTGAACGTAGAGGATGCGCAGGCTGCTCAAGCGGGGCCTCCCGGGCGCGGTGCGCCCGCTATGAGGATCGGCGGCAAGTACTGGGGAATGTAGCGCGGCCGAGCCGGGATCGCCTACGCGTCTTCGTCAGCTCCCCGGGATCGGTGCATGTGCGTGCGGCGACAGCCTGCAAGCTAAGGCCCGCCAGGCTACTCGACGCCGTGGCACTTCTTGTACTTCTTGCCGCTGCCGCAGGGGCAGGGCTCGTTGCGCCCGACCTTCTGTGCGGCGACGACGGTGCGTCCGCCGCCGCCCTCGACGGGCTGGTTGGTGCGAAGGTTCTTCGGTGGCGCTTTCACGCCTGTGGCTGCCGCTAGAGCCCGCTGCGCGCGTTCGTTCTGCGTGAGGCTTATCGGCTGGGCTGCGGCGCCGTTGCCGTTCCCGCTGGCGCTCGTCGTCTCTGCGACGCCCGGCTGTGAGGCAACGGTCATCACGGGCGGCGGCGCCGGTTGCGGCGTGGCAGTCAACTCGACGTGGTAAATCGCGCGCGTCACCTGGTTGCGGATGTTGCCGAGGAGCTGCTGGTACATATCGTGAGCTTCGCGCTTGTAGGCGACGAGCGGATCCGTCTGGCCGTACGCCTGCAGGCCGATGCCCTGACGCATATCGTCCGTAGCGGTTAGGTGCTCGACCCAGAGCGAATCGATCGAGCGCAGCATGACCAGGCGCTCGAGCGCCCGCATCATCTCGCTGCCGATCTCCTCTTCCTTGTCGTCGTACGCGTCGAGCGCGTACTGGATGACGGCTTCGAGGATGCCGTCGGGCGTCATCGCCGCAAGTGCGTCCGGTGTGAACTCGTCCGAGAGCCGGACGATCGCGTTCACTTCATGGATCAGCGCGTCGAGATCCCAGCCGTAGGACTCGTTGCCGGGCGTGTTGACGTCGACGATCGACGTCAGCTCTTCACGGACCATGTCCAGGATGTTGCTCTTCAGGTCGGCGCCTTCGAGCGTCTTGCGGCGCTCTTTGTAGATCACGTCGCGTTGCGTGTTCATCACGTCGTCGTAGTCG
The DNA here is from genome assembly GCA_031400455.1 of Chloroflexota bacterium. GTDB lineage: Bacteria > Chloroflexota > Dehalococcoidia > DSTF01 > JACRBR01 > JANXYW01. The sequence continues at coordinate 20,432 of JANNPX010000049.1, read as the reverse complement.
ACGACATGCTTGCGGATGTCGAAGTTGTGGCCTTCAACCTTCGTCTGCGCCGTCTCCAGCGCACGGCTGACCCAGCCGCTCTCGATGGGCATGTCTTCTTCCATGCCCAGGCGCGCCATCATGCCCGGCAGCCAGTCCGGAGCGAAGCGCCGCATGATGTCGTCCTCGAACGAGACGTAGAACCGCGAGCTGCCGGGGTCGCCCTGACGTCCTGCGCGCCCACGGAGCTGGTTGTCGATGCGCCGCGACTCGTGGCGTTCGGTGCCGATGATCTGCAGTCCGCCGGCCTCGACGACCTTGTCGTGATCCGCCTGCCACTCTTCGGCGGGCCGCTCGTCGGGCTTGCCGCCCAGGACGATGTCGGTACCACGGCCGGCCATGTTGGTAGCGATGGTGACGCCTGCGTAGCGTCCGGCCTGCGCGACGATGCCGGCTTCCTTCTCGTGCTGCTTGGCGTTCAGCACGCGGTGTTCGATGCCTTTGCGCGTGAGCAGATCGGACAGGTACTCCGACTTCTCGATCGATACCGTACCGACGAGGATGGGGCGCCCCTGCTTCTGCAGCTCCTCGATCTCCTCTGCGACCGCCTCGAACTTCGCTCGCTCGGTGCGGTAGACGAGGTCGTTGGAGTCTTCGCGGACCATCGGGCGGTGGGTGGGAATGACGACAACTTCGAGCTTGTAGATCTTGAAGAACTCCTCGCCCTCGGTCGCGGCCGTACCCGTCATTCCGGCGAGCTTTCCGTAGAGCCGGAAGTAGTTCTGCAGCGTGATCGTCGCGTACGTGATCGATTCGTTCTGGATCCGCACGCCTTCCTTCGCCTCGACGGCCTGGTGCAGACCGTCCGACCAGCGGCGTCCGAACATCAGGCGCCCCGTGAAGTCGTCGACGATGACGACCTCGCCGTCCTTGACGACGTAGTCGACGTCGCGCTTGTAGATCACCTGCGCCTTGAGCGCGGCTTCCATATAACGTGTAAGTCGGTAGTTCTCCGGCGCGTAGATGTTGTCGATATTCAGCAGCTTCTCGAGCCGCTCGACACCGGCTTCCGTGAGCAGGACGGCGCGCGCCTTCTCGTCGACGGTGTAGTGCTCATCGACCGTAAGCTGCGGCGCGACCCTGGCGAACATTTGGTACCGCGCGGCGCTGTCTTCGGCCGGTCCGCTGATGATCAGCGGCGTGCGCGCTTCGTCGATGAGGATGTTGTCGACTTCGTCGACGATGGCGTAGTGCAACTCGCGCTGGACGTAGGCGTCGAGCGAGACCGCCATGTTGTCGCGCAGATAGTCGAATCCAAACTCGTGGTTCGTGCCGTAGGTGATGTCGGCGTAGTAGGCTTCGCGGCGCGAGCACGGCTTGAGGTGCTCCATGTTCTCGACGTCGTTCTGCTTCTCCGTAGCGTAGAGGAACGCCTCCTCGTGCTGGAGCACGCCGAGCGTGAGTCCGAGCGAATCAAAGACGGGGCCGTACCACTGGGCGTCGCGCTTCGCCAGATAGTCGTTGACGGTGATCAGATGCGCGCCCTTGCCTTCGAGCGCATTCAGGTAGAGCGGCAGGGTGGCGGTGAGCGTCTTGCCTTCGCCGGTCTTCAGCTCGGATATCTTCCCCTGGTGGAGCACGAGGCCGCCGATGAGCTGGACGTCGTATGGCCGCTGGCTTACCTGGCGCCGTGCGGATTCGCGCACCGCGGCGAACGCCTCGGGGAGGAGGTCATCGACGGTCTCGCCGTCCGCGAGGCGCTGGCGGAACTCGTCGGTCTTGGCGCGCAACTCGTCGTCGGACAGCGCCTCGAAGTCAGGTTCGAGCGCGTTGATGCGATCCACGTACGGCGTGTAGCGCTTAATCTCGCGGTCGTTGTCGCCAAAAATCTTGCTGAACAGCTTCATGGGGTGCCTTCATCAGATACGGGTCGTTCTCGTCCAGTGTAGCGAACCCTCGGTACCGAGGTCATAGGGGGTAACGCTGCCATCCGGCGCGCCGCGCCCGTCATCCCTGAGCGTACTGCCTGTCATCCTGAGCGACGCGAAGGATTTTCTCCGGTCGCGCGTGCGCACATGACCGCGCCTAGAACCACTTCCGCCATCGGAAGTAGCCGAATAGCACGCCCATGGTGACCAGCATGCTGCCGATCATGCCCGCGAAGCCGGGAGCCCAATCGTACTGCGGGAAGGTCTCGTCGAAGTTCGTGCCATAGATGCTGGCGATCAGCGTCAGCGGCAGGAAGACGACCGTGACGACGGCCAGTGCCTTCATCACTTCGTTGATGCGGTTGTTGACGGACGACAGGTAGGTGTTGAGCGCGCTGTCGCCGAGATCCCGGACCGAATCGATCATTTCCTCGACACGCACGGTGTGGTCATAGATGTCGCGGAAATACATGATGGCGTCCGGCCGGATGAGTTCGGGGTATTCGTTTCGAGAAAAGCGGTTCATGACGTCGCGCTGGGGCAGGATCGAGCGCTTGAGGCGCTGAGCGTTGCGCTTCAGCGTCAGCACCGCCTGCAGCGTCTCACGGCGCGGATCGTCCAGCACGCGCTCCTCCAGTTCCCCCACTTCGTCATCGAATTGCTCGACGACCGGGTGAAAATCATCGACGACAACGTCGATGAGTGCGTGCGCGAGGAACGCTGCCCCGCGTTGCAGGACGAGGGAGTGTGCATCGGCGCGACGGCAGACGTCCTCGACTGCATGCACGGGTGCGCGGTGGACGGACACGACGTAGTTCTGGCCGATGTAGAGGTTGAGCTCGCTGGTCGACAAGAGGTGCTGCTCGCCGTGGTAGTGGATGTCGTGCACGATGACAAAGAGGTACGTGCCGTAGTCGTCGACCTTGGGCGGATCGATGATCGTGTTGTAGCAATCATCGATCGTCAGCGGGTGGAACGAGAAGATGTCGCGCAGGATTGGCTCGCCGGTGTCGCGGCCATTTGCATTAATGTCGATCCAGAGCAGTCCGTTCGGTTCGGCGACGGCCGCGCGGATCGCTTCCGGCGTCAGGCCAGTGCGTAAATCACCCGCGGGATCGTAGTAGTACGAGCGTAGCCCCGGCTCGGGAACTGCGTTCTGCTCCACTTACTGGAATAGCTCGCCGACGGACCTGCCAGTGTGGATGCGTGTGATCGCTTGGCCCAGCATGGGCGCGACCGTGAGTACGGTGATCTTGTCGTGTTGTTTCGCCGGCGGTAGCGGGATCGTGTCGGTAATGACCAGCTCCTGGATCTCGCTGCCGCAGATCTTCTCCACCGAGCGGTCGGAGAGGATCGCGTGGACGCATGCCGCAGTGACGCTTCTTGCTCCGCGATCCATGGCCAGCTTTGCGGCTGCCAGGATGGTGCCGCCGGTGAGGATCTCGTCGTCGGGGATGATCACGTTGCGTCCGGCGACATCGCCGATGAGCGCCATGGAGGAGATGCGCTCCTCATTGCCCATGCGCTCCTTGTCCACGACGGCGAGCGGCGCTTCAAGGAGTCGCGCGAGATCGCGCGCGCGCTTTGCGCCACCGACATCGGTAGCGAGGACGGTGACTTCGGACAGGTCGCGCTCCTTGAAGTATCGGCCGAGGATGTAGAGCGCGGTGAGCTCATCGACGGGGATGTTGAAGAAGCCCTGGATCTGCCCGGCGTGCAGGTCGACGGTGAGGATGCGGTCAGCGCCCGCGGTCTCGATGAGGTTGGCGAGGAGACGCGCCGTAATCGGCACGCGCGGCTGGTCCTTCTTGTCGCTACGGCCGTAGCCGTAGAACGGAAGGACGGCGGTGATGCGCCCGGCCGATGCGCGCTTGAACGCATCGATCATGATCAGCAGCTCCATGACGCTGCGACTGACCGGTGACGAGAGGGGCTGGACGATGAAGACGTCTTTTGAGCGGACGTTCTCAAGCACGCGCACAAAGATGTTCTCGTTGGAGAACTCGAAGACCTCGCACTGGCCCAGCGGCATCTCAAGCGAGCCGCAAATAGCGTTCGCGAGCGCGGGGTGCGCGTTGCCGGTGAAGATGCTGAGGTCCCGATACAGGTGCGACTCTGCCACGATGCCGGCTGCCCTCCGCTGGCGCCGCCGCGACCAGCGCGGCGCGCCGCACTATACCAAGCTTTCGTGCGTAATTCGCGCGGGGGGCGGACTACTCGATTGTGATGTCCGCGCCGCTACCGGTGGACTGAATCGTCTGTGCCAGCGGGTCCACCACTTGCACGCCGGCCAGTTGCAGCCCGATCGTGCCCGATGCATTGTCAGCCACGCGCATCCGGATGCGAACGAGTTCGCCGCCGCCTGACGGGCCCTTCGTCGGGGCGGTCTGCGTGGCCGATCCGCGGGACGCTGCGGGTTCCTGGGTAGCGCACGCGTACACGAGCGTGTCGGGTGTGTCCTTGCCCTGGCAGGCCGGCTCGCGACCGGTGGACTTGAGGAAATCGGCGTCTTCCTTGGATGCTATGGTCACCTTTGAGGAGTCGTAGTTAAGCGTGAACTGATAGCCGCCGAGGTTCTGGACGTTGTCGATCCGGATCGTCGCTACGAACTCGTCACCGGGCTTGACGCCGGTGACCGGTGCGATCGAGACGATCGGGCCTGTGCGCGTCGGCTCGGCCTTCTTGTCGTCACCGCCACCGCAGGCGGCTGCGGTGATAGACACAATGAGGGCGAGCGTGGTGGCGATGTGCTTCTTGTTCACAGTGGACTCCCTGGGTTTGCTAATTTAGCCGCGTGGAGAACTTCAGCGCCGCGATGAATGATGCGATCGTCGCTTTGTACGTATCGAGTTGGCCGGGCGGCGTGAGCACGGCGATCACCCAGCGGCAATCGTCCTGAAGGACGATGTAGTCCTGCTTCTGCACGTCGTAGTCCCTGGGCACCGGCGTCGGATCCGTGGTCTCGCCGTGGAGCACCTGGTTGTACGTGAAGACCAGCGCCGGCAGGCCGCTTACGGTGGTGTCGGTGTTCTGGATATTCGTGGAGCTGAATGCAGTGACGAACTGCAACCACTGCGTGCGGTAGTCCTCCAGCGTCTTTCCTGCCTCGGGGGCGTAGCACGTCAAGGCGATGCTCGCCTGGATGCCATTCTCGGCCTGCGGACCGAAGAACGCATCGGTGGGGAACCGCGCGCCGGCATCCGTGGCGAAGTTGGAGCGGAGATGGAAGTCGGCGGGTACCTTCGCCGTGAAGCCCTTCAGCGGCACGCTGACGTTGTCGGCATCGAGCGTGGGTTGGGGGAACGCCGTCGGCACCGGCGGAAGCGTCGGCGTCGGATCCTTGCCGTCAGACGACGAGCATGCTGCGGCCAGCGCAAGCACTGCCGCCAACATCGCCAAGGCAACGATTCCACGCTGGCGGCGCCATGCCCGGGTTAGTGTCACGAAACGGTCACCGTCGCATCGTTGAGCCCGATCTCGAGCGGCGTGGGCTCTCCGCCCTCGGTGACGATGATGTATGTGCCGCTAGACGTGCCGCCCTCCGCGAGTGTAGTCAGGCCTATCTGTGCGGCCCCGCTACCGTTGCGCTTGAAGCTGAAGGTGGCCAAGACGCCACTCGCCGTGCTTGTGACGTCGTTGAACAGCGTGCAGCCCAGTATCTTTCTGCCGGGCGTGGCTTCGGCGGCCGAAGCACAGAACTGCTGATTCGGGTCTCCTGTCAACGTTGCGCCCGCCGTAGCGTCGACGGCCGAGATGATGGCTTCGTCGAAGGTCAGACCGATATTGAAACCTTTGTAGGCTCCGGTCACCCCGTCGAGTCGCACGGTGACTGTGAAGTCACCAGACGCTGTGGCAGGCGCCTCTACCGTCATGCGCAGGCCGCTACCCGGCGCCGGCGTGGCGTTGGCCGCCGCGGTCGATCCCGGTGCGGCGGTCGATCCGGGCGCGGGTGTGTCCGCCGTTCCTGGCGTCGGGACTACGACGGGCGTGCCTTGCGAGTTCGTTGCCGTGCCATCGGCGCCGATCGTTACGTCGGCGACCGGCGAACCGCCGGCGGGCTGGGTGGTCGCCGCTCCCGGTGTCTGACCAGATGCGGCCCCGGGTGTCTGCTGGGCGCCCGGCGTGGTGCCGGCCGTCGTGCTGGTGTTGGGCGTCTTGCCGGTGGATGCGCTCGCCGAGGCGGTGGATCCGGCCTTCGGGGTGCCGGTTGTTGCGGCTTTCGTTTTGTCGGCGTTGCTCTTCCCGCCGCCGCAGGCGACCATTCCGACGCTCATGGCCGCCATGGCGACGAGCGCGATACCAACGAGTCGTGCGTTCATGTTCACCTTCATGCTTCGTCAGGGGGCGGGGGGCGTATTGGTGTCCTAGTATCACGGCGGTCCCGCGCCTCGTCAAGGCTATCGTTGACGCGTTAACACTCTCTTTGCACTTTCGGGTTGGAGAGACGGTTCAACGCTGCGGGAACAACGAAGGAAGGACGAGCCCGGGCTCGTCCTTCCTCATGATCCAGAACCCGTCCGTTACGGACAGACCGCGACGTTGTGTTGATAGACGGACGCCTGGTAGCTCAAGTCGAGGATTGTGACGATGCCGTCGTTGTCGAAGTCGGCCTTCGGCAGGAATCCGGGGTCGCCCGTCGCCTTCAGGTAGGATGATGCGGTTACCGACAGGTCTAAGATCGTGACGATGTGATCCTTGTCCAGATCCGCCCTCATCACCTTGCAGAAGATCGTCGGCTTCTTGCCAATCGCGGCCTCTTCCCCGTCGGTGTAGTAGTCTCCGTCGGAGTCGGGGTTCGTTGGGTTGGAGCCGAACGCGAACACTTCCACGCCGTCCGGCAGGCCGTCGTCATCCGTGTCCGGGTCGTTGATGTCCGACCCCGCGAGAACTTCGTCGTTATCCGATAGGCCATCGCCGTCTGTATCGACGCCTGAGCAGATGTCGAGATAGTGTGCGGCGATGAGCGTCAAATCGAGCACGGTGATCGTATCGTCGCCGTCCACGTCAGCCATGGCGGCGTATCCCGGATCGCCCAGACTCTTGCCGAATGATAGTCCGGCTATGCTCATGTCGAGGATTGTCACCACCCCGTCGCCGTCGACATCCGGGCAGCCGATGATGGTGGTGTTTGCGCTGCCTCCGTTGTTGCCTTGACTCCCCAGCGGCTCGTTCGCCGCTGAACTCAACACCGACGCGGTGACCACGATGTCGATGCGTGAGTACGGCGCGTGAACCCCGAGGACGAGTGCTGTCTGATCAGGCCCCCCCGGCAAGCCGTTGTCCGGAGCCAGGATCCCGACTGAGCAATAGTAGTCGGGCGCGATGTACGTACCGCACGCAAGCCCGGACGACAGCACCGCACCTGTCGGCAGCGTAACCTTGAGGCCGACGTTCACTGCCGTGCTGCTGCCCAGGTTCCGGACGACCGCGCTGTAGCTCATCGTTCCGCCGCTGTCGATGGCCGGAGGCGTGCTCGCCAGCGAAACAACCACATCGACGGTGCCCGGTACCGGAGTGTTCGTCGGGGTCGCCGTGTTCGTCGGGGTCGCGGTGTTTGTCGGTGTGTTGGTGTTCGTCGGTGTATTGGTCGGCAGTGATGCGCTGGGACAGTTCGCCAGCGTTCCGGTTCCGAACAGCACCTTCGCTTTGGTCGCCGTGTTCACCGTGTTCGACTGCCCATCGCCGGCCACTTCGTCGATGGTGTACGTGTCGGACGTGGCATCACCCGGTGCGGTGACCAGCGATAGCTCGACGCAGCCGTTACCTGAAGCGCCGACCGTGATGGTTGCCAGGAGTCCTGCCGCCGTTGTCGACTGTCCTTCGAGGCCGACGCAGGCATAGATCCGGTCCGGTATCGATAGGCCAGACGTACAGAAGATGGATCCGCCGAGAACGGTACCGCTACCGCTGCCGGAAAGGCTGGTCAGGGTCACACCCCCACTAACGTCGGCGTGGACGTGGAGGTTGAAGCCCTTCCACGGGTCCACCGACGCCCCCGCGTTAATTGGGACGGCAGTGCCGGAGACGATCCCTGGCGCGATGCTCGGCCCCGTGCCGGTGGCGCTCGTCGTCGGCGTCCCGCTCAGTGTGATGGCCAGAAATGCCGCGATTGCGATCGCCAAAGCCGCGACCGCTAGTGTCGTCGTGCGCCTCATTGCGTCTCCTCCATAAAGCGGACAGCCTGGCTGCGCCGCAGGGTCTTGGCGGGGTGGTGTGGGCCATAGAAGTGAGGCCGATTATACACGCATTGTTGTAGCCGTGGTTCATGCGTAGGCGGGAAATTTCGGACACATTTCCTATTCTCGACCACAAAACGACCGCTGGCGTTCTTGCTCCGCGCTGTGAGCGCGTGCGGCTGCCTGCCGCTCGGAGGTCAACGAAGAGGGAAGCTCCTTTTGGAGCTTCCCTCTCTACATGTCGCAAGAACTATCTCAGACCTAGCGATCGTACCGGCAGGTCGGCGTACTGAAGACGATAATCGCGTCGTTGATGTCAATCCGGCCGTTGCGGTTCACATCGTACTCCGAGCGGTAGTGGCGGCTACCCTGCCGTGCACCAAGGTTGTGCAGGATGCGCGTGATGAGGTGCACCTTGTCGTGCCACGACAGGCAGGGCTGCGGCTCGGGTGTGGCCGTCCGTGTGGGAACCCGCGTAGCGGTCCGGCTCGGTACTGCTGTAGTCGTCCTCACCGGTGTGCTGGTGGCAGGGACCGTGGTGTTGGTCGGCGCAGGGACCGTCGTGTTGGTCGGGGCCGGCACGGTCGTGTTGGTGGGCGCGGGAACCGTCGTGTTGGTCGGCACCGGTGTGTTGGTCGGCGCAGGAACCGTCGTGTTGGTCGGCGCGGGGACCGTCGTGTTGGTCGGCGCGGGGACCGTCGTGTTGGTCGGCACCGGCGTGTTCGTCGGCGGCACCGGCGTGTCCGTAGGAACGCCAACGGGCGTGTTGGTCGGCGGCACCGGCGTGTTGGTCGGCGGCACGGGCGTGTTGGTCGGCGGCACCGGCGTGTTGGTCGGCGGGACCGGTGTGTTGGTCGGCGGCACCGGTGTGTTGGTCGGCGGGACAGGCGTGTTGGTCGGCGGGACCGGCGTGTTGGTTGGCGGCACGGGCGTGTTGGTCGGCGGCACCGGCGTGTTCGTGGCACCGCTCGGGCAGTTGCCGACGGTACCCGTACCATACAGCAGGTTCACGGTCCCTATGTTCACCACGTTCGCTTGCGCGCTCGAACTCTCCGCGTCGACTGTGTAGGTGTCGAGGGTTGCGTCGCCGGGAACCTTCACCAGGTTCGCCACGATGCAACCGTTGGCGCCTGCCGCGACGACGAAGTTGAACCTCGCCAGTTTTCCGGCGGTCGTGATGGCTTGTCCCGAGAGGCCGGCGCACGCATAGACGCGCTCCGGAATCACCTGCCCGGATGTGCAGAAGAGGTCCGACACGTCCGCTGGGTCGATCACTCCCGTCAGACTCACGATCGAGGCGTTGGGACTCGCCGCTGAGCCTGCGGCGGTTCCGCTGATGGCGTTCAGTGTGACACCGGCACCAACGTTCGCGTGGATGTGCAGGTTGAATCCACTGAGAGTGTTAGTAGGCGCCGTGGTATTCACGTCGACGCCAACCGACGTAGCGCTGTTGGCCGTCGGGGCGCTAAGTGAGATGGTCCCGCCCACACCGGCCCCGGACGCAGGCAGTAAGAGGGCCAAGGCAAGCGTTAAGCCAGTCCCGCCGGCAAGCAACAACGTAAGAACTCGTTTCACGAGAATCCTCCAAGGGCACAACGAGACAGTCATTCGGCGGGGTGCTTGAAGCTGTTATACGCTCCACGCCGTAGATCGTCAAGCGGTTGCCGCCTCAAGCTCTGTCAATTTGACGCAGTTGGTGACGAGCGTTAACCGGCTGGTCGGCCGGTGGGGTGGCCCGATCGACGTTGCCTCCGGCTCTCAGGCAGTATCTTGTGTCGCACCAACGCCGTGTGCGAGTCGCGCTGGGCATGGGCAAGAAGAAGGGGCACCCGGATTCGGGTGCCCCTTCTGCGTAGCTCAACGATTCCGGCGGGTTAGCGCTGGTGCTTGCGATAGGTCACGGCGCTAATCAGGGCGAAGCCGCTGATCGCGAGGGCGATGATGGTGATGAGGTAGCGTCCGTTGTCGCTATCCGCGCCCTGACCCGTGTTCGGAAGCGCGACCGTGCCGGCGGCTCCGCCACGCGGTCCCGTCTGAGCGGCGAGCACCGTGTTCACCGGGGTGGGCGAGCTCGGCGGCCGCGTGCTGGTCGCTGCGGGCGGCGTCGACGTCTTCGTCGAAACGGGAGTGTGCGTCTTGAACACCACCGTGCTCGTGACGGTCGGCGTCGTCGGCGTCGCTGTGTTGATCACCACCGTGGCGGTCTCCGTCACTTCGGGCGTTTCCGTCACCTGTGGCGTCTGGCTTACCTCCGGAGTTTGGCTGACTTCGGCCGTTCGGGTGGCCTGCGCAGTCTTGGTGACGCTCGGCGACGCGACGGCGGTCTCCGACTCTTCGGGCTCGGGAGTGTTCGTTGCTTCGGACACCGGTGTGTTCGTTGCCTCGGACACTGGGGTGTTCGTCGGCGGCACTGGCGTGTTCGTTGGCGGCACCGGCGTGTTGGTTGGCGGAACGGGCGTGTTGGTCGAGCCTGGCTGAGGCGTGTTCGTCGGCGGTGCCGGCGTGTTCGTCGGCGGCACGGGGGTGTTCGTTGGCGGCACCGGGGTGTTCGTCGGCGGTACTGGCGTGTTGGTCGGCCCGACCGGGGTGTTGGTCGGCGGCACGGGGGTGTTCGTCGGCGGCACCGGCGTGTTCGTCGCCGGCGCGGGGGTGTTGGTTGGCGGCGTACTACCGGGGCAGTTGCCGACGGTGCCGGTGCCGTAGAGCAGGTTTACGGTCGCCAGGCTGACGACGTTTGCCTGGGTGCTGGAAGTGGCTGAATCTACCGTGTACGTGTCGGCGGTCGCGTCACCCGGCACTACCACTAGGTTCGCCACGATGCAGCCGCTGGAGTTCGCAGCGACGACAAAGTTGAACCTCGCCAGTTTCCCGCCGGTGGTGATGTTCTGGGCGCTGAGGCCAGCGCACGCGAAGACGCGCTCTGGAACTGTCCCCGCGGACGTGCAGAAAAGGTCCGACACATCCGCTGGGTCCCCCGTCAGACTCACGATCGAGCTGTTGGGACTCGCAGTCGAGCCGGCGGCACTTCCACTGATGGCGTTCAGCGTCACGCCCGTACCTACGTTGGCGTGGATGTGCAGGTTGAATCCGCCGAACGCATCGGTGGGCGCCGTAGTATTTACATCGACCCCCACCGACGTCGCGCTGTTGGCCGTCGGGGCACTGAGCGAGATGGTCCCGCCGACGCCGGAGGCGGAGGCGGGTAGTAAGAGGGCCAGAGCAAGCGTTAAGCCAGTCCCGCCGACAAGCAATAGTCCAACAACTCGTTTCACGAGAGCCTCCAAGCGTAACCAAGATATTCGGGCGGGAATGCTTCCTCGGTTATACAACGGGGTTGGAGGGCCGGTCAAACACCTTCGGCGCAAGATTGTTGTCAAGTTCGAGCGGTTGACATAGCGCACGATCGGTCCGTGGCGCTGATCGCCGTCAACACGTCACCCGTTTCCCAACGCATCAATGAGCGCGTGCCGCAACACATCCACGGGGCAATACGTTGCTGTCTGGTAAGGAGACAACGTGCCCCCACCCTCGTCCCTGCGTGCGAGCTCATTGGCTCTGGCTTCAGCACACACCGCGATGCGCGTGTTGTTCGTGCTGGCCGCGCTCACCGTGCTCGCGATAACGGCGCGCGATGTGCGCGGCGCTGGGCCAGCCATGATCGTCGTCGATATGGATCCGGGTACGTCCGGGATCCAAACATCGATGAGCTACCCGGCAAGCACGACCGACATCTACGTCGATTTCGTGGTGTTGAACGCAGATCCAGAGGGGATCGGCGCCTTCGAGTTTGAAATCGCCATCCCGTTTGGTCTCCGATATGTCGGCTACGCAGTTGGCCCGTTCCTCGGTAGCACGGGGAGGCAGATGCAGTGTCTGCAGGTTCCGGAGATCCCCGAAAGTCGGGTGCGTATCGGCTGTGGAACCATCGGTTTGAGCCCGCCTGGCCCAACCGGAGACGGCGTCCTGGCAACAGTGCATTTCGCCGTCGTGGTCCCGCACGATGTCTGCCTCTACTTTCTTCTCGTCGAAACCGCGGACGTCGAGGGCACGCCGCTGCTGACAGGCGATCAGTCCGGCTGTTTGACGTACATCCCCTCCACGCCCACGCCGACCGCTACGCCGACAGAGACGCCGACGGCCACAGCTACGCCACCTCCCACGAACACGCCTGTGCCCTCGCTCACGGCCGTGCGCACGACGACGCGGACGGTCGTCCCGCAGCACACCGCTACCGGCAGTCCAGATAAGACGGCTTCGGCAACGGTGCAGGCTTCCCCTTCAGCGCAGACTTCGCCGTCGCCGCAGGCAACGGCAGCCGTGACGCGCACGGTGGCGACGGCCGAGACGCCGCCGCCCGATTGTTCGGAGGATTGCACCGGAGGCGTGTTGAGCGCTCCGCCCGTGATTCCGGATACGCCAGCGACGCCTCCGTCATCTGGCGCAGGGGGCGCGAGTTCGCTTCCCGGAACTGGCGATGGACGCGCCCGGGCGACGTCAAACCTGGCGCTCGCAATCGCGTTCATCGGCATGGTGCTGGTGGTCGTAGCGATTCGCGTGACTCTGCTAAGCGACGAAGACGACTAAGCAGCCCGCAGCGCGTCCTCAGCGTCGTCGCGCGGCCCCCTCGGCGCCTGCCATCTTGCGCTTCGCCGCGCCCAGCGGGTCAGCGCGCGCCGTCGTCGACCGCGCCACACGACATAATCATTGACACGGCGGTCGGCTCGATCCAGTATGATGGCGTTGCACGCGCCACCCGTACGGCTTCAGCGCCACCACTGAACGCCGCCGGATAGGTTTGTACCTGTGGTGGGAGCAGAAGCAGCCCCGTCGTAGTTGAGTCAGATGAAGGTCTGGGGGAGCGCAGCCTTGATAGTTAGGCGTGCTCTTTTTGGCATGCCGCGTCCTCGGCGCCGGGCGAGTACGGTCCGGATATCTCACCAAGGAGCAACTGCGCAATGAAGTCGAGTACAGTGCACCACGGTAGCACTCATCGCACGCGCCTCCTCCTTGTGCCCCTCTTGGCGGCTGCCCTCCTAAGTGGGTTGGTGCTATTCACCCGTTCTCAAGGGGCGACGGCCGCGACTATTGCAGCAGACATGGATCCGGATACGCCTGGAGTTCAGGCCACGATGGCGTATCCATCTGACACGTTGGACATCTACGTCGATTTCGTCGTGCAGAACGCCGACGCGGCGGGAATCGGCGCGTTCGAGTTCGAGATCGCCATACCTTTCGGACTTCGCTACGTCGACTACGCAATCGGACCCTTCCTCGGCAGTACCGGGCGGCAGGTTCAATGCCAGCAGATCCCGGAGATTCCCGAAGGTCGCGTGCGTATCGGCTGTGCCACAATCGGGCTAACTCCCGACGGTCCATCTGGCGACGGCGTGCTTGCAACTCTGCATTTCAGGGTGCTCATCCCTCAGGAAATGTGCATCTACTTCTTGATCGTTGAGACGGCGAATGTCGGTGGCACGCCCCTGTTGACGCTCGATCAAACGGGCTGCATGACCTTCACCTTCCCGTCGTCCACACCGGCAGTGGACACCCAGACCCCGACGCCGACAATTGTGAGCCCGGACACGTCAACTCCCACAGGCACCGCGACTGAGACGGCTACCGCGACAGCATCCTTGACGAGCACGCCTACCGACACGACGACCCCAACCGAGACGGCCACAGGCACCCCTACGCCGACGCAGACCGCAAGTAGCACAAATACACCGTTGCACACGCTGACGCCCACAGAGACCGCCACAGCGACGGCAAGTCCGACCGAGACGGGGACTGCGACGGGGACCGCCACCGTGACGCCCACCGGCACGCTGGTGCCGACAGACACCCCGACGACGACGCCAACCGCCACGGACACCGCCACCAGCACGGCTACACCGACCCCCACGCTGACGCCCACCAGCACGGTGTCAGCGACTTCGACCCCGACGAGAACTTCTACGCTCACCGCAACGCCGACACGCACTGCGACCGCGACGAGTACGCCGACGAAGACGGTGACGCCAACACGGACGGCCACAAGTTCGCCGGCGACGACGGCCACGCGCACGGTCGCAGCGACGGTGTCGCCGACAAGGACGTCTGTCCCAACGGCGACGCAAACGGCACGGCCGTCGGTGACGTCGACGGTGTCTCCGCCGACCACCTCGCCAGTGCCATCGCACACATCGACGCGCACGCCGACGGCTGTGCCCACGTCGACACCGACGCCGACACAACCCGCGGCAAGTGCCACGGCGACGAAGTCGGCGGTACCGACGACGACATCGACGACGATCCCCGTGACGTCGTCACCGGTGGCGACGCACACCAAAACGCCGGCGAGTACGCCGACCCTCATCCCTGTGACGGCGACAAAGACGGCGGTACCGACCACGACATCGACGGTGGGCCCCGCGACGCAGTCACCGGTGCCCACGCATACGAAGACGCCGGCCAGTACGTCGACCGCAGCCCCCGTGACAGCGACGAAAACGGTGGTACCGCCCGCGACATCGACGGCGGCTCCCGCGACAGCGTCGCCCGAGCCCACACACACGAAGACGCCGGTCAGGACGACGACTACAGCCCCCGTGACGGCGACGAAGACTGCCGTGCCGACAACCACGACGCCGGTCAGGACGACGACCGCAGCCCCCGCGACAGCGACGAAGACGGCCGTACCGACAACAACGACGCCGGTCAGGACGACGACCGCAGCCCTCGCGACAGTGACGAAGACGGCCGTACCGACAACGACATCGACGGTGAGGCCCACGACGCCGTCGCCGGTTGCAACCCGCACGGCGGCGCCCAGGACGCCGAGCGCCGTCGCCGCTTCGCCGACGCGGACGGCCGTCCCGACCAGGACGCCGACGGTGAGGCCCGCGACAGCGTCGCCGGTGGTGACCCGCACGGCGGCGCCAGCGAGGACGCCGACTGCAAGCGCTGGGACGGCGACGACGACGGTGGTGCCGACCAGGACTCCGACGGTGACGCCGCGGCGTCATGGATGTTTGCGGTCGTGGATCCCATGGCTCCATCACCGCTTTTGCAGGCCACGGATCTTCGGCTGGTACTGATGCTTCCCGCCGTGGGCTCGCGGGTGGATGTAGCACTGCAATTTCGGCCAGTGCCGCTGGCGCGGACGGTGGGACTTGTCCTGGAGATGAAATGAAGAGAGCAGGTGCCGTCGGCCCCCGCTCTCTGCTTGTCCCGTGCCTGCGCCGCGCCCTACGGATCGACGGGGAGTTGCGGCACCTGCGGCGGGATGGGTGCATTGCACCGGCTGCCGAAGCGGCCGAAGACGAACTGCACGTCCTTGATATCGATGTCGCCATCGGCGCCCGTCGTGTGCGGCTCCAGGTCGTACCAGATCTGGTAGAGCAGGCTGCCGTTCCCGAAGCCATAGCGGGTCGCCTCGCCCTGCATGTCGCCTGACGCCGGTTCTTCGACCGCCATTCCGCGCCAATCACAACTATGCGGCTTCACGGGCCACGGCCGGCTTCAAGCCTGCGCGGTCGCTCAGGCCAAGACCTGACATCGCACGATGACCAAATGGTGCGCGCCTGCGTCGCGTCTTGGCGCAGCATCCGGGCGAGCGGCCCTGACGGCACCGGCCAAATGTGGTTGAAACCGGTTTTAGCTCTCCATCCACGCACGCACGGCCAGCACCCTCCGGTGGTCGTCCGGCTCCTGGAGAAGTTCGAGCTTGGAGAAGATGCTGGAGATGTGCGTCTCGACGGTCTTCTCGGTCAGCACCAACTGCCGCGCAATCGCCCGGTTCGACCGACCCTCCGCCATCAGCACCAGTACTTCGCGCTCGCGGTCGCTTAGATCGGCCAGCCGCGACCTCCTCGCTTGCCGGTTCAGAAAATGCGTGACGATGTCCGGGTCGAGTGCCGTCCCGCCGCCCGCGACGCGCTGCACCGCATCGATCAGCGTCGCCACGTCGACCACGCGGTCCTTCAGCAGGTAGCCGAACCCCGTTGGGTGCGCGCGCGCTAGCTCCAGCGCGAACCGGCTCTCGATCGACTGCGACAGCAGCAGGATGCCCATGTCCGGCCAGGCGGACCGTAGCCGCGCCGCCGCCTGCGCGCCCTCATGCGTAAACGTCGGCGGCATGCGAATGTCGATGATTGCCAGGTCGGGATGATGTTCCTCCACCGCCGTTTCGAGCTCGCCGCCGTCAGCGACCGACGCCACAACGTCGATGCCCGCCTCCGCGAGCAGCCGCGCCAACCCCTCGCGTAGCAGCGCCGAGTCGTCGGCAATTACGACCCGCACGGCAACTCAGCGATGATGATCGTGCCCGCCCCCGGCCGCTCGCGCACGCGCAGATGCCCGCCGATGGTCTCCGCCCGGTCGGCGATGCCGCGCAGCCCCGTGCCGGCCGCATCCGCGCCGCCGACGCCGTCATCCTCGATGACGAGCCGCAGATGTCCGTTCGCGCGCTGCGCAGCGATATCGACGACGTGTGGGGCGGCGTGCTTCACTGCGTTCGCCACGGCCTCACACGCGATGAACCACGCCGTCTCCTCGACGCTCGCCGCGAACCGCTCAGCCGTAGCATCGATGCGCACCGGCACGAGCGTCCGCGACGCCAGATCTTCGAGCGCCGCACCCAACCCCTCGCCCGTGAGGGTCGCCGGCGCAAGCCCGTTTGCCAGGTCGCGCAGCTCCTTCACCGCGAACTGCAATTGCTCCACGGCGCTGTGCAGGATCTGCGGGGCGCGGTTCGGGTCCTGGCTCACCTCCGCCGCGCGAAGCTGGAGCGCCAGCGCTAGCAGCCGTTGTTGCGCGCCGTCGTGCAGGTTCCGCTCGATCTTCCGCCGCTCCGCCAACTGCGCGTCGACGATCCGCGCCCGCGACTCCCGCACCTCGACGAGCTGCAGCGCGAGCGACGCCCGCAGCCGCACGTTCTCCAGTTCCGCGACCGCTTCGCCTAGCACCGCCTCCACGGTCCGTCGCTCGCTGCGCTCTCCGGCAAAGGTCACGGCAGCAATCGCGACCCCTCGCCGCTGCACTGTTATGCCGTCCGGGTCCGGCGTCACGGGCGTTCCGGCCTCGTTCACCCAACGCGCGCGATGGTCAATCCAGTACGCAACCGCGAGTCCGCCGTCGCCCGTCGCCTCGCGGAGCGCCGCCTCGACCGACGTCAGGGGCGCCGGGTCACGCAACCAGCGACGCATTGCCGTCAACGCCTCGAACTGCCGCCGGTTGAAGCGCCGGTCGAGCCAGTTCTGGATGCGACTCCGCGCCGGTGCCGCGACGCTAATCGCCGTCAGCGTCGCGATAACGGCCGCCGCCTGCGAGCCCGCGACGGCGCCACCGAGCGCCTGCCCGGCGAAGACGACGACGGTCGCGTACGACCCGACGACGAGCGCCGAGAGTAAACCGTACGTGAGCCCGCGGCTCAGCAGCCGGTTAACGTCGTACAGGCCGTGCTGCGCGATCGCCAGTCCCGCCGCGATCGGGATGACAGAGATGAATCCCGCGGCCATCCAGACGAGGAGCAGTTGCTGATCGAGCTTCGCGGCGACGAATGCACCAACGACGAACAGTGGGAACGGCACAGCCGCCAGCGCGAGCCAACGCAACTGCTCGCGCTCGGCGGCGCGCGCCGCCCGAAAGCGCACGATGATCGATCCAGCCGCTGCGATCAGGACGAGGTGAAGCGCGACGATGCCGACGAGTCGCACCAGTCCGATCAGCCCGTGGAGCGCGTGGATCTCAAGCGGGTTATGGACGATCCCAAGCGACGCGTGGTCGCCCTCATACGGCCCGATGAGCGCGAACCCGAAACCCAACGCCGAACCGGCGATAGCGACATACGCCGCGCGCCGCCACGGCGGTGAGTCGTACGTCCCCGTCGGTGTCAGCAGCAAGATCAACGCCAGCAGCAACAGCCATGGGATGAACGCCTTGTCACCGACTACGCCGACGAACCCCGCTGCCGGCAAGGAATCGGGCCGAGCCACGGCTCCGTAAGCCGCGTACAAGTCGGCCACCCCAGCGCCTGCCAAGGCGAGCCCAAGCGCCAGGAACAACCAGCCAACGGGATGGCGCGGCCGCAGAATCATCAGGGCCGCGCCGACCGTCGCGGCGCTCGCGATCGGCAGTATGAATACAGCGCCCGCGGCGCCCTCACGCAGGTCCGGCCGACCGACGGCAGCAAGCCGCGCGTCGAACACGAAGTTCAAGCCGATGCACGCGGCGACCGCGAGCCATCCAGCCACTGCCACGACCGGGGCCGCGCGACGCCACTCGATGCTTGTGGCGGGCGCGAGGGTGGTGTCGCTCATGAACGCATTCTCGCACGGCGCGGCGCCGGCTGCGTCGGTGCTAGCCCTGAGCGAGAGTTCGGGGACACCACCCGTGCAAACTTGCGCCGACGCCCCGATGCTGGTCCGGAGTCGATCTCCCGTTCGGGCTAAGCACAAAAGGAGTTGTACCGATGAGTCGTGGTAACTATCTGTCCGATACCGTCGGCGCGATCGCAGGCGTGGCGTTCGCCGCTCTGCTCTTCCTCGCGATCGCATCGCTAGATCCGCTGAAGGGCGCTACCGACGCGGAGTTAATCGCGTGGTGGTCGAGTTCATCCCACCTCCGCGAGAACGTGATCTCGATGTACCTCATGCTCGCCTCTGTCCCCTGTTTCCTGCTCTTCCTCGTCACGCTCCGCGGACGCCTCGCGAAGGCTGAGAATGAGGACGCACCGCTTTCGAGCTTTGTGTTCGCCGCCGGCGTCTGTTTTTCCGCCGCGGTCCTCATCGGCGGCAGCGCGCGCGGGCTGGTCGCGCACTCCGTGAAGTTCGGCGACGAAACCCTCCCCGGCCCGGATACCCTCCGCTACGTCACCGCCCTCTGGTCAACGATATTCACCCTGGTAGCGATTCCCGCCGCCGCGATCACGCTCGCCGCGGCATCGTGGCTCGTCGTGCGATCACGCGTGATGGCGGCATGGGTCGGCTGGGCCGGCTTCGCCGTTGCGGGAGTCATCGCTGTCGCAACACCGCTCCTCGTGGGACCGTTCGCACTCCCGCTGCTGATGCTCTGGGTGATCGCCACAAGCGTCGAACTCTGGCGGACCCGCGAAGTCGAGGCAAACCAGCGACCGAACGAGACACACATGACACGCACAGGCGACGTCGCCATCCGATGACGGTCGTTAGACTGTACTTTAGGCGTGGCGGGGTTGTCGATCGTGGCAACCCCGCCTCACGGGCACGAGGCGCGTCGAGCTTCACGGAGACAAAAGAGAGCGGGCGCCGCAGGGCGCCCGCTCTCTTTTGTTTCGCTGAGGTTGTCTGCGCTCTATGGGTCGACGGGGAGCTGCGGCACCTGCGGCGGGATGGGTGCGTTGCACCGGCTGCCGAAGCGTCCGAAGACGAACTGCACATCCTTCACGTCGATGTCGCCGTCGGCGCCGGTCTGGTGCGGCTCCAGGTCGTACCAGATCTGGTACAGCAGACTGCCGTTGCCGAAGCCGTAGCGCGTCGCCTCGCCCTGCATGTCGGAGACGTCGACGTCGCAGTCCTTGTCGATGTCACCCTCCAGCCGGCGGATGGTGATGAACGATGAGCTGTCGGCGATGAGTCCGCCCGGCAGCACGCCCGCCAGCCGTACACCCTGGCACTCCGTCGTCTGTCCCGGCACCACGTAGCCCGTACCGTCATTCAGCGGCTGACCGCAGATGTTAGCGGCTTCGGTGCCCGTGTCGTCGAAGCGGGAAACGATGCCGTTCTCCTTGTGCGGGTAGAGGTCGCCGCGGACGATGTCTTTCACCGTGAACGCCACGTGCGCCATCACCATCGGGCCATTCCAGATCGGGCCGAGTGGCGTCAGGCCCGTCGTCGCGCAGCCCCAGTGCACCTGCGTCTCCTGCGGGAGGCTCATCGAGCACGTGACGGGCCGTCCCGTCGACCCCAGCACGCCGGAGTTCGTGATCACGGGCGAGTTGAAGATCAGGTTGTCGTAGTGCAGCGTGAACTCGTACGCGCCGAGTCCGTTCGGGTCGGTCTGGTTGTACAGCACCTCATCGAACTGCACTGTGCCGTTGATGCCGTCGAGCGTGCAGCCGTTGACGCCGTTCGCGCCGCTCTCGCAGAGGAACACCTGCTGGATACCGGGGCTCTTCGCCCACGAGACGACGGTCGCCAGCGGCGTCACCGATCCGGGAGTGCTGGTCGCGGTTGGCGTCGCGGTGTTGGTCGGCGTGTTGGTGATCGTCGGTGTGTGCGTCGCGGTGTTGGTCGGCGTGTTGGTGATCGTCGGTGTGTGCGTCGCGGTGTTGGTCGGCGTGTTGGTGATCGTCGGTGTGTGCGTCGCGGTGTTGGTCGGCGTGTTGGTGATC
>JANNPX010000044.1:0-10822 GCA_031400455.1 Chloroflexota bacterium | reverse complement strand
TGATGCCGACGGCGATCGGCAGGTCGTAGGTCGGGCCCTCTTTGCGGATGTCAGCCGGCGCCAGGTTGACGATGATACGGCCATTCGGGAACGGAAACCCGGAGTTCTTGATGGCCGACTCGACGCGATCCTTCGCCTCCTTCACGGCGGCGTCCGGCAACCCCACCATCGCCAGGCTATTGAGCCCGCGCCGGGAGACGTCGACCTCGCACTCGACGATCTCGCCCTCAAGACCGACGACGGCACACGAAAGGACCTTCGCTAGCGGCATAGTGCGGTGACTATCCCATACAGAACGGGTGTTCGCAAGTGGTTTGCTTGCCATCGCCCGATATCTGCTGAGGTTAGGTGGCGCTCGAATCTTCTCATCGCGGTCGCAACCGCACCCTGCCCGACCGCCCGGGCGAAGGCACGCGCCGCCGAGCCGTGTGGCCCAGCCGTCCCCGGCTGTGAGTTCTCCGCTGACGGAGCGGGGGGTTACCGCAGGTGCGGCGCGACACCCGTCGTCGAAACCCGCGTGCGATACACCGCCGTCCGGGCCGTGACGTAGAGCGTCGAACCGTCATCACCCCAGCAACAGTTGGCCGGCAATTCCGGGCAGTCGATGACGCCCAGCCGGCGCCCGTCAGCCGCGAAGACCTGCACGCTGTACGCGCAGACGTACACCCGCCCGTCGCGATCGACCTTCATGCCGTCGGGCCTGCCCTCATCGCGCATCTCCGCGAATACGCGATTCCTGGTCAGCGCACCGTCCGCGGCGACATCGAACGCGCGTACGTGTCGGCGCGCCGTATCCGCGATGTACAGCGTGCGTTCGTTCGGCGAGAACGCCAGTCCGTTTGGCTTCTCGAAGTCGGTGGCGAGGAGTGTCAGCCCGCCGTCCACGGCAATGGAAAAGACGCCGTTGTAGGGTAGTTCACGCTGATCCTCCGTGATCCCATACGGCGGATCCGTGAAGAAGATGCGTCCGTCAGACCGCACGACAACATCGTTCGGGCTGTTCAGCCGCTTACGATTGTAGTGGGTCGCCAGCGCTTCGACCGCGCCATCGCGCTCACGCGTCACGCGTCGCCCGTCCTGCTCGCACCCGATGAGCCGCATCTGGAGGTCGAGCGTGTTACCGTTCGGCCCGCCCGCCGGTTGCCGGTAGACGCTCAACTCCCCCGCGCGCCAGCGATGCATCGTGTCGTTCAGCGTATCGCTGAACAGCAGCGATCCGTCGGGAAGCCACACGGGCCCTTCCGTGAAGCCCAGCCCTTCGGCGACGGTCTCCCACGCATTGCTCGAAATGATCGTTGCCAAACCGTCGTCGAAGCGCACATTCGGCATGGGCGCTCCTAGAAGTCGTCCGGGCAGTACGGCGTGAACGACGCCGAGAAGATGTCCGTCAGCGCCGCCAGCGCGTTGGCATCGTGTACGCGCACGGTCCCCAGGCGTGCCGCATCGATCGGCTTCGTGAAGCCGTTGTAGATCGGCGCCAACGCACAGATATCCATCTCGATCTGCGGCTTGACCTTCGTCGCCTCCGCCGCTAAGCGCCCGTCGCGGCACTCGATCTGCCATGTGCCTGCGTTCCACGGGGCGTGGACGTCGGTCAGTCCGATCGTCAGGGACTTGCCAGCCGCCTGCGGCACCGCTGGGCGTGCCTCGACGGCGCGCTGAAGATCGACAAGCCGCAGCATCGGGCCGATCCACGCGCCGGGCGGCGAGGCGATGTACGTGGGCTCGTCGAAGGCGTCTGCGAACGGCTCATCAGGACTCGTCAGAATCAGGATGCGGTCACTCAAGTCGTGGCTCAGCGCGTAGTTGAAGATGGCAGAGTACGCATCCCCGTCGAGCGCTACCCAATCATCGATGCGGAACATGATTTCCGGGAAGGGTGCATTCGGCACCGAGCGCGTCATGTTGTGGTACACGAGATACCCGCGCGACTCGCCGCTCGCGTTCGACCAGATCACGGCGTCACGCTCACCTTTGGCGTAATCGCTGAAGACGTGATGCCGCCACCGGCGCTCGGTGCGAGCGAATGCGCCGTTTCGTGACGCGTGGTGCGCCACGTGCATCGCGTCCAGCTCCGCCCATTCGTCCGGCCCGACGCGACGAAAACTGCCGTCCGGGGCCGGCAGCCGCGTCTTCATCGGCTTGGGCGGGAACGAGTAGCTGAGCATGCGATACGCGATCTCCCAGCCGTACTTGCGATACAGCGAGTAGTGCGGCGTCCACAGCGCTGAAAGTGGCTGCCCTGCATCGCGCATCGTCGCCAGCGACTGTTTCAGCAGCCCGCTGACGAATCCGCCCCGCCGACGCTCAGGCAAACAGCTCACCGAAGCGATGCCGCCGACCGGGATACGGCCGCCGTTGATGTACTGATCGAACGGGATGATCACCAACCCGGCGACGAGTTCATCGCCATCGAACGCTCCGAGGCACCAGTCGCGGTCGTAGTACGTCGAGCGGCGCGCAACCGACTCCTCGCCGCGGTCGCTGTTGAACGCATAGTTGGAGATGAAATGGTGCTGGGCAAATTCTGCGTCGGTGCGGATCGATCGGATCTCTCGTGCCATGGGCCAGCGTACCGCCTGCATCCGGGCCGAGCCATCGGCGCGCGGTATAGTTGCCAATCGTGAAGGAAAAAGGACTCTTGGCGAGCATTCGCGCCGACCTGTTGGCGCACGATCGGTTCGCCATCGGGCCGGGCTGGGTGCCCGCCGGGCATGGCTTCGGCGCGTGGTGGCAGCGCTATCGCCGCAACCATCATGCCGCGGGCATCATGATCCTCTACCGCACACGCGAATGGGCCCGACGCCGGCCGACGCTCTTTCTCGCGCCGCTGTGCGAGCGCTGGATGGAGATCGTCCATGCCACGCACATCTCGCGCGAGGTGAAGCTCGGCGTCGGCGTCTACTTCCCCCACGGCGACGCCCACATCCACGGCGAGACCACCATCGGCGACTACGTGATCGTCGGCGTCCACACCGGCATCGGCCTGCGCGGCAGCTTCTTCAGCGACAGCATGAGCACGCGCGGTCCGACGATCGGCGCCTACACGCGCGTCGGCACCGGCGCCAAGGTGTTGGGCAGCATCACCGTCGGCGAGCGCGCCGTGATAGGCGCAGGCGCCGTCGTCCTTGAAGACGTCCCCGAAGCCGCGACCGTCGTCGGCGTGCCCGCGAAGATCGTCCGCCAAGGCCCCGTCGGCGATGAACTCCCTGCCGCTCTCGAGCGCATGGAGCGCATCATGGAGCTGGGCCGCGTGAAGGCCACGGACACGATACCCGACTAGGGCAGCGGCCCCGTGAGCGACGCCCTTTGCGAAACTTCGATCCAGTTGCCATCTGGATCGCGTACAAACGAGACACGCGCCGTCGTACCGAGCGTCACCGGCGGCCGCCCCTCGTCGCCGCCACGCTCGACAATCCCGGCATGCTCCGCATTCACGTCGTACACCTGAACGGTGAGATAGCGGAATCCCGGCGCCCGCATCGGCTCGCTTCGCACCACCGACGCATCCTCGTCGAACGTCACCAGCGAATCGCCGCAACGGTAGGTGTCCGCACCGATCTCGTCGAATTGCATCGCCGCCCCGAAGAAGTGCCGGAATGCCTCCCCGCTCCGCACCGCCATCCGCACGTGGATGCCTGCGGTGCCGTCGTGTCCGGGCGGTACGAGCACGACGGAGTTGCCATCCGGGTCGACGAGATGCTGCGGCACGGTGATCCCTTCGCGCGCGATCTCCAACTCGCGGTAGCCGCTAGGCGGCGCAGTGTTGATCGCATCGCGTGCGGCATTGAGCTTCAGCACCGAGCCGTTCATCCGGTGGCGATGCTGTCGAACGCCGCCGCCGAGCGGTAGCGTCTCATCGAACGGCAGGCCAACTTGCTGCTGCCAGAACTCCAGCATCGCGTGTTCGTTGTTGGTGAAGAGCCCGACATCGAGGTGCGGCTTTGCAAGCTTCACGACGGCCGCTCGCGCTCAAGCCAGGCGTTGAACTTCGGCGTGCGCTTCTCCCGGAACGCCTTCATCCCCTCGATGGCGTCCGGGTGGTGGTCCGAGATCGCCGTCTTCGATGCGATGTCGTCCAGCGCGTGCGCAAACGTCATCTCCGCGGCGTTGTACACCGATCGCTTCAGCAACCGCATCGACACCTGCGGCCCGTTCGCGAACTCCCGCGCGAGGTCCATCGTACGCTCCAGCAAGTGCTCCGCGGGCGTCACCTCGTGTACTAGACCGAGATCGAGCGCTTCCGCCGCGGTGACGATGCGGTTGAGCATGAGGAACTCCATGGTCCGAGCTACCCCAAGCAGTTGCGTCAGCAGGTAATGCCCGCCCTCGTCCGGTAGCAGTCCGAAGCGCAGCGTCGCGCTGCCCATCCGAGCGTCAGCCGACGCCACACGAAAGTCGCATGAGAGCGCCAGTGAGAATCCGGTCTGGATCGCCACGCCGTTGATCGCCGCGATCGATATCTTGTCGAGGTTGCGGAGCGCGACGTTCAGCGGCTGCGACAGCGCCCGTAGCCCGTCGTACGTGCCGATCGGGTTGTGATGCCCCGCGCCTATCGGCGGCACCAGCGCCGTACCCGAAGCGCCGCTAGGCGGCCGCCCCGTGATGTCGTCGCCAGCCGAAAACGCGCGCGCGGATCCGGTAAACACGACCACGCGCACCCCATCGTCCATCTGCGCCTGCAGGATGGTCTCGATCAGGTCACGCTTCATCCCCTGCGTCATGCCGTTCAGCCGGTCGGGCTGGTTGAAGGTCAACAGCGCGATACCCGGGTCGTGCATCGCAAGATCAAAGCCGCGAAACGAGCCGTTCTCCATGGTGCGCCTCCATATCGATATCCGTGCTGCCCCGCACGATACCGCAGGCCGGTGCTACCGCACCTATCTCACCGGAGCGCGCGCTTTCAGCCCGCGGTGCTCGCTCCAGGTCGCGGCGGTATCTTCGACTGCCATCGCCCGACGTGAAATCAATGGAGCGCTGGCGCCGCGGCGGCAATCTCCGGATGTACCGCAATTCCTACGGGCTGACGAGGGTTGAGCGTCGCCGTAGCGATTCGCGCTACAGCGAACCGGCAGACGATCGGCGGTTGGGGTCCATCTGACGGTTGACCGTGATCACCCCGCGTATCGACTCCATCTTCGCCATCAGCCGGCTAAGCTGCGCGACCCCCGTCGTTTCCAGCGTCAGGTAGACGTGCGTCGTGCGGTCGTCGTCGTGCTCGGTACGCACGCCCATCATGTTGACCTTCTCGTCGGAGACCATCGTCGACAGGTCGCGTAGTAGACCCACCCGGTCCCATGCCTCGATGTGCACAGCCACCGGATACATGTCGCCGGTGCGGCCCCAGTCGACGTCCACCAGGCGCTGTTTCTCGTCTTCGTTCACCACGTTGTGGCAGTCCGCACGGTGGATCGTGACGCCGCGGCTGCGGGTGACGTAGCCCATGATCGCGTCGCCAGGCACCGGGTTGCAGCAGCGTGCCATCAGCGTGAGAAGGTCGCCCGTGCCGAACACCTTTACGCTATGGTTCTGCGGCCGCGGCGACGGCCCGCTCACCATCGTCGGCAACTCGTCGTCCTTGTGGATCAGTGGCGCCAGCCGCATGGCCATATGCGCGGTGCTTACGCCTCCGTAGCCGACAGCGGCGAGGAAGTCGTCCAGCGTGTCGTACTTGAAGATCTTGAGGATCTCGTCGCCGTGCTCGGACAGAGAGAGGTTGAGCCGGCGCAACTCCTTGTCGATCGTCTCGCGCCCACGTTCGATGTTCTCGGCGCGTTCCTGCTTCTTGAACCACTGCCGGATCTTCTCGCGCGAGTGCCCCGTCTTGATGTAGCCGAGGTTCGCGTTCAGCCAGTCCCGCGACGGGCCCCGCGGATTCTTCGTCGAAACGATCTCAACGACGTCGCCGTTCTGGAGCTGATAGTTGAGCGGCACAAGCCTGCTGTTGACCTTGCCGCCGATGCAGCGGTGCCCCAAATCCGTGTGAACGCGATACGCGAAGTCGATCGGTGTAGATCCCGCAGGCATCTCCTTGATCTCGCCCTTCGGCGTGTAAACGAACACCTGGTCCTGGAAGAGGTCGGCCTTCACTGACTCGACGAATTCTTCGGCGTGCGAGATGTCGCGCTGCCATTCAAGCAGTTGCCGTAGCCACGACATTCGCTCCTCGTATCGCGCATCGCGCGGCCCGCCGGATTCCTTGTAGCGCCAGTGCGCGGCGACCCCGTGCTCGGCGAGTTGGTGCATCTCGTGCGTGCGGATCTGGATCTCGAGCGGGCGCAGCCCAATCGCCATCACGGTGGTGTGCAACGATTGGTAGAGGCTCTCCTTCGGGCTCGCGATATAGTCGTCAAACTGCCCGGGGATCGGGTGCCACAACCCGTGGATCACGCCGAGCGCGTTGTAGCAGTCGCCAACGCCATCGACGATCACGCGCAGCGCGAGCAGATCGTAGATCTGCTCGAAGCCCTTGTGCTCTTCGGCGTACTTGTCAGCTTTCTGCGCGATTGAGTAGATGTGCTTCGCCCGGCCTTTGACTTCGGCGACAATGCCGTGCGTCTCCAACTCGTCCTTCAGTATCTTTTCGACCTGCGCGATGTAGCGCTCGCGCACCGTGCGCTTCGACTGGATAAGCTTGGCGATCTCCTTGTAGCGCTCCGGCTGAAGGTAGCGGAACGAAAGGTCCTCCAATTCCCACTTGATCTGCCAGATGCCGAAGCGGTTCGCCAGCGGGGCGTAAATCTCCATGGTCTCTTGCGCCGTGCGGATGCGCTTCTCCGGCGATTTCGCATCGAGCGTTCGCATGTTGTGCAGCCGGTCCGCCAGCTTGATGATTACGACGCGCGGATCCTCTGCCATCGCGATAAACATCTTGCGCAGGCTCTCGGCCTGCAACGACTGGTCGCCCGGCCGTTCGTCCGGCGACCGCCAGGTGATCTTGTCGAGCTTCGTCGAGCCGTCGACGAGCTTCGCGACGTCGGCGCCGAAACGCCGCGCCAGATCGGCGTTCGGGACGCCGCAATCCTCCTGCACATCATGGAGCAGCGCGGCCGCGACTGCCGCCGCATCCATCTGCAGCCCCGCGACCGTCATCGCGGCATCGAGCGGATGGACGATGTACGGATCGCCGGTCAGCCGCGTCTGGCCCGAGTGGGACTCTGCCGCGAATTGGTACGCGTCCTCGACCAGGCGCACGCCGTCTGATGGCAGATACGCAGCTACCGTGTCTATCAACGCTTGCACCGCGGGGTCGTGAGCGGTCGTCGTCATGGCGGGAGGGTGCGGCTAGCCGGCCGCGGTGCCCGAAGCCTCCTTCGCCAGTCCTAGTTGCTGCAGGATGTCCTGCACGGGAGCGCCGCTTCGGCGCTTCGTCCGCGCGCGCGCTCGGATCGTGTCGGACTCATCGGTCGTGGCCTCGAAGAGCAGGCAAAGCGCGTCGGCTACGAGATCCTTCGCTGGGCGGTGGCTGCGCGCAGCCTCGACTTTGAGCTGGGTGTACAGATCTTCGTCGTCGAACACGATGGTCATGCGCCGGCTCATTCGGCACCTCCGGATTGGCAGCTATCGCGCGTACGTACGCCTGTACGTCCATACGCCTCATCTGCATTGTTACATATCGGTTCGCTGAGGCCAGATTCGACTGGTATCCTGCCCGTCATCATGACAAGCGCAGGGAAGCCCCAGAAATTCGCCGCCCCACGTGGCACGTCCGACATCCTTCCCGAGGATTGGCCCTGGTGGAGGTACGTCCGCGATACCGCCGAGCGCGTGTGCGAGCTATTCGGATACCAGCGCATCGAAACCCCGATGTTCGAGCACGCGGGCGTCTTCCTGCGGACTTCGGGCGAGAGCAGCGATATCGTCGCCAAAGAGGTCTACCTCTTCGAGGATCGGGGTCACGACATGCTCGCGCTGCGGCCCGAAGGCACCGCGACCGTCATGCGGGCGTACATCGAGCACGGCATGGCGAGCCAGCCCCAGCCCATCCGCCTGTACTACGTGGGCCCGAACTTCCGCTACGACCGCCCCCAGGCAGGTCGCTATCGCCAGCACACACAGCTCGGCGTCGAAGCGGTTGGCGACGACGGCCCGCTGATCGATGCCGAGGTGATCGACCTCCAGGCGACGTTCTACCGCGAACTCGGGCTCACCGACTTCACGACCAAGCTCAACACCATCGGCGACCAGAACTGTCGCCCCGCCTACGTCGAGCTGCTGCGCGCCTACTGCAGCCCGCTGCTGCCGAAGCTCTGCGCCGACTGCCGCGTGCGATTCGAGAAGAACCCGCTGCGCCTCCTCGACTGCAAGGAGGCGAGCTGCCAGTCCGCCATTGCGGGTGCGCCGCGCCTGAACGAGCACCTCTGCCAGGAGTGCCGCGAACACTTCGCTCGCCTCAGGGAGTATCTCGATACGCTAGACATAACGTACGTGCTGGACGAGCGCCTCGTTCGCGGACTCGACTACTACACGCGCACGGTGTGGGAGTTCCACCCGCTCGAAGAGGGCTCCCAGAGCAGCATGGGCAGTGGCGGCCGCTATGACGGCCTCGTCGAGCTACTCGGCGGTCCGCCGACGCCTGGCGTCGGCTTCGGCAGCGGCTTCGAGCGCCTGATCATCAACATCAAGCGGCAGGGGACAGCCGTGCCCCCAGCGGCGGGGCCGTCGCTCTACATCGCGCACCTGACGCCTGAGGCGGCGCTGGCGGCGCTGAAGCTCGCGCGGACAGCGCGGACAGCAGGCCTCCAGGTGCTCGTCGGTGCCGCCGGCCGCAGCCTGAAAGCGCAGATGCGCCACGCCGACGCGAAGGGCGCCGCCTTCGCGGCAATCATCGGCGCGGACGAACTCGTCGCCGGCGAGGCCACCCTCCGGAATCTAACCGACCACACCGAAGGGCGAGTGCAGCTCGATGCCGTGGCAGCGGTCGTATTGGAAGCTGCGGTACCATAGATCGGAACAGCCCGGTCCAGCCTCGCCCGCTGGACTTAGCAATTGATTCGCCTAGGGGTCGCCCCTATAATCCCGTGGTTTCGATGCCGAACATAAGTTAGCGATTCGACGTTCGGCAGGCGCCCCCGCGCCATGGAGTTCCCCGTGCTCAAGAGCCGTGGTTTCTGGATTGGCATGGCCATCAGCGCCGTTTGCGTAGGCATCTTCGTCTACACCAGCGACGTTCGGCACCCGTCGAAGCTCCGGCACGCATTCTCGGACGTGAACTACATCTGGATCGCCGCCTCGCTGCCGGTCTATTACTTGGCTCTCTGGGTGCGCACCGTGCGCTGGCAATACCTGCTGCGGCCGGTGAAGAAGGTCTCGGCCATCCGCCTGTACCCGGTGGTGATTATTGGTCTGATGGCCAACAACCTCATCCCCGCCCGCGCAGGTGAACTGGCGCGCGCGTACGTGCTCGGTCAGCGCGAGAAGATCAGCAAGACGACAACCCTCGGCACCATCGCGGTCGATCGCCTCTTGGATGGCCTCACCCTGATTCCGATGCTAATCATCGTCGGCGCCTTCGCGAGCGGCGACACGACGTTCACTGTCGGCTGGCGCTGGTTCACGGTCGACCTAAACCTCGCGGGCCTTGGCATGGTGATGTCAGCGCTGTTTGGTGCGGCGCTGTGCGTGCTCTTCTATCTGACGCTCTCCACCGGTGGCCGGCTGCACCTCCACTCGCTCATCCACCGCTTTGCTCCGGCGTCGGTCAAGCCCAAGGTCGAAGGCCTGATCGATTCGTTTCTCGAAGGATTGCAGGCTCTCCGCAGTCCGGTCGATCTCGCCTTAGCATTCCTGATGTCGATCGCATCGTGGACTCTCGAAGCGACGATGTACTACCTCGTAGCGCGCGGCTTCGGCATCCACGAAGGGTTCCACATCTTCCTGCTGCTCACCGCCGCCGCGAACCTCGTGATCGCCGTCGTCGCGACGCAGGGCGGCGTCGGCGCCTTCGAGCTCGTCGTCTCCAAGACGATCGTCGCATTCGGCACGGCTTCGGTCTCGGGCAGCGCTGAATTCAAGGCGCTTTCGGAGGCGTATGCCATCGGCCTCCACGCCATTCTGCTGTTCCCGATCGTGGTCATCGGCCTCTACCTCATGTGGTCGATGCAGTTCAACTTTGGCGACATGCTCAAGAGCAACCGCGGTGGCGACACGCCGGCGACGGGTGCCGACGTCGATACCGGCGAACGCGTGATGCGCAGCACGACGCCCGCCGTCGGCGGGGAGCACGTGTAGATGAAGGTATGTATCGTTGGCGGTGGCGTGGCCGGCATGACTACTGCGTACCGCCTCATGCAGGACGGCCACGAGGTTTCACTGTACGAAGCGAGCCCGTACCTCGGCGGCCTCGTGCGTACGTTCGAAGTCGGCGGCAGCCGGCTCGAGGCATACTATCACCACATCTTCAGCACCGACACCACCATCATCAAGCTGATCGATGAGCTCGGCGTCGGCGACCAGCTCAAGTGGATCGAGTCGAAGGTCGGATGGTTCGACAACGGCAAGATCTTCCCGTTCATCACCGCGCTCGACCTGCTGCTCTTCTCGCCGCTGCCATTGATCGACCGCATTAAGCTCGGCCTGATGGCAGTGCGCCTGCGCGGACGCGAGGAGTGGGCGGAGTTCGAAGAGATCACTTGCAAGGACTGGATCGAGAAGAACGTCTCGAAGAAAGTCTTCGAAAAGATGTGGGGCCCCCTCCTGCAAGGCAAGTACGGGGACGCCTACGACCAGGTCGCGATGGCGTGGCTCTGGAGCAAGATCCACCTGCGCTTCGCCTCGCGCGAAAAGGGCAAAGAGAAGCTCGGCTACCTCAAGGGCAGCTTCG
>JANNPX010000041.1:0-43348 GCA_031400455.1 Chloroflexota bacterium | reverse complement strand
GTGAGGATGCGCGCCGGCACGCCCAGCAGCCCAACGTCATGCAGCAACGCGCCGATGCGGATCATTTCGATATGGCCGGGGTCGAGACCGATCGCCTGCGCCAGCCGGTCGGCGTTGTCGGCGGTGTGCCGCGAGTGTCCCGCCGTGTGATCGCCCTTGGCATCCGCGAGCTCGGCGAAGACTTCGGCGAAGCGCGTCACGCGGCGCCGGCTCTTGCGGCCGTCGCCCGCGCCGCGCATCGCGGTCAGCGTCGCGGCGAGATCCTCTGAGTAGAGCCCCAGCCAGAACTCGTCCGACTTCGCCAGCTCCAACAACAGCGTGACGATGCGCGGGTCGAGCTGCACGCCGCTGTACTGCGCGATTGACGAGTGGAAGTGGCGGCGCGCGACGAGCGAGCTGAACTGCTCGGCGATGATCACCTCGGCAACGTCGGCGACGGCGAGGATGCGCCCTTCGAGCGGGATCTCCTCCCCTACCAGTTCATCCGGATAGCCAGCGCCATCCCAGTTCTCGTGGTGCGCGGCAACGCCGATGGCAGCCTCCTCGGGCAGCTCGAGCGAGCGAATCGAGTCGGCGCCGATCGATGTGTGGCGATCGAGCGCCTCGCGCAGGTCGTCGCGATCCGCGAAGACGAGTTCAGCGCGATCTTCGTCGCGACCCTTCAGCGGCGACGGGCCGAAGATGACGCTCTCGTCGATGCCGGCGACGCGGCAGAGTTCGGCCCCAGCCGGTGTGACTCCGATGTCGTGGAGTAGCCCGCCGAAGAAGACGCCGCTACGCTGCGCGGACTCCAGCTCCAGCGCATCGGCGAGCGCCGTCGCGATGTAGCAGACCCGCTGTGCGTGGCCGACGGGCTTGCCCTCAGCGAGGTCCAGGCCCTGGCTGAACGCGATTGCCAGCTCCGCCGCCGTGAGGGCATGCAGCCGCTCCGGGCGCCGTGTCAGGGGCCGCGCGAGATCGTCAAGCGTCAGTACGGGACGGCGCGGAGGAGTGCTTTCGCTAACCACAGGCGCTCCGATTCAAATCCGGCGGTCTCGGTTCGGTCTCTGGTGAGTATCGACAGGGTATTCCCTAACTTTCAGGTGCAAACCCCCAAGGGAGGGGGTTCACCTATCCGTCGTCAAGGATTGAGCGTGTTTCGGCGCTCGCACGAGCTTCGCGGCCGGAGGCGAGACGAAGGGCGGGTGCCAATATGGCACCCGCCCTCGCAGGTTCGTACTTGACTGGCGGGCTAGCGCCGCTGGCGGATGCCGACCAACGCCGCGCCGCTGCCCAGGAGCATCAGCATCGCGCCTGCCACCAGAATCCAGAGGCTCTGGTCCCTTGACTCCGTGCCATCGCCGAAGCCGGTGGCTGGAGGCTTAACGTTCGCACCTTCGTTGCCGCTGCTCGGCCCCGGGGTCGCCGGCTTCGAGGTGCTCGTCGCCTCTACGGTCCGGGCGGGCTCTGTCGCGGGAGGGGTCGCTGTCGCCGTAGGCGTGTGCGTCTTGGGTCGCCCGGGCGTCGCGGACGGGTTCGGCGTCGCCGTGTTCGGACACGTCTGTCCGGGGACGCACGTCGCGGGAATGCTTGTCGGGGAAACGACGGTCGGGTCAGGCGCCGGGGTGAAGGTACCGTTGCCTGCGAATACGGTGGCAGCCCCGCCGCCTCCGAACGCCTGACCGAACACGAGCATGAGCCCGAGCACGGTCGCCGCGAATCCGGCAATCGTAATTCTGTTCTTCATAACGCCTCCTGTCTCCTTGTGTACAAGCCCTCGGCATCGTGCCGGGGCAACATCGATCCTGACTAGCGCCGACGCATGCCGGCCAGTACCGCTCCACCGCCGAACGCGAGCGAAGCCGCGCCCAAGACGACGAGCCACAGCGACGATCCGCCGCCAGGGCCATCGCCTGAGCCGGTGTTCGGCGGCTTGACGTTCGCAGCGTCATTCCCGGACGAGGGCTTTGGAGTGCTCGTCGCAGGCGGCTCGGTCGGCGGCACGGGTGTGTTGGGCACCGACGTCGCTGTCGCAGTCGGCGTGTGCGTCTTGATCTTGACCGGAGTGTTCGTCGCCACTCGCGTTGCCGTCGCGGTGCACTCCGGAGCAGCTTGGAACGCCTGGATCTGTCCGCTGGGCTCGAAGGTCGCGGTAGGCGTCGCATCGCACGGGATCTGGTTGCCTGCCGTCGCGACGCCCGACGATGCGTACGCTAGACCAAGGACGAGCACGCCCGCCACAAGGGCGAATGTCCCGGCCGCGGTCCATCTGTTCATGTTCATTTCCAATCCTCCCCGAGCATGACGCTCGTTCTCCAACTCCTCAACAGCTTGAGGATAGGCTACATCGATCACCAGAATCAACAGATAATCGGTTAACTCGTGACGACGACTTATGTCAGTCGACGCGAAATCGTGCCCACTTGATCGCTTTGAGTCCGCTGCTATGATGGCGGCACCCCCAATGCCGCTCTCACGCCGCCGGCTCAGAGGAGGCGCTTCGCACGATGCAGGTTCTCGCGGAAGGCACGGCGGACTATCTAACAGTCGACCCGGATGGGTTCCGCGCGTACGTCCGCGAGCACAAACAGCGCGCCCTGGTATCCAAGCTGATGACGGCGCACGATGCCGTGTTACGTTATGTCGAGAATGGCGATTATCTCGCCTACGACTGCAACTACACCCAGCGCGGGCCCTCGACCCTGATGCGGGAGATCATCCGCCAGGGGAAGCGCGACCTCTGGCTCTGCGGCAAGTTCGCTTACGTCGATATCGGCCTGCTGACCGGCGCGGGATGCGTGTCGAAGGCGGACTGCGGCTTCTTCTGGCCAGGCGCGACGATCGACCGCGCGGTGGCCGACGGCCGTCTTCAGGTCTACGAGTACAGCAACGTCGTGATGACGCTGCGGCTGCAGGCGGGCGCGATGGGACTGCCATTCCTGCCGGTGCGGTCGTTCGGCGGCACGGATGGCTTCATCTACTCGGGCGCGAAGCTCGTCGAAGATCCGTTCACCGGCATGCCGATCACGCTCGTGCCGGCACTGAATCCCGACGTGGCGATCATCCATGTGCAGCAGGCGGACCAGTACGGCAACGCGCGCGTCTTCGGCACGGGCATCGCGCACGAGGAGTGCGCGCTGGCGTCGAAGAAGGTGATCGTCTCGGCGGAGGAGATCATCAATACGGACGAGATCCGCCGCGATCCGGGGCGCACGAGCATCCCGTACTACGCGGTCGACGCGGTCGTCCATGCGCCGTTCGGCGCGTGGCCGGGCAACTGCGGCGGCTACTACGGCTCCGACACGCCGGCGGTGCTCGAGACGTTCGGCGCAATGGCGCGCGACACGGTGACCGACTACGTCGCCAAGTACATCACGCCGTTCGCCGACGACGCGGAGATGTTCGACAAGCTGATCGGCGCGGAGCGGCTGGAGAAGCTGCAGGCGAACGAGCTGATCCACGACGGGTATCGCGCATGATCAGGACGCTAGACGTTGGACGCCGGAGGTGCGATGGCTGATGCACCGACGAAGCAGGAACTGATCGATGCGCTGCGACAGAACGGCGCGCATGCCGTCGAGAAGCTGCGCGCGACGCCGGAGTCGGCGTTCGGACAGGGGCGGTACGAGAACGGATGGAACGGCAAGCAGATCCTGGCGCACGTGGCGTCGATCGAGTGGACGTATCGCAAGCTCATCGATCTCGCGAAACAGACCCCCGACGGCAGCGCTGCGCCGGCAGCCGCGAGCCCGCCGGTGGCATCGGGCGACGTGCGCCGCACGAGCGTCGAAGAGTCGGCCGGCGTGCGGACGGCGTCGGCGCAGGGCGGGATCCTCAGCTACAACGATCGGCAGGTCGAAAAGCGCGCGGACGCATCGATCGCTGAGCTGATCGACGAGTTCGAGAAGAATCGCGCGGGAACGATTGCGGCGGTCGAAGCGGCGGATGAAGCACTGCTGCAGACATCGATCCGATCCGCAGGCGGCATCACCGGCGAACTCGCAGGCGTCTTACAGGCGGTGTCGATCGGGCACGTGTCGATGCATGTCGCGGACATCACGGGCGAGGAGCGGACGGGGCCGCGATTCTGATGACAAAGTACGGAGGGCACGCGCATTGCTAGAGAGTGTGATGGAAGACCTGCTCTGGAAGTATCCAGATGATTTCTTCCCCCGACACGGGTTCAAGCCCGTCGCGCGACAATTCACGCTTTCGGGCGCGGGACGGCTCGACATTTCGTTCCGGGATTCAAACGAGAGGTTGTGGGTGATCGAAGTCAAGGCAGTGCCGCTGCGGATCGCCGATGCTGATCAAGTCGATCGGTATGCTCGAAAACTGCGAGAGACTCATTCTGAGATCGCGCTGATTCCAGCAGTGGTCGCTCCCGTGATCAACTCGACCGTTCGCGAGACACTCGACCGATGGGGCATAGAGCATTTCGAGATCGGCGAGGCAACGTTTCGCCGCGCCGCGCTCGAGAAGAGGCCTCGAGATCGAGCCAGAACCTCCGCCGCCCGTGATTAGGATTTCCGTGAAAAGCCCCAAAGCGACGCGGGCTGGGACGGACGCGCGAGCACGATTTCTCGAGGATATCAGCGACGCCTGGAAGCAGCGATACCCGCAACAGGCGCGGCCGTCGGCGATTAACCCAAATGCTCGAAGGGTCAAGTTGGAGCTTCAAGATGTCTGGCTGAAGTGGGCATTCGATCGCGAGCGACTTCGAGCGGAGATCCAAATATATTATGACGATCGCGCCTTAAACGAGCGGATCTTCGACGCTCTGATGGCGCAGCGGGCAGCGCTGGAGGCCGGTGCCGGGCACCGCGTCGAATGGAATCGAAACGAGGGCGGTAAGCGCGGGTGCTTCGTGCTAATGCCATACGAAGAGGCGGTTACGTTGACGGAACCCGATGCGTTTCGGGCCGAAGTGCTCGTGTGGGCGCTAGAGGATGTCAGCCGGCTGGTGGACGCCGTAACGCCGCTCATTCGTCGATTTCTGTGAGTCGCGCTGAGTCGAGGATTGAGGTTTCGCGATGACAATCAGGCCCGCAAACGGCACACCCGCGACGTCCTTCAACGAGCGGGAGATGCAGATCTGCACGGTCGCGCGGATGGTGGAGGACGGAAAGACGTACTGGGTAGCGGGCGGCGGCGGGCCGCTGTACGCCGTGCTGATGGCGATCAGGCTCTATGCGCCCGGCGCGCAGTACATCACCGAAGACGGCGTCATCGCGCCGGAGCCGATGCTGCCGTTCGAGCCACTGATGTCGATGGTGAGTTCGCGCGCCGGGCATCGCGCACTGGCGTGGGGCACGATGAACACGGCGGGCAACCACGCGCAGCTCGGACTGATGGACTACGGTATCCTCAACACGCTCCAGGTCGACCAGCACGGCAACATCAACTCGACCGCGATCGGCGCGTACGGACAGGAGGCGCGGCGGTTCGGCGGTCCGGGCGGCGCGGACTCGATCGCCGCGCTGTGCTGGCGGACCGTGCTGATGACCGACCAGGAATCACGCAAGTTCGTCGAGCGCGTCGACTTCATCTCGTCGCCGGGGTTCCTCGACGGCACCGATGGTGCGCGCGAACGGGCCGGACTGCCGACAGGGACGGGACCGTATCGCGTCGTGACGCCGTGGGCGGTGTACGACTACGAGGAGCGCAAGCTGCGACTGGTTGCCGTTTCGCCGTGGGTAACGGTGCAGCAGGTGCTGGAGCGCTGCGAGTACCCGCCGATCATCGCGAAAGACATCGCGACGCTGGAAGCCCCCACCGAAGAGGAGCTGGACATTCTCCGCACCGAGCTGGACCCGCGCGGGCAGAACACCGCAGAGCGCAGCTCGTGGATCGTGTACGACGGCGACGCGTACACCCGTGCGGACGGTTAGGCGACCGCGTTCGTCGCGGCATATAACCGCGCGTAGCGCTCGCGCGCGTCCGCGTAGGCCACGACACCTTCGACCGACGGCAACACGATCGATGGGATACGCACGCACGATGCGGCCGCGTCTGCGACGGATGCGAACGCTCCGACGCCGACAGCGGCGAGCAATGCCGCACCGATGGCTGTGCCTTCGGTCGATTCGGGCAGCGCAACAGGCATCTCAAAGGCATCGGCGATGATCTGCGGCCAGATGGTGTTGCGCGTCGCGCCGCCGATCAGCCGCATCTCATCGATGCGGGCGCCGGTGGCGCGCGTGATGTCGAGTATCTGGCGCAAGTTGAACGCCACGCCCTCCATGACAGCACGCGCCATGTCGCCTATATCGTGCTCGCTCGAAAGCCCGGTGAAGGCGGCGCGCGCATTCGGATCGTTGACGGGCATGCGCTCACCGGTGAGGTACGGCAGAAACAGCAGGCCGCGCGCGCCCGGCGGCGATTCGGCTGCCAGCGCAATCAGCCGATCCACGGACACAGCGCCGATGGGCGACAGCGCGCGCGCGAGCCACGCCAGCGAGGCGCCGCCGGAAAGCATCACGCCCATCGTGTGCCACGTATCGGGCACGCTGTGACACATCGCGTGCAGGCGGCCCGCTGCATCGGGCGCGTACGTAGCGGACGGCGCGAAGACTTCCGCGGACGTGCCGATTGACGTCATCGCGATGCCCGCTGCGACTGCGCCGGCGCCGATGGCGCCGGCCTGTTGGTCGCCCGCGCCAGCAACGACGGGAATCCCCGTCGTAAGGCCAAGATCAGCGGCAACCGAAGGGCGCACGCGACCGGTGATCTCCGAGCCTTCGTACGCGAATGGCAGGATGTCACGATCGAGGTCGAGCGCGTCGATGATCTCGTCGGACCACGCGCGCACGCCGACGTCGAACACGCCCGTACCGGATGCGTCGCCAACGTCGGTGGCGAGCTCAGCTGTGAGCATGAGGCGCAGGTAGTCCTTTGGCAGCAGCAGGTAGTGCAGGCGCTTGTACGCGATGGTGGCGTTCTGGCGCAGCCACAGCAGCTTGGGCGCGGTGAAGCCGGTGAATGATCGACTGCCGGTGATCTGGACGAGTCGAGCGACATCGATGATGCGCTCGATCTCTGCAGCTTCGGACGCGGTGCGCTGGTCATTCCACAGGATGGCGGGGCGAATCACCTCACGCTCAGCGTCGAGAAACACGGAGCCGTGCATCTGCCCCGTCAGGCCGATCGCAGCGACGGAGTCGAGAGACACCTGCGTGCCGATAGCGATGACGGCCGAGCGGCAGGCCTGCCACCAGTCGTCGGGTCGCTGCTCCGTCCATCCCGGCTGCGGCACGACCGTCTCGTAGACCGCCGACGCCTGCGCTCGAACGGCCCCGCGATCGTCGATGGCGACGGCCTTCAGCGCGGACGTGCCGACATCGATGCCGAGAAACAGTGCGGGCGAGTTGGTAGTTGGCAGTTTGGAGTTCGTAGTTATTCCAGCGGTGGGTCGGCTAACCGAGCAGCCGAAGAAGATTTGTTATAGTGAACGCACTATATACGAGTCGCACGATGCCATTGCGCGTCGGACCGAACTACAAACTACCCGTACCACCTGCAACCTACCGGAGGCCCCATGTCCACCAGAGCGAAAGTAGCGGTGCTGCGCACGAAGCCGGAGACCGCTATCGACGACTACGAACGCCTGATGCACCTCGCGGACGTCAAGCAGCACCTCGACCCATCAGCGACGACGATTCTCAAGGACAACATCTCGTGGCACTTCCCGTTTCCGTCGGCCAATACGACACCGTGGCAGCTTGAGGGCTCGATCGTTGGGCTGCGGAGGGCCGGATTCCAGGACCTGGTTTGCGTGCAGAACAAGACCGTGGTCACGAACGCCTTCAAGGGCGAGGATCTGAACCACTACGTGCCGGTGTTCCGGCATCACGAGATCCCGGTGAAGTTCAACTTCCGCGAAGAAGACATGAAGTGGGAGGTCTACAAGCCGAAGGCGAAGATGCTCGTGCTCGACAAGATCTTCCCAGGCGGCATCAAGATCCCGGACTACATGCATGGCAAGAACATCGTGCACCTGCCGACGACAAAGTGCCACATCTACACGACGACGACCGGCGCGATGAAGAACGCGTTCGGCGGGCTGCTGAGCACGAACCGGCACTACACGC
This sequence comes from Chloroflexota bacterium, assembly GCA_031400455.1. Taxonomy (GTDB): domain Bacteria; phylum Chloroflexota; class Dehalococcoidia; order DSTF01; family JACRBR01; genus JANXYW01. The sequence goes on along the minus strand of JANNPX010000041.1, from coordinate 35,279 downwards.
ACAGTCATATCCATGAGACGCTGGTCGACCTGCTGGCGATCCAGAAGGAAATCCACCCGGGCATCTTCGCAATGATGGACGGGTCGACCGCGGGCAACGGTCCCGGACCGCGCATCATGTTCCCGACGACGAAGAACGTCATCCTCGCATCGGCAGACCAGGTCGCGATCGACGCCGTCGCGGCGAAGATGATGGGGTTCGACCCGATGAAGCTGGACTACATCCGCATCGCGCACGAGCAAGGACTCGGCGTCGGCAACCCGGACGAGATCGAGATTGTCGGCGACGCCGAGATCGCGCAGGAGTCATGGGGGTTCAAGGTCGGCGGCCACCTGCATAGCTTCATGGGCTGGCTGGCGTGGTTCGGTCCGACGCGCATTCTCCAGAAGCCGATCCTCCACACTCCGCTCGTGCACGGCGCGAACTTCTTTTCGGAGGCGTTCCACGACTACTACCACTGGCCGCTGAAGGAGCGGAAGGTGTACGAGCGATGGCTCGAAGAGTCGCCGTGGGGGCACCTGTTCGCGAAGTACGGTGCGGAGGGCGCGCAGTCGCCGTCTACGGCGCCTGTGTCGGCCGCGTAGATACCGCCCTCAATGTATGCGACACGCCCGAGAACTTCGAAGCATTCCGTGCTGTGCTTTCGGTGGACCCGCAGTTCCGCATCGGCAACATTTGGTCGGGATTGCCGTGCCGATACTTGGCGGCGTTGATGCGACGCCGATGCACGGAGTTGGCGTGGGGCTCGCTCCTCGCTTTCGCCGCTGTTGGCGCGTTGGCGTGCACGGGATCATCCTCAAGTCGGGAGGTGACGCCGATACCAGAGAACACACTGCGTAACGCCGCGGCACGACGAGGGCTGCTCGTCGGTGCGGCCGTCGATTCGGACGCACTCACCACAGAACGCGACTACGCCGACGTCCTCGCGCGAGAGTACAACGCAGTCACCCCAGAGAACGTCATGAAGTGGATGCACATCCATCCCGATCGGGGGCGCTACGACTTCACGGCCGCAGACGCCCTGGTGACATTCGCGCAACAGCACGGCATGGAGGTGCGCGGCCACACCCTCGTCTGGCACTCCTACAACCCAGCTTGGCTGGAACAGGGGTCGTGGACGCGCGATGAGGCAATCGCCGAGCTGCTCAACCACATTTCCACCGTCGTTGGCCGATATCGCGGCCAAGTAGGACAGTGGGATGTCGTCAATGAGGCGATCGCCCACGATGGCACGCTCCGCGACTCTGTGTGGCTGCGCACGATCGGGCCCGACTACATCGGGCTTGCGTTCCAGTTTGCCCACGACGCCGATCCGGCGGCGCGGCTGTACTACAACGACTACTCCATCGAGGCGCCCGGCGCGAAGCAGGACGCAGTCTTCGAGCTTGTTAGGAGTCTTCGCGACGGCGGCGCGCCGATTGACGGTGTTGGCTTCCAGGGGCACATCGAGTCCGTCACCGCTCCGAGCGAGGCGACACTGACGGCATCGCTTGGTCGATTCGCCCAGGCCGGGTTTGCGGTCGCAATCACAGAGCTCGACGTCAGGGTGAGCGTCCCTGCCAACGAAACAATGTTGACGCGCCAAGCCGCTGTGTATCAATCCGTGCTCGCCGCCTGTCTGGCGACGCCCCGCTGCGGCGCGTTCGTAACGTGGGGCTTCACGGACCGGCACTCATGGGTTCCGGCGTTCTTCAAACGCCGTGGCGAGGCGCTGCCATTCGACACACAACTGCAGCCAAAGGACGCGTACCGAGCCCTGGTGAAGGAGCTGCAGTGAGCTGCACGAAGAGATGGTCATTGGTCGGGTGAACCGAGCCGACCAAGTGCGCGCTAGGTTTGCACCACGAGAGAGAATCTCACAGACAGGTCACCGTGCGGCGTCTCTCGTTGCCAACACTCCCCGAACGCACGCAGACGGACAAGACCGAATTCCGGTCCCCTTTGGTACGGGCGCGCTCAGCTCTGCCGGTTACGAATTCCGCAATACGGCCGTGTGTCCACGTGTTGCTTCCGTGGCGTAGAATTTGGCTCAGTACGCCCGAAGTGACGGAGGCTGCCATGTACGACGTGATCATCGTTGGGGCGCGCTGCGCCGGATCGCCGCTGGCGATGCTGCTGGCGCGCAAGGGGCACCGCGTGCTTGCCGTCGACCGCTCGACGTTCCCGAGCGACATCATGTCGACTCACTACATCCAGCCGGACGGCGTGCAGCGCCTGCAAGCCTGGGGACTCTACGACAGCGTGATGGCAACCAACTGTCCGCCCATCCCGACGATCACCTTCCACCTCGGCGGTGTCCCCATGCCGACGCCGGCGGATCCGGCGCTGCCCGATGCGATCTGTCCGAGGCGCACCGTGCTGGACAAGATCCTCGTCGATGCGGCGTGGGACGCCGGTGTCGAGGTGCGGCAGCGGTTCTCCGTGCAGGAGATCCTCATTGAGGATGGCGTGGTCGTTGGCCTGCGCGGGCGAAACAGCGACGGCACGACGGTCGAGGAGCGCGCGCGCGTCACGGTCGGGGCCGACGGCCACCACTCGATCGTGGCGCGCGCCGTTCAAGCGGCGGAGTACGACACCCACCCTGCATTGTCATGCGGGTACTACTCGTACTTCAGCGGCGTCCCGCTGCCGAACGGCGCGGAGGCGTACGTTGGCGATATGGCGGGCGTGCTGGCGTTTCCGACCAACGACGGGCTCACCTGCCTGGGCGCAGGCGCGCCGCACGCGTCGTTCGACGAGTATCGCGCGGACATCGAACGCACATTCTTTCGCCTCGTCGAGAAAGCTTCACCTGCCTTCGCCGAACGCGTGCGCGCCGGCAAGCGCGAGGAGCGCTGGATGGGTACGGCGGACACCGAGAACTTCTTTCGCCAGCCGTACGGCCCCGGATGGGCGCTCTGCGGAGATGCGGGCTATCACAAGGACTTCGTAACGGGCCTCGGTATCGCGGACGCGTTCCGCGACGCGGAGTTTCTGTCCGACGGACTGCACGCCGGACTCTCGGGCAGCGCGCCGCTCCCCGATGCGATGGCCGCGTACCAGCGCCGCCGCGACGAAGCAGCGAAGCCGATGTACGACATCACGGTCCAGATCGCGCAGTTCCCGACGCTCCAACAGATGGCGGAACAGATGGCAGCGCAGACGGCGTGAGCCGTCACACCGCTCCGTCGAGCGGCGTGGCTGCTTCCGTCGCAAACGTGTAGACGTCGCTGGACCAGATCTCCGCCGGCAGCACGTCTAGCGACGCACGGCGCGGATCGCCGGGGACGGCCAAGATGCGCGTCATGACCCGGCCGCCGAAACGCTCAAAGTAGGTGCATTCCTTGCGAAACGCGAGCAGCGTCAGACGGTCGCCGCCGAAGAAGACGTACTGTATCTCGTCTTCGTACTCGCCGAGCTTCTCGCGCGCATCCTCGCACGCTTTGCCGAACAGCTCGTGCACCTGTTTCTCGCGGATGCGGTCGAACCGCCGCTGCGACTGCCCACCCTTGCGATGGCGGTTCTTGACGAAGCGACGGTCGGTCTTGGAGTCGGCCACGGCTTCGCCGCGAAACAGGCCGACGGAGAAGCCGCCGAGACGGAGCAGCATCGCTGCGACGACGCGCGGTCGCTGTAGCGATTCGACGAGGTATGGCGTATGGATCTCCCCGTAGTCATCCTCCGCCTCGACCGGAAACGGTGGCACGACGAGCATCGTGCCGCCTGCCCACGCGAGCAAGATGCTGCCCGTCTCGGAGGCTGCGGCAACTTCGCCCAACTGCGCGGCATCGTCGGCCGGCAGCTTCGCTTCGTCGAATGCCGGAACGCCACCCGGCATGCGGTAGCTCGTCCAGCCGCGGATGCCTTCTTCGGGCAGGCGCGACAGCAGGCGGCGGCGCGTGATATGCTCGCGATCCATGCATTCCTCGAGGTGACGGCAGCTATGCCAGCGCAAGCGTAGCGCGCAGCGTCCCCGAGCGCAGAATATCGTCGATTGATAGAAGAGAGGCGAAACCCATGACGACGCAAGAACGAACGTTCAACCAGGCTCCGGCGGTGACGCTCAAGGCGAACGGGCACGGGCGGCAACTCACCTTCAACGCGCTCGGAAAGCGGGCCTTGCTGGTCTGCGTTGCGCGCGAAACGTCGGACATGGCGGCGCCCGTAGTAAGCGCGATACGCGAGAAGTACCCGAGCGCGGACGACCTGATGATCGTTAGCGTCGCCGACACGCGGTCGTTTCCGAAGATCTTCCGCAAGGTGGCCGAACAGATCATGAAGTCGGCTTATAAGGACGCCGTCAAAGGCCTCCAGCCGGGCCGAAAACCGGAGGACTACATTCTGATCGTGCCTGACTGGGACGGCCTGCTCCTCGCTCCGCTGGGCATCGACGACGTGACGAAGACGATCGCCGTCGCGGTGATCGACGCGCACGGCGATCTCGTGGGCACGTACCAAGGCGCAGATGTTCAGGCGCAGGCGGTTGCGATGCTGGAGCGGGCTGCGGTCTAGCAGCGTTCACTCCACCCGCCATTCGGCGCTCCAGCGACCCGCAAGATCGCCTCGCGAGCCTCTTCTGTCTTGCCGGTCAGCGACTAAACGGTGAGTCCCCACTCACCCCCAGCGCCGCGCCTCGCGGTGGCTTGTCCTGCCCTCCGTGCTGGCTCGAACTGGACAACATCTCCGCTGCCCTGATGGATCGCGACGATCTCCCAGATCCGCCCGCAACGTCAAGCAGCCAGTTGACGTTCTAAGGGTTGATAGCCGCACGCTCGCGCGCCTCGCCGAAGCGGAACTGAGGGACGCCATGGGGCTGCTGAAGAGGGTCCACCGAAGCGACTCGGCGCAGGTCCTGCCGATGTTCATGATGCTGCTCGTGCTGCTCGTGGGCATGATCGGCCTCGCGACGGACATCAGCCGCGTCTACGTCGCACGGGCCGAACTGGGACGCTCGGTCGACGCCGCCGCACTGGCCGGCGCGACGAAGCTCCCAGATACCGCACTCGCGGACTCCACCGCGCGCGCGTACATCGCCGCGAACGAGCCAGGCGCAACCATCAACGTACAAGTGGCCGCAAACACTGGCGCGCAGCAGGTCGGAGTGACCGCGACGAAGACCGTCAAGACGCTCTTCGTCAGGCTGCTTGGCATCGACACCGTCGACGTCAGCAACGAGGCTGTCGCCGGATCCGGCGTATCCGCTCCGGTCGACGCTGTGCTGGCGATCGACAACACGGGCAGCATGGGCGACGCGCCGTGCAACAGCTCGCAGAACAACAGCGGCTGCCCCATCTTCGAGGCCAAGAACGCTGCCATCGGCTTCACGAACACACTGCTGCCGGGGAAGAGCACCGTCGTCGGCGTCACGGGCTTCCGTGGCTGCTTCAAGCCAGGGGGCACGTCGAACACGTGCATCGCGACAAGCAGCATTGGCAACCTCGACTCGGACGCCCCCAACATCATCTCGAAGATCGGGCTGATGAATGGGGACGGCGGGAGCGGCACGAACGTGTGCAGCGGCCTCGATATGGCGAACAAGGTGCTGACGACGAGCCCGAACGCTCACACCGCGTCGAACACGATCCGTGAGATCGTCATCCTGTCCGACGGCGACAACAATTACAACAGCATCGCGTCTGTCTCGGGTTCGCTCGGTTCCCCGGTCGTCGCATGCCGGCCGAGCACCGCCGGATGCCCGGTGTCGCCCTCGTCTCAGTGCGATCCCGCAAACTCCGATGCCTACCCCGCTTGCGGCGCAGCCCAGCCGCGCGAACGCCAGCTGGACAACATGACCAAGGCGCTGGCCGACCAGATCAAGTCAGCGAAGATCGAGATCTACGTCGTCGCGTTCGGCGTCTGCGGCTCGGAGGATGGCACGATCCCCACGACCGCGGCGAACGCGCTCACGCCGAATTACTGCGGCAACATCGGCAACACGAGCACCGACACCGTCGCCGACCAGCGGCTGCTGAAGTGCATCGCCGCCTCATCCGCCGGCACGAACGACCACTACTTCCGAGCGAACCAAGCGACGGATCTGCCGGCGATCTTCCTGCAGATCGCGCACCAGATCGCGTTCAGGCTCGTGAAGTAGTCCGAGCCGCCGCCTAGGCGTCGACCCAGTCGAGCTCGCGGATGGCGACGCTGCCCTGTATGACAGTGCCAAACATGTCGCCCGGCCATCCGGCGCTCGTCACGTACCACTGGCCCGTGTCGGGATCCTGCAGATACTCCGGCGCGTGCGCGGCGATGCGCGCAGCGACCTCACTCTCGTCACCGGTGTAGACGCCGAAGTCGAAGGGATTGCTCGATTTGAAGAGCAACGTCTCGTGGTATCCCGCCGGGCCATCCATGCTCGACGTGTAGGTGATCGAGAGCCAGTAGTCGTCGCCGTGGCGGAACACGAACGGTGACTCCGTCGCGCCCCACGGCGGCTGCTTCGGCGCTGCCGGCGACGTCGTCAGCGCGAAGCGGACGAAGCGCCAGTCGATCAGGTTCTCCGAGACGCAGACGCTGATCGCGCCTTCGTGTCCGCGCTTGCCTGTGCTGTAGAGCAGCCAGCTATCGTCATCGAGCCGCAGGATCATGCCGTCGCGCATGACGGAGCCGATGGGCGCGCCGGTCACGGAGCACGGCACTTCCTGCCAGTGGTCGAGGCGCGGGTCGTCGGAGATGGCAGCGCGCAGAATGTCGGGGCCGTAGAGCATCACCCACTGCTCGCCGTCGAACGCGACGGTAGGCGCCCAGGCACGCCTTCCGAAATCGACGACGCGCCCGCGCTCCTTGAACTCGCCCGCGGCCAGCGACGGTCCGGAGCCGTGACAGAACCAGCGCGCCGCCTGCGGATCGATCGCGAGTTCCGGCTGCGTGATGCCGAACACGTGCCAGCGTCCGTCGTCCGCGCGCACGACGCAGTGGTCGTTGACGCCGACGCCGGTACGAACAGGAGTGAAGAGCGGCCGCCAACCACTTCCACCGAGCTGTGGCGTACTCATGCTGGACGGTCTCCTTGCGAGCATGGTACCCCCGGCAGGACTCGAACCTGCGCACATGGTTTAGGAAACCACTGCTCTATCCTCTGAGCTACGGGGGCTCACGGGGAGTATATCGAGCGAGCAGTTGTGGTCTGGTGATGTGGCGCGGACGGCAGCGGCGGCGTTTGTTCGGCAGTTTTTGCTTTTTGGCGGGCGTTTGTTTGGCAGTTTCGTGTTTCTCGATGGTGGTGGAAGCGGCGGACCAAAAGTCCGGTGGGATGAGGCTGGATCTCGGGCGCACGCGTGGCATGCGTTAGTTTAGTTCGGGGGAGAGGGGACCTCCGAGGGGCGGGTGACACCGGCCCCCGCGCTCGCGGCACACCGCGCCGGGGCGGGAGCAGCGTGTTGCGAACGGCGCGTGGCGGGACACCCGACGGATGCAACGCGCACTGTGTTGACGGCGGGTTCTGGCACCAAACACTGACGACCGGAGGTCGGTGGAGCATCGCGCTCACCCACCTTCCCGCCTAGCGGCGTGCGACGCGCTCGTCATGCGCGGCATTCGGTGTGCACAGCGGATTGGCTCGACCGCTCCCAATTCATTCGTGATCCTCGGGAAGTTCCTTGAAGTCATCGAAGAGCGACTGGGGAAGCTTGGCGTAGTCCTCATCGGTCAACAAACTCAGCTCAAACTCGCAGCTGGGACAACGCCACCGTTGCGGAGAAGATGGAGACACAGCGTCCATCTCTGTGGAGCATTTTGGGCAGTTCACGCGATTCTCATCTCCAAGGTTTCAATCAACAATCAGCATGATAACTCCCTGCTCTGTCCTCTGAATTACGAGGCGCACGTGTAACATGCTGGAGAATTATGGCGCATAAAGATGTCGATGAGGTCCTGGAGAAGTTCAGCATTGGCGATGAGCGGTTGCTCGGCGCCGGGGCCGAGTCGCGCGTCTACGCCGTCAGCGACGACCTCGTGTTGCGGGTGTACCGCGGCGCCGCCGGCCGCACCATCGGAGAGCGCAAGGCGCTGCTGACGGCGTTCCCACGCGACGCCGTGCCTTTCGCCCTCCCTGAGATCGTAGGAGAGGGCACCGCCGGCGGCACGGCATATACCGTCGAGCGCCGTGTGCCCGGCCGCTCGTTGGATGTCGCGCTCGCGGACCTGCGGGGCGACGCCCGCGCGAACGCCTGGCGAAACTACCTCGACGCCGCCGGAGCGATCGCGCGCCTCACGATCGATGGCGATGAGTTCGGCGAGACCACAGGTTGGGGCGGGACGCCGTTGCGCGAGCGCACGTGGACCGGCTTTCTTCTCGCCAGCATCGACCGCACGCTGCGCGAGCGACGCGACGTCCTCTCACGCGATGTCCCTGGCTTCGAAGCGGTGCTCGAGCGTGTCCGCCGACGCATCGTCGCGCTGGGCGAGCCTGCGGAACGCGTACTTGTCCACGGGGACTTCTATCCGCAGAACATCATGGTTGATGACGGCGGTCGCGTCACCGGGGTGATCGACTTCGGTGGCAATACGCTCCTCGGCGATCAGCGCATGGACGTGGCCAGCGCGGTGATATTCGCCGCCATCCCGCAAGTACCGGAAGCCGATGAGCTGGACGCTGCCTTCGTGATGGACGAAGCCTGCCGCCGGTACGGCGCTGGGTTCTCCGATGTCGTGGAGGCCTACCGCGGCTACTATGCTATGCACTTCGCCGGTGGTTCCCAGGACTACGCGTGGTGCGTCAGTGCACTTCGCGCGATTGGCGCGTAGCGCGGCTTGCGCCGGAGAGCCACGCGGTTTGGTGTCCGGAAACCATTGTCTATCCTCTGAGCTACGGGGGCGTGTCGAGAAGGCATATCGGGCGTGCTGGTGGCCACTCCCCGCATACGCAGCGGGAGTTTACGCGCACGCCGCCACCGATGCCCCGAAGACGGTCGCCATTTTCGTGAGATCGAGGATGCTGATCTGGGTGTCAGCGTCCTGGTCGTACCGCTCCGGCGCTGTCGGCACGGAACCCCCGAAGTACGCGGCCACCTTCGTCAGATCGAGCACCGAGGCGGCGCCGTCACCATCGACGTCGGCGCGCATGATCTCGCAGTACGACTGCGGATCTTCGACCAGTTCGATCTCGCGCGCGTCCGTGTAGCCGTCACCGTCCGAGTCCGTGAGGTCGGGAGTGCTCGTGGCGGTCGGCGTCGCTGTTTCGGTCGGTACCGGTGTCGTAGTACTCGTCGGCGAGAACGTCGGCGTGCTTGTCGGCGTGCGCGTTGCAGTGTTCGTCGAAGTCGCGGTGCGGGTCGGCGTTGATGTCGGCGTGCGGGTTGATGTGCTCGTCGCGGTGGCGGTGTTCGTCGGCGTGCCGGTTAGAGTCGCGGTAGGCGTCTCCGGTGCGTCGTCGAACATCGTGAGGTCGATCGAGTTCGCCATGGCCGTGTAGCCGGCCTGGTTGGGGTGGACGTGGTCGCAGGTGAGGCTGGCGAGCATGCTCAGCGGCTCCGCCGGGTCTGCGATCGCGGGATCGAAGTCGATGACGTGGTCGTACGCGCCGCTCGTACGGATCCATGTGTTGACGGCTGCGCGCGTCTCTTCGTTGTTCCCGACATCCTTCGCCCCGTGTTTGATCGGCAGCATCGGGATGCCGATGACGCCGACGCCCGCGGCGTGCGCCTGCGCGATCGCTGTCTGGTACGCCGCAATAAGCTGCGCCGGAGTGACGTGCTCACGCGATATGTCGTTGATGCCTTCGAACAGCACAACCCAGCGCACGCCCGGTAGCGCCAGCAGTTCCGGGAGCCGGTGCAGCCCGGAGAGGCCAGCGCCGTCCGATGACACGAATCGGTTCGAGCCGATGCCGGCGTTGACGACGGAGACGAGCGTTCCGTCGCTGAGCGCCGGCAGCCGCGCCGACAGCTTGTCCGGCCAGCTGCCGTTCACGTTGTTGCTCGCACACGCTCCGTCGGTGATCGAGTCGCCGATCACAACGATGGTCTGCGGGATGCCCGGCGCGAGCACCTGCACCTGGGTCACGAACAACACCTGCGTGGTGGTCTTCGTGGCGGATCCGGTCGGCGCCGGCATGGTGCCAGACGAGACGAAGTTACCGGCCTGCGAGAGGTAGCTGGTCTTGAGTCCCGTCGGATGGAACGTCGTCGGCGTGAACGTTCCCGGCAGGTACATGCTGATCGCGAGGTCGGCGTGCTGCGGGACGTCGAGCACCGCCGCGTCGCTCCACGTCTCCGCACCCGCTGCGATCGTCACCGACGCGTTGCCGCCGAACGTGAGTGCGCGATCGCTCGCCGTCTGGATCGCCCCGGCGGACTGGCGCAGCGCGACGTGCGCGGCTGAGATGACGAGCGGGGAAGTCGAGAAGCGGTTCGTGAACTTCACGCGCACCTGCGAGCCGCCGAGCGTCGTCCAAGCGATGAGCCTGAGCGTCTGGTTGTTAATCTGGCTCGGGACCGTTGCCTGAACGGTCGTCACGTCCGTGGTCACGGTGGTCGACAGCGGATCGCGCTCCCACGCCGTCGTCCACGTCTCGACCGGCGCGGCGTCGGACGGCTCGGCGCGATCCGTCACCCAGACGCCCGAGCCGAATAGCGCGCAGCCGCCGAGTATCAGCGACAGGAACGCACCGTGCAGCAACGAGCGACATCTTTGCGACATATTGACGTGTCCGCGGGGAGCGGCGCTGGAGTCGAGAGCAGGATACCGCAGCCAGCAGCGCCGCTACTTGACGGACCGTTACCAGCAACGTCCGCGCTTAGCGACGTGTGCCATCGCTAGATCGCGCGGCTCAGCTCGCGGAAGCCGGGGCAACCGTAGGCGGCCTCGAAGTCTGCGTTGAGGAGGTCCTCGACGACGCGGAACCCGGCCTTCTCGTACGCGCGCTGGGCGGCGTCGTTGCCCATCAGCACGCCGATGTCGCAGATGGTCGCGCCACGCGCCCGGCCCTTCTCGATGATCGCGGCGAGCAGCCGATCGACGAGGCCCTGCCGCCGGAAGTCCGGGTGCGTGGCGACGTGCTCGATGATCCACGCGCGCGGCTCGTGGTGCGGCATCAGGCCGAGCATCGATGCGCCGCCGTTTGCGGCGAACTGCGCCATGAGCTCGTCGTGGTCCGCGCCGACCGCCTTCGCTGCCGCGGGGAGGTACGGCATGACGGTGGCGGAGCCGTACTCCTCGTCGAAGTAGCCGGAGAGCGCGGCGGCGGGCCGGCCATCCACTTCAGCGACGATGTAGACGGAGTGATGCGCGAAATGCGGCTCCGGCGTCGACGCGAGCGCTTCGAGATAGCGCAGCACGCGATCCTCGTCGGGGCCAGCCATGAAGTCCCAGATGCCCTTCGGCAGATGCGACCGCGCGGCGGTCCGCATCACCCAGGCGATGAACGGCGCGTGCTCCGGCCGCGCATCCACGATCTGCACGTCGTTCTGGATCTGCTGCATGACGAAAGCTCCTCTACAGAAACACGTAGTCGGCCGGGTTCGGCTGGCGGGTCTGCTGCCAGTATTCGATGAGGTTGAACGGCCAGTTCTGGGCGACGTGGCCGTGCTCGTTCTTGTACCAACTGCTCACCTTCGACGCGCCCCACGTGCGCAGGCGGTTCGCCTTGTCGATGCGCTCGTTGTAGGCGTCGTGCACGTCCATCTTGCAGTCCATCGCCTTGTGGCCGTGTTCAATCAGCATGCGCAGGCAGCCCATCACGTACTGCACCTCGCACTCCGAGAAGTAGATGATGCTGCCATTGACGACGATATTCGTGTTCGGGCCGTAGAGCATGAAGAAGTTGGGGAAGTTCGGCACCGTGATGCCCATATAGGCGCGCGCGTCGCCGTCCCACTGCGCGTTGAGGTCGATGCCGTTGCGTCCGGTGACCTCCATCGGCGTCAGGAAGTGCGACGCCTCGAACCCCGTGCCGTAGATGATGACGTCGGCCGCGTGCTCCGTGCCGTCGGCCGCGACGACGCCGCGCGGCGTGATCTCCTTGATGCCGTCGTTGATGAGATGGACGTTCTCGCGCTTCAGCGACTCCGCCCAGACGCCATTGTCCAGGATCATGCGCTTTGCCGTCGGTGGGTACGCGGGCAGAATCTTCGCGAAGAGATCGGGCCGGTCGGCGTATTGCATCTGGAGATACATCGTCAGCAGCGCGCGTACCTGATCGTTGGCCTCGCTGACCGAACGCTCGCCCTGCTGCCACGCTTCGTCGACGATCGCGGCGGGCAGGAGTCCTTCGGTGGAATTCCAGAACACCCAGAAGCGATACCAGTGCGCGTAGTTCGGCACGTGGGTGAACAGCCACTGCAGGCCGTCGGGCACGTCGTCGTGGTAGTGCGGCACCGGCACGAACCAGGCCGGTGTGCGCTGGAAGATCGTCAGGTCGGCGACGTCCTTCGCGATAATCGGGATGAACTGCGCTGCACTCGCACCGGTGCCGATGACGATGACGCGCTTGCCCTTGAGGTCGACGCTGTGATTCCAACGCGCCGAGTGGAACGCCGGCCCGGCGAAGCTCCCGATGCCCGCGATGTCGGGCATCTTCGGGCGGTTGAGTTGGCCGACCGCGCTGATCAGCGCCTGCGCCTCGAACGTCTCGTCGTTGCTGCCGGGCGTGCGCAGTTGCAGCGTCCAGCTACCGCGGTCGTCGTTGAACTCCGCTGACGCGACCTCGGTGTTGAAGCGGATGTGCTCGCGCAGACCGTATTCGTTCGCGCAATCGCGGAAGTAGTCGAGCAATATCTCCTGCGTAGAGAAGTGCTTCGGCCAGTCGGCCTTCTGTGCGAAGGAATAGCTGTAGAACGCGTTCGAGACGTCGACGCGCGCGCCGGGGTAGGTGTTCTCGAACCAGGTGCCGCCAACATCGGCGTTCTTTTCGATGATCACGAACGGCACACCCGCCTGCTTCAGCCGAATGCCGGCGAGAATGCCCGACATCCCGGCGCCGATGATGGCGACGCGGAACGCGCTGTCCTTCGGCGCGCGCCACGACGGTTCGCGCGGATCCTCTCCGGCGGGCGCCAACTCTTCGAGCAGCAACGGAATGTAGTCGTCGGACGCGGGCGATCCGGTCATCCAGCCGGTGATGGCGCGCAGTTCCTCCTCGATGGGATGCGGCACGCGCGTGATGCGGCCGTCACGAAGCGCCGTCAGCGTGTCGAACGCGAGCACCCGCGCTGCTTCCTGCTGCTCCGACGTCATGCCGCCCTGCTCGACGCCGGGGCTGACGCCGGGCGGGCGCAGGTCATCGCGCAGCAGCGAGAGGTCGCCGGTCACCTGCGCGAGCGCGGGCAGCAGCGCCGGTACGAACGCGTCCTGCAGCGCCTTGCGGATCGCGCCGTCGTCTTCGGTGATCGTTTCGATGGTTCGCGAGATGGGCACAGTCACACTCCCAGCGCATAGCTTTGTCGCGCCCCAAACTGTACCGAGAGTCACTCCCAGCCGGAACGCCCACACGATCCGCGATCTTGACGCGTCGCGCCGTTCGCCGGGTCAGCTACAACTACCGACCGCCCGCGTGAAGACGGCCGCCATGCGGCTCAGGTCGAGGATGCTGATGGCGCCGTCGGCGTCCTGCTTGTAGCGCTCGGGCGTCGGCGGGCTCGTCTGGGTGAATCGGCTAGCGACGATGGTGATATCCAGAATGCTGACTGACCCGTCACCATCGACGTCCGCGCGCATAACGTTGCAATACGCGAGCGGATCCTCGCCCAGCGCCGGCTCCGTCTCCTGCGTGTTCGTATAGCCATCGCCATCGATGTCGGCGTCGCACGCATCGCCCAGTCCGTCTGCGCCAGGGCGGCTGGAGGTGCCGTTGATTGCGTCGGAGTTCGTCTGATCTACGTTCTGCGCAGACTGGCAGTTGTCGGTGGTGTCCGTGACGCCGTCTGCGTCGGTATCTGCCGTCGGATAGCTGATGCGGTTCACCGCGCCGGCGCCCCGATGCAGGTAGTACAGGCTGCCATCCGCGCCCACCTGCAGGTCAACCGGGAATCCGATGCCCGACGAGAAGTCGGACACCGTGCCGTTCGATGGATCGAACACGTGGATCCAGGCGCCACAGTAGTCCGCGAAGAAGTATGCGCCTGCGTAGATCGCCGGAAACTGCGGCGTGGCCGGGTTGTAGAACGCGCCGCCCGTGATCGCGCAGCCTATGTCGTGGGCGTACACGAAGAGCGGGTCTCGATAGCCCGAATTCGGCGCCGCGCCCTCCTTGTTCGGCCAGCCGTAGTTGGATCCGGCAATGCCGTCGTTGATCTCCTCCCACGCAGCGTCCCCAACGTCGTTGATGAACATGCGCCCTGTGCCGGCTTGGAAGCCGAACGTGAATGGATTGCGGAGACCCAGCGCCCAGATCAGCCGGCTGTCGTCGGTGGCGCTTCCGTAGAACGGATTGTCGGTGGGGATGCTGCCGTCCGGGTTGATGCGCAGCATCTTGCCGAGCAGCGTGCTCATGCTCTGAGCGTTCGCACCGGTCGTGTTGTCGCCGACGGCTGCGTACAGCTTTCCATCCGGCCCGAAGTGGATCGCGCCGCCGTTGTGATAGATGGCGCTCAGAGTCGGAAGTTCGAGCAGCACGACTTCGCTGCCAGCCAACGCGACATCGCCGTCGGCGGTGAAGCGGCTGATCCGATTGTGAATCGTTGGCGACGTGGCCGTGTAGTAGAGATAGATGTACGGGTTCGTCGTGAACTCCGGGTCGACGGCAACGCCGATCAAGCCCCGCTCGCCGGACGTCTCTACCGTCAAGGCTACGAACGGCGCCGGGAGCAGCGCACCGTTCTTAATCACGCGCAGAGGACCTCCCTGCTCAGTCACGAAGAGCCGGCCATCAGGCGCGAACGCCATGGCCGTGGGGCTGGATAAACCGAACGCGATCTGCGCATCGACGAATCCGGGCGGCACGGGCGCGGCAACTGCGGCACGCGGTGACGACAGGACGCCAACCGCGACCGAAAGCAGAAGCACCAGAGCGGCGATGCGCGCGCGGGAACGGCGCGGGCGACCCGAAGTCAGGATTATGTTCACTTGGATCTCCTGGAACAGGCGGGGGGGCGTATCTGAAGAGTATCGCAGAAGGGTGACGTCGTGCAGCGATCCGGGCAGCAGAACGGGGCGCAATCCCCCTATTCGCCGGGATACGGCTCGGGCGGTAACGCATAATGGGGTGCGACCTTCAACGCCCTAGCGATCCAGGAGGAACCGATGATCGCAGCACCCCGCCGGAGTCCACTGCGTTCTCGTCTCGCGCTGCTCGTGATGGCCGGAGCTGCGCTCGTCGCCGCGTCCTGCACGCTTGTTGGGCAGGGCGACCTGCACATCGGCAACGACCTCAGCGGCATCGGCGCCGACAACACCACGTTCCACGCCTACGCGCCGGATTCCGGCGAGGTATGGCCGCCCGCCGGCTTCGTCAACATGTTCGTGAAGGGGGACGACTTCGGACGGCCGCCCTCATACGGCATGAACGGCTATCTCTATCTGGTGCACACCGGCCTCGACTGCCCGCAATCGGAAGGCGCGCCCGAGGCGTTTACGCTGCCCGACGTGACGATCGCGGGCGTTATCACGGTGACCAACGGCAGCGTCAACCAGTTCGTCACGATGCAGGACACCGGCGCCAACCGGCAAGCGCGCTGGGCGCTGATCGAGATCAACGAGATCGATGGCTACCCGGGGCTGCACCTCATTCACCGCTGCGGCACCGTCACGTGGACCGGATCGCCCACCGCATCAGCCGATCCGTGCACGCTCCGCACGTCACTGGAAGCCGCCGCGCTGGCCGTGGGCAAGTCGTTCTCGCTGGACGCTGATACAACCTGGCAGTTCTGCTACGGCGGCGCGGCCGCAGGCAGCAACGAGAAGTTCCTGTTCCGCACGACGACGGGCGGCGCGTCGTGGACGCTGATCAGCCGCACAACGCTAGGTAATCCACCACCGGAAGCCGGCGTCGGTGAACTACCGAACGGCACGGGCGTCAGCGCGCTCTTTTTCCAGAACTCAAGCAAGGGTTGGCTCGGACTGAGCAGCCCGGGTCACAACCTGCTCCGCTCGACGGACGGCGGGAACAACTGGTCGGAGGTCGTGGTGCCGGATCTGGACTCCGCTGTGCCTGTGCTGTCGATCACGTTCGCCGACAGCACAAACGGCACGTTCACCACGCCCGACGACACCTTTGCCACGGACGATGGCGGCGTGACATGGGACATCGTGTAGAGGCCGGATCTACGATTCCGGCGTGGCCGTAGCCGTCGGCATCGCCAGATAGGCGATCGCCGCATCGAGGGGCGGATCTCGGTCGGCGATGATGTCGTCGGTGGTCCGCTCGACTATCTCGTCGGGCGTCAGGCCGGATCGGTATGCGTCATCGCCGCTCTTCGGCCCCTGGATCAACGCGAAGGTCACGGCCAGACCCGAACCGTCGCCAAGGCCGGCAACGTACGTCTCTCCGATGCAGCCGGCGCTCTTCGTGCCGACCAGGCGGGCGATTCCGTACTCGCGCAGAGTCAACGCAAAGCTCTCAGACATCGACGCTGAGCCGTCGTCGATGAGGATCGCAAGCGGCGGCACGTGATCGAGCGCGTCACCGCTCGCGCGCGTCTCGCGAATCGCGCCGCCTCGCTCCAGCGTCCGGACGATGACGCCATCCGGCACGAACAGGCTGATCGCCGCATCGTCGACAACGCCGCCGGGATCACCCCGCAGATCGATGATCCACTTGTCGATCCCGTCGTCGCTGAAGCGCTCGAGGATCGTCCGCAACTGTGGGGCCAGCCCCTCGCCCGTCCACGAGCGGATGCGTACGTACCCGACGTCGTGGTCGATCACCTGCGACTGTACGTTCGGGGGTGTGTAGCTCGTGAGCTCCAGCGGCAATGTCAGCGCCTCAGAGTGGCCGGGCCGCCTCACGCGAACGTCGACGCTCGAACCCTCTTCGTTCTCGTAGAGCAGCAACAGCACGTCGACCGGCCCCCCGTCGTCCGTGGCTTCGTCGCCGATGCCGACGATGGTATCACCGGGACGCAGGCCGGCGAGCGACGCGGGGCTGAACGACTCCGTATCGGTGATCACGGGCGGATGGCCGGCCAGCGTCATGCCGAAATCGCTCAGCACCTTGTCTTTGAAGACGTCGCGATCTGCTTCGTCAGCCGACGGACCGATGAAGAACGTGTGGCAGTCGTTGAGGCTGCGCGCCATCGCGTTGATTGCCGTGAAGCGCGTCAGGCGATCTTCGCCCAAATCGCCCGGCAGCGACGCATACGCAGCCTCGAACGCCGCGAAGTCCGCTGCGCGGACGCCGGTGAAGGATGGCGCAGCCGGAGGCGCGAAACCGCGCGCGTCCGCCGCACGCCGCACGCCGTCCCAGGCCGCCTTGAGCAGCGCACCAGGGTCCACCGGCGCGACGTGCTCGTCGACAATGCGGTTGAACGCGACCTCGATGATGCCGACGCCGCCCGCGCGAAACAGCACTTCGTTCGGCGGCAACGGCGTCGGGGAGGGCCGCGGCGTCGACGAGGCCGCGCGCGCCACGGGCGTCCCGGGCGTCCCGGGCGCGGGTGAATCGGAGGAGCAAGCGCCCAATGCAAGGAGTATGGGAGCCGCGAAGAGCGCCAGGCCGGCGCAATGGAAGGCTGATCGCAGAGTCCCATTCGGCATGTCCGGAGGCTAACCGAGGTGGCTTCTGCGCGCCAATCCGTGGCGCATGTGGGCCGGTTCGCAACGCCCAGCGCATCTGCGCGTAATGTCTCCGTAAACTCTGCGCTTGTTGACCAAAACGGTACTGAGATTCGATGCGCCATCGCCGATAGTGATGACGGACGAGTCGGAGACACGCCCTCCGCACGGAGCGGCGACCCGCCTCATCGAACGAGGAGACCACATGTTGAAACAATTCGCACGCATTGCCGCGGGGGTCGCTGTCGTGGCAGCCGCCGCTCTATTGAGCCCGAGTCCATCCGGCGCGAAATCGCCGCCGACACCACCGAAGCCGCCTGCGCCCGCGGTGCCAATCCCGTTCTTCAGCGCTTGCTCGTTCAGTCATCGCGGGCCCGATGATCCCATCGTGAAGCCGAACCAGCCGGGCGCGTCGCATAGTCACGACTTCTTCGCCAACACAACGACAGCGGCAAATTCGACGTTCGAAAGCCTCGCGTTCGGACAGACAACATGCGGCCGCCCGCTCGACAAGGCCGCCTACTGGGTGCCGACGATGTTCCTTGACGGCAATGCGGTCACGCCGATCGGCATCAACGCCTATTACAGAACGGGGCGGCGCGATCCTGCATCGATAGAACCGTTCCCGTCCGGACTCAAGGTCGTCGCGGGCAACGCGAAGACTACGGGGCCGCAGAGCGCACGCGTCGTGACGTTCAGTTGCCGCGGCATGGGCGTCCCCCGCCAGGCGTCGTCAAGCGTGGTGCCGACGTGTCCGACTGGGCGCGGACTCGGGCTGGCGATGAGCATTCACTTCCCGGACTGCTGGAACGGCAAAGATCTCGACAGCGCTGATCACCAGAGCCACATGGCGTACAGCTTCCGCGGTGCGTGCCCGGCGAGCCACCCCGTAGCCGTCCCGGCGCTGACGGTTCATGTGAAATACGCCATCGCGGGCGGCGCGGGCGTCAGTCTGGCGTCGGGTCCGGCGTTTACGGCGCACGCTGACTTCTTCAACGCCTGGGATCAGGCGGAGTTGACGAAGCTCGTGGAGAACTGCATCAACGTACAAGTGGAGTGCGGAGCACGGCGGTCGGCCGCGCGTTAATCCGTTCGCCGCTACAAGTACGAAAGAAGCGCCCCAGCACGAATGCTGGGGCGCTTCTCAGTATCAGTGGTGGAGATAGGGGGACTCGAACCCCCGACCTCTGCATTGCGAACGCAGCGCTCTCCCAATTGAGCTATATCCCCAAGATAGGGCAGTATAACAGCCGGTACAGCAAGGGCTCAAACGGCCGCCGTGACCTCGGCCAGCCGTCGCCGCAGATACGCGCGCTCGATGTCGTTCGAGCTGAGCGCGATCGCAGCCCGATACGCGCTCGCCGCCTCGACGTTGCGTTGTGCGCGACGCAGCAGATCTGCACGCGCGGCATGCAGCAGGTGATACTGCGCCAATCGGCCGGACGCGACGATGGCGTCGATCAATGTAAGTCCGTCCGCGGGCGTCTGCGCCATACCGACGGCGACGGCTCGGTTCAGCTCGATGATCGGCGAAGAATCGAGCCGCGACAGTTCGCCGTACAGCGCGACGATCTGGTGCCAGTCCGTCAGTTCGGCGCTCTCAGCGCTGGCGTGCAGAGCCGCAATCGCGGCTTGGAGCTGGTACGGGCCGGGGCGGCGCATCCGGAGCACGCGCTCCACGATTGCGCAGCCGCGCTCGATCTGCGCTCGGTGCCAGAGCGAACGATTCTGCTCATCGAGAACGATGAGAGCGCCATCTCTGCTGACACGCGCGTCCCGCCGTGAGTCGTGCAGCAACATGAGCGCGAGCAATCCCCACACTTCCGGCTCATCGGGCATCAATTCCGTGAGGAGCGTTGCGAGGCGAATCGCTTCTGCGCAAAGGTCGCGCCGGATCAACGCATCGCCTGACGTGGCGGAGTACCCCTCGTTGAATATGAGATAGAGCGTGGCGAGCACCGCATCGACACGCTCCGGAAGCGCATGGTCCGGCGGAACAGCGTACGGTATGCCCGCATCGCGGATCTTGCGCTTCACGCGCACCAGGCGCTGCGCCATCGTCGCTTCGGGCACCAGGAACGCACGCGCAATCTCGGGTGTCGTCAGCCGCCCGAGCGTCCGCAAGGTCAGCGCTACCTGCGCATCGGAGGCGAGGGCCGGGTGGCAGCAGGTAAAGATGAGGCGCAGGCGGTCGTCTCGCAGCTCGGTCATTTCGAGCTCCTCTGCCGGCTCCGGCGTGCTGCCATCGGTGTCGGCGACCAGCAAGTGCTGCTTCTGGGCGAACGTACGGTCGCGGCGCAGGCGATCGATCGCCTTACGCCGCGCCGTCGTCGTGATCCACGCGGCCGGGTTGTCGGGCACACCATCAGCGGGCCAGCGAGCAAGCGCCACAACGAGCGCCTCTTGCAGCAGATCCTCGGCGAGTTCGAAGTCGCGCACAACCGCGATGAGCGACGCGAGGACGCGCCCGGACTCTTCGCGGAAGACTCGCTCGACGGCCTCGCGTGGATCGTTCAAGAGTTCACTCGTCGGCGCAGGCGTATGCAGCCGCTACATCTCCCAAATGGGACGCACCTCGATGGAGCCGAACTTCGCCGTCGGGATCTTGGCAGCGTACGCAATCGCTTCGTCCAGATCCTTGCAGTCGAGGATGTAGTACCCACCAAGCTGCTCCTTCGTCTCCGCGAAGGGGCCATCGGTCGTCGCGGCCTTGCCGCCGCGGACGCGCACCGTCGTGGCGCTGCTGGCCGGGTGGAGCCGGTTGCCGTCCCGAATCACACCCGCCTTGGTAACCTCGTCGCCGAACGCCCCATAGGCGGGCATCAGATCTTCGCCGCGCGAGCCCTCGGCTGCTTCGTCATCAAAGATCAGGAACATGTACTTCACAGCTGTAGTCCTTGCGTTTCGCTGCGGGCCGCCTTCGCCCCGCCTGCTGAGACGACGAACGAGATGCGGGGCGATCGACAATTCACCGACGGTTATCGAGCAGCGGGCGCCGGCGACGTCAATCCGATCATTTCATCCCAGCCGGGGATCTCCATAATCGGCCGAATCTCGATGGCACCGTGCTTCGCCGGCGGGATCTTCGCCGCGTAGGCGATCGCCTCGTCCAGGTCCTTGCAGTCGAGGACGTAATAGCCGCCGAGCACCTCTTTCGTCTCAGCGAACGGGCCGTCCGTGATCACCGCTTCGCCGTTGCGAACGCGCACCGTGGTCGCTGCCGGGGTCTGCTGCAGCGCGTCGCAGGTCACGTAGGCAGCGTGCGAGATAGCCTCGCGCGCGAGCGCCACATGGCCGGCCATATCTTCCGGCGAGCCGGCACTACGAGGATCTGATTCGTCAGAGTAGATGAGCAACATGTACTTCACGCTATTCGCTCCTTAGCAGCCGGGCGCGTCCATACCACGCCCAGTATGACGACGAACGGCGAGGCGCGAAATCGACAGCCGCGGCCGCGCGATCAGCGCCAGTCGGGCGGGTCAACCACCATGCGCTTCGCTTCGAGGTCGACCGAGATGATGACGTCAGCCAGCGCCGGCAGGAGCAGGTCGGTGCCTTCGGCGGGATGCACGCGATAGACGTCATTCGCGCCCGTTTCAATGATCTCGTCGAGCGTGCCCAGCGCCGCTCCGGTGCGATCGGTAACGGTGAGGCCGATGAGCTGAAAGCGATAGTACTCGCCCTCTGGCAGCGCAGGGAGGTCGGATTCAGGCACCTGGAGGAGGGCATGACGGAACTTGTCGACGCTGTCGCGATCGGCGAAGCCCTTGAACGTCAGGTAGAGCTGCCCGGCCGCCTCGCGGCACTTCGCTATCGTGACGGGCTGCTGCCCTGCAAAGAGCTTCGCCTTCACCTTGAAGCGATCGGCGTTGTCGGTAAGCGCCTGCGCCTTGAGCTCGCCCTTGAGCCCGAAGGGACCGAGCACGCGGCCGACGGCGACGAAGCCAGCATCGGGCTCAGCCTGGGGCTTAATCGAGACGGCGGGTTGGGAGCGCTCAGTGGCGGCGTGCGTCCGCTCGACAGGCGTGGGGGCCTCAGTGCGCGGCCCCTGCTGCGTGGGCGCGGGACCGGGCGCAAGTCCGCGAGCCGCCGCTGGCGTGCGCGGTGTCGCGCGGCGGCGCGCCGCCGTCTTCACGCGCGTGGCGAAGGACTTTGTCTTCGGCAAGAGAGATCAGTCGCCGATCTCGAGCGATGCGTACTCGTCGCGGCGGATGGCGGTGACCTTGAGCAGCGCTCGCATCGACTGCGCGATGCGTCCGCCCTTGCCGATCACCTTACCGTAGTCGTCTTCCGCGACCTCGAGGTGGATGAGCAAGCGGCCGCGCTCGTCCTCTTCCGTGACCTTCACCTCGTCGGGTTTGTCGACCAGCGCCTTCGCGATGTACTCGATCAAATCTTTCATCAGGTTATGCCTCTGCCGCTGCTTCGGCCTTGGGCTTCTTTTCCTTCGGCGTGAAGGTCGGCATCTCGCCGATGCCCTGACCGGCGAGGATTTTCTGCGCGCGCTCCGACGGGATCGCGCCCTTCGACAGCCACTCGCGCGCCTTCGGCTCATTCACCGTGATCGTTGCGGGATCCGTCAGCGGGTTGTACGTGCCGATCGTCTCGATGAACGCGCCATCGCGCGGAGCCGCCGAGTCGGCGACGACCAGCCGGTACTGTGGCTGCTTCTTCTTGCCGACACGGCGCAGTCGAATTCGTAGCATCTTGTTAGCGTCCTCCAAACATGTTCATGAATCCCGAGCGGTTGTTGGCGAAGCCCTGCATGATCTTCTTCGCCTCCTTCCACTGGTTCAACAACTGGTTCACTTCTTGCGGCGTAGTGCCGCTCCCGGTCGCGATCCGGCGGCGGCGGCTGCCGTTGATGATCTCCGGGTGCTTACGCTCCTGGGGCGTCATAGAGTATACGACGGCCTCAGCCTTATTCCAGAAACCCTCATCGAAGCTGTCAACCTTCATCTGGCGCTTGATCTGCCCCATGCCGGGCAGCATGTCCACCAGTTGGTTCATCGGTCCCATCTTCTTGATGCGCTGAAACTGCTGCATGAAGTCCTCGAGATCGAGCGACTTCGACTTCATCTTCTTCTCGATCGCCTTAACGTCCTGGTCGCTGATCGAGTCCTTGGCCTTCTCGATCAAGCTCACGAGGTCGCCCATCCCGAGGATGCGCGACGCGAATCGATCCGGGAAGAACGGCTCCAGTGCATCCGCCTTCTCGCCCGTGCCGATGAACTTCACAGGCAGCCCGGTGACGGCGCGAATCGACAGCACGGCGCCGCCGCGCGCGTCGCCGTCCATCTTCGATGCGACGATACCCGTGACGTTGAGCTGGTTGTGGAACTCCTGAGCGACGTTCACGGCCTCCTGCCCGGTCATGGCGTCGAGCACGAGGATCACTTCGTTCGGGTTGAGCGCGGCGCGCATGTCCGTGATCTCGGTCATCATCTCGCCGTCGATCGTCGAGCGTCCCGCCGTGTCGACGATGACAACCGTCGCGCCCTGTCGCGTCGCCTCCTTGAGCGAGGCGGTGCAGAGATCAGGCAGCGACTGGCCCTCGTCGGCTTCGAGCACCGGCATGCCGAGCTGCTTGCCGAGCGACTTGAGCTGCTCGCCCGCAGCCATACGGTACGGATCCGCAGCGACGAGCATCGGCTTGGCGCCGCTCTTGCGCAGGTGCAGCGCCAGCTTGGCGGCGGTGGTGGTCTTGCCAGAGCCCTTGAGGCCGACGAGCATGATCACCGTCGGAGGCTTCGATGCGAGCTGCAGCGTGGCAGGGCTGCCGCCGAGGATGTTCACCAGCTCCTCGTTGACGATGCCGATCACCTGCTGCGGCCCCGTGAGGCTCTTCAACACCTCGGCGCCTAGGGCACGTTCTCGTACGGACGCGATGAACTGCCGGACGACCTTGAAGTTCACATCCGCTTCGAGCAGCGCAATGCGCACCTCGCGCATCGCTTCGTCGAGGTCTTTTTCGCTGATCGTGCCGTGGGAACCGAGCTTCTGGAAGACTCCAGAAAGCTTGTCAGAAAGGGCTTCAAGCATAGGCGATGCATTGTACCGGCCCGGCCGAGGGTGCGGAAATCAGCGGAAACACGTCGAATCGGCCGCCGATGAGGCCGCCCGTGTCGCTTCCGAAGCCTATTCAGCCATCGGCGGGCGCTTTGCCGCCCACGGCTGCAGCTGCTCGAACGCCCGTGCCGCGCGCAGCACGAGCGAATCCTCGTACGCCCGGCCGATGACGTGTAGGCCGACGGGCAGCCCGCGCGAGTCGAAGCCGCAGGGGACCGACGCGGCGGGCTGGCCTGTGAGGTTGAACGGGTTGGTGTACGACATCCACCCGTACTGGCCAATCTCGTTGCCGGCGATCATCGTCGGTGGCTGCCCCGTCGGGAACGCCGTACACGACATCACGGGAGTGAGCAGCAGGTCGTACTTCTCGTGAAAGCGCTGCATCGTCTGCCAGACGTTCATGCGGCGCCGCTCCGCCTTGATGAGGTCCGTCCCGGCCGTGCGCTTGCCGAACTCCAGGAACGCGCGCGCAGGCTCGTCGAGCAGCGCGAGTTGCTCGGGTGTAAGCTCACTCAGCCACACGGCGTCAGCCGTTGCGGCGACGGTGAAGAACGTCAGGTCTGCCGAGGGATTCGGAAAGCCGGGCGTTGCCTCTTCCACGGTGCATCCGAGATCTGCGAAGCGCTTTGCGGCGGCCTCGCAGATCGCACGCACCTCCGGTTCGACCGGCGCGAATCCGAGGTCGGCGGACCAGGCGACGCGCAAGCCCTTCACTCCACCATCTACTTCATCCAGAAACGAACCCGGGTAGTCGGCGATGGAGAACGGGTCATCGGGCTCATGACCGGACATGACATCCAGCGCCAGCGCCGAGTCGGCGACGGTGCGCGTCGTCGGGCCACGATGCGTCATCGTCGTCCAGCCGCCGGGCTTGCGTGGGATGCGGCCATACGTCGGCTTGATGCCGAACACGCCGCAGAACGACGCGGGAATGCGAATCGATCCGCCGCCGTCGCTGCTCAGCGCGATCGGGCCGAGGCCCGCCGCGACGGCCGCCGCCGCGCCGCCGCTCGATCCGCCCGGCGTGCGCGTCAGATCCCAGGGATTGTTCGTGGCGCCGAAGATGCGGTTCTCGGTCATCGGGATGAAGCCGAACTCCGGCGTGTTGGTCTTGCCGAGGTGCACACCTCCCGCATCGATCAACCGCTTCGCGCAGAACTCCCAGCCGTCGGCGATGTGATCCTTGTAGAGCAGCGAGCCTTTCGTCGTCGGCAGGCCCTTCACGTCGAAGAGATCCTTGATCGATACCGGTACGCCGTGTAGCGGACCCAGCGCGTCGCCGCGCGAGACCGCCGCCTCCGCCTCGGTCGCCGCCGCCATCGCCATCTCCGGCGTGACGAGGCAGTAGGCATTGAGCGCCGGATTGAGGGCATCGATGCGTTCGAGCAGCGCCCGCGTCACCTCCACGGGCGAGAGCTTCCTGGCTCGGATCGCTTCGGCCATTTCAGTCGCCGGCATCCACGCGATTTCGTCGTGCATCTTGCGTCTCCTCTTCGGTCACCGTCACGCAGACCCTGGGCGGGGCTCGCGACGCGTCCGTGCTTGTCATGCTGAGCGTAGCGAAGCATCTCTCCCGATCGAACAAGATCCTTGGCGTTGCTCAGGATGACAACTTTCGACGCGCCCGGCCAGACAAATCGGAGCGAGGCGGGCCGGTGCTCCAACCGCGCGCCGATGCTATGATCTGCGCACTATGAGCATCACCATCACCACGTTCGACGCACAACAGCATCTCGACGCTGCCGCGGCGCTGCTGGCCGCCCGGCACGGCCGGGACCGTCAGCGCGACCCTCGGCTCCCAGCAGCATTCGTGATGGCGGAGGCCTGCCGCCCGCTAATCGAGGAGTCGCTCTCGCACGGCGGCTGGCGCGGGGTCATCGCGCACGACGGCGCCGAGCCGGCCGGATTCCTCATCATGACGCCGCAGCTCTTCGCGCCGACGCACTTCATGGCCGCGTTCTTTCCGCCACATTCCGTAGCCGCCGGCTACCAGCAGCACGCCGCGAAGGGCGGCATGGAATACGACGTCTATCGCGAGATGTACGCCGTCCTGGCGGACCACTTCGTGAAGCTCGGTTACTTCGACCACCTCGTGGCCGTCTCGCCACCCGATGCCGGGATCGCGGAGGCATGGGCGTCGCTCGGTTTCGGGCGCAATGCGGTCGCGGCGCTACGCGACGTCGCGCCGACGCAGAAGCCGCAGGCGAAGGTCGAGCTGCACCAGGCGAGCGCCGAGGATGCGGACGTCATCTTCACGCTCTCCGAAGAACTGACGCTGCACCACGCGAAATCGCCGATCTTCTGGCCGTTTCTGCACGAGACCGACGCATCGAGCCACGAGATGCAGCGCGGTCTGCTGACCGACCCGCAGGCCAACGCGCACTGGGTGGCGTACGAGGGCGGGAAGCCCATCGGAATGAACACCTTCATGCCCCCGGCGTTCCTTTCGCCGATGCTCGTGCCGCCGAAGACGATCTACCTGTACCAGGGCATCGTCACGGGCGATGCGCGCACCGGCGGCGTCGGGACCGCGCTGCTTTCGCGAGGCGCGGAGTGGGCGCGGGAGCAGGGCTACGAGTACATGACGCTGCACTTCGCCGCGCCGAACCTGCAGGGCGCTCGTTTCTGGCAGAGCAGCGGCTTCGTGCCGGTCGAGTTCGGCCTGCGCCGTCGCGTCGACGACCGCATCGCCTGGGCGAACAAATGACCGCCGCGACGTTCGACCTGCAGGCGCTGGTCGACGCCATCACCCGGGTGGTGCGCTCGACGAAGGACGACGGCGCTCGCTGCGAACAGATCACGCCGTTCCTGCGCCGCTGGATGGACCAGCACGACCCACTGCCGGAGCAGTACACCCTCCCCTGCGACGGCAAGGCGTGCGGTCACCTGCTCTACACCGATCCGGCAGGAGAGTTCTTCATCATCTCCGTCGTGTTTCCCAGCGGCACCAGCAGTGGCGTGCACTATCACGGCGACTGGGGCGTCATCGGCATCCTGGCCGGCATCGACGAGGAGACGACGTACAGCCGCGACGAGTCGCCCGGTGACGTGCAGATCGGTCAAGGATGTGAACTCACCGCCACCGACAAGATCTACTCACCGCCTGGCACGATCACGTACCTGCGCCCGCCGCTCGAAGGATTCCACCGAGTACGCGCTTCAGGCGAGGAGGCGGGCGTCTCGCTGCACATCCTGGGCGGCACACCCGACACGCACGTCCACTTCTTCTGCGACGGCGATACGAAGAGACTCATCGACTTCCCGATGGCCGGCATCATCACCCACGAACCGATGATTACTTAGTCGTTCAGTCGTTCGGTCTCTCCGTCAGTCAGTCTCTCGGTCTCCTAATCCCTGTCATCCTGAGCGAAGTCGAAGGATCTTCCCCGCACCGAACAGATGCTTCGCTACGCTCAGCATGACAACGTTCCGCCAGCATGACAGCGTTCCACGCCCGCGGTAGCGCAGGTGGCCGGGCTAATCCTCGCCATCCGCCATCTTCGCCGTCCATTCCGATGCCGCGGGGGTGCCGGGCGGGATGCCGTGCGACGCGATCTGCGCGATCGAGGCGAGCGTGCGGTCGACGTCTGACTCGTCGTTGAAGATATGGAAGCAGACGCGGAGGCGCTTCTCATTGCACACGCGAGCAACGATGTGATCGAGCCCCCAGAGCGCGGCGACGGTCTCGTGCGGGTTGAGGTCACGTACGGCGAACGTGATCATCGTGCTGCGCACCGATGCGTCGAGCGGCGCCGTGATGCGCACGCCGTCGGTCGTGCGGAGGCCGGCTACGAAACGATCGGCGAGCGCCATGCAGCGCGCCTCGATCGCTGGCATGCCGATTCCGGCGAGCATCTCCAGCGATGTAGCGAGCCCCGCCAGCACAGGGCCGCTGTGCGTCGTCAGCTCGAACTTGTGGATCGTGTCGTTGGCGTACTCGAAGTTGCCCTCGAAGTCGTAGTTGCGGTTCGCGCCGTGGACCACGGCCAGCGGCTGTAGGCGATCGATTAGATCGCGCCGCACGTACATCGTGGCCGCGCCGTCCGGGCCGAGCAACCACTTGTGGCCGGGCAGCGCCAGTACATCGCAGTCCATCTCCCGCACGTTGAAGTCGATGTGTCCGGCTGATTGCGCGGCATCGATGGCCACGAGCGCGCCGCGCGCGTGGGCCATCGCACAGATTTCGCGCATCGGCAGGCGCGTGCCGCGATTCCACGAGACGTGGCTAAGCAGCAGAAGCTTCGTACGCGGCGTCATCGCCCGTTCGAACGCGTCGAGCATCGTCGCCGCAGTCTCATCCTTCGACGGGAAGCGGACGATATTGATGGCCACTCCGTCGCGCATCCGCGCTACATACGACGGCACCATCACGGCATTGTGCTCGAGATTGCACGTCAGCACGTCATCACCGGGGCCGAGACCGAGGCCGCGCAGGACGGTGTTGACGCCCTCGGTCGTCGTGTAGGTCAGCGCCACCTCATCGTCGTCGGCGCCGATGAGCGCGGCGATGCCGTGCCGTGCGCGCCGCACCAGCAGCGCCTTCTCGTGCCGCACGTCCGGCGACGTCGGCCCGTCGTACGCCTCGCGCTCCAACCGCTGCTGCATCGCAGCCACGACCTCGCGCGACGACGGCCCCGACCACCCGGTGTTGAGATACACGCAGCGCCCGGTGATCGGGAAGGTGGCGCGGATGCTGGGCCAGTTCGGTTCCATGGCGCCAGTGTCGCGGCGCCATACCGCAGGCGCAACGAAGCGCATCGCCCGACGCCTACCCCCAGCCAGCGCAGCCCCGTACGATCGCGGCGGGAGGTGGCGCGCCGATGTCCTGGTGGGAGTTGTTGCTCGTGCCGCTCGGGTTCGCCGTCGGCGCCTACGGGACGCTGGTCGGCGCGGGCGGCGGGTTTGTGCTCGTCCCGGTGCTGCTCCTCATCTACCCGAACGAGAAGCCAGCGAGCATCACGTCGATCTCGCTCGCCGTCGTGTTCTTCAACGCGATCTCGGGATCTGCCGCCTACGCGCGCCTCAGGCGTATCGACTACCGAACAGGCGCGGTCTTTGCGGCTGCTTCGCTGCCCGGGGCGGTGGGCGGGGCGTATCTCGTCGGTGTTGTGCCGCGCGATGTCTTCGACATCATCTTCGGCGTCGTACTACTGGGTATTGCTGCGTACACATTGTGGAGCGTCGGGCGTACGCAGACGATGCGCGCACCGCTCACAGGGCGATTCATCGTCCGCCGCGTAATGCCCGGCGACGAGGAAGGCGCGGAGTACCGCTACTCCTTCAACATGCTGCAGGGCACAATCTTTACCGCGGCGATTGGATTCTTCTCCAGCCTGCTCGGCATCGGCGGCGGCGTCATCAGCGTGCCGATGATGATCACGGTGCTTCGCTTCCCCGTACACATCGCCGTCGCGACGTCGCAGTTCGTGCTCGCGTTCATGTCGGCCGAAGGAAGCGCCGTCCACCTGATGAACAGCGACCTCGCCGGCGTCAACGTTTTGCGCGCGCTGCTGATCGCGGCCGGAGCCATCCCGGGTGCGCAGGTGGGCGCGCTGCTGTCACAGCGCTTCCAGGGCCCGGCCATCGCGCGGCTGCTGGTGCTCGCCCTGTTCGTCGTCGGCGTCCGACTGCTACTCTCCGGCGTGCTCTAACAGCGCCGTTGCGCTCGGTGCCGCAAACTGATGCACTATCTCCGTCCGACGACCGACCAATCCATCACCAGCGACCAGCGATCAGGAGACCGACACGTGGATTATCTGTGGTGGAAGCACGGCGTTATCTATCAGATCTACCCGCGCAGCTTCCAGGATTCGAACGGCGACGGCATCGGCGACCTGCAGGGGGTCATCGACCGACTCGACTACCTCAACGACGGCACTGAACGCTCGCTGGGCGTGGACGCCATCTGGTTCTCGCCCACGTTCCCCTCTCCGATGGCCGACTTCGGTTACGACGTGTCGGACTACGAGGACGTGCATCCCGACTTCGGCGACCTGGCGACGATGGATCGGCTGATCGCCGAAGCGCACAAACGGGGCATCCGCATCATCCTGGACTTCGTGCCCAATCACTCGTCGTCGCAGCATCCGTGGTTCCTGGAGTCGCGATCATCGAAGGACGCGCCGAAGCGCGACTGGTACGTCTGGCGCGACGCCAAGCCCGACGGCAGCCCGCCCAACAACTGGATCGGCGCGTTCGGCGGCCCGGCGTGGGAGTGGGACAAGAAGACGCAGCAGTACTACCTGCACTCGTTCCTCGTCGAGCAACCGGACCTCAACTGGCGCAACCCGGACGTCGAAGCGCGCATGCAGGATGTGCTGCGCTTCTGGATGAAACGTGGGGTTGACGGCTTCCGCATCGACGTGATGGATCGCGTCGTGAAAGATCCGGACCTGCGCGACAATCCGCCGCAGCCCAACCCGCGCATCCGCGCGATGGCGCAGACGGCGATGCAGATCCACCAGTACGACCAGAACTGGCCGGACATCATCCCGGTTGTGCAGGGCATCCGACGAGTGATGGACGAGTTCCCGGAGCGCATGACGGTCGGCGAGGTCTTCGGGCCGCCGGCGCAGATCGTCGAGTACTACGGAACCGACGGCCGCGACGGGCTCCACCTGGCGTTCAACTTCCCGTTCGTGCGGATCCGCGACAATCGCTGGACGGCGGAGCACGCCCGCAACGCGGTCAATGCCTTCGAGGAGGCGCTGACGCCCGGTGCGTGGCCGAATCACGTGTTCGGCAACCACGACGTCGACAGGTTCATCAGCCGCGTCAATCGCGACGGCCGCGGGCACGAGCGCGCCCGTGTGGCGGCGCTGATGCTGCTGACCTTGCGCGGCTCGCCGTTCATCTACTACGGCGAAGAAATCGGCATGGCGAACACCGAAGTGCCGGAGGAGATGCTGCAAGATCCGGCGCGCTTCTTCGCTACCGGCCGCGACCCAGCGCGAACGCCGATGCAGTGGTCGCGCGAAGACGCATTCACAACCGGAACGCCGTGGCTGCCGTATGGCGATCCCGAGGTCAGCGTCGAGCGGCAGAGCGACGAAGCGACGTCGCTGCTCTCACTGTACCGCCAGCTCATCTGGTTCCGCCGCGGATCGGACGCGCTGCGCTTCGGCGAATACCTGCCGGTTGATGAAGTGCCGCTCGGGATCTACGCCTTCACTCGCACGGAGGACGACGACCGATTGCTGACAGTGCTGAACTTCACGAACGACGCGATCGATGTGGAGCTGCCGGAGTCGCTCGGCGTCGCAGCGACCATCATCGGCACGCACGGCGAGCCGCCGGCTGTGCAGCGGATCACGCTGTCGGGCAACGAAGGACGGCTGCTGCGGCTGGCGTGATCGCGCGAACGGCTCCGATCACTTGGGCACGCAGGCGTCCAGAAAGCGATCGATCATCGCGTTGATCTGCTCGGGCACTTCGAGCTGGTGAAAGTGGCCGGACGCGACAGTCTTCCCCGTCACGACCGGCGGGCACAGCTCGCGCAGGCGCGCGACCCGCTCGATCACCGGATCTGCTTCGACGTACAACACCGGCGCGTGTACAGCCTTCAGCGCCGCTTCGCCCGCGAACGAGCCGACCGATTCGAAGGCCGACGCAACGACGTGCATCGGCGTTCGGCCCATCTCGTCGAGAAGCCGCTCCTTCAACGACGGGTCGCTGGTCGGCGTGAAGAACTGGCTCGAGCCGAACTCACGTAGCACGGCGCGGCCGTCCGGAGATCGGAAGCCGGCGACGAGCTGCGCGAGGAGAGGCTGCAGCTCGGCCGGGAAGAGGATGGCCGGGTCGAGCATGACGAGCGCGTCGCACAGCTCGGGGTGAGCCGCAGCGAGCGCCAGCACGACGGCGCCGCCCATGCTGTGTCCGACGAGGACTGCGCGGGATACGCCCAACTCACGGCACATCCACGCGACGTCATCGGCAAAGCCTTCGATGGTGTACGCCTGCTCAGGCTTGTCGCTCTGGCCGTGGCCGCGCAGATCCACCGAAATGCAGCGGTAACGCGGCGAGAAGTGCGCTGCCTGCGGCGCGAAGTGCGAGCAGTCGCACGTCCAGCCGTGCACGAGGATCATCGCCGGGCCAATGCCGGTTTCTTCGTAGTGCAGCTTCACGCCGTCGCGAGTCAGGTGTGGCATTCGTACCCTCCCGAGCCGGGCGCTCAGCCGCGCGCCCCTACGGTGTTTCGCCGCGCCAGTGCGGTTCGATCCCGCACGCGGGCGCAACGGGTTGCGCCCCTACACTCACATCACACCTGCTCGAAGTAACGGGTGCGCTCCCATGCGGTGACGGCGCGGCGATGCTTCTCCACTTCCCAGCGGCGCATGGCTACGTAGTGATCGACGAACGCGTCACCGAAGAAGTCGCGGGCGATAGTGCTCGCGTCGAGCAGACCGATCGCCTCTTCGAGCGTGCGCGGCAGCGGCTGCAGTCCCTCGCTCTCGTACAGGTTGCCGGCGGCGGGGGGCGGCGGTACGAGGCCGCGTTCGATGCCGGAGAGGCCGCCCGCGAGGCATGCCGCGAACCCGAGGTACGGGTTCACATCGGCGCCGGGCACGCGATTCTCGACGCGGACGGCGGTCTCGCCGTTCGTGATGGCGCGCAGCGACGACGTGCGGTTCTCGATCGCCCACGATGCGGCGGTCGGCGCCCAACTGCCGCTGACGTAGCGCTTGTAGGAGTTGATGTTGGGCGCGTAGAGCGCGAAGAGCTCCGGCATCGCCTGTAGCGCGCCGGCGATGTACGACGTGAGCTTCGACGACATGTGGTGCGGAGCAGCGGCGTCCCAGAAGACGTTGGTGTCACCGCTCCAGAGGCTCTGGTGGATGTGACCGCTGCAGCCATCCATCTCGTCGGAGTACTTGGCCATGAACGTCGGCACGACGCCTGATTGGGCGAGCACCTCCTTGGCGCCGCTCTTGAACAGCATGCCGCGATCCGCCGCCTCCAGCGCGCCGGTGTAGCGGAGGTTCATCTCGTACATGCCTTCGCCGTGCTCGCGGCCGTAGCCCTCCACCTCGATGCCGTAGGCGTCCATGTAGCGGCGCAGGCCGCCGACGACGTCATCATCGATGCTGGCGTGGCTGATGGAGTAGCAGTTCAAGCCGGGGTTCAGCGGTCGCAGGTCCGTGAAGTTCTTCGCGCGGAGCGTCTCCTGGTCCTCGCGGAAGATGCGGAACTCCAGCTCGACCGCCATCGCGGCGGTGTATCCGAGCTTCGCCGCCCGGTCGAGCACGCGGCGCAGCACGGTGCGTGGCGACTGGCCGACGGGCTCGCCGTGCTCGGAGTAGACGTCGCAGACGACGGCGGCCGTTGACGGCTCCCATGGGACGACGCGGAACGTCGCGAGGTCGGGTTGGAGGATGATGTCGGCGAAGCCCGTGTCGGCGCTGCCGATCGCGAGGTTGCTGCCGCCTATGACCTCTTCGGCGATGTCCCAGCCGAACACTACATCGCACTGGGCGAAGCCCTCACCGTCACAGCCGGCGAGAAACTGCTTCGCGGACACGCGCTTGCCGCGGTACACGCCGTCCATATCGGGCGTGCCGATCTTCACGGTCTCGATACCGTGGTCAGCAATGCGCCGAGCGATTTCGCCCCTGTCCATGATTGACGATGATACTCTGATCGCCGTCCTTGTGGTATCAACGCCATCGGCCGGGGCGAGAACCGTCCAATCGGCACTACCCGGCGAAGGTGGCATCGCCGATCGTGAGCGGGGAGACACGCATGGCGAAGAAGACGAAGAAACGATCGAAACGCCGGGGGCTGAACGACGTCGTGCTGGCGATATGCGTGGTCGCCGTCGGCGGCGTGGTCATCGCGGGCGTGTGGTTGGCGGTCAGCGGAGATAGCACGCCGTCGCGGCGGGCGCTCCGACAGCCGACGGTCGTGAGCGACGCGCAGCAGGTGGCGGTCGAGGTGTTCGACAACGACTTTGAGCCGCGCGATCTGACGGTGAAGACCGGCGCGACGGTCGTATGGACATTCACGGGAGACCTCCCTCACAACGTCACTGATGACCGCGGAGCCTTCGCCAGCGACACGATGGCCGATGGAGAGTACACCCGCACCTTCGACGCGGCGGGCATCTTCTATTACTACTGCACGATCCACCACGGCATGCAGGGCACGCTCACGGTGCGGGAGTAACGGACGCTCCAGAACGGCATTTCTTGCCGCTTCGACTTAGTTATGTCACGCCATTCGTATCTAAATGTGATTCCGTTTCGCAGTTTTCACTTTTCGGCGCGACGGCGTCCGGTACCTGCAAATGCGTGTCCGATTCCCGCACAGGACAGGGCTCCGGCCGCTTCTCTGATCGACTATACACGTCTCGCCAGCAACGCCGCAAAAATGAAGAGAGGGTACACGCCGGTGCGTGTACCCTCTCGCAATTTCGGGGGTACGAGAGCTGCTATGGACAGTTCCCTACCGGCAGGGTGAACACGTTGCCCATCCGGGTGAGGTCCAGAATGCTGATGAGGAGATCGTTGTCCTGACCGTAGCGGTGAGGCGCTGGCGGGATGCCCTGCGTGAAGAACGCAGCCACCTTCGTCAGGTCGAGAATCGAGACGGCACCGTCTCCGTCGACGTCGGCACGCATGATGGCGCAGAAGACGAGCGGGTTCTCCGGGCCTGGGAGGCCTAGCTCCTGAACGTCGCTGTAGCCGTCGCCATCGCTGTCCTGTGCGCAGCCCGATTGGCCCACCCAGCCCGCACTGCCATCGGCATACACATTGGACTGCGGACCCGTGGTCGTCGCGTCCACGGTGTAGCTTCCCGTAACCGTGCTACCGCCGTCCGGTGAACCCAGCGAGAAGAGGTGCAGGTTCGAGCAGCCGAGATTCAGAGGCGTGAGAACGATGGTCGTCAACTGGCCCGTCCCGGCCGTCGGTACGCCGGTTGACGCGCAGGCGATGGTGACGCCGGCTCCGTCTCCGTCGAGCACGGGGGCGGCGCAGAACGGTGAATCGATCACCGTGCCGCTGTTGTCGGCCGAGCTGAAGCTGAACACGGTGGCGGTCCAGCGCAGGTGAACGTTGAATCCCGAGTACCCGCTGAAGCCGGTCCCGGATGTGTTGACGGGAACGCGGACCTTGCCGGCAGCAAAGGAGGACGCCCCAACCTCGATCGTCGGGCCGGACACCGCGGGCGCGGTGGCCGTGGCCGTCGGCGTATTCGTCGGAACCACCGGCGTATTCGTCGGCGTGTTCGTCGGGCCGACGGGCGTGCTCGTCGGTGTGGGCGTGTTCGTCGGCGGAACCGGCGTGCTCGTCGGAGTGCTCGTCGGTGCGCCGATAGCCGAGGCGTGGATGTCCACGGCCACCTGCGCCCAGCCGGTGCTGGCCGCGAACGTCCAGTTCATCGCCACCGGGCCGGCTGCACCGGACTTGTGGCTTGCCACGCCGCGGATCGCGTTCGAGGCGTTGCTATTCGTCGTTCCTGTCCATTCCTGCGTCTGGCCCGCAACAACGGTCGCCAGAGCAATCGTGCGCGCTCCCAGCACGTCGTGGACCATGTTCCCGGCGGCACTGTTCACGGAGACGGTTGGCGCCGTCGATGAACCCGTAGCC
>JANNPX010000048.1:0-57306 GCA_031400455.1 Chloroflexota bacterium | reverse complement strand
CGATGCGTATGTGACACCGCGCGATGCGCTCACCATCAGTCCGCGCCCGCGCGCGTCGATACCGGCGCGCACCGCTGCTTCGAGCGAGCCCTGCTGTGCGCCGATGCCAGGTACCAAGAACGTCGTGTCGGGGCAGAGCGCACGCAGGCGTTTCATCTCGTCGGGGTACGTCGCGCCGACGACGAGTCCGACGTTGCCGTGGCGATCCCACGACTTCGCACGCTGCGCCACGACCTCGTAAAGCGGCTGCGTACCGGCATCCGTCTCCACCTGCAGGTCCTGGAAGTCCGGTGCGCCGGGGTTCGATGTGCGACAGACGATGATCGCCGCCTTGTCCGGCCGCTCGATCCACGGTTCGACGGAATCGAAGCCTAGATACGGGTTGATGGTTGCCGCGTCGAAGCCCAGGTCGTCGAAGAGCGCCTGCACGTAGGCGCGCGCCGTGTGCTCGACGTCGCCGCGCTTCGCATCGGCCAGCGTGATCACGTGCGGCGGGATGGCTGCCAGCGTCTTTCGCAGCGCCGCGTAGCCGCGCTCCGGCCCGAGCGCCTCGTAGAACGCGACGTTCGGCTTGTACGCGCAGACGAGATGGCTCGTCGCTTCGATGATCGCGATGTTGAACGCCGCGACATCGTCGGCGCTATAACCATCGGGCATCAGAGTCGGGTCGGGGTCCAGCCCGATGCACAACAGGCTCCCGCTCTGCTCCCACGCTGCCTCAAGCTTGTCCCGAAACTTCACGTCGCCCTCGCCGATCCCGCTTCCCGCATCTCGCTTCCCGCTTCCAGCGCCGCGCGCCGTGCCGCAAACGCAGCCTCGTCTCCACTGCAAAGGTACAGCACCGTACCGGCCTCCGCGCGCGGGTTTCGCAGCCGCCGGTCCGACAGCACGCGCTTCACCTGCCGGGCGACGGCTTCCGATGGCTCGATGACCGTCACGCCTTCGCCTGCCTCGCGCTCGATCACATCGCGCAGGAATGCGTAATGCGTACAGCCCAGCACCAGCACGTCCGCGCCGGAATCCCGCACAGGCGCGACGTAGCGCTGCACGAGGTCCCGCGTCTCGTCGTCGTGGATCGCGCCCGCCTCGACGCGCTCCGCAAGCCCGGGCGCCTCGATCGTCTGTATCGCGACTTCCGCGCCGTAGCGGTCGATCAGGGCCGCCAGCTTCTGGCCGCGCGCCGTGCCTGGCGTAACGAGCAGCGCCACCTTGCCGGACATCGTGCTCTCCGCCGCCGGCTTAAGCGCTGGCTCCATGCCCACGAAGGGCACGTCGAATGTCGTCCGCAGATGTGCGATCGCGGCGCTCGTCGCCGTATTGCACGCGACGACGACGAGCTTCGCGCCGCGTTCGAGCAGTTCGCGCGTGACGGATTCGGCGCGCTCCCGGATCTCGGCGGCAGGCCGTGGTCCATACGGAAAGAAGCCGCTGTCCGCGAAATACACGACATCCTCGCCCGGCAGCAGGCGCCGCACCTCCGCGAGCACTGCCAGCCCGCCCACGCCGGAGTCGTACATGCCGATAGGAGAGGAAGCGTCGCTCATACAGAAGGATCGTACCAGTCCGGGATCCAACTGGTAGTCCGGACTTCCTCGGCACTAGGCGCGAAGCCGAATCTGAGACTCACACGTCCATGCCGAGCGCAGCGATGACGGTGTTGATGTCCTTGTCCCCGCGTCCCGAAAGACCGAGCAGGATGACCTGATCCTTCGGCAGCGTCGGCGCGAACTTCGCGATGTAGGCGATGGCGTGCGACGGCTCGAGCGCCGGGATGATGCCTTCCGTCTGACTGAGGAGCTTGAAGCCTTCGAGCGCCTCCGTGTCGGTGATGGCGACGTACGTGGCACGGCCGGTGTCCTTGTAGAAGCTGTGTTCCGGCCCGACGCCCGGATAGTCGAGCCCCGCCGAAATGCTGTGCGCCTCTTGCACCTGCCCGAACTCGTCCTGTAGCAGGTACGACTTCGATCCGTGCAGGACGCCCGGCCGCCCTTTCGAGAGCGTTGCCGCGTGCCGTTCGGTGTCGATGCCCTCGCCCGCCGCTTCGACGCCGATGAACTTCACCGACGCGTCCTCGACGAACGGATGAAACAGGCCGATCGCGTTGCTGCCGCCGCCGACGCAGGCGACCGCATAGTCCGGCAGCCGCCCCTCCTGCGCCAGGATCTGCGCCCGCGCCTCGCGTCCGATCACGGACTGGAACTCGCGTACCAGCCACGGGTACGGGTGCGGTCCGGCCGCGCTGCCGATGAGGTAATAGGTGTCGCGCACGTGCGTCACCCAGCCGCGAATCGCCTCGTTCATCGCGTCTTTCAGCGTGCGCGACCCGCTCTCGACTACTTCGACCTTCGCGCCGAGCAGCTTCATGCGGAAGACGTTGAGCGACTGCCGCCGCACGTCCTCAGCGCCCATGAACACGGTGCATTCCATGCCGAGCATCGCGCACACGGTCGCTGTCGCGACGCCGTGCTGGCCCGCGCCCGTCTCGGCGAAGACCTTCTTCTTCCCCATGCGCTTCGCGAGCAATCCCTGCGCTATGGCGTTGTTGATCTTGTGCGCACCCGTGTGCGCCAGGTCCTCGCGCTTGAGATAGATCTTTGCGCCGCCGAGTTTGCGCGTGAGGTTCGACGCGAAGTACAGCGCCGTCGGCCGCCCGACGTAGTTGTGCAGCAGATCGTTGAGCTCGACGCGGAACGTCTCGTCATCCAGCGCCTCCGTGAACGCGGCGGTCAGCTCGTTGAGCGCTACCATCAGCGTCTCCGGCACAAAGCGCCCGCCATACGGCCCAAAATGGCCGAGCGCGTCCGGCAGTGTAGTAGTGGTCATGGTGATACCTCCTCGGAGCGCGCGGCGGCGATAAACGCCGCGATCTTCCCCACATCCTTCACGCCGTCAGTCTCCACACCGGTCGACACGTCGACGAGCCACGGATCGACGTCGCGGATCGCCGCCGTGACGTTCTCGGGTGTAAGGCCGCCGGCGAGCCAGAGCGGGACGCGCGTGGCGACGGCGCTGGCGGCGATCCAATCGCCGGTCGTGCCGGTGCCGTGGCTGGGATCGAGCATGAACGCGAAAGCGGCGTTCGGTTCGACGTACGCGAGAACGTCTTCAACGGTGATGCCCGGACGTTGATGTAGTACCTTGATCGCCGGGCGATTCATGAGCAGGCAGTCACTCCACGGCTCGTCGCCGCTGAGTTGCACGAGATCGATGCCGGTCTCGTCCGCGATCTCGTTCACTTCTTCGGGATCCTGATCCTTGAACACGCCGACCACCAGCGGCCGTTTGCGCGCCAGCAACCGATCTAGCGCCCGCGCGCCGTGCTCGAACCATGCCTCGATCGTGTCGAATCGCCCGGGATGCAGCGGCGGCGGATCGGCCTGCTCGAGCTCGCGCAGAGGTGTGCCGACGGCGCGCACGATCTGCGCGGCTTCCTGCGCCGACACACGCCGCCGGCTGTCGGCCGCGAACATGATGCCGATGAAATCGGCACCGGCATCCGCCGCGGCGATCGCATCAGCGACACGCATACACCCGCAAATCTTCACGCGCGTCATGATCGAACCGCCCGCGCGAGACGAGCAGTCCCCCTCTCCACGACGTGGAGAGGGGGCTGGGCGGTGAGGTGCTCAACATACGCCAAAGCCTCATCGACAAGCGCCGCAATCGGCCGCATCGTATCGAGCGTCAGCCGCGGCTGGAACGCCGTCTCGATCGAACCCGGGTGGCGCACGAGGTCGAGTGGCTCACGCGGCTGCGATTCGAGCGCGTCGGGCGTCGCCAGCCTGCGCACGAGTTCGGCTCGATCCGCGCAGACGCATTCGATGAGGATCGCCGGCGATCCTGCCAGCGCCGCGATCTCGAGCCAGCGCCGTTCGACGGACTCCCAGTACACCGGGTTGTCGAGCACTATCGAGAGTCCGGCCGCCACAAACGCGCGCGCCTGCGTGAAGAACACCTCGTACGCGCCGGCGGCAGCCTGCTGCTCCTCGATCCCGACGCGTAGCAGCGATGCCTTGATGACGTCCTTGTCGAGCACGACCGCGCCCAGCCGCGCGCCCAGCGCTTGCGCAATAGTGCTCTTGCCGCTGCCCGGCTCTCCGTGCATCTGCACGACGATCTGACGCCCACTTCGCAACGGAAGACCTCCAACGACTAGATCAGCAACTCGCGCATCTTCGTCGGCATATCGGGTGCCAGCATCAGCGCTTCTGCGACGAGGATCGCGTGTACGCCCGCCTTCGCCATGCGCTCGGAGTCGGCGCGCGTGTGGATGCCGCTCAGCGCCGCAACGCAGCGGTCCATCGGGATCAGCGGCCGCAGCCGCTCGGTCACGCCAAGATCGACCTCGAAGGTCTTGAGATCTCGGTTGTTGATGCCGATGATGTCGCTCTCCACCTTGAGCGCGCGCTCGACCTCATCCTCGCTCGCCACTTCAACCACGCACTCCATCTGCAAGCTGTGCGCCAGTTCGACCAGTGACGCCAGCTCGTCGTCGGTGAGAATCGAGACGATCAGCAGGATGGCGTCGGCGCCGTACGCGCGAGATTCCCAGACCTGGTATGGGTCGAAGATGAAGTCCTTGCGCAACATGGCGGGCCGCCCGCCCGGGTAGTACCCGTCGATGCTGACGCGGCAGTCCGACAGGAAGTTGATCGACCCCTGGAAGTATGTGGATTCCGTCAGCACGGAGATGCCGGCCGCCCCGCCGATCGTGTACGTCCGCGCCAACGCGCGATGCTCCAGCGTTGCCACCAGCCGCCCCTTCGATGGCGACGCCTTCTTGATCTCGGCGATGAGCTGGATGCGCTTTCCGCCGGTGCTCGGCCCGCGCGGACCCTCCAGGATCGACTGCACCAGACTCCACTGCGGCGTCGGGATGCGATCCTGCCGCCGCTTGAGCGCGTCGAGCGGCTCCTGCACTTTGCGCGCTTCCACTTCAACCCGCTTGTCCGCGACGATGCGGTCGATGATCGTCATCGCAACCCGCTGACATGCTGACTGGCTGACAAGCTGACGGCTCTACACCGCATTAGTCGCCTCCACGAACGCTTCGAGCTTCTCGCGCGCCGCGCCCGAGTCGATACTGTGTGCCGCGAGCGCCACGGCGGCTCGCAGGTCAGCCGCCAGCCCATATGTGAAGATAGCCGCCGCACTGTTGATCAGTGTGAAGTCGCGCAGCGGCCCCGGCGTGCCGTCCAGCACCAGCCGCAGCTCGGTCGCGTTCTGCTCCGGTGTCCCGCCGCGCAGGTACGCGATGTCATGTCGATGCAGCCCCGCGTCTTCCGGTGCGATGCGGTACACGCTCACCGCGCCGCTTCTTAACTCGCCCACGGTTGTCGGCCCGCTGATGCTCAACTCGTCGAACCCGTCGTCCCCGTGGACGACGAGCGCGCGCTCGGTGCCGCTCTGCCGCAATACCGCCGCGATCGTCTCCACGAGATCGATGCGCGGCACCCCGACGACCTGGCGCGAAGCGCGTGCCGGGTTCGCCAGGGGCGCCACGAGATTGAACACCGTGCGCACGCCGATCTCGCGCCGCAACGGACCGACATGCTTCATCGCCGGGTGAAATGCCGGCGCGAACATGAAGCCGATGCCCGCGCGCTCGATGCAGGCGGCGACCTGGTCGGGGGAAAGCTCGATCTTTGCGCCGAGCGCCTCGAGCACGTCCGCGCTGCCGCACTTCGACGTCACGGCTCGATTGCCGTGCTTGGCCACGCGCGCGCCCGCGCCGGCTGCGACGAACGCGGCGCACGTGCTGACGTTGAACGAACTGCTGCCGTCGCCGCCCGTACCGCAGGTATCAAGCACCGGGCCGCTGACAACCACGGCCAGGGCTCGTTCGCGCATGACGCGCAGGAGGCCCGCCATCTCGTCCGCGGTCTCGCCTTTCATGCGTAGCGCCACGAGAAACGCGCCCACCTGTGATGGAGTGGCCGAACCTGCTGCCATCTCGTCCATGCACGCCCCGGCCTCGGCGCCGCTGAGATTCGTGCGTTCGACGAGCTTGGCGATCGCGTCCTTGATGGTGAATATGTCAGTCATATGTGGTGGTTGTCCGTCTCTCGATTCGCTGAACCATGATCTCCCGGAGGCTGTCCGAAATCGTATATAGGACGCGATATTCTCCAATGCGAAGGCGCCACATGTTCGCGCCAGATAGTTTGCGGCACGACGGCGGCCGTGGATCTTCGGAGAGACCTAGGATCGCCCGAGTCACGCGTTCGCGATACTCGACTGGCAAACTACGCGCTGCGCGCTGCGCGCTTCGAACGACCTCGACGTGGTAGCTCAATGCCCATCTGCTCCATCAACTCCTCGATTGTCATCGTCCCTGATGGGTCCTTGGCGTGCTCCTCAAGCCCGCGCTGGATCGCTATTCCGTCGAGCTGGTCTTCGAACGTCTCCTCGATCGCGTGCCGAACGAGCTCCGCCATAGGCACCTTCTTTTCGAAGGCGAACCGGCGCAGGTCTTCGTACCGCTCATCTTCCATGCTCACCAACAGCCGCTTCATGAGACCTCCTGATATCGTGATATCAGTATATCACGCACTCATCGCCAGGAAGTTCCGCAGGATGGCGTGCCCATCCGGCGTCAGGATCGATTCTGGATGGAACTGCACGCCTTCAACCGACAACGTGCGGTGCCGGACGCCCATGATGATGCCGCTTTCGCTCGTCGCGCTCACCTCCAGCACGGCTGGCATGCTGTCCTTGCGGATCGCCAGCGAGTGGTAGCGCGTCGCGGTGATCGGCGACGGGATGCCGGCAAAGACGCCCTTACCGTCGTGCGTGATCGTCGAGACCTTGCCGTGCAGGATCTCGCCCGCGCCCTCCACGATGCCACCGAACACCTCACCGATGCATTGATGCCCGAGGCACACACCGAACACCGGCGTCTTCCCGGCGAAGTGGCGGATCACGCTCTTGCTGATGCCGGCTTCCTCGGGATTTCCCGGTCCTGGCGAGATGATGATGTGCGACGGCGCCATCACTTCGATCTCCTCGACTGTCATCTGGTCGTTGCGCACCACCTCCACCTCCGCCCCCAGCTCGCCCAGGTACTGGAAGAGGTTGTACGTGAAGCTGTCGTAGTTGTCGATCAGCAGCACCGTCATCGCTTTCTCGCTTTCATATAGAGGCTGTACGGGATGAGCGCGCTGCGCTTCCGCTCGCCGCTCGCGCCATGTTCCCGTGGTTCCTCGATCCTCTCGACGGAGAACCCCGCGTCGCTCAACATCGTGAACCACGCCGAAACGGGCCAGAACCACTGCCGGAAGGGCGCCGATGGTCCGTCATCGAACGTCCATGTCCAGTCCCGCGCCGCGTCCCAGTACGGGTGCGCCACGCGCAACGGCGCGTCGTCCGAGATCGCGGCATCGAACGGATGCCGCACCGAGAATGCGAGCATCGATCCCGGCTTGAGCACGCGATGTGTCTCGCGCAGGCAATCCTCGATGCGCTCGACGTAGTTGAGCGCGTGCGCGGACACCGCGACATCGAAGCTCTCGTCATCGAAGCGCGAGAGGTCTTCGACCGTCCCTTCGACGAACGCCGCATTCTCGGCCCCGCGGCGGTGTGCGTACGCCTTCGCGTACTCGATCTGCTTCCGCGACTGGTCGATTCCGACGGCGCTGGCGCCCATCCGAGCGAGTGCAACGACGTCCTGCCCGCCCCCGCAACCAAGCACGAGCACACGCTTGCCCCGAACGTCGTTGAGCAGATGCAGATCGTCCTCCGAGAGCGCCCACGACCACATGAACCGCTCGCCGAAGCGCTCGCCAAAGATCTGCTCCTGATACGCCGCAGAGATCGTGTTCCATCCCGCCTTGTTGTCCGGCGCCGGTGCCTCCGCGTCGGCCACCCCACCCCCGTGTAGGGGCAGGGCTAGCCCTGCCCGCTCTCCAAGCGGCGTGCCCTCTCCCGATGCGTCCGGAATCGCCTGCGACCAGTCCGTTTCGTGCAGCGACTCCGGCTCGGTCAGGATCTTCACCAGCGGCACGCGCAGGTCCGGCGGCATCCACAGCTGCTCGAGATCGCCCGGCACCAACCAACGCACGTCGTCGTAGTCACCTTCGGCGTTGAACCGCATGGGGCCGTCGGCGATCGGCGTGCGGAAGATATTCGCCACGTACTGTTGCTTGTCGTCCGGGTCGACCAGGTACACCGTCTCGACGAACGTCTCGGTGCCGAGCCCGACGCCGAACTGGTCCCGGGCGTGACGCCGGAGCGCGTCCTCCGCCGCCTCGTCCGCGCCGACGAGCGTCATCGGCAGCACCCACTGCGCCGCGAACGGCGGCCGCCGCCGGTGCGCAACCAGCACTCGCCCGTCGTGTTCGAACAATGCCGCGGACGTCAGATCAGGCATCGCGTCAATATCCCAACGATCCGCGCGGCGTGTCGTCCTGCCGCTCTTCCGCCAGTTCGATAGCGCGCATCATCGCCCGCGCCTTGTTGCCGGACTCCATGAACTCTTCCTCAGGCGTGCTGTCGTAGACGACGCCGCCGGCCGCCTGCACGTACGCGATGCCGGGCTTCATCCAGATCGTGCGGATCGCCAGCGCCATGTCGCAGTTGCCTGACATGTCGAAGTAGCCGACGCAGCCGCCGTAGCCGCCGCGCCGCTCGCCCTCCAACTCGGCGATGATCTCCATCGTGCGGATCTTCGGCGCGCCTGTGACGGTGCCGTGCGGAAAGTAAGCTCGCAGCGCGTCGTACGTCGTTACGTCGCCGCGCAGCTTGCCGATGACGTGCGACACCATGTGCATGACGTGCGAGTAGCGCTCGATGTCCATCAGCGACGTCACCTTCACGCTGCCCGCCTCGCACACGCGCCCGAGATCGTTGCGCGCCAGGTCAACGAGCATGATGTGCTCCGCGCGCTCCTTCTCGGAGCCCTGCAGCTCATCCGCCATCCGCTGCTCGTCCTCCGCATCGCGGCCGCGACGCCGCGTGCCGGCGATGGGGTGCGTTTCGATGACGCCGTCCTCGACGCGGATCAGCATCTCCGGCGACGCGCCGACGACGTGCATGTCGCCCAGCTCCAGGTAGTACATGTATGGCGACGGGTTCACCGTCCGCAGCGCGCGGTACGCCTCGAACGGGTGGGCGTCGGTCTCGCGCGAGAACCGCTGCGACACCTGGATCTGGTACGTGTCGCCCTTCTTGATGTATTCCTTGGCGCGTTCGACCTTCGCCATGAACGCTTCCTGCGTGGTATTCGACGCGAACGTGCGTGCGCCGTGAGATGAGCGCGCGGTGTCGTAGGGCAGCCGCGATAGCGGTTTCGCCAGCCGACCGACCAACTCCTCGATCTTCCATGTCGCCTGCCGGTACGACGCTTCAATGTCGCCATCCAGCCGTGCGTGGCTGACGACCTGAATCTTGTGTTGGATGTGATCGAACACAAGCAGCGTATCGATGAAGAGAAAGATCGATTCCGGGAAGCCCTGCGGATCGGCGTCGGGCACGGGCAACTGCTCGTAGTATCGCGCGCACTCGTACGCCATGAAGCCGACGGCGCCGCCGAGGAATCGCGGTAGTCCCGGCACGCGCACGGGGTTGAATCGCCGC
The DNA here is from genome assembly GCA_031400455.1 of Chloroflexota bacterium. GTDB lineage: Bacteria > Chloroflexota > Dehalococcoidia > DSTF01 > JACRBR01 > JANXYW01. The sequence goes on along the minus strand of JANNPX010000048.1, from coordinate 47,733 downwards.
ATCTCGTCTTCGATCTGGAGCAGCGGGTCTCCGGGCGTCTCGTTCAGCGTGGCGTTCACGCCCGTCCGCAGCACGCGATACGGCTCCGTGCCGATGAAGCTGTAGCGCGCGAGCCGCTCGCCGCCCTCAACCGACTCCAGCAGAAACGAATGCTTGCCGCGCGCGACCTTCAGGTACGCGGACACCGGCGTCTCCAGATCGGCCACGACTTCGCGATACACCGGCACCACATTGCCCTGCCCGGCCATCGCCTTCACCTGTTCGAGAGTCGGAACGTACGTCGTCATGTTGGTATTCGTCCTCGGCGCATAGCGCGCATCATCATCGCTCGGTTGGCGTGCGATGAGCGTCGCCAACCCTCGCGGCGCGCCGCCTCTCCCGTATCCCGCTTCTCGCTTCCCATTTCGAACATCCCGCTCACGCCGGCCTCCCGCGCTCGAAGTAGTCGAGTTTCAGCGCTTTGCGCACTTCAGCGATGGTGGCGTCCGCTGCCGCGGATGCTTCCCTGCATCCCTTCTCGAGCGCGTCCTGCACCAGCTTCGGATGCGCCTCGTAGTACGCGCGCCGCTCGCGCATCGGTTCCAGCAGGTTGTTGATCGCGACGATGAGCTTCTTCTTCACTTCGACATCGCCGAGTCCGCCGCGCTGGTAGTGTTCCTTCATGTTCTTCACGTCATCAACGTCCGGGTTGAAGGCGTCGTGATACATGAACACCGGGTTGCCTTCGACCTTGCCCGGATCGTCCTTCCGAAGGTGATTCGGGTCCGTGAACATCGACATGACCTTGATCGTCACGGTCTCCACGTCGTCCTTCAGATCGATCGTGTTGCCGCGCGACTTGCTCATCTTCGCGTCGCCATCCAGGCCGACGAGCCGCGGCACCTCGCCAAGCTTCGCTTCGGGTATCGGAAACACATCGACGCCCGTCTCGCGGTTGAACCGCTCCGCCACGTCGCGCGTCATCTCCACATGTGGCAACTGGTCGTCGCCGACTGGTACCAGGTGCGCGCGCGGCATCAGGATGTTCGCCACCTGCATCAGCGGGTAGATGTAGAACCCGGTCGGCACGCTCTTCTTCGTCTCCTCCAGCGTCTGCATCTCGGACTTCAGCGTCGGATTGCGCTGCAGCCGCCCGAGCGGCAGGTACCACGACAGCAGCACCGCCAGCTCCGCGTGCTGTGGCACCTGGCTCTCTATGACGAAGTGGCCGCGCTCCGGATCGAGCCCCACTGACAGCCAGTCGAGCGCCACTTCCCACACCGATCGACGCACGTGCGCGATGTCGTCGACGTAGTCCGACACCTGGTAGTCCGCGATAAGGAAGAAGCACTCGTACTCCTCTTGCAACTCAACCCACTGCTTCAGCGCCCCCGCATAGTGCCCCAAGTGCAGGGACCCCGTAGGCCGTATCCCCGTAAGAATGCGTTTTCGATCTGTCATCACGTATCTCTCCGTAGCGGAGGAGCTTCAGCTCCGGTCACCGTTCGCACTTCGTTCCCAAATCCCAACAAAAAAAGCTCACGCCCACTGAGGGGCGAGAGCTTGTCTCGCGGTACCACCCTGCATTGCCCCGCACGCGTGCGCGGCATCTCAGTCCAACACGGGCCAGAAACGCTGGCCGATGCCGGGGGCCGTGGTAACGGTGCCCATCCCGTCGGAGACTACTGCGCCCGCTTGCGGACGGTTCGGTCCGAGGCTCCCAGGTCCATTCGGTCTGTCGCGCCGCCGCCGGATTTCACCAACCCCGGCTCTCTTGTAGGCTCGCCTGCCAGACGTACTAGCCCTGATCGTCGCCGATCAATCTCGAAGTGATCGGAGTGTAGGGGCGGGCAGCCGAAGCTGTCAAGCTTTCCAGTCAAGCGCACTCGCTATGGAGCGCAGGCGCCCGCCTGCTCCCCTATCTACTTCGCGCGCTCTCTGCGGCCCTGCGGTGAACCCGAACGGGCGCCTACCGCCGAAACCGCAACGTAACGATCTCGTTGCGGCGCGCCGTGATGCTCACGCCGTCCTCATCGCGTTCGATGTCGTCGATGTGCTCCTCGTTCAGGTTCACCATCGATACGCCGCCGGGCGCCGCCGGCAGGTCGACGGTCGTCGAGGCCTCTTCGTCGAGGGTGTTGTAGAGGCGCACGATGATGCCGTCGCCGTCCTCGGCGCGCTTGATCGCGCTGACGACGAATCCGGGTGCATCGACGCTGAGGAGCGATCCGGTGGAGTCGATGTGGCCCAACCCGTGACGATTCCACCGCGCGCGCATCGGACGCAGATGCTGCACCGATGCGACGTGCGCGTCCGCCGCGGCCCAGTCGCCCGCGTGCGGGATGATGCTGTACGCGAACTCGTGCCGGCCGGGCATCTGCGCGCCCGGCGAGCGTAGCTGTGGCCCCGCACCGCCGCGCCGTGACGAGATGTCGGCGCGCGACAGCCAGCCGACGCAGCGGAGCAGCGTCACCGAGATCTCCGCGCCCGCGGCGGTGTCGAGCACTTCGTACTCCGCCAGCCCGCGGTTCGCGATCGTCAGGCCGTACTTGCCGTCGTCGACCGATACGAATGCCTTTTGCGGGTAGGTGCCCATGGGCTCTTCCATCCACGTCGCCGGGTCCCACTCGGGCAGCGCGATCGGGCGTTGCACGACGCCGAAATGCTGGTCGCCCTTGGACACGTCCGTCTTGACTCCGGACGGGAAGTGCACGCGCAGGCGGTGATCCTCCGCCGCGTTGAAGACGACCGTGCTCACGTCGATGCGCGGGACGCCGTCGGTGAGGGTGACCGTCGTCACGATGCGCTCGCTGACGGTGGCTGCGCTGCGCGACATACGGTCGCCGGCGAGCCCCGACGGCAGCGTGTACGTCATCTCGATCGTCATCTGCTGGACGCCGGGCGCGCGCGATTCGACGCGGATCTTCGGCGCGCCGGACGGCCGGCCGACGACGATCTCCGTTTCCGGCACGCAATAGTTGTACTCGTCGCCCTTGTCGCCGCCATCGACGAAGCGGTTGAGGCCGGCATACGTGCGACCGGTGGTCTTGTCAGTGATCGTGAGTGTGCCGTCGGCCGGGTCGGCGATCACCGCGAACGCGGCGTTGTCGAGCGTCTCCGGGGCGGGCGCAACGGGTTGCGCCCCTACGGCCGATGCGACATCCAGCGCAAAGATCGCATAGCCGTAGCCAGGTACGTCCTCCGCGACGAAGCCGACGTCGGCGCGCGCGGTGTCGTAGCCGGGAGGCGCGCCGTCCGGGATGACGAACGCCTGCGTCGCGCCGATCTGGGCCACGGGCACGCGCTCACCGTCCGGCGCGATGACCGCAACGATCGGGCGCTCGGTGCTCCACGGCACCGTCGCAGTCACGAAGCCCGTGGCCGGCTGTGGCGTCGGGTTGAAGACGGCGATCGTGCCGAGCGGCGAATCGGGGCCGAGCGCGCCGATCGTGCGCAGCGACTGGCGGACGATCTCCTCGCCGATCTCGCGCACCCACTCGTAGCGCTGGCGCATCTCGTCGTGCACGCGGTCGATCGAGCAGCCGCAGATCGAGTCGTGCGGCTGGTTTTCGAGCAGGTGCCGCCAGGCGCGATCGATCAGGGCCGAGATCGATTCGGGCGATGTCGGGAAGGGCATGTGCGCCGTCGTCGGCGGCAGCGGTTCCTTCCACTCCGGGCCGACTTGATTCTTGAGGATGTCGGACCACGTCGAGAACGGCTCCGCCCAGTGCGCGAGCAGGTCCTCGCTCTCCTGGTTCGACTGCTTGATCCACATGCGGGCCGAGAGCACGCCCGGCAGCAAGTGCGCGCGCTGGCCGCTGCGGAATTCGCCCTCGTGGCGTGGCCACTCGCTCGCGCGGTCGCCCATGGCGGCTTCGATGGCATCGAATAGTTTTGGCAGCGAGCCGTGCTCGGCGATGGCGTCGTGCATCTCGGCGTTCAGCGTCTTGAGGATCGACGACAGATCCGCCTGTGCGCCCAGGTGGTCGCTGCCATTCATCATCAGCAAGTACGGAGTTGTCGCCAGCGGCTCCAGCGCGTCGCGCGCCGAACCGACGCGCGAGAGCAGCGCGTTCTTCGACTTGGGCAGGGTGCTCGCGTTCCCGTAGCCGAACGGCTTGTGTACGGTCAGCACTTCGCTGCCGTCCGGCGAGCGCCAGAAGAACTCCGTGGTCTTCAGCGAGTCGTCCGCCCCGCGCCACATCGTCGCGCGCTCGATGCCGAACCCGCGGAGGATCGCCGGCATGTGGGCGATCTGCCCGAACGGGTCCGGGATGTACCCAACCTTCATCACCGGCCCGAACATCTTCGCGACGCGATGCCCGCGCAAGAAGTTACGCACCAGCGCCTCGCCGCCCGGGAGCGCCTCGTCCGGGATGATGTACCACGGCCCGATCAGCAGCTTCCCTTCTTGGACGACCCGCTCGATGTCATCGAAGCGATCTGGCCGCACCTCCAGGTAGTCCTCGAGCGGCAGCGTGTGACCGTCGAGCATGAAGTGCTTGTAGTCGGGGTCGGTGTCGAAGAGTTCGAGCAGGTCGTCGAACAGTCCGACGAGCCGCACCCGGAACGACTGGTATGGCAGGTACCACTCGCGGTCCCAGTGCGTGTGCGAGACCACCATCAGTCGGCGCTTCTCTTTGGACTTGGAGGAGAACAGTGGCATAGAGATAGAACCTGGAACTAAGAACCTGGCACCTGCTTGCGGCGATGGTATCGGACGCTGCCGCTATGGACGAACGCCGCCCTAGTCGTAAGCGACGCTCGCCCGGACGTCGTACCCGGCCAGGGCCGCGCGGCCGCCGAGGTGCCCCAACTCCACGAGGAACAGCAGGCTATCGACGTGCGCGCCGAGCAGCTCGACGAGCTTGCACGCTGCCTGCGCGGTCCCGCCCGTCGCGAGTAGATCATCGACGATGACGACGCGCGCGCCCGGTGCCAGCGCGTCGGCGTGGATGTCGAGCTGGCCGCTGCCGTACTCCAGCGAGTACTCGACGGACATGCGTTCCGCCGGCAGGCGGCCCGGTTTGCGCACCGGCACGAACGGCAGCCCGAGCCGGTCGGCCAGCGGCATCCCGAAGAGGAACCCGCGCGACTCGATCGCCACGATGGCATCGACCCCGCGCGCCGCGACATGCGCCGCCATCTCGTCGATGGCGTAGCCCCGTGCCGCAGCGTCGGCGAGTAGCGGCGTGATATCGCGGAAGAGGATGCCCGGCTGCGGAAAGCCGGGCACGTCGCGGATGTAAGGTTTGAGGTCCATCGCCAGCATCGTACCCCAGAATTAGCTTCGGAACGGCCCGTTTGTAAGATCTCCCGCGCTGCTTGGTCTAACTCCGGGAACAAGCAATCAAGCACTACGCAGTATCAGGAGGAAACGACCATGGAGACCAACGGAATCAGCCTTTTCGACCAGCAGCAGCCAGAGCCCCCGAAGAAGGACCGCAAGACAGTGTTCGTGTTGGGCGGAATCGCCGCACTGGGCATCGCCGGAGCGCTCGGCCTCGGCTTCGTGATGGGTGGCCGCGGCGGCGACGCCCGCCAGAGCAGCGGCGATGGCGTCTCGGCCAACCCGACCCGGCGCGTGCAAGTAAGCCCGACCGCGGCGACGCAGGGCGCTCCGCAGTCCGGCAGCGCAGCCGTCGGCACCGCGTCGGAAGACGACGGCAGCGACGCAGGCTCCACCGACACCGGCGCGGACGACGATGCGCCGGCCGCGACGAACACGACCGAGCCCGCGCCGACCGAGACGCCCGAGCCGCCGACGAGCACAGCGACAGCAACGCCGGAAGATCCGACATCCACGCCGACGGCGACGCCGACCGCCGGACCGTGCGCATGGTGCCCCGACCTCGACCTCATCGACCCGGGCGTGGTGCTTATCGACCTCGTCGCGCCGACCATCAATCCGGTCAGCTACAAGGCCTGCGTGAGCAACCTGCACGTGTACTTCGAGACGAACGAGGACGCCGACATGTGGGTGGTGTGGAGCGTCGATGGTGGCTTCGCACACGTCAGCGGCGTCGAGAGCGGCCAGGTCTTCGAGAAGGACATCGCGCTGGGTGCGGCGTTTGTCACCGTGAAGTTCCAGCTCCACGCGAAGGACGACAACGGCAACGAACGTGTCAGCGCCGCCTACGAGACCTTCGCCGGCATCTGCGTCCCGCCGGACTTCGTCCCCGACCTCGACCTCGGGTTCTAAGCCCCATCACAACAAACCGCAACACGAATGAGGGGCGTCCAGTGGACGCCTCTCTTCGTTGTGTGTAGGAGCGTGGCGAGCCGGCGTGCCGGCATTGGAGTACGCGCGGACTGAAGTCCACGCTACGGGGCGCGCTGTGGCTCCGCAGGACGCGGGCGGCCACACGGGGCCGCCCTACGATTTCGCTTCGAAGATGAACTCGGCTTCTACGCTGGCGCCCATGGGGAGTTCTGCCATGCCGATGGCGGAGCGAGCGCCCAGGCCGGCTTCGCCGAAGATGTCGCGCAGCAGTTCGGACGCGCCGTTGGCGACGGTGGGCTGCTCGCCGAAGCCTTCGGCCGACGCAACGAAGACGGTACTCTTCACCACCTGGGCGACGTTGTCCAGCGAGCCGAGCTCCTGGCGGATGATTGCAAGCGCGTTGATCGCGCAGCCGCGCGCGGCTTCAACGCCGGTCGCGACATCGACTTCGCGACCGAGCTTGCCGGGGAAGAGGATGCGTCCGCCGTCGTTCGCGATCTGTCCCGAGACGAAGATGAGGTTGCCGCTGCGGACGCACGGGCGGTACGCCCAGCGCGGCTTCGGCACGTCGGGAAGAGCGATGCCGAGCTCGGTGATGCGTTCTTCGGGTGTGCTCATCGATCGTTGCCTCGCTGCTGTCGCGATGGTGACCAGGACGGTGCTTAGCCACGATAGCACCATCGGGTGGCGGGCACCGCGACATTTAGTCGGCGGTTAACAGGTTCCTCACGGCGGGTTAATGGGTGATGCCTATCATCGTCCTTGAGACAAACAGCGCCGCGACCAAGCTCCCCCGGTCGCGGCGCTGTTGTCGTTTCTGCCAGATCTGCGGGTTTGCGTGCGAGTGCGGTCCGTTGCCGACGGAGGGTTGGCGCGACACCCGGGGAGGGCATGGCGCGCCATGCCCCTACGTGTGGTGTTCTGCTGACGGGGGGTTGGCGTGGAGCCGGAGAGGGCAGTCTACGGACTGGCCGTACACCTGGCGCTGCTTGGGGCGATGATTTGGTCGCTCGTTAACAGTTCGATGGTTGGCGTTTCATATGACGGCCGTATGATGGTTTTGTAGACGCAAGAACGGCGCCGCGACCAAGCTCCCCCGGTCGCGGCGCCGTTCGTTTGTTTGGCGGGTTCAGCTTTTCAGCCGGTCAGCCCGTCAGTTCTTCAGCGCTCAGCGGGTCGCGGCTGGTCAATGCTCCCGAGCGGCAGCGCACGACGGCGTTAGAGAACGCATGTTCCACGTGAAACATTGCTCGCTCGTGAGGTATACGGGCGGACTTGCGTGTTCCCCGGGGCTCGCAGCTGGCCGCAGGAGATCCTACACTTCGTTCAGGATGACAGCCCGGAGCAACCGGGATGACAGCCGGGGATACCCGGCTGCGGATTCGCATCGGGCCGGGCGGAACGAGCGCACATTTGTCCAGTGGAACCCTTGTACGACGATGCGGTGCGGCCCATACTGCACCGGCGCTCGGGGAGTCCGGCGGGGTCGTTCGTGAAAAAAAGCACGTTGCCCGGCCAAGATCGATTGTGATAGGATTCTCAAAGTCTAGAGGGAGCACCGGAGGCGTCCATGCGCCTGACCCCGGCGGTCCAGCTCCTTGGCCTGGGATCCTACGTCGCGGTGTGTATCGCCGGCGGCACCATAGGCGGATATTTCCTTGACGGAGCCCTGGGGACGGGCAAGGTCCTGACACTCGGCGGATTGGCACTCGGACTTGTGGCCGCCTTCTATGGCGGCTATCGCATGCTCATGGACACCCTCGCGGACATACAGCGATGGGAAGCAAGAGCAGCGAGGAATCGGCAGCAGAAGAAGTAGCGTGAAGAACCCCAAGACTATCGCCATCGTCATCGGCACGCTCGCGCTGCTGGCCGTTGGCTTCCTCTTCATGCGGGGGCCGAAGCCGATCATCGAGATCAAGGCTGAGACCCTCGCCGAATTCGGCCCGTTCCCGCTGGTCAACACATACGTCACGTCCCTCACCGTCGTCGTCGTGCTGATCGTCATCGCCTTTCTGGCGACGCGGAAGGTCAACCTGATCCCGTCCGGCATGCAGAACGTCGTCGAAGCCGTGATGGAAGCGCTGTACAACATCTGCATCAGCACGGCGGGTGAGAAGAACGGAAAGCGTTTCTTCCCGGTGGTGATGACGATCTTCACATTCATCTGGATCGCGAACTGGATGGCGCTGCTGCCGTTCTTCAACGCGATCGGATCGGTGCAGAAAGTCGATGCGCACCACTTCCACGAAGAGGCGGTCGTCTTCAGCAAGAGCGCCGGCATGTCACTTATCAAGCCAAACCAGAAGGCGATCGAGTTTGAGGTCGACGAGACTGAGGTTCTGGCGGTCCAGAAAGAGATCGCCGAGGCGAAGCTGGAGGGTGCTCCGGCAGGCAAGATTGCCGAGCTGGAGCACGAGCTAGAAGAGACGGAGCTGAAGGCACATGAGCGCGCTTTCGACCTGCAGCTGGCGAAAGCGGCGGGCCTGAAGCTCGATTTTGCCTCGTGTCACGACTTGAAGTTAGAGCCGAAGGAAGCCTGTGAGGATGAGATCAAGCTCGCTGGTGCGGAGGAAGCGAGGGCGATGCTGGAGGCCGATGGCAAGCAGATCGGCATTCTGATCCCGTACTTCCGGAGCATGAACACCGATATCAATTCACCGCTGTCGATTGCGATCTGGGCGATGGTGTTCATCGAGTTCTGGGGCATCACGACGCTCGGCATATTCAAGTACGCGGGCAAGTTCTTCGTGAACCCGTTCTCGAATCCGATCGGAACCGTCGTTGGCTTGCTCGAATTCGTAGCGGAACTGGCGCGTCTTATCAGCTTCACGTTCCGGCTCTTCGGCAACATGCTTGCGGGCGAGATCTTGTTGTTGGTGATGACGTTCCTCGTGCCGTTCGTCGTTGCGCTGCCGTTCTATGCGCTGGAGACATTCGTCGGAATTATCCAGGCGTTCGTGTTCGCGATGCTGACGCTCGTCTTCGGCACACTGGCCGTGGCGTCACACGGCGACCATGATGACGAGCACGAAGAACATGCCGATGTGCCGCACGGCGAGCCGGTGGCGGCGGCAGCGCACTAGGCGCGCCTACTAAAGGGAGTACCTCCTCGGCGTTTGAGGAGTTCACGAAGCAAGCGAAGCCCGTGCGGGTGCGGGCCCAAGTAGGAGGAGTCGAACCGTGGATATTGGAGCAATCTTGCCGCTGCTCGCGTTCACAGACATCGGTCTGAAGTACATCGGCGCCGGGATCGCGATCGGTCTTGGTGGTTTCGCGCCGGCGCTCGCCATCGGCATGCTGACCGGCAAGGCGATGGAGGCACTGGGTCGCAACCCGGAGGCGCAGCCGGTCATCCAGACCAACATGATCTTGGGCATCGCGTTCGCGGAAGCTATCGCGATTTACGCCCTGGTCGTCGCGGTCATGATCGGATTCGTGTTCTAGAGGCGAAGAACCTGGAACCCAGAACCTAGAACCTCTTTGGCTCCTGGTCTGGTAGCTGGGTCTCCGTTGGGAGACGAACGATGATCATTCTTGGGATCGCAGATCTGGGCATCAATCTGCCGGTGCTCGTTGCGCAGCTGGTGAACTTCACCATCCTGCTCGTGGTGCTGCGCCTGGTGGCCTGGGGGCCGCTGACGAAGATGCTGGACGAGCGGAAAGAACGGATCGCTGAGAGCCTGTCCGCAGCCGATGCGGCGAAGGCACAGGTGGCCGAGTCCGAGCGCCGCGTGCAGGAGCAGGTCGAGGCGGGCCGGCGCGAGGCGCAGAACCTGATCGGGCAGGCGCAGGAGATCTCGAACCGGATCCAGGCGGATGCACGCGTGCAGGCGCAAGCCGACGCAGAGGCAACGCTGGCACGGGCGCGCAACGAGATCCAGCTCGAACGGGACACGGCGATCGCCGATCTGCGGAAGGAGTTCGCCGACCTGGCGATCTCAGCCGCGGAGAAGGTGATCACGACGTCGCTGGACAAGAACGCGCACCAGCGGTTGATCAACGAAGCGCTAGCGGAGTCGAGCTTCCGGGAGAAGAACTAGGTGGCATCAAGCGTCGCCTCTGCCCGCCGCTATGCGGAAGCCGCGTTCGCGCTCGCAGTCGAGAGCGACACGCTGGACCGCTGGTCGGACGATCTGCTCACGATCGCGAACTTCGTCGATGAGCCGGAGGTGCGTGACATCCTGCTGAGCGGCCGCCTGCCGCACGCCGAGAAGCTGCGGCTGCTCGAAGCGGGCGTGAAAGCGTATGTCAGTGCGCACGCGATGAACCTGGTGCGGTTGCTGGAGCAGCGTGGCAAGGCGACGCTGGCCCGCGCGATACAGATCGCGTTCCAGGAGATGCTGGACGTGCGGCGTGGCATCGCGCATGCGGTCGTCACGACGGCTGTGGCGATCGATGACGGCGAGCGCGCGGCGATCGCGACGAAGTTGTCGTCGCTCACGGGCAAGCAGGTCGATGTGACGTCGGTCGTCGACCCGGCGATCATAGGCGGCATCATCGCGCGGATTGGCGACCAGTTGGTGGATGGCAGCACGCGATCGCGGCTGGCGGCGCTGAAGCGCAACCTGCAGGGTGCGACGCGATAACGAGTAACATCACGGACGGGCCCATGGCCCGTCCCACGGACAGCACGAGGTAGACGATGGCAATTCGATCCGAAGAGATCGCCAGCATCATCAAGCAGCAGATCGAGCAGTTCGGCTCGGATACGGCTGCCGTTAACGTCGGCACGGTTGTCGAGGCGGGCGACGGCATCGCGCGCGTGCACGGATTGTCGAACGTGGCGGCGAGCGAACTGGTGCAGTTCGCGAGCGGCGTCATGGGCCTCGCGCTGAACCTCGAAGAGGACAGCGTCGGTATCGTCGTGCTCGGTGACTACGACGGGATCAAGGAAGGCGACGAAGTCCGTGCGACGGGTCGCATCGTTGAGGTGCCTGTCGGTGATGCGCTGCTGGGCCGCGTGGTTGACGCGCTGGGTGTGCCGGTCGACGGCAAGGGCCCGATCGCGACGACGAAGACGCGGCCGGTCGAGCGCACGGCGCCGGACGTGACGACGCGCCAGTCGGTCGATACGCCGGTGCAGACCGGCATCAAGGCGATCGACGGCATGATCCCGGTTGGGCGTGGCCAGCGTGAGCTGATCATCGGCGACCGCGGCACGGGCAAGACGGCCATCGCCATCGACGCGATCATCAACCAAAAGGGCGGAGACCTCCTCTGCATCTACGTCGGCATCGGCCAGAAGGCCGCCAAGATGGCGCAGCTGATGGGCGTGCTCGAGGCGAAGGGCGCGCTCGCGCACACCGTCATCGTGACGGCGTCGGCGTCGGACTCCGCCGCGCTGCAGTACCTCGCGCCGTTCGCCGGCTGCGCGATGGCGGAGGAGTGGATGGAGCAGGGCAAGGACGTCCTGATCGTGTACGACGACCTGTCGAAGCACGCGTGGGCGTACCGCCAGGTGTCGCTGCTTCTTCGGCGCCCTCCGGGCCGCGAGGCCTACCCGGGCGACGTCTTCTACCTGCACAGCCGTCTGCTGGAGCGCGCGGCGAAGGTCAACAAGGAGCACGGAGGCGGATCGATCACGGCGCTGCCGATCATCGAGACGCAGGCGAACGACATCTCCGCGTACATCCCGACGAACGTGATCTCGATCACGGACGGCCAGATCTTCCTTGAGAATGACCTGTTTAACGCCGGTATTCGGCCGGCGATCAACGCCGGTAACTCGGTCTCGCGCGTGGGCACGGCGGCGCAGCGCAAGGCGATGAAGCAGGTTGCGGGCCAGCTTCGCATCGACATGGCGCAGTACCGCGAGTTGCAGGCGTTCGCGCAGTTCGGCACGAGCGACCTCGACGCGGCCACGCGGCGACAGTTGGAGCGCGGTCAGCGTGCACAGGAGATCCTGAAGCAGCCGCAGTACGAGCCGCTCTCCATGGCGGAGTCGGTCGAGATCTTCTGGGCGCTGAACAACGGCTTCCTCGACGACGTGCCGGTCGAGAAGGTGCCGGCGTTCGAGGCTGCGTTCCACAAGTTCATGGAGAGCAATAAGCCTGAGATCGCCGCGAGCCTCATGGAAGAGAAGCAGATTACCGACCCGATTGCAGAGGCATTGAAGCAGGCTTTGACGGACTTCAAGAACACGGTGCCGTACTAGGCGGTAGTGGATAGTGACTAGTGGATAGCGACTAGTCGGCGCGAATAGCGGAGACGTAATTGGCATCCATCCGACAGATCAGGCGGCGCGTACGCTCGGTCACCTCCATCGCGAAGGTGACGAAGGCGATGGAGCTTGTCGCGGGCTCGAAGATGCGGCGCTCGCAGTCGCGTGCGCTGGCGGCGCGGCCGTACGCCGAGAAGATGATGGAGATCCTGGGTGATCTCGCGAAGCAGCGCGGCGACGACGAGGACACGCACCCATTCCTTACGGTGCGCCCGAACAACAACTCGCTGATTCTCTTTCTTGGGGCGAATCGGGGACTCGCCGGCGGGTTGCCTTCGAACATGAACCGCAAGGCGGCGGCATTCGCGCTGGAACAGGATGTGCCGCCGAGTTTCGTCACGGTGGGACGCAAGGGCCGCGACTTCATCACGCGCACCGGCCAGAAGCTCGTCGCCGAATTCACGATGTCGGAGTACCCGAACCTCGTTGACACGCTGCCGGTGACGAAGATCATCATCGACGAATACGAGTCAGGCCGCGTCGATCGCGTATTTCTGCTGTACCCGAGGTTCGTGAACACGGCCGTGCAGCAGCCGACGGTGCGGCAGATCCTGCCGATCGAACCGCAGGACATCGCCGACAGGACGGTCGAAGACGTCGACTACATCTACGAGCCCAGCGCGGAAGGCGTGCTCGCCGAGCTGCTGCCGCGCTACATCGAGATGACCATCTATCAGGCCGTGCTCGAGACCGAGGCGAGCGAGCTGTCGGCGCGCATGGTCGCCATGCGCAACGCGACTGATGCGGCGCAAGAGATGATCGACACGCTGACGCTGGTGTACAACAAGGCGCGGCAGGAGCAGGTAACGAAGGAACTGCTTGACATCGTGGGTGGTGTTGAGGCGATGAAGGCGAAGTAAGCGGTCGTCAGTCGTCGGGTGCTGACCATGATAGAGACTGACGACCGATAACGGACGACTGACGACCGAACGCGGAGGAAACATGACGACAGCAACGAATGTGCGCGGGCGAGTTACGCAGGTGATCGGCACCGTGGTGGACGTCGAGTTTCCGGCGGGTCACCTGCCTGAGCTGTACAACGCGCTGGAGATCAGCAGCGACGGCGGTAAGATCACCGCCGAAGTGAACGCGCACATGGGCAACAACTGGGTGCGCGCGTTGGCGATGAACTCGACGGACGGCCTGCGGCGGGGCGCGGAAGTGCGCGACACGGGCGCGCCGATCACGATTCCGGTCGGGCCGCAAACGCTGGGCCGACTCTTCAACGTGCTGGGCGAAGCGCTCGACAATCGCGGCGACGTTTCACGCGAGCACACCGCGTCGATTCACCGCAAGGCACCGGCGTTCGACGAGCAGCAGACAACGGTGCAGATCCTGGAGACGGGCCTTAAGGTCATTGATCTGGTCGCGCCACTTGCCCGCGGTGGTAAGGTTGGCCTCTTCGGCGGAGCCGGGACCGGCAAGACCGTGACGATCAAAGAGCTGATTCGCAACATCGCCGCCGAGCACTCCGGTATCTCCGTGTTCACCGGCGTCGGTGAGCGCTCGCGCGAGGGCAACGACCTGTGGGTCGAGATGGAAGAATCGGGCGTGCTGGACAAGACGGTGCTCGTGTTCGGCCAGATGAATGAGCCGCCAGGAGTGCGCCTGCGCGTCGGGCTGACAGGTCTGACGATGGCGGAGTACTTCCGCGATGAATCCGGTCAGGACGTCCTGCTATTCATCGACAACATCTACCGCTACACACTCGCCGGGATGGAAGTTTCGGCGCTGCTCGGCCGCATGCCTTCGGCCGTCGGCTACCAGCCGACGCTGGCGACCGAGATGGGTGAGTTGGAAGAGCGCATCACCTCAACGAAGAAGGGCTCGATCACGTCGTTCCAGGCGATCTACGTCCCGGCCGACGACTACACCGACCCGGGCGTCGCCACGACGTTCGGCCACCTGGACGCCACGGTCGCCCTCGAGCGTAGCATCTTCGAGAAGGCGATCTTCCCTGCGGTGGATCCGCTCGCTTCGTCGTCGCGCATCCTCGATCCAAACATCGTCGGGCAGGAGCACTTCGACACCGCGCGCGGCGTGCAGCGCGTGCTCCAGCGCTACAAGGACCTGCAGGACATCATCGCCATCCTTGGCGTCGAGGAGTTGTCCGACGAGGACAAGCAGACCGTCGCACGAGCCCGGCGCATCGAGCGATTTTTGGGGCAGGCGATGTTCATGGGCGAGATGTTCACGGGCATCCCCGGCCAGTACGTTCCGCTGCGCGAGACCGTGCGCGGCTTCAAGGAGATCCTCGAAGGCAAGCACGACAACCTGCCGGAGCAGGCCTTCATCAACGTCGGCACCATCGACGACGCAGTCGCGAAGGCCGCAAAGATGGCGTCGGAGGGATAGAAGCGCATGCCGCTGACCGTCGAAATCGTCACTGTGGAGCGCAAGGTGCTGGAGGAGTCCGGCATCGATGAAGTGATCGCGCCCGGGATCGACGGGCAGCTCGCTGTGCTGCCGCAGCACGCGGCGTTCATGACGATGCTCGCGCCGGGCGAACTGATCCTGAAGAAGGGCACGGATGAGATCCCGTTCGTCGTCACGGGCGGCTTCTTCGAAGTGCTGAACGACAAGGTGATCGTGCTGGCAGATGCCGCCGAGCGTGCTGACGAGATCGACACAGCGCGTGCAGAGGAAGCGCGCGAGCGCGCGCAACTCGCCATCGAGCGGCGGGAGAGCACCGAGGACCTCGCAATGGCGGCGGCGGCGCTGCAGCGCGCGATGATCCGCCTGCGCATCTCGGAGAATCGTCGCCGCCGCACCGGACAGGTACGCCGCTAAGCATCAGCGGCCGCGAATACGTCGAAAGAGCGCCGTACTGTGGAAGTGCGGCGCTTTCTGTTTGCCTGGACGTTCCTCTCAGCGAGAAGAAATGCGCGCTGTGCGGACGTAGGGACGAACCTTCAGATCCGTCCGGCGTTTAGGACGGGGCCAAAGCCGCGTCCCTACGCGCTCACCGCGAAGTTCGCACTAGGATCTCGCCGGTCGTTTCTGCCCCAAGCGGCTATTACACCCGCCGTTGCGCCGCTGCGCCCTTCCCTTGCTTCGCGGCCCCCGTAACCGGCACCAGGTCGTAGTGCGATGCCGCGTCGATGAAGAGTTGCGACATGATGGCGGCGCCGGCGGGCATGACACCGACGAAGAGCACGGCGATGAATGCACCGGTAGCGGTATCGATGCCCGCAATTCCGCCGAGGATCGCCATGAGGATCGCGGGGGCAAGGACGACGCACCATGCAAGCGTGACGGTGCGGCCCGCGAGGCGCGCTAGGCCCGCGCTGGCGCTGAGCGCCTCTCGCGAAGAGAGGTCGTGTTCGAACATGGCGGTCGTGTGGAGGCTGCGCGGCTGGGCGTAGATCAGGCTGATCAGCGCTAGGCCGAGGATGATCGCTTCGGGCGGGACGGGGCCGAGGTCGCCGGAGAACGTGGCGGTCACGTACGATGCGGCCCCCAGCGCGATCGCGAGCGGAAGCCATGGCCGCAGGATGCCGATGCTGCGTACGAGCGCCTGGGCGAACGCGCGGCCAGCTTCGGGCTGGAGCTGATTCGCGCCGACGCCAAGCGCGGCCGCCGATGTGGCGAGCGTGAAGACAGCGATGATTACAAGCAGCGGAGCGATCAACGCGAGGGCGATAGGCCCGCCGATGATGCCGGGGATCAGCACGGCCATGCCGGTCGCGAAAGCGCCGACGAGGCCGATGAAGGCGTACTCGGACGCGTCCTGGCGCAGTATCGCGATCGACTCTTCGATGATGTCCGGCAATGTGCGCGCGAACACGCGCTCGCGTTGACGTGTAGCCATGGCGACCTGTACCCCCGAGAGCCCGCCGAACGCGAGCATGATCCCGTGCGCGCGCGGGCGCTGTTCCCCGTGTATATCGTCGGCAGGGATGCGGAAGTCTGTTGGGTGAGCTCCGAGTATCCCGAGCGTTCAGGCGCGGAGCTCGGCTCACTCCAAACAGAGGCAGAACGGGTGTCCGGCGGGATCGAGCATGATGCTGAGGTCCGGTCGTGGCTGATGTTCGGCGAGCCGCGCTCCCGCGGCGAGAGCCTGAGCTACGGCGGCCTCGAGGTCTTCGACCGTGATGTCGAGGTGAATCATCTTGGTCTGTTCGCCCGGCTGCTCAGGCCACACCGGTGGCTGGTACCACGGTTCTTCCTGGAACGAGAGTCCGGCGCCGCCGCCAGGGTCCTGCATGCTGATGTAGTCGTGGTCGCGATACGTCACCTTCCAGCCGAGAAGGCGGCCGTAGAACTCTGCCATCACGTCGGCGTCGGCGCAGTCCATGTTCACGCCGGCGAGGCGGAACGATGGGGAAGGTGGTTCAGTTGTCATCGGGCTGATTGTAGTACACGAGCGCCGAAGCGATATCAAAGCGGTGCTGAATCGGAGAACGCGGGCTGAAAAGCCTGCGCTACAGTGCTAGTACTGGGCGGCTTGCGGTCGATGTGCGGGGAGCCCGCAGGATCGTGAACCCGCGCGGACTGAAGTCCACGCTACGGATCAGGTGGCGGTGGGCGAGTTTCTTGGCCGTACTAGTTCTCGTAGGGAATCGCCATTGCTGGGGCTGGTTGGCCGAAGCGGGTCCAGAGCTTGAGCGCTTCACGGAGATTCGCCATCTGGTCGGCGTTGCAGTCAAACCCGTCGAGCAGGCAGCGGTCGAGGTGGTACTCCATGATGCGGGCGCCGACGAGGTCGAGGGCGCTGCGGATGGCCATGGTCTGCGTCAGCATGTCCTCGCAGTCCCGGCCCTCCTCGAGCATCTTCTGGATGCCGCGCGCCTGGCCCTCGATGCGACGGAGGCGGGCGGCGATGTCTTCGGGGAGCGTCTTGTCGGCCATGGGTCGCACTCGTTTCCGGGGGCACGGTAAAAAATCCTGCTAGATACCTTGACATACCCCATGGGGGTATCGTATCCTGCGCGTGACAGGTTGTCAATCCGCCGTCCAGGTGGCCGCCGGAGACTTAGCAACAGAGGAGCTACAGAGAACATGGCCAAGCCAACAGAAGTCACCGACGCCAACTTCGAAGCGGAAGTGCTCAAGTCCGACAAGCCGGTGCTGGTCGACTTCTGGGCGCCGTGGTGCGGTCCGTGCCGCATGGTCGCCCCCGTCGTCGACGAACTGTCCGACGAGTACGACGGGCGCGTCAAGTTCGTCAAGCTGAACACCGACGACAACATCAAGGTCGCGACGCAGTTCCAGATCCGCAGCATCCCGACGCTGCTGGTCTTCAAGGGCGGCGAGCCCGTCGGACAGATCATCGGCTTCCGTCCGAAGAGCGACCTGAAGCAGCGTCTGGACGCGGCCCTCGCGCCGGCGAAGTAAGGTGCGCCGCGGAGACGCGGAGGGCGCAGAGTTTCAGTCTCGAGGGGGCCGTACGCGGCCTCCTCTTTCTTTTTCGGCGATGGTGCGAAGGTAGGGCAACATGGTTGACGCGAGTCGCGAGTACGAGATCATCATCGTCGGTGCAGGGCCGGCTGGGCTTGCGGCGGGGTTGTATGCGGCGCGCGCGCGTCGGAAGACATTGATGATCGAACGCAAGATCACCGGCGGGCAGATTGCGCTGACCGCCGACGTGGAGAACTATCCGGGCATCGACTGCATCAACGGCTTCGAGCTGGGCGATGCGATGCACAAGCAGGCGACGAAGTACGGGATGGAGACGCTGTCGGCGGACGTGACGGCGATCGAGGACGCGGAGGGCGGACGGCATCTCGTGCGCACGAGCGAGGGCGACTACACCGCGGCAGCGGTGATCCTGACGGGCGGCGCGGACTACAACAAGCTGGGCGTGCCGGGCGAGGAACGCCTGACGGGCTTCGGCGTGTCGTACTGCGCGACGTGCGACGGCGCGTTCTTCAAGGATCAGGACGTCGCTGTGATCGGTGGCGGCGACTCGGCCCTGGAGGAGGGCTTGTTCGTCACGCGGTACGTGCGCAAGGCGACGGTCGTGCATCGCCGCGACACGCTGCGGGCGAGCGCGATCCTGCGCGAGCGGGCGGCGGCCAATCCGAAGATGGAGTTCGTCTGGAACAGCGTCGTCGAGGAGATCCTCGGCGAGAAATCCGTCACGGGCGTGCGCATCCGTAACGTCGTGTCGGGGGAGGTCTCGACGCTCGATGTGACGGCGGTGTTCGTGTTCATCGGGCTGACACCGAATACGTCGTACCTGAAAGGCAAGCTGAAGATGGACCACGGCGGCCACCTCTACGTAAACGAGTGGATGGAGACGGAGGTTCCGGGCATCTTCGCCGCGGGTGACATCCGCGCCAATTCGGCGCGGCAGGTGGTGACGGCGGCGGGCGACGGCGCGACGGCGGCGATTCGGGCGGATCAGTACATTACTGCTAGTGGCTAGTGGCTAGTGGCTAGTGGCTAGGGGCTAGTGATTGGGTGATTTGCGGTCTTCGTACTGTCATCCTGAGCGGCACGAAGGATCTTGCCGGGGTGGATGGGGGATTGGGTTGGCGTGCGCCTTTTCGGGTGGGCGGTGGTTGATATCGAGGTGGCGTGCCCGGTCGGAGTAGATGCTTCGCTTCGCTCTGCATGACAAGCGGTGAACGCTGAGCGTGCCCGGGCACGGGCGCAACGGGTTGCGCCGCTACAGCGCGGCGAGCGGTGACCGGCGCTGGTGCGGCAGCGACCCGCGTCGCGCTGGGCGTGCAACACATAGGGGTTCTCCCTACGAGCGGGGACGATGCGCCGCCGATACTCCTACCGGAGGAGGAGCGATGGTGGATCAGCAGCAAGCTGCCGACGGCGTCGAAGGCCGGCTCATGTACCTGTTGGAGAACGTTGCGACGCTGCATGCAGCGTCTGATATGTCGTGGATCGCGGGACGCTTCGAGTTCCTCGGGGAGAAAGCGCTGGGCGCGTCACTGTCGGTGCTGGCCCTGCCGGACGAGACAGGGGTGTATCGTGCGGTCGCGAGCGCGTCGCCGCGTACGGCATCGGCTCGTGACCTGTGGGTCGCGCTGGATATCGACGGGCTGCCGCAGAATTCGTCAGCGGTGGCGGTGTTCGGTGAGGCTGAAGGCCATGCGCGGGCGGCGCACTATCCGCTGAGCGTGCTCTTTCCAGACAGCGAGCGTGCTGACGGAGAGGCGGCGATCGTCGCGCCAATCACGTTCAACCGCGAGTTGACGGGCGTCGGGCTGTTCGTCGTCGAGCCGGGCGATATGACGGAGTCGATGGCGACCATGCTGGCGAATCACACGGCGGTTGCGATTCACCAGTTGCGAGCGCGCGAGAGTGCGCAGCGGCTGCATTCGATGGATGCGCGGCTCTGGGTGCCGGACGAAGATTTCCTGGTGGCGCAGTTGCGGCGCGAAGTTGCGCGCTCGCGCCGATACAGTCGCGAGCTGGGTCTGGCGCTTCTGCGGTTCGAGCGCGAGCCGGAGGTCCGGGCGAAGTTCGGCGACTTCTACACGAATCACCTGATGCGGCGCATAGGCAGCCAGATTCTGGCGAAGCTGCGGGGCACCGACGTAGTGGGCGCACTGGATGGCGCGTACGCGGTGATCCACACCGAGACATCACTGGAGGGGACGGTACTGTCGTCGGAGCGCTTGCGGGACTCGGTCGTGCAGATGCTCGGACAGCGCTTCCCGGAGGTTGCTGAGCCCCGGCTCTCGATCCGCGCCGTCTCGTATCCGGACAGCGCGTCCACGATGGAAGATCTCGTGCGGGCGCTGGGCGATGAGACGGGCGAGGTACGGGAGAGTCAGGTGGCGTAAGGGCTGCGGATCGCGGCGGGGCGCGGGCAATCGCGCTACGAGTGCGAAGAACGGATATGAAGAAGAGGGCGCCATTGGCGCCCTCTTCTTCGTTCTTGCGTTCGCGTGGGATTGATTACTCCTCGTCGGGTTCGGCGACGTAGCCCTTCGGCACAATCGGCGCTACCGGGATTTCGATTTCGACGACATCATCCTCACCGAGGAGGTCCGCCGGAGTCGGCTCGCTGAGTTCTTCGATGTTGTCGTCGTCGCCATCCGCTATGTCGCTGACATCATCGGGCTCGTCCAGTGGAAGCGAGCCGAGCAGGCCAGCGATCGGGTCGTCGTCGTCGAAGAGGTCGTCACCGTCGCCGATCTGCAGCGTGTCGGGCAGTGGGATCTCCTTGACGGGCGCGGGCGGCAGGTGGAACGGCGTCCTCGCCGGGATCAGCTTGCCGATAATAACGTTCTCCTTGAGACCCATGAGCTTGTCGGTCTGACCGCTGATCGCGGCCTCCGTGAGCACGCGGGTGGTCTCCTGGAACGAGGCCGCTGCGAGGAAGCTGCTTGTGCTGAGCGAGGCCTTCGTGACGCCGAGCAGCACCGGGATCGCTGTTGCGGGTTCGCCGCCCTCGGCCAGCACGCGTCCGTTGATGTCCTCGTACTCGAAGCGGTCGACGATGTCGCTCGGCAGCAGGTGGGTATCGCCCGGGTTGTCCACCCGAACCTTGCGCAGCATTTGCCGGACGATCACCTCGATGTGCTTGTCGTTGATGGTCACACCCTGCGAGCGGTAGACCTTCTGTACCTCTTCGACCAGGTAGAGCTGGACGGACTCCGGGCCCATGATGCGCAGAATGTCCTGCGGGTTGAGCGAGCCTTCGGTGAGCTGCTGGCCAGCCTGCACGGGGTCGCCATTTTCGATGCGCAGCCGCGCGGCGGCCGGCACCGGGTACTCACGCTCTTCCTTCTCTTCGTAGACGATGGAGATGCGGTCCTTGCCGTGGAGGATGATGCGGCCGCCGATGCGCGCCACGACGTCGCCTTCGAGGATTTCAGGCGCTTCCTCGACCTTCTTCTTCGACTTCGACTTGGCGGTTGCCTTCTTCGGCTTCTCCTCGACGACTTCTACCTTTGCCTTCGGGGCGGCAAGCTGCGGCAGTCTCGCCAGGATGGCGCCCTGCTCGACGATGTCGTCCTTCTTGACGAGGAGCTTCGCGCCCTTCGGGATCTCGTACTCGTCGCTGTAGAGCTCCATGTTCTTGATGCGGATGCGGCGCGAGTCGCCGTCCTTCAAGATCTCGCCGATGCCATCCATCTCGGAGATCAGCGCCTGGCCCTTAGGAACGCGCGCTTCGAACAGTTCCTCGACGCGGGGCAGACCGCTCGTGATGTCGACGCCGCTCGCCACACCACCGGTGTGGAATGTGCGCATCGTGAGCTGAGTACCCGGCTCGCCAATGGACTGTGCGGCGACGATACCGACCGCTTCGCCCTCGGTGACCAGCGACCCGCGCGCGGGGCTGCGACCGTAGCAATAGCGGCAGATGCCACGCTTCGCCGAGCAGGTGAGTGCGGATCGGACGTACACACGCTCGATCTTGAGCTGCTCGAGCCGGGCGGCGCGCGCCTCGTCAATCTCCTCGTTGAACCCGGCGAGCATGTCGCCCGTCTCGGGGTCTTCGAGGTCCATTGCCGAGTAGCGGCCGATGATGCGCTCGCTGAATGATTCGAGGATGCCCGCGTCGGGCTGGTCCAGCCAGACACCCATGCGAGTGCCACAGTCCTCTACGAGGACAATGACGTCCTGCGCCACGTCGATGAGACGGCGGGTGAGGTAACCGGAGTCAGCTGTACGAAGCGCCGTGTCAGCCAGACCCTTGCGGGCGCCGTGTGTGGAGATGAAGTACTCCAGCACTGTGAGGCCCTCGCGGAAGCTCGAGCGAATCGGCAGGTCGATGATCCGTCCGGAGGGGTCGGTCATGAGACCGCGCATGCCGGCCATCTGGGTGATCTGGCTGATGTTACCCTTCGCTCCCGAGACAGCCATCGTGTACACGGAGCCGTAGGCGCTGAGCTGGTCCTGGATCGTCTTCTTGACGTCCTCGGTCGTCCGGCTCCATACCTCGACCGTGGCGTCGTAGCGCTCCTGCTCGGTGATGAGTCCCGTGTCGTACTCGCTGTCGATCTCGCGGATGTTGTCTTCGGCCTTCTTGATCAGGCCAGCCTTCTCCGCCGGGACGCGAAGGTCGTTGACGGCGATGGTGATGCCCGACTGGGTGGCGTACTCGAAGCCGATGCGCTTGACGTTGTCCACGACCTCGGCGGTGTTCTCGTTGCCGAGCACGTCGTAGCAGCGGGCCACGACCGTCTTCAGCATCTTGCGGTCCATCTTCTCGTTGATGAAGTCGATGCCACCGCTGACGGCCGCGCCGACGCCGGCGGGCAGGATCTCGTCGAAGATGATGCGGCCGACCGTCGTCTCAATCACTTCGGTTCGTCCGCGGCCCGCGACGCTGCTGCCCTCTTCGAAGCGTTGCACGACCACCTGCGTCGGTGCGCTGCTGGAGGGCATCTCGTCCGTGTACGTCACGACGCCATCCGCATCGCCCTCGGCGAGCGCCAGCGGCGGTCCGCCATCGATGCTGCCGGAGCCGAGGATACCTGCGGCTTGCAGCGTGAGCGTCGTGCGGGGCTTCTCGTACGGCACGCGCACCTTGATGCGCTGCTGCAGCTTGATGATGCCGAGGTCGTAGGCGTAGCGCGCTTCCTGCCCGCTGCCGAAGACCTGCTCGATTTTCTCACCACGGCCGAGGGGGATGTCGTCGGTCAGGTAGTAGCAGCCCAGCACCATATCCAGCGTCGGCGCGATGATCGGCTCGCCGGATCCCGGTGAGAGCAGGTTGCGCGTCGAGAGCATGATCTGGCGCGCTTCGGCCACAGCCTCGCGAGACAGCGGCACGTGGACGGCCATCTGGTCGCCGTCGAAGTCGGCGTTGAAGGCGGTGCAGACAAGCGGGTGAATCTGGATGGCGCTGCCTTCGATCAGCACCGGCTCGAAGGCCTGAATGCCGAGGCGGTGCAGCGTCGGTGCGCGGTTGAGCAGCACGGGGCGTGTGTGGATGACTTCATCCAGCACGTCCCATACTTCCGGCCGCGCCCGCTCGACGATGCGCTTGGCGCTCTTGATGTTGTGGGCCAGCCCGCGCGATACGAGGGCGTGCATGACGAACGGCTTGAAGAGCTCGAGCGCCATCCGCTTCGGCAGGCCACACTGGTGCAGCTTGAGTTCGGGGCCGACGACAATGACTGATCGGCCGGAGTAGTCGACACGCTTGCCGAGCAGGTTCTGGCGGAAGCGGCCCTGCTTGCCCTTGAGCATGTCGCTGAGGCTCTTGAGCTTGTGGTTGCCGCTGCCTGCGACCGCGCGGCCGCGGCGGCCGTTATCGATCAGCGAGTCGACGGCCTCCTGCAGCATGCGCTTCTCGTTGCGGATGATGATCTCCGGCGCGCCCAGCTCCAGCAGCCGCTTGAGGCGGTTGTTGCGGTTGATGACACGGCGGTAGAGGTCGTTCAGGTCGCTGGTAGCGAAGCGGCCACCATCGAGCTGGACCATGGGCCGCAGTTCCGGCGGCATCACCGGTAGCACCGTGAAGACCATCCACGACGGGTGGTTACCGGACTTGCGGAGCGATTCCACGACCTTGAGGCGCTTGGTGGCCTTCTTGCGGCGCTGACCGGAAGTCGAGTGGATCTCGCTCTGCATCTTCTCGCGCAGCTTCTCGACGTTTACGCGATCGAGGATCTTCAGGACTGCTTCGGCGCCCATGCCGGCTTCGAAGACGTTGCCGTAGCGCTCCTGCATCTCCTTGTACTTCGCTTCGGTGAGCAGGATCATCTTGTCGTTGTCGGCCGGGTCCATGAGCAGCGTCAGTTCGTCGATGCGCTCCTGGTACTCGGCGTAGACGGCCTGGCGCTCGCCGCCGACCTGCTCCTCGAGCGGCTTCAATTCGGTGAAGACAGCAGCGCGCTTCTGGTCGAGCGCGGCATCGGACATCAGGTTGATGTCTTCCTTCTTCTTCTTCACGTCGGCTTCGAGCGCGTGGACGCGCTCCTGCGCAGCCTTCTTCAGACCCGTGACGGTGCTCTTCTCGATGACCGTGCCGCGCTCGATGACGAGCGTGTCGCCGAGGCGATAGCCCTTGCGCGCGGACTTGCCGACCTGCTCGCTGAGCTCCGCCTGAAACTCGACGGCGGCCTCCATGATGGCGTTGGTCTTCTCTTCGCGATCTTCTTCGAGCTGGGCGAGCTTGCGCTCCTTGTCCTCGGCGATCTGCGCCTCGGCCGCGCTCAGCTGATCGCGCAACTCCGTCACCTGGTCCGCGTACTGCTTCTCGCGGCGCGTCGCTTCGCGCTCCATCTCTTCCTGCAGATGCTCGATGGCGCGCTTCTTCGCGTGCTCATCGACGCTGGTGACGATGAACTGCGCGAAATAGAGCACGCGCTCCAGCGAACGCGGCGAGATATCGAGCAGGAGTCCGAGGCGGCTGGGCGTGCCCTTGACGAACCAGATGTGGCTGACGGGCGATGCCAGTTCGATGTGGCCCATGCGCTCGCGGCGCACCTTCGAGCGTGCGACTTCGACGCCGCACTTGTCGCAGACGATGCCCTTGTAGCGGACGCGCTTGTACTTGCCGCAGTAGCACTCGAAGTCCTTCGTGGGACCGAAGATCTTCTCGCAGAAGAGCCCGTCCTTCTCCGGCTTCAGCGTGCGGTAGTTGATCGTTTCAGGCTTTGTGACCTCCCCGTACGACCACGACCGGATCTGCTCCGGCGAGGCCAGGGAAATGCGCACCGCGTTGAAGTCATTTACCTCAAGCACTGATTCGTTCCTCACCTTCGAACCCGGAGAGGTTGATGCCCAGCTCAGGCACACCCTCGCCCGACTCCACGAACTCGACAGACTGTTCGTCCTCGTTCAACACTTCCACGGAGAGGCCCAGGCTCTGGAGTTCTTTCACCAGCACCTTGAACGACTCCGGTACGCCCGGCTCCAGTACGTCTTCGCCCTTGACGATCGATTCGTACGCCTTCACGCGGCCGACGATGTCGTCCGACTTCACGGTCAGCAGCTCCTGCAGGATGTGAGCCGCGCCGTAGGCTTCCAGCGCCCACACTTCCATCTCGCCGAAGCGCTGGCCACCGAACTGCGCCTTACCACCCAGCGGCTGCTGTGTGATGAGCGAGTACGGACCGGTGCTCCGTGCGTGGATCTTGTCCTCCACAAGATGGACGAGCTTGAGCATGTAGATGTAGCCGACGGTGACTGGCTGATCGAACGCGTCGCCCGTGCGGCCGTCGATGACACGCTGTTTGCCCCATGTCGGCGGCGCGAAGCCGTCCTTGATGGCGACCGTGACCTTCTTGTCAATGTCCTCGGCGGAGAGCGCTCGCACGCGCTTGAGACCGACGACGTTCTCCAGCCAGTAGTCGAGGCAGGCGCGCTTCGCCACGCCGATGCGAGTGTCGTCGATCACCTCGCGGGCGTCGAAGCCCTGCTGCGTGAGCCACGCTTCGAGCTTGGGCAGGTCGAGGCGCTCGTACGACGTAGCGTTGTCATCGTTGCGGTGCGAGCTGGTGGCCTTCAGCGCACCGGCCTGCTGCGCCAGCCATGCGCGCCCCAGCTCGTCTTCGATGAGCCGGTCGCTGGCGCCGTCGAATACCGGCGTGACGGCGCGGAAGCCGAGCTCGTTGGCCGCCCAGCCAAGGTGCGTCTCCAGCACCTGGCCGACGTTCATGCGGCTCGGCACACCGATCGGGTTCAGGACGATGTCGACGGGCGTACCGTCTTCGAGGTAAGGCATGTCTTCGACGGGCAGGATGCGGGCGACGACGCCCTTGTTGCCGTGGCGCCCGGCCATCTTGTCGCCCTCGGAAACCTTGCGGCGCTGTGCAATCGAAACGCGCACCAGCTCGTTGACGCCGGCGGGCAACTCGTCGTGCGTGTCGCGGCGGAAGACCTTGACGTCGATTACCTTGCCGCGCTCGCCGTGCGGCACGCGGAGCGACGTGTCCTTCACCTCGCGCGCCTTCTCGCCGAAGATCGCGCGGAGCAGTTTCTCTTCGGCAGTCAGCTCCGTCTCGCCCTTGGGCGTGATCTTGCCGACGAGAATGTCGCCGGAGTTGACTTCGGCGCCGATGCGGATGATGCCGTTCTCGTCGAGGTCGCGCAGCGATTCCTCACCGACGTTCGGGATGTCGCGGGTGATCTCCTCCGGTCCCAGCTTGGTGTCGCGCGACTCCACTTCGTGCTTCTCGATGTGGATCGAGGTGAACTTGTCCTCTCGTACCAGCTTCTCCGAAAGGATGATCGCGTCTTCGAAGTTGTAGCCCTGCCACGACATGAAGGCGACCAGCACGCTCTGTCCCAGCGCGAGCTCGCCCTTGCTGGTCGAAGAGCTGTCGGCGAGCGCCGCGCCCTTGCGGACGAGGTCGCCGCGCTCCACCGTCGGCCGCTGGTTGATGCAGGTGCCCTGGTTGGAGCGCACAAACTTCAGCAGCGGGTATTCCTTCTCCTCGCCGCTGTCGTAGCGGACGCGGATGAGGCGTGCATCGGCTGACAGCACGACGCCGTTGTCCTCGGCGAGGATCACCTGACCGGAGTCCTGCGCGGCCTGCGCCTCGACGCCCGTCATGACGATCGGCGTCTCAGGCCGCACGAGCGGCACGGCCTGGCGCTGCATGTTCGAACCCATGAGGGCGCGAGGTGCGTCGTTGTGCTCGAGGAACGGGATGAGCGACGTCGCCACGCTGAGAATCTGCTTGGGCGAGACGTCCATCCAGTCGACCTTCTCCGGCGGCTCCATCATGAAGCTTTCGCCTTCGCGGGCCTCGATGCGCTCCTCCAGGAAGTGGTTGTCGGAGTCGAGCAGCGCGTTCGCCTGGGCGACAACGTAGTTGTCTTCCGTGTCGGCCGACAGGTATTCGATCTGTGAGCTGACGAAGGCGCGCGACCGGATCATCTTGTCGCCCTTGCGAGCGAGCTTCTTCGACAGCGCGTCGGTGATCAGCGTGCCCGCAGGCAACTCGGCGTCGACATCCTCGCGCAGGTAGCGTCCGACCCACTCCGGGGAGTTGGCGGCGAGTTCCTTGATCACGCGGCGGTACGGCGTCTCGATGAAGCCGTAGCTGTTGATGACGCCGTAGGTGGCGAGCGAGCCGATCAGTCCGATGTTCGGGCCTTCAGGCGTCTCGATGGGGCAGATGCGGCCGTAGTGGCTGTGGTGCACGTCACGCACATCGAAGCCTGCGCGGTCGCGGGAAAGACCACCAGGACCCAGCGCGGAGAGGCGGCGCTTGTGCGTCAGCTCGGCGAGCGGGTTGGTCTGGTCCATGAACTGCGAGAGCTGCGAGCCGCCGAAGAACTCCTTCATCGACGCCACAACGGGGCGGATGTTGATCAGCGCGCTCGGCGTCGCCTGGTCGGGGTCGATGATCGTCATGCGCTCGCGCACCACGCGCTCCATGCGCAGGAGGCCGATGCGGAACTGGTTCTGGATCAACTCGCCGACGGCACGCACGCGGCGGTTGCCCAGGTGGTCGATGTCATCCGGGTGGCCGGTGCCGTTGTTCAGCTTGACCTGCGTGCGGATGATCGTCTCAAGGTCGCGCGGCTGCAGGATGCGGATCTTCTGGTCCGTCGTCAGTTCGAGCCGGCGGTCGAGCTTGTAGCGACCGACGCGGCCGAGGTCGTAGCGGCGGGCGTTGAAGAACAGTGACTGCAGCAGACCGCGAGCGTTCTCGAGCGTGGGCGGGTCGCCCGGGCGCAAGCGCCGGTAGAAGTCGAGGAGCGCCTCCGTCTTGTTGGTGGAAGCTTCCTTCTCGAGCGTCGTCGCGATGTACAGGTGGTCCGGGTTCGTGTCGATGTCGGCGAACTTGGCGAGGATGCGCTCGTTCGTGCCGAGCAATGCCTCGGGCACGCCCTCTTCTTCGTCGATGGCACGGAGCAGCGTCGTGATCGGGATCTTCCGCTTGCGGTCGACCTTCACGGACATCACGTTCTTGTTGCTGGTCTCGAACTCCAGCCAGGCTCCGCGGTTGGGGATGAGCTTGCCGTAGCAGAGCTCGCGGCCCGTGGTGGGGTCGACTTCGAGCGTGAAGTAGACGCCCGGGGAGCGGACGAGCTGGGAGACGACGACGCGCTCGGCGCCGTTGATGACGAAGGTGCCGTTGGGCGTCATCAGCGGGAAGTCGCCCATGAACAGTTCCTGCTCCTTCACCTCGCCGGTCTCGCGCACGACGAGTTGGACGTTGACGCGCAGCGGCGCGGAGAACGTCATGTCGCGCTCGCGGCAGTCCAGCTCCGAGTACTTCGGTTCGCCGAAGGAGTAGTCGCCGAAGCGCAACTCCATGCGGGTGCCGGTGAAGTCGGAGATGGGCGAGATCTCGTCGAAGAGTTCCCGCAGGCCCTCGTTCTTGAACCATTCGAACGAGGAGATTTGCATGCTGATCAGGTGCGGGATATCCAGCACGTGAGCAATCTTCGCGTACGATTTCTTGCTGGCAGGAAACAATGATCGGCTGCTGACGATGTCTGTGGAGACAGTCATACTGCGCGCGCTCCTAACAATGCGTTACGAACCGTGATCTCCCGAACGACAGAGAAAGTCCCGCTTGGGGACATGCATGGGATTCCGAAGGCAAGGGGGTTTCTTGTCTAGCCTGAGGTGAGTATACAAATAGGACCAGCTGGAAGTCAACCAGCGGATGCTACAGAATCCGGACCCCAAAAAGCAAGCGCCAAACGACACTTTCTTGACGGATCGGGGAGGCGCGAAGCTGGACGCGACATAACGAGGACGCGCTAGCGGTACTCCACCCGCCGCTCGAGCAGCATGCCCTCTACGGAGTGCGCGACGGAGCCGGCGAAGCTGGCGGCGGTGTTCGCCATCAGGCGCTCGCGGAGGCCGCGGTGGGGGCGGGCGTAGGTGACCTTGCGCTCGGCCAGTCCGGCCAGGGACTGCGCGAGGTCGATCGCCTCGTCAAGGTCGCCGGCCGCCTGGTCGACCAGTCCGTTCTCGAGTGCCTGGGCCGTGGTGTAGATCTCGCCGGTGGCGAGCTGGCGCACCCGCTCGGGCGCCATGCCACGAGCTTCGGAAACGATTTCGACGAAGCGGTTGTAGAACGAATCGAGGAGCGCCTGCTCCTTCACCCGCTCTTCGTCCGTGGGCTCGCGGAAGTTTGAGAACATGTCCTTGAGGCGGCCCGACTTCGTCACCTCCATGCGGACGCCGATCTTCGTCAGCAGCTCCTGGAGCATCGGCCGCATCGAGATGACGCCGATCGAGCCGACGATGGCCATCGGCGCGGCCAGTAGCTTCGTCGCGGCGCAGCCGACCATGTAGCCGCCTGAGGCGCCGGTGCCGCGCACGAACGCTACGACGGGCTTCTTCGCCTTCACCTTCGCGACGGCGCGGTACAGGTACTCCGACGCGCTGGCGCCGCCGCCGGGGCAGTCGATGTCGATCACCATCGCGCGGATGTGCGCGTTTTCTTCGATCGCCTTGAGCATGCGGACGTATTCGGCCGTCTTGGCGGACGACGGGATGGCGCCGAAGAGCTCGGTGACGGCGATCCGGTCGGGGTTGATGTTCAGCGCTTTCGCGAGCATGAGGTCTCCTCTTGCGTCGTTTGGGTTGTGTTGTGAGTGTAGCAACGCGTGGAGGTTGGAGGTTGGAGGCGGGAAGCGGGAAGCGGGAGGGGGCTTGTTCGATACACGGCCCCGTTGGACGATGGTACGCGCTCGCTCTATCCTCACGTCATGGAGACCACCAACACGCAGAGTGCGTCGGAGCCCGTTGCGCCCGCGACGGCAGTTGACATCAAACGATTTCGCTCAAACTACCAGGGTGAGGTGGACGGCGTCGAGCTGTACCGGCTGCTGGCGCGGGCCGAGAAGGATCCTGCGCGCGCGCAGATCTTCATGGATCTCTCCGAGACCGAGAAGGGCCACCTCAAGCACTGGGCGGATAAGCTGCGCGCCGCCGGCGTCGATCCCGGCGAGCCGGGGCCAAGCGCGCGCGTGCGCATCCTCGGCTTTCTGGCGAAGCGCATCAGCCCGCGCGCAGTGCTGCCGATGGTCAGCGCCATGGAGTCGAGCGGATTCGACAACTACATGGCGCAGGCGGATGCGGGACCGGATCTCGCCCGAGCTGAGCGCGCGCATTCACGCACACTGAGCACAATGTACTCGCCCGGCGGAAACGCGAGCGGCGACGTCGCCGGCATTGCGCAGGGCGAGCGCTGGCACCGCGTCGATACCGGAGGCCAACTCCGCGCGGCGATCTTCGGCATGAGCGACGGGCTGCTCTCGAACCTCAGCCTCGTCATCGGCGTGGCGGGCGCCAACCCGGAGGGGCGCTTCATCGTACTCACGGGCATCGCCGGTCTGCTCGCAGGCGCGTTCTCGATGGGCGCGGGCGAGTTCATTTCGGTGACGTCGCAGCGAGAACTGTTCGAGCGTCAGATCGCGCTGGAGAAGGAAGAGCTGGAGTCGAACCCGGAGGAAGAGCGCAAGGAACTGGCGCTCATCTATCGAGCGAAGGGCCTCCCGGCCGAAGAAGCGGAGGCGCTGTCGATGCGCATCCTCGGCGATCGCGGCGTCGCGTTGGAGACGCTGGCGCGCGAAGAGCTTGGCCTGAACCCCGAAGGCCTCGGCTCGCCGTGGGGCGTCGCGATCTCGTCGTTTCTCGCGTTCGCTGCGGGCGCGATCATCCCGGTGATCCCGTGGTTCTTCGGCTCGACGACGCCGTTCTTCGTCGCGTCAGTGGTGCTCGGCGGGCTGGCGATGTTCGGAGTCGGCGCGGCGGTGTCGCTGTTCACCGGCCGGAACTTCGCGTTCGCCGGCGGACGACAACTCGGCATTGGCATGGGTGCCGCCGCGGTGACGTTTGCCATCGGCAAACTGATCGGCGCGAGTACGGGGTAGAGAGTTCGTAGTTTGTAGTCGGTAGTTTGTAGTTCTGCGCGGTTCGCGTGTGATCCGTCCAGTAGTCGAGAAGCTTCGTCAACCTCGCACCAATGCCTCCGGCTGGTCATTTCGCTGGCGCAATCGAAACAGTATGCTAGCCGGACGTCGCCCGCCTTTACCGAGGAGAACAATCACAACATGAAGACGCAAATCACCGAACTGTTCGGCATCGAACACCCGATCATTCAGGGCGGCATGCACTTCGTTGGTCTGGCCGAGCTCGCGTCGGCAGTCTCCAACGCCGGCGGCCTCGGCATCATCACCGGCCTCACGCAGGGCACACCCGAGAAGCTCGCGGCTGAAATCGCGCGCTGCCAGGAAATGACCGACAAGCCCTTCGCCGTGAACATGACCTTTCTTCCCGCACTCAGGCCACCCGACTATCCCGGCCTGTTCAAGGTCATCATCGACAGCGGCGTCAAAGTCGTCGAGACGGCTGGCAACAATCCCGCGCAATGGATGCCCATGCTCAAGGACGCGGGCATCAAGGTGATCCACAAGTGCACCGCCGTTCGCCACGCGCTCAAGGCCGAGCGCATTGGCTGCGATGCTGTTTCCGTTGACGGCTTCGAGTGCGGCGGCCACCCCGGCGAAGACGACGTGCCGAACTTCATCCTCCTGCCCCGCGCCGATGAAGAACTGAAGATCCCATTCGTTGCGTCCGGTGGCATGGCCGACGGGCGCAGCCTGGTTGCGGCGCTCGCGTTGGGCGCCGATGGCATCAACATGGGTACGCGGTTCATCGCCACACAGGAGGCGCCGGTACACGCGAACGTCAAGCAGGCGCTCGTCGATGCGAGCGAACTCGACACGCGCCTCATCATGCGCGGACTGCGCAACACCGAGCGCGTCCTCAACAACGCCGGCGTCGAGCGGCTGATGGAGAAAGAGCGCGCGGCCGGCGCCAGCCTCAAGTTCGAGGACATCATGCCCGAAGTCGCCGGTGTCTATCCGCGCGTGATGCAGGAAGGCGACGTCACCGCGGGCGCCTGGTCGTGCGGCATGGTCGCCGGACTGATCCACGACGTTCCGACCGTCAAGGAACTCATCGATCGCGTTATGGGCGAGGCCGAAGCCATCATCAACCGCCGGCTGGCTGGCATGCAATCCGCCTGAGTTCGGGCGACACGCGGACGCTCGCCGGCACTATGCCGGCGGGCCGAGGGAGCCTTCGGCCATGCGGTCGTACGCAAGCCCCCACGGCGGGCGCAGGAAGCCAAGCGCGCGCACGTCCTCGAACCAGTTGCCGAGAGGCGACCGGCGATGGAAGGTGCCGCCGCCGATGATCTTGCAGACGCGGCCCATGGCGGTCTCGGCCAACTCCGCAATGGCGGTCTTGCCCTGCAGCACGCCGAGCGGCGTCAGCCCTTCAGGTCCCGTCTCCACCGCGCGCACCATGCCCTCGTAGGCCTGACGAATGAGCCAGTGCTCCATTTCCGCGCGCGCCCACTCGACGCGCTCGTACGGGCGCATCGAAGCCTCCTTGCCGCGGAGCGACTCGCGCGCATTCTCGAACGCGGCGTCGCAGATGCCGACGATTACCGCCGCGAAGAGGCAGCCGACGAATCCGAACGACGCTTGCAGCACGGGCTGCAGGCCGCCGCGCCAGGCGCATCGCACGACCGGCACGCCGTCGAACTGGAACGCGTGGCTCTGCGTAGCCGCCATGCCGTGTCCGTCCCACTCGGCGATGAGCTTCATGCCATCGGAGCCGTCCCATGCGCGGCGCGCGTCAAAGTAGAAGAGCTCGGGCCCGGTTTCGCCCTCGGGCACGGCGGTCGTGATCATGAAGCTCGAGATGCCGGAGCCGCTGCCGAAGTGCTTCTGGCCCGAGAGTAGGTAGCCGCCTGATCCATCGAGTTTCGCGAGCGTCTTCGTCTTCGCGATGTCGCCGCCGCTGCCCGGCTCCGAGGTGATCGTGCCCCACCAGTGGCCGTCGAGCGCGGCGCCGAAGACGTCGGCGCGCTGCCGATCCCACGCGTCCTGATCGCCGCCTGTGGCGCGCGGCGACGCGAGCCAGAATGCCAGCACGGCCGGGTGCATCGAAGACACGAGTGCGAGCGACGAATCGCCGCCCGCGAGCGTGCGGAGCAGTTCGCAGATCGGGCGGGTCGATTTCGCCGCGCTCTCCCAGAGACCGCCCTGCTCCGCCGGCACGCCGGTCAGCAGGAAGCCGGCCTGCGCGAGCCGATCGAAGTCGGCGCGATCGAGCGCACGCCGCTGCTGACGCTCGCCCCGCTGCGCAGCGAACGCCGCAGCGATCTCACGCACGTTCGCGTGTACTGCTTCTCGATCTGGTTGCATCAGGTCTCCTTCAGTCCACCGCTCGCCGGGCGCGGGATCGGTACTACAGGTCGACGTTCGGGTCCTGTCCGAGGACGACGCGGCCGATGTACTCGATGCCTTCCGGCGGCGAGAACGGCTGCATGAACGGTCCGGCGCGCACGTCGCGATACAGGCGCGCCAGCGGGTGCTTGCTCATATATCCCGCGCCACCGGACGCCGTCAGCGCTTTGTCGACGGCCTCGATCGCGCGGCGGTTGATCGTGTACTTCACGCTCTGGTGCAGCCGTTCCATGTCCAACGTCTCGTGCTCAGGCGCATCGCGCTTCGGATAGCGCTTCACCATCTCGTCGATGGCGCGGCCCTCGTACGCAAGTAGTCCGCGGCAGGTCGTCAGGTCGATGTCCATCTCGCCGATCAGGTGCTGCATCCACTGACGCTCCGCCATCAGCTTGTCGCTCGGGCTCTTGCGGCGCGTTTTCGCCTGCTCGATGACGATCTCGGCCGCGGCCTCGGCGATGCCGAGGAAGGCGCCGAGCAATCCGTGGGTCCCCCCGGGATCGCCTCCGCCAAGCACCATGCCACCGAGCGGCTGCCCGGAGCGCACGACGTTGCCTTCGCCGATGCGGACATCGCGATAGATCACGTCGTTACTCCCGGACGCGCGCATGCCGATGGCGTCCCAGTTGTCCTTCACCTCGACGCCCTCCGTGTCGCGGCCGAGCATACAGAGCACGGACTCGTAGCCGCCGTCGCCGTCGGCGAGTCGAGCGGAGGAGAAGAACAGCGTCGCGAACGGCGAGAGCGTGCCGAAGATCTTGTGGCCGTTCAGCACGTAGCCGCCGCCCGGAGCGGGCACGACTTCCGTCTTCGGGTAGCGCACGGTGGTGCCAGCCTCCGTCGCTGGCACCGCGACGACGATCGCGCGGGCAGCGATGCCCTTCAGCAGGCCTTCGAGGATCGCCGGTGGCGGCCCATCTGCGCCGGCGTGGACCATGCGCAGCAGGCGGTGCATCGTCCACACCGACGTGAGGTGCATGTTCGCCGCGATCGCGCACGATCCGTCGCCGCGCGCCAGCCGCGATAGGCCGATGCCCATGTCGTGGATAGAGAAGAGGCCGAGGCCACCGAACTCCTCGGGGACGGGCGCGGCGAGGAAGCCGCTCTGCTGCATCGCCTCGAAGTTCTCAGTGGGGAATGTGCCATCGCGGTCGTGCTCGGCGGCCCGCGTTGCGAAGTCCGCCGCGTGCTCTTCAGCAAGCGCGACGAAACGCCGGCCCGGCTCGGTGATCGCTGTCAGTTCTCCGTACATGGTGACGTCCTCCGTTCTGCCTTTCGACGCGACGACGGGCGACGCGCCCGCGCTCCATCGGCCACAGGTTACTCCGGTGAGCGCACGGCGTACACGCGTACCGGCTCGCCCACGCCCTTCATCTCCTGCTCGCCGCGATCCTCGAAGCCCACACCCGCCGACGAGCGCGCCATGCCGCGCACGACGTCCGAAACGAGGATCTCGCCGGGCGCTGACAGCCCGCAGATGCGCGAGGCGATGTTCACGGCGCCGCCGTAGACGTTGGCCGGCTCGCGGATCACGTCGCCGGCGTGGATGCCAAGATGCAGCTGCAGTCCACCGCCCACATTCACCTCGCGGCAACGGAGAGCGGCCGCGATCGCCTGCGAAGCGGACACGAAGGTCGCCATGACGCCGTCGCCGAGCACCCTGCCCTCAATGGGCGTGCCGCCCGCGCCGCGGATCGCGGCGCGAAGTTGCTCATCAAGCGCACGCGAGGCGTCGCGGAAAGCAGCATCGCCCATGCGCTCGGTGAGTGCGGTCGAATCGGCAATGTCAGCGAACAGGATCGCCGTCATGCCGGGGGCCGAAGGAAGGGACCCTGCCCTCGTACGTCCTGGCGTTGCCTGATGCTCCACACCAAGAAACTGCTCGACGACGCGCGACTCCTCGTTCGACCACCCCCGGCCGGCCCGCTGTGCGATCTCCACGAAGCGCGCGCCCGGAATCTTCGATGCCAGCTCGCGGGACCATTCCAGCTGCGACGTGTTGTACGACCGCTCTCGGTACATCACCAGCGTCGGCACTGCGATGCCTGCCAGCAATGGCGTGACATCGATGTCGTCAAACGCCGCCACAAATGCTCGCAGTGATGCCGGCGTCATCGACTGGCGAAGCATGGCCGCGAGCGGTGGCGCCAATTCCGCGTTGGTGAAGCCAAGGATCCAGTTGGCCGTATTGAGCGTGTAACGCTCCCAGTCCTCGTCCCGCAAGAGAATGTCCGCAATCCGTTCGCGATAGACGCGTCCACTGGCGTATCCACTGTGAACGATGAGATGTGACACACGCTCTCGATGCGCGGCCGCGTACGCGATAGCCGCCGGCGTTCCATGCACAAAACTCAAGAGCGCGAAACGTTCAAGCTTCAGCTGCTCTACGACCGCGTCGATATCGAGCAAGCGCCCTTCCATGCTGAAGTCGAGCGTGTTTCGATCCGACAGCCCGGTGCCCCGCGCGTCGTAGCGCACGAATTGCATGCCGCGGCCCAGACCCTGCCCACTACTGCTGCGGTGATACTCACGGGCCAGCTGCCCTCGCAAGTGGCTCCAGACCACGTTCGACGTCTCCACCAACGGCAGCCCCTCGCCCATCGTGTAGTACGCGATACTCACGCCATCGGCCGTCGTCGTGTAGCGAATCTCAGGTTCCATGCTCATTCTTGTTCCCGCACCGCGTACACACGCACCGGCTCCCCGACGCCCTTCATCTCCTGCTCGCCGCGATCCTCGAACTCCACGCCGGCGGACGAGCGCGCCATGCCGCGCACGACGTCCGACACCAGGATCTCGCCCGGCGCTGACAGGCCGCAGATGCGCGACGCGATGTTGACGGCGCCGCCGTAGACGTTGTTGTCCTCGCGGATAACGTCGCCCGCGTGCAGTCCGATGTGCAGCCCCAGCTCCGACGCCGCGCTCAATGCGAGGCAGCGGCGCGCGCCATCGACCGCCTGCGCTGCCGACGGGAACGTGGCGAGGACGCCATCGCCGAGCAGCTTGCCATCGATGGCAGCGCCGCCCGCATCGCGAATCGCGGTGCGCAGCCCGGCGTCGAGCGCTCGCGATGCATCGCGAAAGGCGACGTCGCCCATGCGTTCCGTCAGTTCGGTTGATGAGACGATGTCGGTGAACAGGATCACCGCCGTTCCTGACGCACCACCGCTGGTCGCAGGCCGCGAGCTGGGCTGCCCGGTATCGACACCCATGAACTCAAGAATCTCCTCGAGGGCGTCACTGCCGAGGTCGGAGAGCGTTACAACGCGACAGTCGGGCACGACGCTCGCCAGCGCAAGCGACGCATCTCGCACTGGCCCCTGGTTCGCGACGCAGAGCAGGGTAGGCACGGGGATACGCTGATAGATCACGCTGAGATCTGCGTCTGCGAACTCTGCCCGGTACGCGGCATAGACCTCAGCCGTCATGGACTCGCGCATCGCGTTGCTGTACCAGCGCTGGCCTGAGACGGGCCCGTCAGGAAACACGGCGCCGGCTGCGCGGCGGCGATCGAGGGACCAGTTATCAGCGATCGCTGCACCCTTTCGGCGGACGATGGGGATCACGGGGAACAGGCAGACCAGATTTCGGACGCGATCAGGATGGCGATTGGCGTAGAGAGCGGCGCTGCCGGTGCCGGTAGCGCTTCCGATCAGAGTGAACTGAGGTGCAGCCAGTTGTGCAACGACGGCCTCGATCGTCCGAACCTGCGCCTCCAGTGAGAAGTCGCTGACGTCGCGTTGCGACGCACCGATCCCTGCCGCGTCGAAAATCGTCACTTGCATACGGGCGGATAGCATGCGAACGGTGTCGTTGGCCGGAGCCGAGCCAGTCCAATGATGCTCCATGGCGATCGTGTGATCGTGGCAGTAGAGGAGTGGCATCCCGTCACCAGTGGTGGTATAGGCGATGCTGATGCCGTCGGATGTGCGAGCGTACTTGATCTGTGTGGCAGGCATCACGCACCCTCCGCCCGCACCGCATACACCCGCACCGGCTCGCCGACGCCCTTCATCTCCTGCTCGCCACGATCCTCGAACTCCACGCCAGCCGACGAGCGCGCCATGCCACGCACGACGTCCGAGACGAGGATCTCGCCCGGCGCGGACAGCCCGCAGATGCGCGAGGCGATGTTGACGGCGCCGCCGTAGACGTTGTTGTCTTCGCGGATCACGTCGCCCGCGTGCAGCCCGATGTGCAGCCCCAACTCCGATGCTGCGCTCAGCGCCAGGCAGCGGCGCGCGCCATCGATCGCCTGCGCCGCCGACGGGAACGTCGCCAGCACGCCATCGCCGAGTAGCTTGCCGTCGATGGCGGCGCCGCCGGCATCGCGGATCGCCGACCGCAGCCCCGTATCGAGGGCGCGTGATGCGTCGCGGAAGGCCGCGTCCCCCATGCGCTCGGTGAGTTCGGTCGATGAGACGATGTCGGTGAACAAGATGACCGCGGTGCCACGCGCGTCATTGGTAGCCAGGAGCGGCGGACTTTCGCGCGGGTCATCGACACCGATGAACTCGAGGAACGCCGCCATGAAGTCATCTCCGAAGTCTGAAATCGTCGCAACGCGGCAGTTCGGCATGACACTCGCCAGCGCCAGCGACGCTTCCCGTGCTGGCCCCGCCCGTGGAATGCAGAGCAGCGCGGGAACCGGGATCCTCCGGTAAATCGCGCCAAGGTCCGCGTCCGCGAACGCTGCCCGATACGCCGCATAGACCTCAGCGGTCAGGGACTCGCGCATGGCGTTGCTATACCACCGCTGACCCGAGACGGGTCCGTCAGGGAACGCTGCGCCGGCTGCGCGGCGGCGATCAAGGGACCAGTTGTCACGGATCGCTGCGCCCGTTCGGCGGGCGACGGGGAACGTGGGGAACCCACAGACCAGTCCCCGGACGCGGCCAGGTTGCTGAGCCGCGTAGAGAGCGGCGCCGGCCGTGCCGGTGCCCGTTCCGATCAGTGTGAACTGGTCTGCAGCCATGCGGGTCGCGACGGCCTCGATCGTCCTCGCCTGCGCCTCCAGCGAGAAGTCGCTGACATCTCGTTGCGACGCGCCGATGCCTGCGGCGTCGAAGATCGTCACCCGCGTAAACGCGGACAGCATTCGAATGGTGTCGTTGGCCGGGGCCGACCCAGTCCAATGATGCTGCATGGCGATGGTGTGGTCGTGGCAATAGAGCAGCGGCGGCCCGTCGCCGCTGGTGCTATAGGCGATGCTCACGCCGTCGGACGTGCGAGCGTACTGGATTTGCGGCTCCATGCCCGGATTATGCGCGATCAGCGGGGGCTGGCGGTACGAACGCCGCGCGGACTGAAGTCCACGCTACGAATGCAAGTTCGCACTTCGAAACGCGCCTCCTCGCCCCTTGTGGGAGAGAAGGTGGCCGAACGCCGGAGGTGAGGGGCCACGTCGGAGCGCCGCGCGGGCTAGAAAGCCCGCGCTACGAGCTGGATGCGGGAACGCGCGGACTGAAGTCCACGCTACGGGCTCGAGGCGCCGCCGATTCGTCAGAACTACAAACTACCCACTACGAACTCGCCCGCAGTGGCAGCGGCACCCCGCGAGCGCGTATCATGCACCACCACAGCGCCGAGTCAGAGAGTAGGAGCGGGATGTCAGCGCAGGGCAAGCAGTACAACGTCGCCGTCGTCGGCGCCACCGGGGTCGTGGGGCTCGAGTTCCTCAAGATCGCCGCGGAGCGTCACTTTCCCGTCGGGAGCCTCAAGCTGCTGGCGACGGAGCGCTCTGCCGGTAAGCAGATTCCCTTCGGGGAAGGGCTGATCACGGTCGAGACGACGACGCAGCACTCGTTCAAGGGCGCCGACTTCGTGTTCATCTCCGCGTCGGGCGCGGCGTCGCGCGAGTACGCGCCGATCGCCCGTGACGCCGGCGCGATCGTCATCGACGACTCGAGCGTCTGGCGGCAGGATCCGGATGTGCCGCTCGTCGCCACCGAGGTCAACCCGCAGGACGTCGAGGGCCACAAGGGCATCCTCGCGATCCCCAACTGCTCGACCACGCCGCTGGTGCTCTGCCTCTGGCCGCTGCACAAGCTCAACGGCGTCACGCGCATCGTCGCCGATACGTACCAGGCCGTCTCCGGCACGGGCACCGCCGCCGTCGCCGAGCTCGACGAGCAGTCGCGCAACTGGGCGGCGGGCAACGAGAGCGTGCCACACGTGTACCCGCACGAGATCGCCTTCAACGTGCTGCCGCAGGTCGACACCTTCATGGACAGCGGCTACACGAAGGAGGAGTGGAAGATGATGGCGGAGACGCGCAAGATCTTCCATGAGCCGGATCTGCCGGTGTCCGCGACGTGCGTGCGCGTGCCCGTCTTCATGAGCCACAGCCTCGCCGTCCACGCCCAGTTCGAAAAGCCGATGACGGCAGACTACGTGCGCGAAGTCCTGCACGAAGCGCCGGGCGTCGTCGTCCAGGATGATCCGTCGGTCAGCCTCTACCCGATGCCGCGTACGGCCGCCGGGAAGGATCCGGTCTACGTCGGCCGCATCCGCGAAGACATGTCCGACCCGAACGGCATCGCGATGTGGATCTCGTGCGACAACATCCGCAAGGGCGCGGCGCTGAACGCGATCCAGATCGCGGAAGAGATGATCGCGCGCGGCCTCGTCTAGGCGCTCGCGCGAAGCGTCTCTGTTCACGGAGGAATGCTATGGAACTCGGACGCGTCCTGACCGCGATGCTGACGCCGTTCACGCCGGACGGGTCGGTGGATTATGCGCAGGCGAAGCGGCTGGCGATCGCGCTGCTCGACTCCGGCTCCGAGGGGCTCGTCGTCACGGGCACGACGGGCGAGGCGCCGACGCTGACGATGCCGGAGAAGATGCGGCTGTGGACGGACGTGAAGGATGCGGTGGGCGCGCGCGGCGCCGTGATCGCGGGAGCGGGCGACAACTGCACGGCCGACAGTATCGAGTTCAGCCGCGAGGCGGCGCGCACCGGCGTCGATGCGCTGCTGCTGACCGTGCCGTACTACAACAAGCCGACGCAGGAGGGGATGTACCGCCACTTCGCCGCCATCGCCGACGCGGTTGATCTGCCCTGCATCCCGTACAACATCCCCGGCCGCACGGGCGTCAACATGACGGCGGAGACGCAGGTGCGCCTTTCGCGCATCGGCAACATCGTCGGCGTGAAGGAGTCGAGCGCCGACATGGCGCAGATCGCGCGCATCATCGAGGAGGCGGCGCCGGACTTCAAGATCTGGTCAGGCAACGACGAGGATACGTTCAACATCATCGCGCTTGGCGGCTACGGGGTGATCAGCGTCGCGACGCACCTCGTCGGCCGGCAAGTGGCGGAGATGG
Source organism: Chloroflexota bacterium (assembly GCA_031400455.1). Taxonomy (GTDB): domain Bacteria; phylum Chloroflexota; class Dehalococcoidia; order DSTF01; family JACRBR01; genus JANXYW01. The sequence goes on along the minus strand of JANNPX010000048.1, from coordinate 6,883 downwards.
TCGCGCACCAGGTGGCGGGCCGCATCGCCGAAGCGGCGGCCATCCACCGTCGGCTGCTGCCGCTGCTGGACGCGCTGTTCTGCGTGATCAATCCGATCCCGGTGAAGTACGCGCTGAACCAGCTCGGCTTCGAGGTCGGCGGCTACCGCCTGCCACTCTGCGAGCCGGACGAAGCGTCGGCCGCGCGCATCGCCGGCGAGTTGCGGCGCCACAAGATCGACCTGCCGATTCCGGTGTAGCCGCGGGAACGATCCACGAAGAGCACGAAGGGCACGAAGGCGAAGCGGGTTGGAAGCGGGTTGTAGGGACAGGTCCTGAGACCTGTCCGTTTCGTTGTGTCGCGGACGTTCGCGTGCTCGCGGAGTTTGGTTGACGCCCCAATTGCGCCGCGACCTCACCTCCGCGCTTCCCGCCACAACGGCGGCGCGGCATGGAGAGGGGCAGTCTACGGACTGCCCCTACACGAATACTTCGTGGCCTTCGTGCTCTTCGTGGATCGTACCCGGCGCGCGGCGCTTGTCACCGACGCTCGCTACCATGCTGAGCGATGACCAACGACCAACGACCAGCCAGCACTCTCATCCTCGGCATCGAGACGTCGTGCGACGAGACGGCGGCCGCGGTCGTCGCGGATGGGCGTCATCTGCGCTCGAATGTCATCGCTTCGCAGTTCCACCTGCACGCGCAGTACGGTGGCGTCGTGCCGGAGGTGGCTTCGCGCCATCACCTGGAGGTGATCCTGCAGGTGATCGACGCGGCGCTGGCGGATGCGGGCGCCGCGTGGGGCGATCTGTCGGGTGTTGCCGTGACGGCAGGGCCGGGGTTGGCCGGCGCGCTGCTGGTGGGCGTCAACACGGCGAAGGCGCTGGCGTACGCGCACGATGTGCCGCTGCTCGGCGTCAACCATCTGGAAGCGCACCTCTACGCCAACTGGCTCGAGGTCGAGGGCCGCGCGTATCGCGAGCCCGAATTGCCGGCGCTGGGGCTGATCGTCTCGGGCGGCCACACCGATCTGATCCTGATGCGCGACCATGGCAGCTACGAGCGGCTCGGCCGCACGCGCGACGACGCCGCCGGCGAGGCGTTCGACAAGGTGGGCAGGCTGCTGGGGCTCGGCTTCCCCGGCGGACCGGCGGTTGAGCGCGCGGCGCGCGGCGCCGCACGCGGTGCGCGGCCGCTGCTGCGCCTGCCGCGAGCGTGGCTGAAGAACAGCGACGACTTTTCGTTTAGCGGGCTTAAGACGGCGGTCCTGCACATCGTCCGCGGCGAGTCCGGCGAGCCGCCGCCGCCGATGCCGGAGATAGCGTCGGCGTTCCAGACTTCGGTCGTCGACGTGCTGACGAAGAAGACGGTCAACGCCGCGCTGCGCGAGGGCGTGCGCAGCATCCTGCTTTCGGGCGGCGTCGCCGCGAACGGCCCGCTGCGCGAGATGCTGATCGATCGCTCGCCGCTCCCCGTGTTCGTGCCGCCGCCCGTGCTCTGCACCGACAACGGCGCGATGATCGCCGCCTGCGCGCACTTTCGCTTCGAGGCGCTGCGGGCGGGCTGGGATCTCGATCCGCAGCCGGGGATGAGGTTTGCGGTTAGTTCGTAGTTGGTAGTGGGTAGTTTGTAGTTTTTTCGAGGTGGACTACCAACTACCCACTACAAACTAAGGGCGCACCGCCCGCAACCGCCTTGCGTGCACCAGTTGCGCTGCAGTTCCAGGAGGCCCTGCGCGCGGCGGGCGTTGATGGGGACGCGGATGCCTTCGGAGGACAGCGCAGCCTCGATGAACTTGGTTGCGCCGTAGACCGCCGGGCGCGGCAGGCGCGCGAACAGCGTGCGCGCGTTCGTTGCCAGTGCGGCGTCGCCCGTCGCGCAGGCGATCGGCAGGACGACGTTGATGACGATCTCCAGCGCGCGAGAGCGGCCGACGAAGGCGGAAGGCATCCTGCACGGCGCGGCGCAGACATCGTGGTGCGTGCGCCAGTAGCCGGACGATGTGATGAGCAGCGGCGCGATCGCTTCGTTGACGCTGTTCGCGCCGGCGATGCCGAGCAGCGCCGACGGCGTGCCGAGCCGGTGCAGCAGCGCGGCGGCTGCGGCGACGCGCCGGGCGGGTGCGTTCTCCGGGCGCACGCCCCAGAGCTTCCACGTGCTCGATTGCAGCGATGACGGGCGTGCCTGCGCGAAGATGCGCTCCATCGCGTCAATATGCGCTTCGACAGGGCCGTGATGCGCACGTTGTGACGGCAACAGCCCGGCGCAGCCCAGCAGCAGCGCCTCCATGCGCGTCTGATCTCCGGCCGCGATGTCGCGCAGGCGCGTCCACGGCAGCAGGCGCGCCAGCGTCAGCATCTGCGCCGCGTTGCCACCGTATCCGAGCGCTTCGAGCAGCCCTTCATACAGCGCCTGATCGACGCCGGACGCGCGCACGGTTTCGCACGCACGTGCCACCTTCGCCTCGAAGCGGCGGTCGCCTTCGGCGTCGAGCGCCGCGCCGGCGCCGTCCGCGCCCATGCGCATGACGGCGTCGTGGCAGGGCTCGCGCCAGAGGAGCGGCCGCTCGAGCCAGTGCTGTAGCTCGCCGGAGCGCCGCGCCACCCACGACGCCAGCGCGACGACCGGCGCGCGGCCGCCGCCGGGCAGGAGCGTGTCTTCGCTTGTGTCATCTTCGAAGACGACGTGCAGCACGATGTTGCCGTACGCGCGGTCGGTGTGATGTCCGTGGGCGCGGAAGTCCGATGCGCGCACGTGCAGTTCGACATCGCCGCGCACGGGGATGCCGGACGGACCGGCGATGACGGCGCCGCGGAAGTCCGGCCCGGGCCCGCGGCCCGCGCGCCCCTGAAAGATCACGCGCACCGGTACGCCCGCGCGCGTCACGAGCGCGCCGTCCGGGAAGCGCCGCCCGCGCCAGAGCGCGGTGAGCTGGGCCTCGGTGAGGTGGGGAGGTTGGAGGCGGGAAGCGGGAAGCGAGACGCGGGATCGGGCGCTGGGTTGATGTTGGATGTCTGATGTTGGTTGTTCGAACGACGGCCGCTGCGCTGTCGGGTCGGTATGTGGCTCTGGTGTGCGGGCGTCGTACGAGGCGAGTTCGTCGGCGATGAGCAGCGGCGTCACGCCTCACCTGCGTCGTACTCGAAGTCGGCGCGGTCGGCGATGATCGTCAGCAGCCGTGTGCTCGCGCCGCGCGGCTGGTAGACGCCGGTCTCCCACTCGCTGATGGTTTGCTGCCGCACGCCCAGCTCCTCAGCGAGCTGATCCTGCGTCAGCGCCAGGTGTCGGCGAAGGCCGCGTACGGAGGTGGCGTCCCAAGTAGCACGGCGTTTCGGCATGGGTCGATTATACACGGAACCGTGTAGGCAAGGGTGTGGTGTGTTTTGTGTGTGTGTTGTTAGTCTCGTCCCCGGAGCCCTCTGCGAAACGCGCTACCGGGACTGCGGCCAGTCGCGAATGAGGATGAAAAGGGAACGCAAGGCTAACAGTGCAGGCAACAGGAGTACAGTTCCGCAGAGTAGCGACAGAGCACCCACCACTGAGGGACTGAGGTTCTCCCAGCCAATGGTCTCTATCCTTGTTGGGAGAACGTCAAAGCCCCAGCCTTCACGTCCCTCAAAGAGCAGGTCGATCCCTCCGGCGACTGCGAGCGCGCCCCAGACGGAACACAGGATGAGAAACGCGACCTGGACTACGTTCCCGATTCGCTCCACAGCGTCCACTGTACACCTCGGACACTAGAAACCCCGATTCGATAGCCGCGCCGTCCGCCGTTAGGGAGGTCGGTTGGTTGGAAGGCCCGGCAAAGGCTACCGCTCAGAGCGAGGCAGCCCCGGCTAAGCGACGGGACCGGAGCATCCCGGGCAAGATGCTTCGCGTCGCTCAGCGCGACAGGGATCCACGCACTCGTGGCCGCACCTGTGAACTGCGAACTGCGAACCACGAACTACCAACTACGAACTCCTTGCACACCCTGCTCACCTGTCGTATCATCTCTTGGCACTCTCCCATGACGAGTGCTAAGACGGCACCCGTCCCAGATTCGGATTCAATACAACACACAGGAGGAACAAGTTGGCTAAGGCTGCGATCAAATCCAAGCCCATTTCCCGCAACGGCGCTTCAAAGGCGAAGGCCCCGAAGGCCGCTTCGACGAAGCTCGTGCCGCTGCACGACCGCATCGTCATCCGCCCGCAGGTCCAGGAAGAAGTGCTGGCCAGCGGCATCGTCATTCCGGACACGGCGAAGGAGAAGCCCCAGCAGGGCACCGTCATCGCGGCCGGCCCGGGCCGTCTCGACGACAACGGCAAGCGCGTAATCATGGACGTCAAGGTGGGCGACCGCGTGCTGTACGCGAAGTACACCGGCCAGGAAGTGAAGATCGACCAGGAAGAGCTGATCGTCATCGCGGAGAAGGACGTGCTCGCCAAGGTCGAGTAACCGTCGCGTGGTGACTGGTCGCTGGTGATTGGTGACAGTCGCCGCGGCTGTGCTTAGAAGACGATCGAACGCGAAGAAACGAAATCACGACTCGGTGATGGCGGCTGGCCACCACCAGTCACCAATCACAACTCACCAGGAGACCGATACATGGCTAAGCAACTGGTATTCGATGAAGAGGCGCGCCGTTCGCTGAAGGCGGGCGTCGATGCGCTCGCCGACGCGCTGAAGGTGACGCTGGGCCCGCGCGGCCGCAACGTCGTGCTGGACAAGAAGTTCGGCCCGCCGGCCGTCGTCAACGACGGCGTCTCGATCGCGAAAGAGATCGAGCTCAAGGATCCCTTCGAGAACATGGGCGCGCAGCTCGCCAAGGAGATCGCCACCAAGACCAACGACGTGGCCGGCGATGGCACGACGACGGCGACGGTGCTCGGTCAGGCGATGGTGCGCGAAGGTATGAAGAACGTAGCTGCCGGCGCCAACCCGATGGCCCTCAAGAAGGGTCTTGAGATCGGCGTTCAGGCCGTGCTGAAGTCGCTGCGCGAGCTGGCGTCGCCCGTCGCGGGCCGCGAGCAGATCGCCCAGATCGCGACGATCTCCGCCGGCGACGAAGAGGTCGGCACGATGATCGCAGAGGTGATGGAGAAGGTCGGCAAGGACGGCGTCATCACCGTCGAAGAGTCGAAGGGTCTCAAGTTCGAGACTGAGTTCGTCGAGGGCATGTCGATCGACCGCGGCTACGTATCGCCGTACTTCGTCACGAACGCCGACCGCATGGAGGCGTCGCTCGACGAGCCGTACATCCTGATCACCGACAAGAAGATCTCTGCCGTCGGCGACATCCTCCCGGTCCTCGAGAAGGTGCTGCAGGTGACGAAGAACTTCGTCATCATCTGCGACGACTGCGACGGCGAGGCGCTCGCTACGCTGGTGGTCAACAAGCTGCGCGGCACGATCAACGCGCTGGTCATCAAGGCCCCGGGCTTCGGCGACCGCCGCAAGGCGATGCTCGAAGACATCGCAATTCTCACCGGCGGCTCGTTCGTCACTGAGGAGATGGGCGTCAAGCTGGAGAACGCGAACGTCGCCGACCTCGGCCGCGCGCGCCGCGTCACGTCGACCAAGGATGAGACCACGATCATCGAAGGCTACGGCACCGACAAGGCGATCCAGGGCCGCATCAAGCAGATCAAGGCCCAGACCGACGAAGCGACGTCGGAGTTCGACCGTGAGAAGCTGCAAGAGCGGCTGGCGAAGCTCGCCGGTGGCGTCGCGGTGATCAAGGTCGGCGCGGCCACCGAGGTCGAGTTGAAAGAGAAGAAGCTCCGCGTCGAGGACGCGCTCTCGGCGACCCGCGCGGCCGTCGAAGAGGGCATCGTACCCGGCGGCGGCGTTGCGCTGCTGCGTGCCGTCCCGGCCGTCATCGCGGCGAAGGCGAAGCTCAGCGGCGACGAGCGCACCGGCGCGGCCATCCTGGAGCGCGCGCTCGAGGAGCCCGTTCGCATCATCGCCGAGAACGCGGGCCAGGAAGGCTCCGTCGTCGTGGAGAACATCCGCAACGGCAAGGGCAAGATGTATGGCTACGATGCCCGCAACGACAAGTACGTCGACCTGCTGAAGGCCGGCATCATCGACCCGGCGAAGGTGACGCGCTCCGCGCTGGAGAACGCCGCCAGCATCGCCGCCATGGTGCTGACGACGGAGACGCTGGTGACGGAGATCCCGGAAGCGCCGGGCATGGCGCCCGCCCCGCCGCCGATGGATTACTAGGGAGTTCGTAGTTCGTAGTTCGTAGTTCGTAGTTTGTGGTTTGTAGTTTTTGAGAGGGCGCCTGCGGGCGCCCTTTCTGCTTGTTCGGGTGGCCGGGGGATGTTGATTTCGCCTCGTAGCGCGGGCTTTTCAGCCTGCGCGGTGTGGGTGTTCGCCGACGGCTACGTGCCGCACGGCGGGGGCGGCAATCGCACGGTGCCGGTTCGGATCGGGGAAGATCCTTCGCTGCGCTCAGGATGACAGGGGTAGGACGCGGCGCGGCGGGGGCGGGCCGCGGACGGCGAGGGCACGCCACCGCGTGCCCCAATTTGCTTCGTGTCCTTCGCCGTACTCACGAACGCCACATTTCGGGTTTGTCAGCACATGTCGGACGCGCGCGGAACGGGGCTCCGCGCGGGCTGGAAAGCCCGCGCTACGGGGTGAGGACGGCGAACTGTGAACCACGAACTGTGAACTGTAAACTCATCCCAATGAAATCCGTCGACCTCGTCATCCCCTGTTACAACGAAGAGCGCACGCTCGCCGCGAGCGTGGAGAAGCTGGGCGCTTGGTGCGCCGAGCACCTCGCGGCCTACAAGTGGCGGATCGTCGTCGCCGACAACGCGTCGACGGATGCGACGCTTGAGGTCGCGCAGCGCCTTGCGGCCGACGACCCCGACGGTGTCGCCGTTGTTCACCTCGACCAGAAGGG
>JANNPX010000061.1:0-33493 GCA_031400455.1 Chloroflexota bacterium | reverse complement strand
GTCGTGGAGAGGGGTGGCCAAAGGCCGGGGTGAGGTGCGCGAGCCGGCGTCCACGCCCGATGTCGATCCATCGCCGTAGAACAAACGCGGCGCAACGGGTTGCGCCCCTACAGCAAACCGAGCCGTCAGCGTGAAAAATGAAACAGGGCGGACACGCTGGTCCGCCCCTACACCATTCGTGCCCCTTCGTGTCCTTCGGGGTTAACCGGCCGTACGCGCCAGAAAGCGCGCCACCGCGGACGCCGCCCGATCGACGCTCGGATACACCGCCAGCCGTGCGTCCGTCAGCCGCTGCTGGCCGCCGCTGACGGCCCGCCACTTCGTCTCGTCCATCGAGTCGGCGGGACCCAGCACGAACGCCATCGGCTTCGTCGTCTTCACGCCGATCGCCGCGAAGCGATCGACGAGATGCGCCATCCGCTCGATCGCGTCCGGCCGCCCGAGCACCCAGTCCTCGCCGACGTTCGCGATCAGCGCGTCGAAGCCGTCGTCTTCCAGCATCATCTCCAGGATGCGCGCGCCGGAGACGCCGCTGCCGGCAAGGATCGATTGATCGACGGGATTGTCCACCCAGTCCGCAAGTTGAGGCGCCTTCCCGCGCAACGCTTCGCGCATCGCGTCGGGCAGCTTCGGCACCGCCAGCCCCGCTTCTTCGCAGACGTCCGCCGACTGCACCGCGCGCCCGCCGCCCCCGCCCACGACGCCAACCCGAGACTTCTGCTCGCGACCTGCCGCCCCGTGCTCGTCACGCAGGAAGGCGAACGCCACCATCACGTCGATCAGCTCGTCGAACGTCGCCACTTCGACCGCGCCCGCTTGGCGCAGCACGGCGCTCCAGATCTGCCGCTGACCCGCTAGCGCCGCCGTATGCGATGCCGCCGTCCGCGAACCGGCGCCCGTGCGACCGCCCTTCAGGATCACCACCGGCTTAGCGGCCGCGCAGCGCTTCAGCGCGTCGAACAGCCGCCGCCCGTCGCGCGTACCTTCGATGTACGCGCCGACAACCTTCGTCTCGGGATCGTCCGCCAAATAGTCGAGGAAGTCCGCCTCCGTAAGATCGAGCGCATTGCCGTAGCTGACCACTTTGCTGAACCGCAGCCCGCGCGCCGCTCCGTGCAGCATCAGCTCGACGGAGTTGTTGCCGCTCTGCGAGATGAAGGCGACATCGCCGCGCGCTTGCGGCAAGTCCGGCCGGAACGACAGCCCGGCCGTCGAGTCGTACACCCCCATGCAGTTCGGCCCGATGATCCGCATGCCCGCCGCCGAAGCCGCGTCAAGCACTTCGCGCTCGAGTTCCGTCGCCTTCGCGTCGCCAGTCTCGCTGAACCTTCCCGTAAACAGGTGCAGAGCCGTCACGCCCTTGGCCTGTGCCTCCGCAATCATCGAGATCACTCCATCCGCCGGGATGCACGAGATCACGAGGTCCACGTCGCCCGGCACCGCCGACAACGAGGCGTACGCCGGCAGCCCCATGATCTCCGGCGAGCGCGGATTGATCGGGTAGATCGGGCCGGCGAACTTGAAGTCGACCAGCGCGCGCACGTAGTCGTGACCGGGCGAATCGACGTTCGACGACGCCCCCACCACCGCCACGCTCCGCGGCCGAAACACCGATGCAGGCACACGAGAACTCATACGCGGCCAAGTCTACGCCAGCCCACCCCCCAGCGGAAATCCTCTACTCTTCCAGCGATCAACCACGAAGGACTCGAAGGATCACGAAAGAAGGCAGGGACACCGTGGCCGCAAGTCTCGATTTGCTGTTCAAGGATGAGGTGTACAAGGTGGCCGGCGCCGCGATTGAGGTTCATCGAGAGCTCGGGCGTGGATTTCTCGAAGCCGTCTATCAAGAAGCGCTGGAACGCGAACTCGTCGGGCGAAGCATTCCGTTCGTCGCGCAGAAACCGCTGACCATCCTGTACAAGGGTCAGCCGCTGACGAAGCAATACATCGCCGACCTCGTCTGTTTCGATAGGATCATCGTGGAGCTCAAGACCGTCGACGCCCTCACGGATGTAGACACGGCGCAGATCCTCAACTACCTCAAGGCAACAGGCCTCCGCGTCGGCGTGCTCATCAACTTCCGCTCAAGCGGCAGGCTCGAATGGAAGCGCTTCGTGATGTGAAAGGATTCCGCTCTCGCCCTACTCCTTCCCTCTTCGTGCGCCTTCGTGTCCTTCGTGGTGCCCGGTCCCCTACGCACAAACCCCAACATGCACCCACACAGCCGCCCTCGATGGGTACGGGCACCTAAATTTTCGCCCATAAGTGCCGACATAGATGTGGGAGCCCAGCGTATGCCGGGCCCTCTGCGTGCGCATCTTCCCGACGCGGCGCAAGCATGGACGCGAGACGGAGTCCCCGCATATGTCAGTTCAGGACGTCAAGCGGCGCGTGATCTCCACAGGCAACGTGGAGATCGACAAGAAGATGGGCGGGGGCATCCCCGAGGGATCGCTCATCCTCATCGAAGGCTCCTCCAACTCCGGCAAGAGCGTCGTCACCCAGCAACTCGTCTATGGCGCGCTCAACAGCGGCACGCGTTGCGTGCTCTACACCACCGAGAACACGCCCCGCAGCCTCTTCCGCCAAATGAGCAGCCTCAGCCTCGATATCCTCGACTTCTACTTGCTCGGCGCGTTCAACGTCTACCCGGTGCCGGCGGCCATGTCGCCCGAATCGGCGGACACCGCCTTCCACAAGCTGCTCGAACACATCAGCTCGCTCCGCGGCAAGTTCGATGTCATCTTCATCGACTCGCTGACGTCGTTCGTCGCTCAGATGCCCGAATCGGCGACGCTCCAGTTCCTCACCGCCATCAAGACCCTGGTCGACGAGAACATGACCATCTTCTTCACACTGCACACCTTCGCCTTTGACGAAGCGATGTTCATGCGCATCCGCTCGCTCTGCGACGCCCACTTGCGCCTGCGCGTCGAAGAAATGGGTGAGAAGCTCGTGAAGGTCCTGGAGGTCGCGAAGGTGCGCGGTGCCGACAAGACCACCGGTAACATCATCTCTTTCGATGTTGACCCCGGACTCGGCATGAAGATCATCCCGATCTCCAAGGCCAAGGCTTAAGGACGCGAACGCATGCCGCAGCGGCTGCCATTTGATACCGCCGAGCAGATCGATGACCACAGTGGCACCGTCGCAACTACTCAGTGCCCGATCCACAACCTGCTCTCGCCCGAGCTGCGCGACGCCGCCGATGCCGCGCCGCACCTCATGTCGTACCTTCACAAGGTGCCGTTCGCGGAATACGGCGTCCCTACCTACTACCCGGAGGCCACCCGCAAGCTCGGCGACATCGTCGACCCAAACCTGATCTACGCCGTGAAGGGCAACACCTTCATCCATATCCTCCCGGACCACCAGGAGGCACGTAACTACTACATTGCGATCGAGCCCGGTACCGACCAGCTGAGCGAGCTCATCGAAGACATGGAGTACCGCCTGCTCGATTTCGTCGAGATCCTCGCCGATGCGAACACGCCAGAGGAAAAGACGGATGTCATCCTCAAGGCCATCGAGGATTCCTGCGACATTGTCGACCACACTACGACCCGCGCCGAGACGGAAGCAAAGAACGACAAGGACAAGAGCGACAAAGCGCAGGCCAAGACCGACAGGGCAAACGCCAAGGCCGAGAAGGCATCGAAAAAGGGCGAGGGGGGATTCCTTCGGCTGCCGTTTGGCGGCGGGGGCGGCACAGCCACCAAGGGCGGCCGGCTCAAATGCACCGCTGCCGACATGGAAAGCCTCCGCTATATGGTGATCCGCGACAAGGTCGGGATGGGGCCGCTCGAACCGTTCATCAGCGACCCATGGATCGAGGACATCAGTTGCAGCGGCATCGGCCCCGTCTACATCGAGCACAAGATCTTCGGCGGCCTCAAGAGCAGCGTCAACTTCGACTCTCACGAAGAGCTGGACGACTTCGTCCTCAAGCTCGCCGAAAAGATGAAGAAGCCGGTCACATTCCGCAGCCCGATCGTTGACGCGACGCTACCGGACGGATCGCGTATCAACATCGTCTACGGCGGCGACGTTTCGAAGAACGGCTCGAACTTCACCATCAGAAAGTTCATGGGCATCCCGCTCAGCATCGTCGACGTCTGCAACTCGGGCATGATGACGTGGCAGATGGCCGGCTACATGTCGTTGATCGTCGAAGAGGGCAAGAACTTCTTCGTCTCCGGCGAAACCGCGTCCGGAAAGACGACGCTTATGAACGCCCTCATGACGTTTGTCCGCCCCGATGCCAAGATCGTCAGCATCGAGGACACACCGGAAGTCCAGGTGCCGCATCCCAACTGGACGCGCGAAGTCGTCCGTGGCCAGATGAGCCAGGGCGGCGGCAGCGTCGACATGTTCAGTCTCCTCAAAGCCGCCCTCCGTCAGCGGCCCAACGAGATCATCATCGGTGAGATTCGTGGCGAGGAAGGGAACATCGCGTTCCAGGCGATGATGACCGGTCACGCGGTCTGCGCCACCTTCCACGCCGCCACCGTCGAAAAGCTCATCCAGCGCGTGACGGGTATACCGATTAGCGTGCCCCGCACATACGTCGAAAACCTCAACGTCGTCGTCATCTGCAGCGCCGTGCGCCTGCCCAGCGGAAAGATGGGGCGTCGCGTCATCGCCATCTCCGAGATCATCGGCTACGACCCGTCCAGCGGATCGTTCTCGTTCGTCGAGATCTTCCGCTGGGATCCCGTCAAGGACATCTTTGAGTTCGTCGGCCTCAACAACAGCTACCAGTTGGAGCAGCACATCGCCCCGTCGCGCGGTCTGTCCGAGAAGAACGTCCGTCAGATCTACAAAGAAGTCGACCGCCGCGGCGCGCTGCTTCAGAAGCTCGGCGAATCCGGAGTGAACAACTTCTACGAGCTCTTCAAGCTCCTCTCGAAGGCCCAGAAGCAAGGCCTCTTCTAGCCGGATCATCCAGCACCATCCTTGCCAGCCCGTAGCGTGCACTTCAGTCCGCGCCGGCCGCAGGCGCATCGCCCACCCCCGATCCCGCTTCCCGTTTCCCGCCTCCAACCTCCCGCCTCCAACGACCCAACCCCTAAGGGAACCCCCGACGTCGGCCGATACTCTCACAAGACCGCGCAGCGGGCTGAGGAGTGCGAACCATGGCGTTTGGCAAGAAGAAGGACGACGCTGCGGCGGAAGACGAGACCGAGCCCGTCGACGACCTCACGCCCGAAGACGAGACCGCCCCCGCCGACGAAGCACCCGAAGCATCGCTTGACGGTGCCCCGGACGGCGCGGGCGAACAGCCAGCCGCGGAAGCTGCCGCTGCGGCACCAGCCGTCGGCACTGACGCGCTACTCAGCATGTTCCAGGAGTCCAAGGAGGCGGTCGAAGACCTCAGCATCCTGACGGACCTCGCTGGCGACACCGATATCGACGACATCCTCGAAGAACTCCGCACCCTCCGCGCCGCGCTCGGCATCACCGATGCGTACGAAGAAGACGAAGACTTCGCCGCCGCCGCGTAGCAGCCAGCCCTGACCCAAACATCCGCCTTCACGCTCCTTCGTGCCCTTCGTCGTTTTCGTCGCTCCCTAGCGACTAGCCGCGGCGCTTGCAATACTCAGTCTCGATGCCCAAACGCCCCATTCCCGAACCCACGCCGGATACCGCAGAGTTCTGGGCCGGCGCCCGCCGCGGCGAGCTGCGCATCCAGCGTTGCAACGCCTGCGGCAAGGCGTACTTCTATCCTCGCCCCTTCTGCCCGTTCTGCTCGTCAAAGGATGTCGCATGGTTCACCGCCACAGGCCGCGGCAAGCTCTACTCCTACGTCATCAATAATCGTCCGGCCTACGGCTTCCAGGACTACGCTCCCTACGTGATCGCCGTCGTCCAGCTCGATGAAGGTCCCCGCATGATGACGAACATCATCGGCGTCGAGCCCACGCCCGAAAACCTGCCCATCGATCTGCCCGTCGAGGTCACGTGGGAGAAGCAGGACGACGTCATCACGCTGCCCATCTTCCGCCCGGTCGGAGCGGCGACATGAGCCTGCGCATGACCGCCGCCATCGTCGGCGCCGCCGAGACCGACAGCGTCGCCATCCAGCCCGACATGTCGTCACTCATGCTGCACGCCGAAGCCGCCTTCAACGCGCTCGCCGATTGCGGCCTGACGAAGGACGACGTCGACGGCGTACTCTGCGCCGGCCAGTCGCCCGTCTCCGTCGCCGAATATCTCGGCATCACGCCGACCTACATCGACGGCACAAGCGTCGGCGGCTGTTCGTTCATGATCCACGTGCGCCACGCCGCTGCCGCCATCCAGGCGGGCCTCTGCTCCGTCGCGCTGATCACGCACGGCGAAAGCGGGCGCTCCCGCGTCGGCATGGGCGGCTGGGGATCATCGAAGCAGATGCCCGGCGCACAGTTCGAAGAACCCTACGGCGTCGCCGGCCCGCCGACCCGCTTCACCATCCCCATCCTGCGCCACATGCACGAATACGGCACCACGCACGAGCAGCTCGCGTCCGTCGCCGTCGCCACACGGCGCTGGGCCGAGAAGAATCCGCGCGCCATGATGCGCGACCCCATCACCATCGAAGACGTGCTCAACTCCCGCATGATCGCGTACCCGGTACACCTGCTCGAGTGCTGCCTCGTCACGGATGGCGGCGGCGCGCTCGTCGTCGTATCGGCCGAACGCGCGAAGGACTTCCCGAAAAAGCCGGTGTACGTCCTCGGTACCGGCGAGTCATCGGAACACTCGATGATCAGCCAGATGCACGACTTCACCGAGTCGCGCGCGTTCAAGGTCTCAGGCCAGCTCGCCTTCAACGAGGCGAAGATCGAGCGCAAGGACATCGACCACGCGATGTTCTACGACGCCTTCGCACACACGCCCATGTTCGCGCTCGAAGCCCTCGGCTTCGTCGGCAAGGGCGAGAGCGGACCCTTCTTCGAGGAGATGCGCACCGCGCCCGGCGGCGACTTCCCGCTCAACACCAACGGCGGCGGGCTCAGCTACACCCACACGGGCATGTACGGCATGTTCGCCATCCAGGAATCCGTCCGCCAACTCCGTGGCGAGGCCCCCGCACAGCTCCCCGACCTCCGCACGAGCATCGCCCATGGCGTCGGCGGTATGTTCCACGCCGCCGGCACCCTCATCCTCACCAACGACGAACGCGCCTGACGGCGTTCTCCGAGCGACTCGTGAACCCAACTTGACAACCGTGTATGGTGCCACTCACCGTGCCCTATAATCGGTCTACTGACACCCCGCTGCCTGGAATCCGCAACAAACGTGAAAATAGCTCGCTTCGTCGCCATCATCGCCACCCTGCTGGCGATAACCGCTGTCGGCGCGGTCGCGCCTGCACGCGCCCAGCAGCCGAACACGCCCACGCTCTCCATCAACCAGGTGGATGCCAGCGCCTTCCCTCAGGTGCGCATCATCGTCACCGCCCTCGATGATCGGGGGGTGCCGGCGGCCGGCCTCACGGCTGAACAGTTTCAGGTGCTCGATGGCACCGACAGGCTGACGGTCGACGGCGTGCAGGTGGCCCAGGACCAGGGTCTCCGCCTCGCAACCGTCATCACGATCGATACCTCCGGCAGCATGCAGGGCGAGGCATTCGAGCGTGCTCGCCAAGCCGCAACCGACTTCGTGAACAGCATGGGGCCGAATGACGAGGCCGCGCTCGTCGCCTTCAACGACCGCGTCACACCGGTCGTCGCCCTGACCGGTGACCGGCAGAAACTCGTCGCCGGCATCACCGGGCTGCGAGCTGCCGGCGGCACTGCGCTCTACGAAGCCGTTCAGACCAGCGCGTTCATCGCCGGAGCTGCCGCCGCGCCGCGGCGCGCCGTGATCTTGCTCTCTGACGGTGAGAACGACACGGGCAGCTCGACCGCCACCGCCGAAGGCTCGGTCGCCGCCGCCCGCGGATCCGGCGTGCCCATCTTCACGATCGGCATGGGCGCAAAGCCCGACGTCGCGTACCTGCAGTCCCTCTCAACCGGCACGCAGGGCCTGTACCGCGGCGCCACCGCCGGTACACTCGCCGATGTCTACGCCGGCATGGCGTCGCTGCTCCGCAACCAATACGTCGTGACCGTACGGGCCGCCGGGGCCGCTGACGGCGCCGATGCCGATCTGCAGATCATCGCCCTCGTCGACGGCACGCCGGCTGGCGCTGTGGCGTCGTTCAAGCGCGGCTCGGCGCCGGCACAGGCGCAGCCGCCCGTCGACACCCCAGCCGCACAGGTCCCCAAACCGGAGTCGGGCGGCAGCTCGCTGCCAACTATCATCTTCGCCGCGGTCATCATCCTGCTTGTACTCGTCGTCGTCGGCGCGCTGATCTTGCGCTGGCTCGCGCGGCGCCGGGTGCACATGGCGCAGCTACGCGTGATCGAGCCGAACATCAAGCAAGCCGCCGCGCAGCCGCTCGATGGGCCGGTGCGCACCCCGGGCGTGGTTTCACGTGTCGCGGCGGTAGTCGGCACGGGCGTGCTGCGCGAAAAGAACGGCACTGGCCAGGTGTACGAATTGGGCGCCGGCCCGGCCATCATCGGCACGTCGGCCAAGGTGGCGACGATCGTCTTCCCCGCCTCCGACCAGATCGCCGCCGAGCACGCGCGCATCTGGCTCCGGGACGGGCACTACACGCTGCACCACGTCGGCGGCATGAGCCGCAAGACCTTCGTCTCCGGACTGGAAGCCGACTGGCTCGTCCTGGAATCTGGCGACGAGGTCGTCGTCGGCTCGCACAACCTCATCTTCGAAGACCCCGTCAGCGCCAAACCCTAACCTCCAGCTACCACCAACCTACCCCTTCGTGGATCGCCCCTTCGGCGCGGCGCCCTCCTTCTCGCGGTCGCGCCGAAGGCGGTACGAGAGCAGCATCGCGTCGGCGTCGGCCCAGTTCGCCTCCTCGGGCACCATCGTCCGCGCCAACGCGCTCGTCGCGCTCTTCGTCATCGCCAGCGTCAGCGGATCCATCGAAAGCAGCCTTGCGGCGACCTTGCGCGATTCAGCCATCACCTCGCCGTCAGCAACGACGCGATTCAGGAATCCCCACTGCAACGCGTCTGCGCTCGAGAAGCGTTCGCACATCATCACCAGCTCCTTCGTGCGCGCCGGCCCCAGTTCGCGCATCAGGCGGGGCAGCGCCTGCCACGTCAGCGGCAAGTCCAGCTCTACCTCCGGTATCGAGAACCACGCCGACGTCGCCGCTACTCGCAGATCCATGCAGGACGCGAATACCACCGCCCCGCCAATCGCCAGCCCGTTGATCGCGCCGATCGTCACCTGGTCCAGCCGCTCCAGCATCGCGCTGGTACGGCCGCCGATATGTACGCGCAGGCGCCGGTCGAGGTCGCCCGCCGGCGCCCCTGCGCGCACGCTCCCCAGGTCTGCGCCCGCGGAGAACGTGCGGCCCGCGCCCGTCAAGATGACGACGCGCGTCTCGTAGTCGTCCTGCAGTTCTCGACACACCTGCTGCAGGTCGTCATGCATCTGCACATTGATCGCATTCAGCTTGTCCGGGCGGTTCAGCGTCACCGTCATCAGCCCCGGCAACTCCGCGTCCCGCTCCACCGTTACCGTCTCCAGCATCATTTCGTCCTCCTCGTGTCCGCCGACGCGCGCTCAACCGAACCCGCCGCTCGCCCCAACTATCGAGCCTCCGCCGCCTACGGTCGAATCGGCCCCGATCAGCATCCCAGCCCGTCGGTTGTTGTCGACGTTCCTGTAGAGAGGCGCCGCGTGATCCACCCCAGGACCCCTTCGTCTCCGTGCCTCTGTGGTGAATCCGACACGACCCCTAAGCGCGCACCCGCACCGGCCAGCGAAGGAAGTGTGCAGGCACCTTGCTATACTTGCTTCTGACTCTGTCCCCCCGCGCCGATAACTCACTGTCCGCACCCGGCCTTCGCACGGCATCATGCTGCGCGCTGCCGCTGGTGCGCCGGACTGCGTGGCATGGAGGCCTCGCGGCAGTACCTCCGCAAGAAGCGGCGTGTCGATCATTGGGTTCGTGACAAGAGACGGGATGAGATGACGACCGACACACCCTCCGACGCCAACAGCAACAACGATGCCTTCGTCCGGGCAGCCGAGATCATCGCCCACGCGCTGATGCAAGCCGAAGTGATCATCGCAGCGGATCGCGAAAGTCGCGCCCGCGCCATCCCGCTCGAAGTCATCACAACGCTGGAGCGATTCAGCGACATCCTCGGGCAGCTCGTAGAGCACAACCAATCGCTTGCGGCGCGCATGGCCGATCTCGCCGACGCCGTCGCCAATCTGGCCGAGGCGCCCGCAGCGCAGCCCGCTCCCGCAGCCGCAAAGCCGCACTTGCCCGAACTGGAGCCCACGTTCATGTCTGGTGGCGAGGGCATCGATGTCACCATCGCGGCCGTCCCCGGATTCCAGGGCCTCATGGAGATCCAGCGCGCGCTCGTGCGCCTGCCCCAGGTACAGTCCGCCGCCGTCCGGCGCTACCAGGACGACGAAGCCGCGATCCAGCTCGTCCTCAGCCAGCCCATGACGGCAGCTGCCATCGCTGAAGGCGTGACCAACGGCACCGGCAAGAGCATCCTCGTCGACGAAGCCCGCCCGGACACACTCCGGCTCCGTCTCCGATTCCTCAACGCACAATAGCCACGGCCGGTCTCTCGCGACCGGATGCACCCGCGTGTACTTGCGTGGAATGTTGGCTTAGCGCGTTTGAGCGGACCACTCCGCGTCGCACGACGCCATCAAGGCGTCGAGGATTTGCTTAGAATCCATCTCAGGATCGCGCGTGAAGACGCCGCCGCCCGTCATCCGCAGCGTCTCGGCCGAACCGCCATGCGCAAACAACGCGCTCGCCTCGGCGAAGTTCTCGCACGCCGTGGGCAACCCCGCAGCGCTGGAAGCTTGACCGCCGCCACCGCGCGTCGCATCCCATACCTGGATCAGCGTCACCGAGGCGATCGCGATTGCTGCCACTGCCAGTGCCAAGGCAAGTCGATGACGGTTCATCGTAGACATCTCTCGTCTCCCTGGTAAACCCGCGGTTCGTCGGGAATCTCCCTATGATCATCGGCCTTCGTGCAGGCGTCGTGAGGCCCCGGACGCCACCACCATGACGTCCGAATAGCTCTCAAAGCGCTATTCCTCCCGGTTCCGCGAGCCGATCATTCCGTAGGGGTGTGGTCATTCGCTGCCCGGCCGCCGGGCGCGCTCGCTGCACGCAGAAGGATCCGCATGAAGTACGGACACCGGGTCTCCGTCCGGGCCGCGACCGCCGTCCTGGTCTGCTGCGTGCTCGCCGCTACCACGGTGATCGTCGTGGCGACTCGCTCCAGCGCCGCGCGCCACGCCGTGGCCCAGCAGGAAGCCACGCGCGCCATCGACAACAGCGCTCTGTATCAGGACGCGCTCGATTCTGTATACGACGAGTGGATCACCGTCGTCGTCTTCTTCGTGCAACAGGACTCGTCGTACCTCGATCGGTTCGCGGCTTCGCGGAAGTCCGCCAACGACGCGCTGATCGCTCTGCGCGACGACGCCCTGACGCACGACCCCGATGACGCGGTGCGCATCAACGCCATGATCACTACGCACGCCGGATTCGCCGACAGCAACGAGAAGGTGATTGCCGCAATCCGCTCCGGCGACCTGGCGAACGCGATCAACATCGCCGTCGGCTCCGGTTCCACCGCGGATTCCGAAGCGCTGCTCGCCGAACTCGGCTCTCGCCTCGCCAATCAGCGCGTCACGCTGCGCGAAGCACAGGACGACCAGCGGGCCGCCGAGGCCATGACGCTGCGATGGTCGCTCGGTATCGGTGCGATGTCCGCCGCCCTGTTGCTGGCGGTCGCGCTCGCCGCCTTCGAATGGATCGGGCGTCCGCTGCGCCGTGCCAGCGCCGCTACCCGCGCTATCGCCGCGGGCGACCTGACCGCGAAGGTGCATCGTGAGGGACCGGCAGAATTGGCGAACCTCGCAGCCGACGTGAATAGCATGGCCGAGGCGTTGATTCATCGCTCGGAAGAGTTGAACGCCTACCTCTCGAAGAACCTCGAGACGCGCACCACCGAACTCGAGCGATCGAACCACGAGTTGGCGCTCCAGGTCGAAGAGCGCACCCGCGCCGAGGAAGCGCTCGCCCGCACGCTCGAAGTAGAGCGCGAACTCGAAGAGCAGTTGCGCCATCAGGCGTTCCACGATCCGTTGACGAACCTCGCCAACCGCGCCCGCTTCATGGACAGGCTCGAACACGGCTTGCAGCGCGCGGCGCGCCACGCTGCAAGCTTGGCGGTCCTCTTCATCGACCTAGACGACTTTAAGTCCGTCAACGACAGCCTCGGCCATCCCGCTGGCGATAGGCTTCTCATCGAGGTTGCCGCCCGCCTGCAGGCATGCCTGCGTCCGGGAGACACCGCCGCGCGTATCGGCGGCGACGAGTTCGCGATCCTGCTCGAAGAACTGGGCGACGACAGTCATGCGATCGCCGTCGCGGATCGCGTTATCGAATCGCTTCGGGTCCCGATGACTCTCAGCGGCACCGAGGTCTTCGTCTCCGGAAGCATTGGCATCGCCATCGGCGCGGCCGATTCCGCCGGCGACGAACTGCTCCGGCGCGCCGATGTCGCGATGTACACGGCGAAGAGTGAAGGCAAGTCGCAGTACAGCGTCTACGACCCGACCACAGAGGGTTCGATGGTGAGCCACCTGCAACTCGCCGGCGAACTGCAGCGCGCTATCGAACGTGATGAGCTGGTCGTGTATTACCAGCCGAGCGTCGTCCTCAGCTCGCAGAAGATCTCCGGCGTGGAAGCACTCGTCCGTTGGCAGCACCCCACGCGCGGGCTCGTGCTTCCGAACGATTTCGTCCACATCGCCGAAGAGACGGGGCTCATCCTCTCGATCGGCCGTTGGGTGATGCGCCAGGCGTGCACGCAGGTGCGCCGCTGGCAGCTCGAGTATCCGACCGATCCGCCGCTCAGCGTCGCCGTCAACGTCTCTGCGCGCCAGGTGCACCAGCCCGGCCTCGTCCGTGTCGTCGAGGAGGCACTGCGCGATTCTGGCCTCCCGCCCGAGTCGCTCGTCCTCGAGATCACCGAGAGCCTGATGATGCAGGACGCCGAGCTCGCGATCACTCGCCTCAACGAGTTGAAGGCGCTCGGCATCCGGCTCGCCATCGACGACTTCGGCACCGGCTACTCATCGCTGAGCTATCTGCGCCGCTTCCCTGTCGACATCCTCAAGATCGACAAGTCCTTCGTCGACGGCGTCGGCCAGCTCGGCAAGGAGCGCGAACTCGCGCAATCGATCATTGAGCTGGGCCAGACGCTCAACCTCGAGATCGTTGCCGAGGGCGTTGAGCGCTCCGACCAGCTCGGCTGGCTCAAGTCGCGCAACTGCGATCTCGCCCAGGGCTTCCTCTTCGCCAAAGCCCTCGACGCCGCTACCATCAGCGCGCTCCTCAGCGATACCGACGGCGGCGCCATGACCCAAACCGAGCAATCCGCCTAGCCCACCGCCCCAATCACCACACGCTATCCACTAGTCACTATCCACTAGACACTCGCTCCCCTATCCTCCCCCCAATGCACCTCCGCCATCTCTCGCTCACCAACTTCCGCAACTACCCCCGCCAGGAACTCGATCTCGCGCCGGGCCCCGTGCTGCTGCTCGGCGAAAACGCGCAGGGCAAGACGAACCTGCTCGAAGCCGTATTCCTGCTCGCCACCGCGCGCTCCGAGCGCGCCGACAACGACGCCGACTACATCGCATGGTCAACCCGCGACGACATTCAGCCCCACGCGCGGATCGCCGGCAACGCCGTACGGACCTCCGGCGAAGTGAGCGTCGAAGTCACCATCCTCGGCCGTGCGGGCGTGAAGGGCCTCATCGCCTCGAAGCGCCTCAAGCTCAACGGCGTGCCGAAGCGCGCCTCCGACGTCATCGGCGCGATCACCGCCGTGCTCTTCACCACCGACGACATGGAGTTGGTGCGCGGCGCGCCGTCCGGCCGCCGCCGCTATCTCGACGTCATGCTCTCGCAGGCCGATCATCACTACCTGCGCGCCCTCCAGCGCTACACGAAGGTCATCACCCAGCGAAACGCGCTGCTCAAGCGCATCCAGGACGGCGCCGCACAAGCATCCGAACTCGCGTACTGGGACGAGGAGCTATCGCGCGACGGCGCCGCGATCCTCAGCGCCCGCGCGGAGGCCGTCGCGCATCTCGCAGACTTCGCGGCGGCATCCCACGCGCGCCTCAGCGGCGAGCGCGAGCAATTCGCCCTCACCTACGCGCCGCGCTTCGCCGACGCATGGCCCGCCGCGCGCATCATCGAGTCCGGCCCGGACGCAGTGGCGATCGCGCTACTCGAGAAGCTGCACACCACGCACCCGCGCGACATCGCCGCCGGCGTCACGCTCACCGGACCGCACCGCGACGATCTCTCGATGATGCTCGGCGGCGAACCCGCCGCATCGTTCGCGTCGCGCGGCCAACAGCGCACTGCCGCGCTCGCGCTGCGCCTCGCCGAAGCGCACCTGCTGCACGCACGCAGCGGCGAGCGCCCGATCCTCCTGCTCGATGACGTGCTCTCGGAACTCGACGAGTCCCGCCGAAACAGCGTCCTCGCCGCCATCGACGCCGATCAAGTCTGGATCACCAGCCCCGACCCCGACCGCTTCGACGCCGCCTTCGTAGCCAAAGCCCAAACCTGGCACATCACCAACGGCCACGCCGACCGCACCACGTAGCCGTAGGGGCGGCCCTACGTGGCCGCCCGGTGTCGGCGCATCGCTCCGCCCGGAGGTGAGGTCACCGCGTAGGGGCAGTCCGCAGACTGCCCGCGCGCGAAGTGGCGCAGAGTCCCACTACCCCACCGGCGAAGCCGCCGCCAGAAACCCCAACACCGCCACCTTCAACTCCGGCGCGCCGACCGCAGACAGATGGTCACCCGGCACCTTCACCAGCTTCGCGCCCGGAATCGCCGCCGTCAGCTTGTCCGCCGAACCGACGAGCGTGTCACCCTCGCCGATCAGCACCATCACCGGCAGCGTCACGTCCGCAAGCTTCGTCGGATCGAAGCCGCCACGCCGAGAACGCTGCATCGCCGCCAGCGCCCCGAGATCGTTGCCGCTGCGCTCAGCAAACACGCGGAAGTTGCGCGCAGCCGGCGATGCCGTTGCGCCACCATCCTTCGCCTCCATCGCGTCAGCGATGCCGCCCGTACGCTCCGCGCTGGCCAGCACGCCGTTCACCAGCGCATCGCCCATGCCGGAGATGATTACGCTGCGGAAACGATCGCCGTGCCACACGAGCAGCGACGCAGAAAGGGCGCCGCCCATCGAGTAGCCCATCAGGTCAGCCACGTCGATGTGGAGGTGATCCATCAACCCGATCACGTCGTCGGCCATGTTCGTCCCACCGTAAAGATCCGGATCGTGCGGCTTGCCGCTCTCGCCGTGCCCGCGGCAGTCGAGCGCCACCACGCGCCGCCCATCGCGTATCAGCGCATCGATGATCCCCGGCCCGCGCCAGTTCGTCTTGATACTCGCCGCGAACCCATGCACCAGCACGATGACCGGCCCGCTCCCCTCATCAACGTAGTTGATCGCCACGCCACCAGAATCAAACGTCGGCAAGTTGCTTCCTCACATTCCCGATCACCCGAAACTCGGTGCCTCTGTGTCTCTGTGGTGAACCGTTCTCACGTTCCGACGCCGTGGCGTCCTTCGCCGCCGGCGAAACGCATCGCACCCTCACGCGCCTCCACCACCACCGCGCGCCCCAACTCCGCCTCGATCGCCAGTCCTTCGGGCAGCGGCTTCCCCAGGCCGTCATACACCGCCTGACGATCCGCCAGCACGCACGGCTGCGGGAACGCCGCGATCTGCTCCGCCAGCTCCAGCGCCGCGGCCAGCGCATCACCGTCCGCGACGACGCGCTGCACCAGCCCCATCGCCATCGCCTCGTGCGAGCCCACCAGCCGCCCGCTGAGAATCATGTCCAGCGCGCGCCCCAGCCCGACGATATGCGGCAGGCGCTGCGTGCCTCCGTCGATCAGCGGCACGCCCCATCTGCGCTCCAGGCACCCGAGCTGGGCGCTGGCACCGGCAACACGGACATCGCACCAGCACGCGATCTCCAGCCCGCCCGCCACGGCATATCCCTCGATCGCCGCAATCGTCGGCTTCGGCGATTGCAGCCGCGTGAACCCCATCGGCCCTTCCGGCGCCATCACCGGATTGCTCATCGCCTTCAAGTCCGCGCCCGCACAAAACGCCTTCCCGCCCGCCCCCGTCACCACCAGCACGCGCGCCCCATCGTCCGCGACAAACTCCTGATACCGCTCGTGCAACAGCGCCGCCGTCGCACCATCCACAGCATTCCGCCGCTCCGCCCGATCGATCGTCAATACCGCCGCCGCGCCAACACGTTCGTATTTCACACTCATGCCGAAGATCCTACCGCCGCCACCCACCCACGCAAGCAACCGTCCGCGCGTTCTCCCTCTCCGCCGGGCGGAGAGGGTCGGGGTGAGGTCACACCTCCCCAGGATCGGCGCAGTCTCGCACGCATCGCCCCTCCACGACGTGGAGCGGTGCCCACGCCTCCCCGAAGATCCAGCCCGATCTCCGATCCGAGCCTCCTCTCCCCAGTGGGAGAGGAGGTAGCCGAAGGCCGGAGGAGAGGGCCCACTCGCGCCACACAACAGAAGAGGGCGCCCTTCGGCGCCCTCTCCCGAAACTACAAACTAAGAACTACAGACCACAGACTACGGCTGACTACCCCCGCCCCCGCCAAACGGAGGCCTCGGCGGTCCGGGAGGTGCATCCGGCCGGTTCGGCCGCCGGTCGCGCAGACCACCGTCCGCACTGCGAGCGGGAGGCCCGCCACCGCCGCCGTTGCCGCCGCGATCGCCACCACCACCGCCGCCACGGAACCCGCCACCACCACCACCACGAGGCGGTCCGCCGCGGCCACCGCGGTCTCCGCCGCCACCGCCACGGTCACCACCACGATCGCCGCCGCCCGGGCCGCCACGCGCCCCGCGCTCCGCGGCCTGCCGTGCGACGACCGCAGCGACATCCGTCTCGCCCGCCAGAACCGCGCGGCGTGACAGGTTAATCCGGCCCATCGAGTCGACCTCGGTGACCATCACCTGGATCTCCTCGCCGATCTTCACGACGTCCTCGACCGACGGCACCCGGAAGTCCGCCAGCTCGGAGATGTGTACCAGTCCGTCCTTACCCGGCGCGATCTCGACGAACGCACCGAAGTTCATGATCCGTGCGACACGGCCCGTGTAGATCTGGCCGACCTCCACGTCCTTCGTCATGCCCTCGATGATCGAGATAGCACGCCGTGCCGACTCTTCGTCCGTGCCACCGATGAACACCGAACCGTCGTCCTCGATGTCCACGGAGCAGCCCGTCTCTTCGATGATCGACCGGATGACGCGGCCACCCGGGCCGATCACCGTGCCGATCTTCGACGGGTCGATCTGCAGGCGGTACATCCGCGGCGCGTACGGAGACATCTCCGAACGCGGCTCGGCAATCGCCTCGATCATCTTGCCCATGATGTGCATCCGGCCTTCGCGAGCTTGCACGACGGCGTTCCTCAGGACTTCCATCGGGATGCCCTGGATCTTGATGTCCATCTGCAGCGCCGTGATGCCCGTCTCGGTTCCGGCGACCTTGAAGTCCATGTCGCCCATCGCATCTTCCAGACCCGCGATGTCCGTCAGCACCTTGTAGTTGCCGCCTTCGCCCATGATCAACCCCATCGCCACGCCGGCGACCGGGGATTTGATCGGCACGCCGGCGTCCATCAGTGACAGGATCGAACCGCAGGCGCTGCCCATCGACGAGCTGCCGTTGCTCGAGAGCACCTCGGAGACGATGCGGATCGTGTACGGGAAGTCTTCGACGCTCGGCAGAACCGGCGACACCGCGCGCTCAGCGAGCGCACCGTGGCCGATGTCGCGACGGCTCGCGCCGCCCATCCGACCCGTCTCTCCGACCGAGAACGGCGGGAAGTTGTAGTGGTGCATGAAGCGCTTGCTGTCGATCGGCGAGAGCGTATCGAGCCGCTGCGCATCTCCGACGCCGCCCAGCGTCGTAACGCTCAGCACCTGCGTCTGTCCGCGGGTGAACAGCCCTGTGCCGTGGACACGCGGCAGCACACCGACCTGGCACCAGATCGGCCGCACCTCGGTCGACTTGCGCCCGTCAGGCCGCTTGTCGTCATTCAGAATCGACTCGCGCACAGTCTTCTTGAGGAATGCGTCGAGCGCTTCGCCGACAGCCTTCTCCGTGTACTCGTCGCCGTACTTCGCAACCAGCGTCGCCTTGTGGTCGTTCAGCGAACCCTGCCGCTCGTCCTTCGCCAACTCCAGGAACTCGGCGGTGTTGCCCGCCAGGTCCGCAAAGACCAGCTTCTTCAGTTCGTCCGGTACCGAGACCGGCGTGAACTCCCACTTGACGGGCTTCAGTGCCGCGACGATCTCTTCCTGTAGCTCGATCAGGATCTGGTTCTGCTGCTGCGCGAACTCCATCGCACCGAGGATAATCTCCTCCGGCGCTTCGCTCGCGCCCGCCTCCACCATCATGATCGCGTTCTTCGTGCCCGCGACGACGATGTCGATCATGCTCTCGTCGAGCTGCTCGAACGTCGGGTTCACGATGTACTTGCCGTCGATGTAGCCCACGCGCACCGATGACACCGGCCCCGCGAACGGCACATTCGAGATCGACAGCGCTGCTGACGCGCCGACCGTGCCCAGCACGTCCGGTGCATTCTCCTTGTCGACCGACATCACCGTGATGACGACCTGCACTTCGTTGCGCATGCCCTTCGGAAAGAGCGGGCGCAGCGGGCGGTCCGTCAGTCGCGCGCTGAGGATCGCTTCCGTCGAAGGCCGCGCCTCGCGCCGGAAGAACGATCCGGGGATCTTCCCCGCCGCGTACATCTTCTCTTCGAAATCGATCGTCAGCGGAAAGAAGTCCATGCCCGGACGAGGCGTCTGCGCCATCGTCGCCGTGCACAGCACCACCGTATCGCCGTAACGAACCCAGACCGCACCGCCGGCCAGCCCGGCAACGCGCCCATGCTCGATGGTCAGCGTCTTGCCGCCGAGCTCCCGTGTGAATGTCTTGATATCAGGTCCAGCCATGTATTGAGGATCCTCCGTCCTTGTTCCCTGTTGTGTGAACGGGCCCGTTGTAGGCCCGGGTAATTTGCTGCGAGATCAGCCACGCGCGCGCACGATCGTCCGGCGCTCACGCGCCATACGCGTTCGTCGACCCATGCTAGTGAATGCGCTGATCTTGTACGTCTTCCGTCAGGTGCCCAGGGTCCCTGACCCGGACAAATGGAAAGGCCTCCGCGGACACTTGCCCTACTTGCGGAGGCCGAGCTTGGCGAGGATCGCGCGGTAACGCGATACATCGTTCTTATTGAGGTACGCCAGCTGTCGCCGGCGCTGTCCGACGAGCTTCAACAGCCCGCGCTGCGTGTGGTAGTCGTGCCGGTTGACCTTGAGGTGCTCGGTCAGCGAGTTGATCCGCTCCGTCAGAAGCGCGATCTGAACCTCAGCGGACCCCGTGTCCGTCTCGTGTCCCTTGTACTGCCCAATCACTTCGAGCTTGCGCTCCGCGGTCAACGGCATCGTTCTTCTTCTCTCCTCATTAGTATCGATGGAGTCTATCGGACAGCCCCCCGAAAGGGCAACCGGCGGAATCCGGCGTCCACAAAGACGCGAACCACACCAACGTTGATTCTGGGCGGCGAACTACGCGGTTCGCACCTCGTAGAGCCGCACCGGATCCTCGAATCCTCTGAGCACTACGTCGCCCTGGTCGGCGAACAGGTGCCCCTTCCCGGCGGCCAGCTCCCGCACCACGTTTGAAGCCAGCACCTGCCCCGGCTCCGCCTTCGCGCATACGCGCGCCGCGAGTTGTACCGAGGTTCCGAACAGATCGCCCCGCCCGCCGGGGTCGTCCTCTGCAACTGGCTCGCCGGCGTTCAGACCGATCCGTACACGCACTGCCGCCTCTGCGTGCTCGTCGTTGTGCGCGGCGAACGCGCGTTGTACGGCAATCGCGCAATCAAGCGCGCTCGACGCGAGCGGGAATGACGCCATGATGCCATCGCCCGTGTGCTTAATCTCGCGCCCACCGTACTCCTTGAGCGCGTCGCGGAGCAGCGCGTTGTGTGTTCGGAGTAGATCCTGCGCGCCTGCGTCGCCCAACCGCTGCGTCATCGAAGTCGATCCTTCGATGTCCGTGAACATGATGGTCACCAGCCCCGAGTGCGGCTCCTGTACCGGCTTCGGCTTCGCGCGCGACTTCTTCTGCTCTCGATGCTCGTCCAGGAAGGCGAACATCTTTTCGCTAACCTCGTCCCGGGCGGCGCCCGTCGGCACGTGCGCTCCATCGTACGTCACGAACCTCGCGCCTTTGATCCCGGCCGCAATGTCCCGTCCCGCAGCGATCGGGATCGCGCGATCTTTCGTGCCGTGCAAAACCAGCGTCGGAGCCGTGATGTCGCCGAGGAGCCCCGTCACGTCGCGCGCGTAGTCCGCTTCCAGCATCGATGCTGCCTCTTCGGCGCTCGCAGCCTTCCTCTGAAACCGCTGGAAGCCGTCGATCTCTTCCTGGCTCGCCCCGTTCATAAACAGGTTGGCGAGCGTCATCGAGCCGACACCCCATTCCGCGCGGACCAGTGCAAGCATCGCGCGTTGCGCTTCCGGCTTGCTCAACGCGCTGCCGAGCGGGTACGTCCCTTGTAGCACGAGATGCGACACTTGCCTGGGATGCGCGGCTGCGTAGGCGATCGCGATCGGCCCGCCTTCTGAGTAGCCGTAGAGCGCGAACTTCTTCAACTTCAGCTGCGCCACGAGGGCTTCGAGGTCGCCCACCTGCGCTTCGGTCGAGAGATCCTCTACGGGACGGGTCGACAGCCCCGTTCCACGCTTGTCGTAGATGATGCGCTGGTACCCGCGCGCAACGGCGCCAAGCACACCCTCACGATACGCCTCGTTGGACTCCCACATGAGTTCAATATGGCTCGTCCAGCCGCTGATGCTGATCAGCGGATAGCCCTCGCCATGGACCGCGTGGGCGATCCGAATCCCCTCGGGCGTCGTGCAGAATTGGATGCGTTGTTCCATCGTGCCGCCATCATACACCGCAACAACCCCTCGCCACCGCTGAGAAGGCTCCGCGGCGCAGCCCAGCTATCATGCCCCCGATGCCTACCAACGACGACACACCAACCCTCAACCTCCAACAACCAGTAGCGGTCGTCACCGACAGCACCGCCTGCATCCCCCCCGAACTCGCGGAGCAGTACGGCATCGAGATCGTGCCGGTGAACATCATCTCCGGCGGCCGCACCTTCACCGACTCCATCACCGCCGACACCCGCGACTTCTACACACAGCTCGCCAAGGCCAGCGGCCGCCCCACCACCGCCGCGCCGTCCCCCGGCATGTTCCTCGAAGCGATCCAGCGCGCCGCGCGCCGCGCCGACAGCGTGCTCTGCATCACCGTGTCCGCGCAGTTCAGCGCCATGTACGACTCCGCCCGCCAGGCGATCGAGATCGCGAAGGCCGAAGCGCCGCACGCCGACATCCGCCTGCTCGACTCGCGGAACGCCGCCATGGCGCAAGGCTTCGTCGTGCTCGAAGCCGCCCGCGCCGCCGCTTCCGGCGCCACCATCGACGAAGTCACGGCCCGCGCCGAAGACATGTCCAACCGCGTCACGCTCATGGCCATGCTCGACACGCTCTCCTACCTCGCGCGCAGCGGCCGCGTGCCGCGCGTCGCCGCCTGGGCGACCGGCATGCTACAGGTGAAACCGATCGTCCGCTTCAGCGCCTCCGGCATCAAGCTCGTCGCCCGCACCCGCACCCGACCGCGCGCGCTCAGCCGCACGCTCGACCTGCTCGCAGCAGACGTCGCCGGCCGCCCGACGCATCTCGCCGTCCACCACGCCAACGCCCCCGAGGACGCAGCAAACATCCTCGCCGCCGCCCAACAGCGCATCAATCTCGCCGAGTCTCATCTCACCGAGTTCACCCAAGTCATGGGCGTCCACACCGGCCCCGGGCTCATAGCCCTGGCCTGGTGGTGCGAGTAAACGCTATACGCGGATTCCCAATCGGAGCACCCTCCCCGTGTAGGGGCAGTCCGTAGACTGCCCTTCCCGATGAAGCACGACTGCCCGTCCCACAACCAAACCAACATCACACACCTGCCGACCATCCCCTGTGCGTAATCTGCGCAATCTGCGGTTCCGGCCCCGGTGCCCTGCAATCTGTGAAATCTGCGGTTCCGTCCCGTTCCGCATAATCCGTGCAACCTCTATTTCCGTAACCCCTTATGGACTTCCGTAGCCCTCCTGTCATAATGCCGCCGACAACCGGCGCGCCGTATCGCCGCCACTAAGAGGAGATCACTGCCAGATGAGTCGAGAACAACGCCGGTCGGATCGCAAGAACCAGCAGGCCAAAGCCGGTGCACCGCCGCCCTCCCGACGCACCCCCGTGCAGGTCGGCGGCGAGAGCCGCTTTCCCACGCTAACGCTCGGCGTCGTCGGCGGCATCGTCCTGGTAGTCGGCCTGATCGTCTACCTCATCTTCCAGTCGGGTTCCGGCGGCCCCGATGTGGACGCCGCCACCAAGGCCGAGCAGAACGACAGCGCCAGCATCCCCGGCACCTTCTATCCGACACAGGGGCGCGGACACTACCCGGGCGGCCTCAACGGCCACCAGATGACGCCCTTCTGCCCCGGCGTCGCGACATCCGAATCGGCGAAACTCACGATCGTCGGCGGTAACGGCACGCCGTCCGGCAGTGCCACCGCCATCCCCACCGGCACGCCCATCCCGTCGTCGACCCCGACGACCGATACAACGCCCGGCGCGCACGGCACGGTCAACACCACGCCGACTGTGCCGACGAACTGCTTCACCAGTAACCCGCCGTCGTCCGGCCAGCACCTCAACGTCCAGCGGAATATCGATGTCGGCGGCGGCAACATCATCAACATCCCGGCCGACCCCGACGTCTACCCTGACGACGTAGAAATGCCACGCGACGCCATCCCGCACACGCTCGAGCACGCCGGCGTGTTCGTCGGCTGGAACTGCGCCAGCGGCGACACCGCCTGCTCCGATGCCGCGCAGAAGCTGAAGGATCTCGTCAACGACCGCATCGACAACAACGACAACCGCGTAGTCATGGCTCACGACAACGACCTGCCAGAAGGCACATTCGGGCTCGCATCGTGGACCCGCGTCCTCAGCATCAACGCCAGCGAATGGGAGAATCAAAAGGGCGAAGCCGAGAGCTTCATCTCGACAAACTCCTGCCGCTTCGACCCCGAAGGCTTCTGCCGCTAACACGAGTCCGCACACATAACGAAAGAAGAGGGCCGCCCGTTCAGGCGGCCCTCTTTGTATTCGCGAACTACCAACTACCCACTACGAACTACCCACTGCCCGCTGCAAGCGGGGATACACCCACCGCTGCGCCGCCATCGAAAGCGCTACCCCCACCAGGCATACCGCGCATCCGGCCGCCGCATCCACGATGTAATGATTCGCCGTGAAGACGATGGCCGCCAGCTGCGCCCACGGCAGCAGCAGCCCGAACGCCCGCAGCAGCGGATTCCGCATCGTCACGAACATGGCGGCGCCGATGATCATCGCCCAGCCGAAATGGAGGCTCGGCACCGCCGCGTACGGGTTCACAAACGCGCTCAGCGACTGCGCCTGGTAGCTCAGGTCGTTGTATTTCTCGATCGTCCCCACAAATTCGCCCGTCGGCAGCAGCCGCGGCGGCATCACGGGGAAGAAGTTGTACAGCACCAGGCTGATCGCGCCCGACAGCAGGATCGCATCGCGCGTAATCGTGTACTCGTGGCGGCGACGAAAGTACATCCACAACCCGACCGCCACGATCAGCGGAAAGTCCAACCAGAAGTAGATGAAGTTGAACAATGAGATCAGCGCCTGCCGGTGCAGCACCATCTCCTGCAGCCGCGGCTCCCAGAAGATCCCGATCGCACGCTCGAATTCGATTAGGTGATTCGCGTTACGCAGCGCGTCGTCGTGCCGATCCACCACCGCGCCCCGCACGAGAAAATACAGGAGGAACGCAAACGCCACTAACCCGATTTCGAACACAACACGGTAGACGGGTCGCCGCTGCACGGCGTCCATCCAGCGCCGCAGCAGCGAAGAATCGGACGAACTGTTCACGGTTGACGACTCGTCTTCCATCATTCCGACGAACTGTTCACGCTCCACTGTTCCCTGTCAACTCACGCGTCACACACGCACATAACAACGTGCCGGCGTGCGTTATCATCGTCGCCGAAACTGCAGCAGCATCACAACACCCCCGCACCCGACAGCGATGCTGTGGAAAGGGGAGAAATTTCGCCGAGCGAGTCGTCATAAAAGCCTTGATCACCTCACGACACCAACGTATCATCCCCCTTGTCCCGAGGCGCTCTGGACGGCATCACACGGACGCACCGTCATTCGGCGCATCCGTAACTGCGGCATGAAGGATCACACCGCGGTGACGCCACTACATCGCCGGAGACCGTAGCCTCGGGAGATTCTGGGCCACATCAACAGTAGACCAGCAGCGTGCTGATCGCCGGACACACCGTCGGGGGAGAGATTCGTGTTGCCTCTTGCAGGACGCAGCGTCACACCCATCACCCAACCCCACCATCATCACGCCACACACAGATCTCCCCTCTCTGCCGGGCGGAGAGGGGCCGGGGGTGAGGTCGCCTATCCCCCTTCGTGTCCTTCGTGGTTAGACCAACCCACCAGCGACCAGCGACCAGCGACCACCACATGACCACCACCAGCACCGCATCCGCACTCACGCCAGCTACCACCTGGGCCGCGACGCTCGGCCAGCTCCAGATGATCGTCACGCCCGCGAACTACGAGACGTGGCTGCGCGAGACCGTCGGTCTCCGCCACCACGAGGGCACGTTCGTCGTCGGCGCGCAGAATGAATTCGCCACGGAGTGGCTGCAGACGCGATTGCGCCCCCTCATCCTCAAGACCCTGGCACGCGTCCTCGGCCACGCCGTCGAGATCGCGTTTGAAGTCGTCCGCCCGCACGACGCACCGCCGCCCGCCCTCGTCGCAACCGACGACGCGGCCTCGACCGGTAGCGACGCGGTGCCCGCGTTCCTCCGCCGCAGCGCCGCACCGCCACCCGCGCTCAACCCCGCCCTCACCTTCGACACCTTCGTCGTCGGCGAAGAGAATCGCATGGCGCACGACGCCGCCGTTCGCGTCGTCGAGACCCCCGGCATCACCAACCCGCTCACCATCGTCGGCGCAGCGGGCCTCGGCAAGACGCACCTGCTCAGCGCCATCGGCCACGCCGCCCACGCCCGCGGCCTCACCGTCATCTACGCGCCGGCAGAGCGCTTCGGCAACGACTACGTGCGCGCCCTCCCCGGCAAGCTCGAGCAGTTCCGTCAGCGCTATCGCACCGCCGATGTGTTGCTCATCGACGACATCCAGTTCCTCGAAGGCAAGGAGAAGTTCCAGGAAGAATTCTTCCACACCTTCAACGACCTTCACGCCTCCGGAAAACAAATCGTCGTCTGCGGCGACCGCATGCCCGCGCACATGACCGGCCTCACCGATGCGCTCCGCTCGCGCCTGCAGTGGGGCCTCGCCGCCGATCTTCGCAAGCCGTCGTTCGCGACGCGGCTCGCCATCCTGCGCGCGAAGGCGCTACAGCACGCCGTGCAGCTCCCGGAGGCCGCACTCGAAGCGATCGCCGAGCGCTGCTGCCAGTCCGTGCGCGAGCTCGAAGGCTGCCTCAACCGCGTCCTCGCCTACATCCCGCTCGTCGGCGGTCAGGCCACGCCCGACGCCGTCGAGAAAGCGCTCTCACCCTTTGCCGCCTCCGACGCCGCCGCAGCGGTGGCCGCTCCGGACGCCGACGCCATCGTCGCCGCCGTCGGCCGCCGCACCGGCGTCACCCCCGCCGATATCCGCGGACGCAGCCGCAGCCGCGACGTCACCTACGCACGCCACCTCGCCATGTACCTGATGAAACAAGACGCCCGCAGCACCATCGCCGAAATCGGCCGCCACCTCGGCCACCGAGACCACAGCACCGTCCTCGCCGGCATCGCCCGCATCACCGGCGAGCTAAAGACGCGCCCGGAGACGCGCGCGGACGCGGATGCGGCGCGCGAAGCGCTGCGCACAGCGTCCGAGGAGCTTCGCGCCCAAGCGGGTTGAGGTAGGTGACCGACGCCTCGTCGGCTAGCCTCGGAAAACGTTCGCGTTGTGGTATTCGAGGAAACGTGGTGCGGGTAGAAACCGCGAAGGTAGCGTCATCGTCGAACCGTGAAGGTCGCGAAACGCCGATTTTGCTACCGGCACATCGCTCGCGCTGAGCAAGCTCCCGCTCACCTCTACCACGAAGTTCGGGAGAATTGTCAGTTGGCCAGCGTCAAACGCTTTGTCGTGGAGCGCACAGAGTGCCAGTCCGTTCCGAGGATCGGCGCGATGCTCTGGCGCTGCCGACCACGGCATGATGTGACTTGCCAAGAGGAGATAGTTCGGACTAATCCCGCAAATGCAGCATGCGGAGTCATAAGCCGAAAGAACCGCCCGGCGGAAGAATCGCTGCGTGAGCCGCACCTTGACGTTGGCAGTTGTCTCGCTTGGCCCAACCGGCACCGCCGGAAGCGGCTCCTCGTCGACGATGCTCCACTCGGTTGACGTTTCTGCAATGGCGGCATCCCAATCGCCCGCGAAGGCCGCGGCGACTTCTCTATCCAACGCGCTCACGTGCCCCATTCCTTGGATCCCCCTCGCACGCAATGCGGGGTCCAAATGAGCAAAGTTCACAAGCTTGAGCGCGATGGAGCTCGGTGAGCGGCCGAGTTGTGAAGCAAGTTCAATGACGTTCGCGTTGCGCTGATCCATCTTTCCGAAGGGCAACTCGCAATAGAGCCGATACGCCAGCATCGACTCTCTTCGATCCCATCGACGGCGACCAAAAGGTGTTGTCATCAGTTAGCACCCCGACGTGGGTTCGGTTCGAGACCCGGTCGTACAGACGAAGTCCGAAATCGCCGCCTTCGCGTTCAGCGCGACACCTTATCTTACTTGCCCGCCACCGCTCAGCGCGCCAGGCTTACGCCAATCAGGACGACCCAGAAGGCATGCGGCGGGCTACAAGTCGAAAGGAATCGCGATGAGCAGCGAGGTCATCCACATCTCCCACGTCACAAGTTCGGAGACGGTGTTCAGCGGAGAGGCGTACTCCGTCTTCGAGGAAGAGGGCACGCTGCACTTTTCGTCCGATGCCCCTTACTTCGTCTTCGATGTCGCGGTACCGGAAGAGAAGCGCGAGCGCATTCAGCAACGCCTACGCGAAGCGGTCGGCGAGGATCGCGCCGCGGAGCTCGTACACCTACTCGAAGACCGCGCGTGGAGTACGTCGTTCCTGTACCTCGGATGAAAGGAGTCGCACATGGGCTGGGACATCCAGATCAACCCACCGCCGAAGCGTTCTCGATCACGCGCGAGCTCGCCGAGGTTCTTGACCCGTTCCTCGAAGAATTCTCGATGCGCTACGCCGCCCTGTCGCCCAGCAACGAACTCATCGATGCGCTGCGAGCCCACGTCTCGAAGCACCGCACCGACGGCCAAGTCGTGGCGATACTCCTCGCCGAACTAGACACCGGCGATGACGTCGAAGTGATGCTCGGCAACTAGTCACCCAATCTGCGAAATCGGCGAAATCTGCGGTTCCCGTCCCTCAGTCCGTCATCGTCCAACGCCCATACGGCGCATCACCAGCACCGCCGACCTCGAAGAATGCGTCGGCGACCTCTGCGTCCGTCGGCAGGTGGCCTCCGAACTCCAGGTCGTGGCACGATTTGGCGAACGCGTCCTTCTTCCCGGCCGACCAGTTCGGGAGGCAGCTGCTCTGTATGAAGTTCATACTCTTCGTGATGTCGGCTTTCCCGGATTCCGGCCCGTGCCGCATCTTATAGATCAGGATCACCGTCTGATCCTCCATCGGCGCGTACTCGACGCCAAACTTCCCGTACGCCTTCAGAATGCTCACCTTCACACGATCCGACGGCGTCACGCCCGAGAACGCGTGCAACCACGCGTGGTACCGCACCCACATCGCCCAGGCATGCCGCACCGACCGCGCCTTGTCCGGCAGCAGATCGATGATCTCTTGCGCGGCGTCGCTCGAGAAGAAGAGGTCGGGCGGCCGCTCAAACCCGAAGAACGCCTTCGGCTCGAACGCATTCACCAGCCCCTGGTTCGCCGCCGACGAGCACGCGTTGACGATGAGCAGCGTGTTCGCGAAGCTTAGTCCCTTCTCCTCCCGCAACAGCCGAAAGTAGTCCGACGACACCCACAGCTCCAGCCTGCCGCCCACATTGATGTTCGCCCGGATCGTTCTCTTGAGGTCGTCGTTAAGCGGCAACCCCACCTCGCGCAGGATCTTCTCACGGATCGCATCCTCGAGCGACGTCATGTCCTCGTGCCGGATCCTGCGCTCACCGATGACGGCCTCTTGATCCGCCTCCGACAGCGTCCCCATCTCCAGGTTGATCGCGTTCTGTTCGAGTTCGCCGCTGCGCGTTATCTCGGCGCCGTGCGTCATGAAGTAGATCACGCCGTATTCGCCGCTCGTCAGCTTTTTCGTCAGCCCAACCAGCGCGGCGATACCCGTTTCGATCGGCTTCTTATTTACCACGCGTCCCAGGATGGTCTCGACCTTGTACCCGCCCCGTTCGAGATCCGCGGTGATGCATTCGATGTTGTTACCGCCGCTGCCAGCACGAAACCCGGACCACGTCCCGGGAACCGAGACGTCGCCCCTGTACACAGTCGCGGGGTGCGGCACGTCATACAGCGGCGCGAACAGCAGCGCCCTTCGCGCGCTCGGGGGCGGCGAATCGGCGCTGGTGATCGGCTTCGGCTGCAACTTCGAGCTGTACTTGTTCACTCCATACAGCGTCTTCCTTGGCTGCACCCCCTCACGGCCCGGCTGGGCTATCCGGCCCGCGCTCGTGTTGGTGGTGCCGCTCGGATTAGCGGGCAGCGCCGCACACGGGTTCGCCGCCGCGGGCGCTGGCTCCGCCGAAACGTAGGGCTCGGACGTGCGCTCGCCGCTCGCTGATATCCCGCCGTCCGTCACGCTGAACCGCTCCGTCACGAGATCCTCATCGTGGCCGTCCTTGTACCGGATCACCGCATTCAAGCCGTTCGGCGAGATGTCCACGCCCGCGACATCGCTGAAGCTCTTTGCTCGATCGACCGCGGCCTGCACCGACGCTTCCCACGTCATGCGCTTGTCGTTCACGCTCTCGAAAAACGTCTTCATCGCCGCCGCAGTCGCATACTTGTCGTCGAAGAGATCCCAGTTCGCATCAAGTTCTGAGAGCCCTTCCGGCGCCTGTAGCGTTCCCGTTGCCGATTCCTCCTCCCCGTCGCCCGCGGGCGTCGATGCGGCATCCACGGCCCCGGCCGCCGCGCGTTTCCACGTCGACGACCCCGCGCCCTCGCTGAACATCTTCACCGGGATCTCCAGCGTGTCGCCGTCGAGCTTGTATGGCTGATCCGTCGCCGTGATCTGCTGATCGACGAACTCGATCGTCATCTTGCCATTCTTCACGCTGTACGTACCCGTGTCCGTCAGCTCGCCATCGTCGGCTACCGCGTGTACCGAAAGCTTCCCGTTCGTCAGCACGAGCGTGACCGTCGCGCCGTCCTTCGGCGCCGTGCCGTCAGAGTCCTTCACGACAACGTACGTCCCGTCGAGGCTCGCCTCCGCGGCAGGCGTAGCGCCACCAGGCGTAGCGCCGTCAGGGGAACTCGATTTCCCACCACCACAGGCGGAGACAGCCACCGACAGCAAACAAGCAAGAAGCAGCGGAACAGCGCAGCGGCGAGTCGTAGAAAACATGGGATCAGCGCCTCTCTCTGAACAATGTCACATCGTAAGCAGCCCGAGCATCAGATCTCTCGCGACGAAGCCCCGCGCGACTCATCGATCCCGTAGCCTACCGCAACACCCTGATTGCTCTGCGCCCTCCGCGGTAAATTCCCACCCCATCCCTCAATCGGTGAAATCTGTGAAATCCCCACAAGCCGTAGGCTGTGGTTCCCCCTTAGTGTCCTTCGTGCCCTTCGTGGTTCCCGTCCCTCTCGCTCGCAATCTGCGAAATCCCCACGGGCCGTAGGCTGCGGTTCCCCAGCCCCGAGCTATCATGCATGCATGGCAGAACGCCGCATCTACCTCGATCACGCCGCTACCACCCCCACGGATCCGCGCGTCGTCACCGCCATGCTGCCCTACCTCACCACCGCCTGGGGCAACCCCAGCAGCATCTACGCCGAGGCGCGCGAAGCCCGCAAGGGCCTCGACGCCTCCCGCCGCACCGTCGCGGAGGTCCTCGGCGCAAAGCCGAACGAGATCGTCTTCACCAGCGGCGGCACCGAAGCCGACAACCTCGCCCTCCGCGGCGTCGCGAGCGCCAGCCGCGCCCACGGCGATCACATCATCACGACCGCCGTCGAGCATCACGCCGTCCTGCACGAGTGCATCGCGCTCGAGAAGGAAGGCCTCCGCGTCACGTACCTCCCCGTCGATAACGAAGGCGTCGTCGACCTCGACGCGCTCCGCAAGGCGCTCGACGACCGCACCATCCTCGTCAGCGTCATGTACGCCAACAACGAAGTTGGCACGACCGAGCCGATCGCGGAGATCGCGCGCATCGTCAAGGCGCACAACCCGCGCATCGCCGTCCACACCGACGCCGTCCAGGCGGCCGGTGCGCTCGACCTCGACGTCGATGCGCTCGGAGTCGACCTGCTGTCGATCGCCGCGCACAAGATCTACGGTCCGAAGGGTGTTGGTGCGCTCTATGTGCGCGGCCGCACGCCGTTCGCCGCGCAGATCGTCGGCGGATCGCAGGAGCGCAACCGCCGCGCCGGCACCGAGAACGTCGCCGGAGCCGTCGGCCTTGCGATCGCACTCCGCCTCGCTAGCGACGAGCGCGTCACGCGCAACGCGCAGCTCATCGCGATGCGCGATCGCCTGCTAGATGAAGTCCCGAATCGCGTGCCGAACACGATCGTCACCGGCCCGCTCGACCGCGCTCGCCGCGTGCCGAACAGTGCGAGCTTCGCGTTCCAGCACGTCGAGGGCGAAGCCATCCTGCTGCAACTCGATCTGCAGGGCATCGCCGCCAGCAGCGGCAGCGCCTGCACCACCGCCAGCCTCGAGCCGTCCCACGTCCTCGTCGCCATGGGAATCCCCGACGACTACCTCCGTGGCAGCCTCCGCCTAACCCTCGGCCGAAACAACACAATCGAAGAGATAGATCGCGTGCTGGAAGTGCTCCCAACAGCCGTCGAACGCATACGAAACCTCCAGCCCGCCGCCGGACGCGCCGAAGCGGGCACAACGTCGCATATCACTCGCGGGGCCGGTTCGAACTAAAGGATGTATTCGACCTTTAGCAACGGATGGTCGGCGACGGTTCCGTCCTCGCGCGTTGCATACTTGGCGTCAGCAGATGAGGCTCCCGCTTCGTCCTGATCGCTGAGGCGCCAGCCGTAGTTACCAGCGCTGAGGTCGATCCAGCTCTGGACGTCTGCAGTCACAAGGAGCGTCATGCATTGCTTCGAGTTCGGCACCACAAGTGATGCTGTAACACTCCCGGCTACTGAGGGCTGAGTGGCCCAGTTCGCAAGCAGTTCTCCCCATGCGGAAGTGACTCGCTTCAGTTCATGGGTGCGACCCCGCGAGCCACCGCTTGGATTTTCCGCGTAGCAGAGCGTCAACTCTGCGTTCGTGATCGTGGCTCCGGCAGGAATGGACGAGAGGTCGAATTGCACGAGTAGCCGGTTGATCTTCCCGGCCTCACCATCGACGATCATGTCATTCGCGCTGCCGTTGTTCTTGAGCGCGTCGTCTTCCTCCGCGTATGTGTCGGCGATCGAGCCGAGGCTGACTGACGCGGGTGTCGGCGTAGGCGTCGGCGTGAAGGTGTTCGTCAGCGTAGGCGTCGGCGTGAAGGTGCTCGTCGGCGTGGGCGTCGGCGTGAAGGTGTTCGTCGGCGTGGGCGTCGGCGTGAAGGTTTCTGTCGGCGTAGGCGTCGGCGTGAAGGTGTTCGTCGGCGTGGGCGTTAGCGTGAAGGTGCTCGTCGGCGTCGGCGAAACCGTGTCTGTTGGCGTCGCCGTCGCGGTTGCCGTGGGCGTGTTGGACGCGGTCGCAGTAAACGTTGCTGTTGGGGAAGGTGTCGCCGTTGGCGTATGGGTAAGTGTTGCTGACGGCGTGACCGTCGACGTATTTGTCTGGGTCGCCGTCGGTGACGGAGTAGGCGATGAAGTCGCAGTCGGCACGGCCGTATTCGTGGCTGTCGCGGTCCGCGTGCTTGTAGGTGAGGCCGTTTGGGTGGCCGTGAACGTGGCGGATGGCATGAGCGTGGGTGTATCTGGGGCCGGCGTCACAGTCGGAGGCGCCGTCGGAACGTCGGTTGGTGCTGGCATGGGCGTGGCCGTCGCAGGGGGTACGGCTGTTGATGTGGGAACGGGAGCCGTTGCCGTCGCTCGCGCTGTCGCCGTCGCGGAGGGCTGAGGCGTACTCGTGGGAGCAGCCGTGCTCGTGGCGATAGGTGTGGATGACGGCACGGTCGTTGCCGTTGGGACGCGCGCGATACGGACCCGCTCGGGTGTCGAAACTGGAGTCTCGCTCAGCGCGCGCTCATCCGCCGACGCATCTTCGATGAGAGCTTGGCTCAGCGGCCGCAATCGCGCTCCCGTCGAGTCACGCGAGTAGTCGGCATGCAACTTGGAACCGATATCCGTCTCGAACCGGCTGAAGTCTGGACGCCGGACCGCAAGTGCCGCGGCGGCGGATGTCAGCCCGAAGCAGAACAGGATCAGCACGATGAGTCCGATGCCGCGAAACGCGATCGCCACAGCTAGGCGGCCTCGTCGTGCCACACGGGAAGAGCGAAGCCCTTCAGCGTCGGGTCGTCACGCCGTCGAGCTTCCCATCGTGGAACCAGGTGTTTCATCGCTTCTACGATCTCCTGATCGAGCTTGCCGTCCCACACGTCGCGCATCAGGATCTCCATGCACTGCTCCGGCGTGAGACCGCGCTTGTAGGGTCGGTCCGTCACGAGCGCGTCATAGATGTCCGCCACCGTTCCAATGCGCGTGACGATCGTCAGTTCCTCGCCCTTGATCCCAAGCGGATAGCCGCTGCCGTCGAGCTTTTCGTGGTGACTGCCGACAAATGCAAGTACTTCCTTAGGAAGATCTACGGGCGCAAGGATGTCCAGCCCGATCCTTGGATGTTGTTCGATCATGGCGCGCTCTTCAGGCGTGAGTGCGCCCGGCTTTAGCAACACGGCGTCGCGTACGCCGATCTTTCCAATGTCATGAAGA
>JANNPX010000050.1:0-36389 GCA_031400455.1 Chloroflexota bacterium | reverse complement strand
GGCGCTGCGGTGGGCGTCGTTGGGTTTGTTTTTGTGGGCGTGCCCGTGGTATATGTTGTGGGCGCCTTCGTGCCTGGGGGGGATTTGGGGGATTGTGTGGTTGTGGAGATGGTTGGTGGGGGTGGGTAGGGAGTTCACGGTTGGCAGTTTACAGTTGGTGGTTCTTAGTTTGTAGTTGGCAGTTCGTGGTTCGTAGTCGGTGGTGGCTAGGTGAGCGCGGCGGATGTGCGTCTCCCAGACTAAGGACGGCGGGTCGGGCGGGTCGGGCGGGTCGACAAGAGTTTCAGGGCAAGTGCGGCGGTGGAGAGCAGGGGAGTGAGCACGGCGAAGGCGGTGAGCAGGTAGTACGGCGCGGCGTAGTTGTCATATGCGTCGGTGCCGTCGGCTTGCCAGCGCCTCCCGAATAGGAACAGCAGCGCGAACAGGGCTACCACACGGACGCTGAGGATCGCCGCGCCTGTTCTCGTCTCGCCGACGTAGATCCAGCCCAGTCCCGAGAGTCCGAACGTCAGAAAGCATCCGGCCGCAAGGAAGAGCATCGGGACCACGACCACGTCAGGTGGGTTATCGAGGAACGAAGGCGCATACGCCACAAACGCGAGAGCGCCGATACCGAGCATCGCCGCGAAGATCGGCGCCAGCTCACACGCGACGGCGATGTGGCGTTGCGCAGTGCGAGGTGCGATGACCACGTCGTGCATGGGTCGATGCTACGACTGGAGGTCGTCGGGCGGAAGGTGCGTTTGGACTATGGCACCTCACCTCCTCGCTACGCGATGGTCCTCTCCGCCCGGCGGAGAGGAGGCGACGGCGACGGGATGGTCGCGTAGAATCACGCAACTGCTTGGGTATGGAGTTTCAGGAGGAGTTGTGATGGAGCGGCGGAATATTAGTGGCGGGTCGCGGTTTGAGCCGATTGTGGGGTATTCGCGGGCGGTGCGGGTGGGGTCGCAGGTGTTTGTGGCCGGGACGACGGCGGTTGGCGCGGATGGCGGGATCGTCGGGCCGGGCGATCTGTATGCGCAGACGAAGCGGGTGCTGGAGATCATCGAGGGCGCGCTGGCGGAGGCGGGGGCTTCGATGAAGGATGTGGTGCGGACACGGATGTTCGTGACGGATGTGGGGCGATGGGAGGAGGCGGGGCGGGCGCACGGCGAGGCGTTCGGGGAGATCCGGCCAGCGACGACGATGGTGGAGGTGTCGCGATTGATCGATGCGGAGATGCTGATCGAGATGGAGGCGGACGCTGTGGTGGGGTGAGGACGACGGGAACCACAGATTTCACAGATGGCACAGATTTGTGTGGGCGGAACCGCAGATTTCGCCGATTTCGCAGATTAGTTCGACCACGAAGGACACGAAGACACACTAAGAGATGAGTGTGGGGTGCCCTTGACGGCACAAGCACGAGGCGGTGCTAGCGAACGGTGAATTCTCGGGTGACGTAGTTGTCTTCGTCTGAGGGGGTGTAGCACTCGAACTTGTAGGCGCCGGGGGCGTCTACCGTGAACTCGTAGGTGTAGTGGGCGGCGATCGGCGTGGATTTGGGGGTGCCGTTGGGCAGGGCGGCGATGGTGTCGGCACCGACGGACTTCACGAGCTGCTTGCCCTGGCGGAGTTCGCAGGTGATCGGGACGTCGATGGCGTAGGTCTGATCGATGGTGACCGTGCCGGTCAGGGTGGCGCCGACCGTCCGGTCGCCGGTGACGATGATCGACTTGAAGAACTCGTTGCCGGGTTCGGGATCCTTGAAGCGCACGCCGCAGCCGACGAGGAGCGCGGACGAGAGCAGGAGCATGAGGACGACGGGGAATGTTCTCACCGGGGTTCATGCTAATCGGCGGGAGGATCGCGGACAAGGTGGGGAGTGGCCTTAGCGGTGGTACGACGATGCCGCGCGGTACCGGGACAGCGGTGCTGGGTGGAGTAGATTCTTCGCTTCGCTCTGAATGACAGGCCCCGGGGAGCGACGCTACGTCTTGAGGCGCTGCCAGACGGTGGCTACCCGCTGGACGGCGGTGAGGTGAGAGAGGACGGCGAGGATCCAGAGCGCCCAGAGGACGACGCCGTGGCCGATGACGAGCGCGCCGCCGAGAAGGATGACGCGCTCGGCACGAGTGAAGAGGCCTTCGCGAAGCGTGAGGCCCTCGCCTTCGGCGCGAGCGCGCACGTACGAGACCATGATCGATCCGACGATGGCCGCGTAGCAGAGCGCGATCTCCATCGTGTGGCCGCCGAGCTGAGTGTAGTGGAAGAGCACGCCGGCGAGGACGGCGGCCTCGGAGAGGCGGTCCAGCACGGAGTCGAAGAC
Source organism: Chloroflexota bacterium (assembly GCA_031400455.1). Lineage (GTDB taxonomy): Bacteria > Chloroflexota > Dehalococcoidia > DSTF01 > JACRBR01 > JANXYW01. Next base: position 34,078 of record JANNPX010000050.1, on the reverse strand, counting down.
GGCACCGAACTTCGTGACGGTGCCGGTCTTGCGGGCGAGCGCGCCATCGAGCAGATCGAGCGCGCTGAAGATGAGCATCACCACGCCGGCCCAGAGGAAGTGGCCGCCGGCAGCGAGCGCACCCGCGGCGACGTTCCCGGCGAAGCCGAAGACGGAAATCATGTTTGGCGTGACGCCGATCGCGGCGAGCGGCGAGACGAGGGGATCGGTGATGCGCGTCGATACTTTGTGCGGGACGATGGTGAAGGAGGGCACGGGTTCGCCTATCGCTCGCGGCTCCGGGATGCGGCCTCACGATACACGTGGGGGGCCGCTCCGGCTACGGCGGTGTGAATGCTGGTGCCCCGCAGCGTGCGACGGCTCGGGCCGTGTCGCCCGAATCGACGAGGGCTCGCTGGCCGGAGTAGGTCCTTCGCTTCGCTCTGGATGGATGGCGGACACGGGTTGAAAGCACGCGCCACGGCCGTGGTCGATACCGTGTTTTTCGCCGCGGTGGTGGCGCACGGAGTCGATGCGAGGGCAATTGGGCAGCGGTGCCAGATATCCGGCGCCAGAATCGGGAACTTATTGGGAGCGCTCGTCGTCTAACAGGCAAACGCGAGACACGTTCAGTGGAGGAAGCACGATGAAGATCTGGATGAGGTTGGGAGTCGGGGTTGCCGCCATCGCGCTTTCCGTGGGCCTCGGGGTCGGCGCGTACGCAATGTACGGCGACGACAGTGCTCCGAAGCAGCGCAGCATCGCGGACGCGCCCGAGACCGGGGACGAAGACGCTTCCGCCGGCGGTGGCGGAGGGCTGGCGGCGACCTGCCTCGTCGGCACGGTGGACTGCAACGATACGCCGGGCATCGAGTATGACGATTTCGGCGACGCCGCGAAGTGCGCCGCCGAAGCCACCAACTGCATCGAGCCTGCGGCGTGCCCGCCGGAAGACTGCTCGACTATGTCGTACGGGTCGTGCGAGCTGGAGACGGCCGAGGACGGCTCGACCGTCGAAACGTGCGTGGCATGCACACCGGCTTACCCGGTGCCCGAACCGATGATCGAGCCGGCGCCAGGCGGAGTGGCTATCGATGAACCCGCCCCTGTACTCGACCCGGCGGTCAGTGGGCCAGCCATCGACGTCACGGATCCTCCGGACTTCGATCCGGGAATGGTGGGTACCGGCTGTCTCGGCCTTGATCCGTGTACGGTGAGCGCGCGTCCGCTCTGCGTTTCGGGCGACTGCACTGTCTCATCCGACGGGGTGATCGAATGCCCGTACATCGCGCCGTGTGATATCGAGGAGCTGCTTCCCGGAGAGACCGAAGTGAAGCCGATTATCGCCGATCTTCCGTGCGCAGTAAGCCCGTGTTTCGGGAATGATCCGCTTGCGGGCGTGCCGGAGAATTGCCCATCCGATCCTTGTACGATCTACTCGCCATCCGAACCGGCGGGCGTCCCATGTAATCACTTCGAGCCATGCACGATTCCGGATCCCGCTGCGAATGTACCCGAGAGCGGCACGGAGACTTGTCCGCCGCCGCCTGCTGGCGGGAGCAGCGGTTCCAGCGGGTCCGGGTCGAGCGGCGAGGGCTCGACGACCGATGCCGTGCTCCCGGCGGCGGAATAGCGCAGCACTACGAGCGATGCAGCGCTGCGCGAATCTCCGCGCGCGCTGGCTCGCGAGGCTAGGAATACCGCTCTTCGGTGAAGGGGTCGCCGTGGATGTGGTAGCCGTACATCTCCCAGAAGCCGGGCTTTTCTTCGTTCATGAAGACGAGGCCGCGCACCCATTTTGCGCTCTTCCAGAAGTAGAGTTTGGGGACGATCATGCGGAGCGGCCAGCCGTGCTGCTTCTCGAGCGGCTGACCGTTGTGTGAATGCGCGAAGAGCACGTCGGCATCCATGAGCTCAGGTAGCGAGACGTTGGTGGTGTAGCCGCCGTAGCTGTGCTGCATGACGTGCTTCGCTTCGGGCTTCACCTTGAGCTTCGCCATGAGATCCGTGAACTTCACGCCGGTCCAGTCGTTGTCGAACTTGCTCCAGTGTGTGACGCAGTGGATGTCGGAGCGCAGCGTGGTTTGCGGGAGTGCCATGAACTCGTCCCACGTGAAGTGCACCTCCTCTTCGACGAGGCCGACGACGGAGAACTTCCAGGTCGCGAGGTCGATGTCGGGGATGCCGCCGTAGTGGAGCACGGGCCAGCCATCGGTGAGCTTCTGTCCGGGCGGCAGGCGGTCGCCGAACTGCTCGCGGTCTTCCTTACCACGCTTGTTGAATAGATCGAGTGCCATGCAGGGGGTTCCCTTCGCTGAACGGCGGGATCGCGGTGTATTTGAGTTCTAGTGCCGCGGCAGCGCGAATTGTTTCAGGAGGCGGTGACACAAATGACGTTGTCGCGTTTCGAGAGCTCAACGTCGTTCGTCTTGCACTGCTGTGCCTGAGCCACTTCCTCTTCGAGCGACGCGTAGAACTTCGCGGTCACGCCATCAGAGGAGTACCAGTAGCCGTTCTTGGCCGGATCGGCGACGGAGTCACCGCCCACGGCAAGCGCCTGGATCTTGCAGCCGAGATCTATCTCCTTGTAGGCGCAGAGCGTCTGGACGTTGCCCCTGGTGGAGGGGTATGAGCCGTCGCGCGCCTTGACCTTTGATGCCGCGTCGAGGAGGAGCAGCAGGTCGGACTTGCGCTTCTCATCGCGAACGAAGGGGCTTCCGCCACCAACGGAAGCGGCGACGGTCGGTCGTGGTCTGGGCGTGGGGGCGAATCCGATGGGCGTCACGGTCGCAGGGACGACCGTGTAGCGGACGGGCGTGCCGATCTGGCCGAGCGGATCCCCCGGTGTGGCTTCACCGCCATTCGTGATGTCCAGCCAGAAGATGGCCACAAGCGCGAGCACAATGAGCCCGACCGGCGCGATGATATTCCACTTGAAGCGCTTCGCTGGTTCCAAAGGGTCCTCCGGGCGGCGAATGGGGCCGACGGATCACTATATCAGCCGGGCGATCAGGAGCCGAAAGACGGCGCCGGATCAGGCCTGGGTGACCGCAGGGCGGCGAGCGAACAGAGGATCAGCCGCGGCCATTCCCGTTCGCCGGAACTGCGGGGCGGGTTGTGCCGAGTCGGTATGGCACTTCAATGATCACGGTATTCGGGCGGTCCAACAGGGTCTTCTTGAGCCGCTGGGCGGACTGGTTGTGCAGGATGCGCTGCCACGGCCAGCGGGTGCGGAACTCCGGCAGTACGACGGTGACGTACTGGCCGGGATCGACTTTGTCGAGCGCGTCGATGTACGAGACGACCGGGGAGACGAACGAGCGAAACGGCGAGCTGATGAGCACCAGCGGGACGTCGAGGATCGCGGTCTCCCATTGGTCACGTAGGCGCTGACCGCTTTCGAGGTCGTCGGTGATATGGAGGGCGGTGACATTCGGCGAGACGCTGCGCGCGTACTCGACCGTACTGACGACGGCGCGGGTGAGAGACTCGACCGGCACAAGGACGGCCTGCCGGTGGTGCGGCTTGGTCTCCATCATCACGCCTTCGGGCACTTCGAGTTCTTGCTGGACGGCGGTGTAGTGCTTGTAGATGGCCCAGAGGAGGAAGCCGAGCACGACGATGGCCACCATCGCGATCCAGGCGCCCTCGACAAACTTGGTGCCGCCGACGATCACGGCGACGACGCCTGTCGTGACGGCGCCGATGCTGTTGATCACGATGCTCGACTTCCAGCCGGGGCCCTTGATACGCAGCCAGTGGATGATCATGCCGCTCTGCGAGAGCGTGAACGACAAGAAGACACCGAACGCGTAGAGGGGTATCAGCCTGTTTACGCTGGCTTCGAACACGACGAGCAGGAAGGCGGACGCCGCCCCGAGCACGAGGATGCCGTTCGAGAACGCCAGCCGGTCGCCGCGGAAGAGGAACTGGTGCGGGAGAAAGCGATCGCGGGCGAGGATCGATCCGAGCCGCGGGAAGTCGGCATACGCGGTATTGGCGGCGAGGAAGAGGATGAGCGCCGTGAACGCCTGGATGGTGTAGAAGAGGATGCCGTTGCCGAACACGGTCTTGGCGATCTGGGCGGGCGCCGAAATCTCGTCGGAGTGACGCACGCCGAGTTGGCTTGCGAGCACCGTGATGCCGAGGAAGAGCACACCGAGGATGATGGCCATCCACATCAGCGTCGCGGCGGCGTTCTTTGGCTCGGGCTTCTTGAAGGCGGGTATGCCGTTGGAGATCGCCTCAACGCCGGTGAGCGCGGCTGACCCCGACGAGAAGGCACGGAGGATGAGGAACCAACTGACGCCGGCAGTGCCCGCTTCGTGCCAACCGGACGACGGCTCGGCGGCGGTGAGATCGGGATTGATTAGCAGCCGAACGAACCCGCCGACGAGAAGCATCACGAATACGATTACGAAACCGTACGTCGGGATGGCGAAGATGGTGCCCGACTCACTGATGCCGCGCAGGTTGAGCATGGTGATGATGAGTACGGCGGCCACCGCGATCGGCACGCGGTAGGACTCGAGCTCCGGGTAGGCGGAGACGACGGCGACGACGCCGGCGGCGATCGAGACGGCGACCGTCAGGATGTAGCCGACGGAGAGACCAGCCGCCGCAGTAAGCCCGGATACGTCCCCGAGATTGTCTCGCGCGACGATGTAGGCGCCGCCACCGCTGGGGTAGGCGCGGATCGTCTGGCGATAAGAGAACGTGACGACGGCAAGCAGCGCTGTGATCGCGATGGCGATGCCAATCGAGTGCGTGAGCGCGCCCGTTCCGGCGGCGACAAGCACGAGCAGGATCTCGTCGGTGGCGTAGGCGCTGGAGGAGAGAGCGTCGGACGAAAAGACCGCAAGCGCCTTGACCTTCGACAGGCGCTGGTGATCGGCGTCCTCGGACGAGATGGGGGCGCCGAACATGACCTTGCGAATCGAGCGGAAGATCGATTCGCGACGGCTGCGCGGTGCGGTGGCTCGCGACGTGGCACGGAACGTGCCTTCGTCGACGCCGCGCTCGAAGTGACGCTCTGCGGTGCGAACGCGGCGGGCGAACCGCGAGCCGGGCTTCGCGCCGCGGATGATCTCAGTGCCCTCGACGTTCGGCATGCCCGTACTGCGGGAGACGCGGATGCGGCTGGGTTCGTTGGGGGTCGTGCCTGGAGGTGTTGGGGGAGCACCGTCGATCGGCGCCGTCTCATCCGCAGGGTCGGACTGGATCTCCTCGCTCATTGCCCCAGTATCGCTCAGCGGAACGGTGACGGCGAATCGGGATACCGGGACTCTGCTATCATGCGGCACATGAACGGAACTATCACTCCTCAGGTGCATACAACCCGCGGTTCATCGCCGCGGGTCGCCATCGGCTGCCTTCCACTTCCCCGATAGGCAAGCCGATCCGCCGGTGCCTATACTGGCGCGAGCATCAGGAGAACCGATTCCATGCAGAAGCTCGAACTGTACGATACGACGTTGCGCGACGGCGCCCAGATGGAGGGCATGTCGCTGTCCGTCGAAGACAAGCTGAAGATCGCCCGGAAGCTGGATGAGCTGGGCGTGCACTACATCGAAGGCGGCTGGCCCGGGAGTAATCCGAAGGACGCCGAGTTCTTTGTGCGGGCGCAGTCGCTGAACCTGCAACATGCGCGGCTGGTGGCCTTCGGCTCGACGCGCAAGGCAGGCGGCGATGCCGCGACGGACGCGAACCTGCGCGCACTGCTGGATGCGCGCACGCCCGTCGTCACGCTCGTCGGGAAGACGCACGACCTGCATGTGCGCGAGGTGATCGAAACGTCGCTGGAGGAGAACCTGGCGATGATCGCCGACTCCGTGCGGCATATCGCACAGCAGGGGCGCACGGTGTTCTTCGACGCCGAGCACTTCTTCGACGGGTTCTACTCCGACCGGGCGTACGCGCTGCGCTGCCTGAAGGCGGCGGCGAGCGCAGGCGCGTCGTGCCTCGTGCTGTGCGACACGAACGGCGGCATGACGACGGAGCAACTCGTCGAGGCGATCCGTGCGGTACGCGCGGAGACGGATGCGCCCCTGGGCATTCACACGCACAACGACGCCGAACTGGCGGTCGCGAACACGCTGGCGGCGGTGAACGAAGGGGTGATGCAGGTACAGGCGTGCGTGAACGGCTACGGCGAGCGCTGCGGCAACGCCAACCTGATGAGCATCATCGCCAACCTCAAGCTGAAGCTCGGCATGGACGTGGTGACGACGGAGCAGCTCGCGATGCTGACCGAGGTCAGCCACTACGTGAGCGAAATCGTGAATCTCGTGCCGAACCCGTACCAGCCGTACGTGGGCGCGAGCGCGTTCACGCACAAGGGAGGGCTGCACGTCGCGGCCGTGCTGAAGACGGATGTGAGCTACCAGCACGTGCCACCGGCATCGGTGGGGAACGTACGGCGGCTGCTGGTGTCTGAGCTGGGCGGCAGCAGCGGGGTGCAGCAGAAGCTGAAGGAGCGCGGGATCGAGTTCGAGCTTTCGCGCGAAGAAGCGCGGGCGCTGCAGGAACTGGTGAACGCCGCCGAGGCGAAGGGCTACGCGTTCGAGGGCGCGGAGGCATCGTTCGAGATGCTGGTGCGGCGTGCCCGCCCGGGCTACGCGCCACCCTTCGAGCTGGACGACTACTGGATCATCGAACGGCGCGCGGCAGCGGACGCGACGCACGATCGCGAGATGCAGGCCGAGGCGATGGCGAAGGTGCGCATCGACGGCGAGCAGCGGCAGACGGCTGCGGACGGCAACGGGCCGGTGAACGCGCTGGACGCGGCTGTGCGGAAAGCGCTCGTGGAGTTCTTCCCGACGATCTACGCCGTAAAGCTCGTCGATTTCAAGGTTCGCATCATCGACAGCGCTGCGGGCACGAGCGCCGCTGTGCGCGTGCTGATCGAGTCGACGGACGGAGAGCGGTTCTGGACGACGGTCGGCGCGAGCACGGACATCGTCGAGGCGTCGTGGCTGGCACTGGCCGACTCGCTGGAGTACTTCCTCGTGAAGCGCGCGGGGTGGGTGCCGGGGTAGGCGTCACTAAGAAGCACGACGACGAAGGGCTCGCAGAAGAGGGTTCATCGGGCGACGGCCGGGACCTGCTCACGGCGCGGCCTTATTGCATGAGGCAATCCCTCCGGGGCCAGTGTCAGCGCGAGCTTCGGTCGTCGGTGAGGAGGAGCATCCTTGGAAGACAGCCACGGTCGCCGGTGGTCAGCACGGCAGGCCGGCTTAGCCGCCATTGCCGGTGCCCTGGTTGGCATCGCACTCACGCCGCTCATGGCTTCGGTGTGGGCGTACGACGACGAGGCGCCGTGGTCGGATGCTCCGCGGCTCGAGCGTGCGGTCGGCCCGACGCTGGAGTCGTGGGGATTGCTGGACTTCGGTGGCGAGGACGTGCCGTACGAGGTCTACGGCAAGGCGTTCTTCCTTGTATACGCACTGATGATCCCCGCCATGCAACTGGCGCGTACGCGGACCACTGGTGACCGAGCACCCGGCAGCCTGGAGTTCTGGTCATGGCGGGTGATGTTCGGCGCACTGCTGGCTGCCGGTGCCGGTGATTTCGTCGCGTACTGGGGCGTCTCGCTCCCGAGCCTGGTTGGCCAGGCGGTAAGTATCCTGGGTTTCTTTGTCGAATTCTTCTCGATGCCGGTGCTCTTGCTGGCATCAGCCGTCTACGGCGGGGCCGCGTTCCGGTTCAATGCACTGCCTCGCTGGGCGTGCGCCCTCCTCATGGCGGCACCGTTAAGTGCGATCGCTGCCACCTTGCTCGTGACGAATTACATCCCCAATGCGATAGTGGTACCGTTGAGTCTCACGTGGAGCGCGATCAGTGCGTGGCTCTGGATGACTGATGGCAGTGCGCGCAACTCAAATGAGTCGGACGCGGATCGGCTGAGTATGTCGCCGCCAAACTGACCGCGCACGATTGTGCCATCGTGTTCCGCGTCCGGGAGGCTTGCCGCTTCGCCTACCACGACACACGACCCGCTGTGATAGTATCGCTGCTGATACGCCTGCTTCATAAGCCGAACGGGAGGAGAAAAGTGGCGATAGCGAGGAAGCCGGCAGCCAAGAGGAAGGCTGCGGCGGATCGACCTCCTAAGTAGATCCCCGCCGGCACAGCCTCTCCGGAGCCAGCGTCAGCGCGAGCTTCTTCATGCCGAGACGCATGCGGCTCTTCACTGTGCCCATCGGCACTCGGCTCGAAGCAGCGATCTCGCGGCGGGTCAACCCGGAGAAGTACGCCATCTCGATCGCGCGTCGCTGCCCGCCCGGGAGCGTGCCGAGCGCGTGCCTGACCTGTCGGGCCTCGTCGGCACGTTCCGTCGCACCCTCTGGCCCATCAGTGACGTAGGTGGCATCCGCGCAGTACGTGCTCTCGGTCCGCTGGCGCCTCGTTCGCTTGCGGATGACGTCGATCGACGTGTGGCGCGCGATCGTGAGGACTAACCCGCGCATCGAGCCACGCGACGGGTCGAACTGCGCGTTACCGATCCAGAGCTTGAGGAACGCGTCCTGAACGGCGTCTTCTGCCGCCGATTCGTCACCAAGGATCCGATACGCGACGCTGTACGCAGCGCCACGGTGCGTGTCGTACGCGGCGACGAGCGCAGTCGTATCCAGGGTGCCTGCGCAGGCGGTGGGCGAACGGTTAGCGGCGCTATTGTTCGGGGTGTGCGGCGTGCGGGCGGCTTCGATGGCTGTGGTCGTCATGCTGACTTCCTCAGCGCGCAGCTATAACGTCGGGCAGGAGCCTGACGATACAGCAAGAAGTAAACGGATCCAGGTTGGCTAGTGCTTCTTGAGAGTCGACGAGGAGGCGGTGCCTCTTTAGGTAGATGCCCTACCAATGCGGGCTTCTAGTCGACTCGGACCCGTACGGGGGTGCACGCGGTCGTTGGTCTTCCGAGACAGCGTACGCCAGTTCTGGTCTGTACGCAAGAGGACAAAGCAACTATATGTTGGCGGACAGACCAAATACATGCTGGCGGACAGACCGAAGTACGCTTGCGTACAGATGGATCGAGCGATTCGGTACCGTCGGAGTTCAGGCGGATGCAGGTTGAGCGGCCGCCGGAAGCAACCCGCCAAGGCGCGGCGATGCACGTTGCAAGCGATCCGTCTCCTAATGTACAGACGGCCTCTGGTTTACCGGTTACAACTGATGAGTAAGCGATGGGCGACGCGCCGATAACTGTGGCGGGGGTCGGCGCGTCGTCCCATTTCAGTTCTACTCAGCTCTACGGGACGAAACTTCCGCCGGCTGGAGCGAACCCTCCAAAGACACCGTATCTCCTGGGAATGGTGGCCGTAGCGAACCGTTCTCGCGTCAGGCGGACGCATGTTCGCCCGACGACAGAAGGCGACGCCCGTGCGCGGCAGCGTGGGTACGGCCGGGCAGCCGATCGAAGCGCTCTCGGATGAGGCGGTAGCATTCGCAACTGGCCGCCTCGAGGCCGGCCCGATCGAGTACCGTTATCCTCCCGCGATGGTAGGTGATGACGCCCAGACTCTGGAGGGCTTCGGCGGCGACCGACACGCTCGGCCGGCGGACGCCAAGCATCTCTGACAGGAACTCGTGCGTCATCGGGAACTCGGCTGCGTCCACGCGGTCGTGGGTCATGAGTAGCCAGCGCGCGCAACGCTCGACGATCGGGTGCATGCGATTGCAGGCCGCTGACTGCGCGACGAAGGCGAACAACGTCACGGCGTAATAGCCGACGAGCGCCCGCAGCGCCGGGATCTGCTCGATGTGCTCGCGGAAACGGGCGCTTTCCATCCGCATCGCCGTGCCCGGCACCTGGATGAGCAGGCGCGACTCGGACTCCTCCAGACCCAGGAATACGAACAGATCGGCCATACCTTCGTTTCCGATGGTGGCGATCTCCACGGCGACGCCATCTTCCATGACGGTGAGCATCGAAATGACGCCGGTATTGGGGAAGAAGACGTACGGCATCTTGTCGCCGGGCTCATGGAGCGAGACGCGGTACTTGAGCGGCACCGCCTTGAGATCCGGGAGGATGCGTTCGTAGTCCTCCTGTGGGAGCGACGTGAGGATGCGGTTCGCGATAGGGCGTCGCTGCATGCTCGATAGAGGCATTCTGGTTGTCACTTTCAGGTCGGGACGCCCGGCGAACCAGACGTAGACGAGATGGCGGGCGCACCAAGATCTGCGCCGACATAAGGCGGCGGGATGCTGATGGCGCCGAGCCCGGTCTCCGGCGTGGAGTACGCCGGTTCTATGGCTTCGGGTAGCGACCCAGCGGGGTCGAAGGCGTGAACGAACCAGACTCGAGTTCCCATCTGCCAGTGCGTGCCGAGGACACCTGTGTATCGGTCGGCGTTCTCCACCAGGGTCACCGCACGCTGCCCGCGGCCGAAGTAATAGTGGAACAGGGCGTCAGGCCGCGTCGCCCGGTCGACGAGCATCTGGCCAGACGACCTTCCGAGATGCGACGTTATGTCCGTGAGCTCGATCCCGTGCTCGTCCAGCAGCGTGCCGTTCATGCGTCCTGCTCTCTGTAACTTGTGCCGGGCCTGTCGTAGCGGGATTCGGAGCCAGGCTCCTACCCCCTTCGCTGCAAGAGCATGACGATCACGACAATGAGAAGAATCAGAACAACCGCACCACCGCCGATGTACATCGTGCCTCCTTGTAGAACAGGCTCCGCACAATCTGCACGGATACCTCTATGCGCCTGACCGAGTGAAACGGATCACTCGGCGTCCGGAGCCTCCAGCGCCGACTTTACGCGAGGTTGGGTTGGCTCGACGAGAGCCGGTCGGAAGCCCGCTCCGTCCGAACGACTCTGCTCGTCGCCCGTGTCTGCTGTGACGCTGCTAATGAGTAGCGCGGCGACCAATTTCGGCCGATCGGTGATCCAACTACCGGCGCGCGGCGCATAGAGGTGTCCGTGTGTAACAGCACGGGCCAGAATCTCGCTCGTGCCAACCCCGCCCCGGCCGAGAGGGAAGTCTGCGTGGACCGTGCGTAACAGCACGGAACAGAAAATGCTCCTCTGGCCCGCCCGCCCGGGCCTTAGGAGTCCCTTGACGAACGGGATGCGGACAAGCATCCGGATGCAAGGCAGGGATCGCCATGGCGAGGAGGTCGCCGTGCGAGCAAGTGTCACAAGTCCAAGCAGGCCGGTTGCCGTACGTGGTGAACCACAGGGGCGTGTACGAGCACTCCTCATCTACCTGAAGCACCGGGGCGTCTTGAATGTCGAAGAGTTCCGCCGAACCAAACCCGGGTCAGATGTTCAGTCATCGAGAACTCCTGCGGGCGGACGCCAGTATCAGAAATGGAGGAAGCTAACGTGCAAACAGAGAAACTACAGTCGAGTTCAGCAGGTCGAAGGTCCACGAGGAGCGTCATCGCGGGTGCGGCAGCCATCGTCGCCGGGCTCATGGTGATGGGCGTTGCCGTCGGTGGTGGCGCGACATCGGTGAGCGCCGGCAACTCGCCGACGCCGACCAACACCGCGACTGCGACCAACACGCCGGCTGCGACCAACACGCCGACAAACACGCCAACCCCGACGAACACGCCGACCAACGCTACGAAGACGTCGGAGGCGCAGTCGACGGCGACCGCAAAGACAAAGGCGACCGAGACAGCCGAAGCCAAGGCAACGCAGACTGCGATCGAGAAGACGGGCACAGCGACGCCGACGACGACCGCCGCACCGAGCAGCACGTCGATTCCGGCGACGCAGCCCGCCGTTGCTACGTCCACGAGGACGGGTGGCGGGGTTGGTAGCAACCTGACCGGTCCGAATACCGGCACGGGAAGCGGCCGCACAAACAACACGCCGTGGCTCGCCGGCATTGGGGCGCTGCTCCTTGCGATTGGCGGCGGTGCCGTCCTCGCCGGCGCACGACGCCGCAGTTAGCGACCGCGTGGAGAGTGCAGCGATCAACGCACGAATCGGAGGATGAACATGCAAACGCGAACCACATCTACAGATAAGCCTGACGCGACTGCGGACGGCCGAGTGGTCGAGACGCAGGTTGAAACAGTGCGGACGACGCAGAGCGCCGCGGGGGTGCCTGTCGATGGCATGCCGGCGTCGCAGTTGGCCGCCAGCCGACGGGTCGGAGGCTACTTCGAAACGCTTCCCGAACGGCTGGGCGCCGTGGGGCTGGTGATACTGACCGCGATCGAGGGGCTGCTGGGCATGCGCTTCCTGCTCCACGCTTTCGGCGCCAATCCGAACAGCGGGTTCGTCGAATTCATCGACGACGTTTCGTGGGCCTTCGCCCGCCCGTTCGCCGACGTCTTCAGCAACCGCTCGTGGAGCGAGGGCATCATCGAGGTGTCCACGCTCGTCGCGATGGGCTTCTATCTCGTGCTCTTCGCCATCATCGGCATGCTGGTTACGGCGCTGGCGCCGCGGCTGACGGGGCATGCGGACGGCGCGGCCTGAGCAGGCGCCCGGTTCACACTCATCACGAACAGAAAGGGATTCCACCATGGACGCCATCAAGATGATCAAGGACGACCATCACCGAATGAAGGAACTGCTCCGCGCATACGCCGACGCAGGGAACGACGCCTTCAAGGTCAAGCAGGAGATCGCCAATCAAGTCTTCGCCGAACTCGAAGTGCACCAGGCACTGGAAGAGGAGATCTTCTATCCGGCCGTACGAGCGAGGACGGATGACGCTGGCAAGGGCCACGTCGCGGAAGGCGTTGAAGAGCACCACGTCGTTGCGATTTTGATCAGCGAGTTGAAGGTGCTCACCGCAGACGACGAAGTGTTCGCCGCGAAGTTCAAGGTCCTGAGCGAACACGTCGAGCACCACATGAGGGAAGAGGAAGACGACCTGCTGCCCGACGCCAAGAAGAAGCTCGGGCACGACGGGATCGAAGTGCTCGGCGAGCAGATGGATGCGCGCCGGAAGGAACTTCAGCCAGCCGTCGCGGCAACCTAAGCAACAGCACGCGCCGGACTCGCGAGCCGCAGAGAGAAGAGATCCACCGTGACGTCTGAACCACAGAGGCTCCATGGGAATCGAGTCGACACCGACTGGCGGGCGTGGCGGCCCGCGCGAGCGCCTGGCCGGCAGCTTCTGGCCATCGGCTCTGGCATCGTGGTGAGCCTCGTGCTTGTCTGCATAGCGGTGGTTGCGAGCGCGCTGGTGGTCCGCACCGTGAACTTGACGCTATTCAACAACCACGGCCCGCTCCAAGCCGGATCCGGAGCGTCGGGCGGCCCGCAGGGCCTCGTCTTGCAGCGCAAACTCGTGGAGCAACGACGAGCAGCGGTAGAGGCATACGCGGCGGAGTTCAGCGGGTTCCGGAACGCATCGGCCCGCCCCATCGGCGCCGTGGGCATTAACCTCGACGCGTCGGAGGTCACCCGTCGCGACGGCGTGCTGACGGGCCTCGTACTTGACTGTATCGACGCGGTTAATGGGTACAACCTCGCGGCGGTCGGACGCTCGCCAACGCAATTGCAGGCGGATGGTCTGCCCGAGCGCTTCGTGTGGGGCGCCGACTGCGCGCCCGGACTATAACGAACGCAGGGTCGATGTCGCGGGCGTAAGCGCGGCACGACGAGTGAGTATGCACAGGAGGTGAAGACATGTCTGCTGAGACGATGAAGAAGAAGGGACAGGCGAAACAGGTCAAGGGCAACGTGATCGCTGCGGCGGGACGCGTTACGGGCAACGACAAAATGAAGGCATCGGGTCGCGCTGACGTGGCCGAGGGTAAGGCGCAATCGGCGGTGGGCGGCGCCCGCCAGAAGATCAAGAAGATCGCGAAGGACATCACCGGCAAGCGTTAGGGTACGAAGCTCAAAGAAAAGGAAGGTTCAATATGGGCATTCTCGCATGGATCGCAGTAGGACTTATCGCAGGCCTGGTCGCGAAGGCCATCATGCCGGGCGGCGGACCGGGCGGCATCATCGTCACAATCTTGCTCGGCATCGCCGGTGCGTTCGTCGGCGGGTTCCTGGCGTCGGCGCTCGGAGTGGGTGAAGGTATCGCCCAGTTCGATCTTCGGACGATCCTCGTCGCAGTCGTCGGCGCCGTCGTACTGCTGTTCATCTACCAGGCGTTGACACGGGGATCTGCGAGACGCGCGTGATGGCCGTGGTGGGATCCGTGGAACGGCACACCGAGTTCCATCGATCTGGCAGTACGTGTTCGGCCAGCACTGTATCACCGAATCATTGGAGGAAACCATGTCTCACGGGAAGTTCAAGTACGAGTCGCGACTCGCGTCGGAAGACGTCGCGGGCTATCTGGAATCGCTTGCGGCGGGGATTCGGCAGGGCGAAATGCACCTCGAGTCGGGAAATGACTCCGTCTCGTTGCGGGTAGCACCTGATGTGAGCTTCGAGTGCTCTGCCAAGGAGAACGCCGAGAAGGGCCGCGCAGGCTTCACAGTGTCGGTCGAGTGGCGATCGACACAGGGTAAGGGCGTCCGGCCGTCGCCCGGCCTGCACGTTGTGTCCGGGAGCATGCTGGACGAGGAAGCCACGTTCGCCGAGGATTTTGTGGACAGGACGTCACTCGGGCCGGCTCCGGCCGCGGAATCCGTTCGCGATGCGGACGCGGTGCTCCCTCTCGAGATAGCGGCCGGTCCGGGCAAGAAGCAGGTGCCGCGCCGATCCGCACCTAAAGAACGAGTGACAACCACGCGATCGACGCGGGCAAAGACGCCCGCACGAAAGTCGGCTTCTGCCAAGACGAGTCCACGCCAGACTCGAACAACTGCGGCAGGCCGCTCGCACGCGCGGCGACGTGTGGCTTCGTAGATCCACCATCCGACCTGGGGCTCGCCGATTCCGAGAACACGGCCTCGGCGGGCCTACTCGGCACGTCGCTAAGCGACGGGGGCGGCACCCATGGCGCTGAGGATCGTTGATGTGGAGGGCATGCCGCGTTCGTAGAAGCGGACGATGCCGTCGCGATCGATGCCGACAACGGTGCGGTTGACGATCGTGACGATCGGGACGGGCATGAGCGCGTCGTAGGCGCGTGAGACTTTGCCGCCGTTGTCGAGCAGTAGCGGCGTCTTGAAGCCGTGCTTTTCGGAGAACTTCTTGTGTGTGCCGGCGCTGCCGGGGTTGACCCCGAATACCTTCACGCCCGCCGCCACGTACTTGTCGTAGTCATCCCGAGCGGCGCAGAGCTGCGCGGTGCAGCCGGGCGTGTTGTCGGCTGGGTAGAACATCAGCACGACCGATGATGCGCCGCGGAAATCGGCGAGCTTGACGCTGCTGCCGTTCTCGTCTTCCAGTTCGAAGTCCGGCGCCTTCTCTCCGACGCTGATCATGGTCGTGGCTCCAGTGCTGGTCGCGCGGGCGGGTTTCGGTGCTGCCTATTGTACGTCTATGCAGTACGTGGCGGATCATCGGGGCGCTCCACCGGCCTGCGACCATCTTCTCCCTCCACGCGAGAGGGATCCGGGCGTCCCCAGCGCGCTGGCGGGCTGCCAGGCACGGCCGGGCGAGGTGGCAGAGTCAGAGCAAACGCGCGAATTCCCGATAAACGCAGTAAGGACTTGCGAAACCTACTTCACTTTGGACTTCAGCCTGCCTACAATGGCGCGGACTTCGAGAACGAATTCACAGAGGAGCAACGTCACCCATGACCTATGTCATCACGGAAGCCTGCATCGGCACGAAGGATCGCTCGTGCGTGGACGTCTGCCCGGTCGACTGCATCCACGACGAGGGAGACGACGACAAGATCCTGTACATCGATCCGGATGAGTGCATCGACTGCGGCGCTTGCGAGCCGGCATGCCCGGTGAACGCGATCTTCGCCGAGGATGATGTGCCGGACAACCTGAAGGCGTACGCCGAGATCAACGTGCTCTGGTTCAAGGACAAGCCTGCTGCGCGCGCAAAGGTCGACGCGATCGCACCGCCGGCGGCGTAGCGCTCGACTCGGTAGCACACGGAATGAGCGTATGAGGGCCCGGACTTCCGTCCGGGCCTTTCTGTTTGTGCCGTTTCGGGCGCGCCCACCGGCGAGGGCACGGCGCGCCGTGTACGTCCGGAGGCGGAGCGCACTCGCGGCGAGGGCACGGCTCGCCGTGCCCCTACGAACGACCTGTGCGGCGGAGGCACGCCACCGCGTGCCCGCACAAACGACGGTGCGTGCGACGGAGCAGCATGGTGCGCGATGTCTGGTCGGCGGCGGGTGTTCGCGAACGGCGAGGGCACGGCTCGCCGTGCCCCTACGAACGATGGGTTGTGGTGTAACGGCGAGGGCACGCCACCGCGTGCCTCTACAAACCGGCGGGTGCGCCTAACGGCGCGGGCACGCCACCGCGTGCCCCTACAAACCGACGGGTGCGCCCAACGGCGCGGGCACGCCACCGCGTGCCCCTACAAGGCGCGAGTCTGACGGCGCGTTCGTGGATGCTCTCACCAGGGGGGCGCCGTCAGACGTTGAAACTGACGGTCAGTACCTGGTCAGAGGAGCGGCGTAGGATAGTAGACTCGGGCCGGCGACGGACTTGCCCTCGCTGTTGTTGGCCCTTGCTGGTGGCGGGTGGCGCGTCACCTTTGCGTGGCTGCGCCGCCCTCCGCCGTCGTTCCGCCAGGCTCACCCGCCAGCACTTCCTGCGCGCGCTGGATACGTTCGATGCGCTCGGATTGCCGCTTGCGCGCCTGTGCAAGTTGCGAGGCGATGGACGCCTCGGCGGCGAGAATAACGACACCCGACCAGATCACGATATCGCCGGGGCTGGCGACGAAGCCGCTTGTCCCCATCCGCACGATGATCTGGTCGCCGAGCGCGAACAGGCGGCCGTCGGGACGCTCGACTAGCACGTCCTTCGAGCCGGCGATCCACTCGCCGGTGGTGTACGCGTCGGCGCCCTCGGAGCCGATGGCCCGGACTAGCGTGGTGCGCTCCATCGGCATCAGGCCGCCGTTGGCGAGGATGACAATGAGGTTTGCGGTGAGGCCGACGAAGATGACGCAGACACCGACGCGTCGGCGGTAGATCCAGAGCGCGGCGGGCGCGGCGGCAATCGTAGCGGGCAGGACAATCCGCACGGGCCATGCCCAGGGCGAGAGGTGCATGACACCGAACTGGGCCAGCACGAGGCAGAGCGTGAGTATGGCGCTGAGCGCCATCTTGTTCCGTGCAATGGTTTCGCGAGTCATCGGGCGATCGCGGCCTTCCCGTGAGGCGGCGCCGAGTGCCCGGCGCGCAAGCCGAGGGAGTATCGACCGGACGGAGCACGTCATCCAGAAGATGCACCGGCCCGTAAGGGCGGCGCTGAATCTGCCGGGATCCCTTAAGGGCGAGCGGGGCACCCGACGATTCGTGCGGGACAGCCGTCGTGGGTGGGTTGGCTACGTCTCAAGACCGGGGACGTGTGCGCAATCGGGAACGCGTGCTGGAAGCCCGCGCCACGGGAAAGCAATCGTGAGTACTTCGGCTGAGCGTCGAAAGCGGCGAGCTGCGCCCGATCGGGAACGCGGGCTGAAAGCCCGCGCTCCGGAAGTGATGGTCGCTTCGTCACATTTACGAGGGAACCGGTGGCCGCTTCGTCACCTTCGGTGCTTCTCCGCGCGTCCTAGCCTTCTGCTCCTAGATGGCGGCCGCCGAGGAGGTGCATGTGGAGGTGGGGGATCGTCATTCCGGCGTCCTCGCCGATGTTGAAGGCGAGGCGGTAGCCGCGCGAGGCAATGCCGTCGGCTTCGGCGAGGGTCCGGGCGACGACGAACATCCGCGCGAGGGCGGCGGCGTGCGAGTCCTGAACGTCGCGCGCGTCCGGGATGTGGTGCTTAGGGATGATGAGGATGTGCACCGGCGCGCGGGGGTTGATGTCGCGGATGGCGAACACGAGATCGTCGTCGTGGAGTTTCGGGACGTCTATGGCTCCGGACGCCATCTTGCAGAACAAGCAGTCGCCGCTCATCGCGTCGCATCCATCGCTACATCACGCCTTCACGGAGCCATTCGGCCGCTCGCTCGCCGATCATGACGGACGTGAGGTGGATGTTGGCGCGCGGGCATTTCGGCATAACCGAGGCATCAGCGACGTAGAGGTTGTCGAAGCCGCGGACGCGGAGGTGCTGATCGACGACTCCCAGCGGGTCGGCGGCGGGCGCCATCTTCGCCGTGCAGCTCGGGTGGAAGCCGCTGGACGCGACGTGCTTGCACCAGGACGCGAGTTGCTCGTCGTCAGCAATGGTGCCGGCGGACGGCGCGCGCAGGCCGTCGGCGATGTGATCGAAGCCGGCGTGCGAAGCGACCTCGATGCCGAACTTTACCCCGTCGACGAGGCGCTGGATGTCGTCCTCGTGCTCGCAGAATCCGTGCTCGATGCGCGGCTGGACGTGCGGATCGGCGGACGTCAGCGTGAGACGGCCTCCGCGGGACTTCTGGCGTTCGATGACGGAACCGAGCGAGAAGACAAACGTGCCGTCACGCGTGGGGAACTGCGAGACCGGCATGAGCTGCATATCGTTGCGGTCGCCGCCGATGCCGGACGTGTAGCGATACGTCACCTGGACGAGCGGATCCTCGAACTTGAGGATTCCCGGTTTCGCGGCGAAGACCGCGCCGAGCATGGGGTGGTCATCGAGGGTCGCGCCGACGCCGGGGATATCAGCGATGACGTCGATGCCGTGCTCGCGCAGATGCGCCGCAGGGCCGATGCCGGATCGGAGCAAGATCGCGGGCGATCCGATGGCGCCGCCCGCAAGGATGATGCGCTCGCCTTCGACGATCTGGGTGGTGCGACCGGATTCGACCTCAACGCCGGTGACGCGCCCGCCGTCGATCACGAGTCGACGGGTGAGGCAATCGCCACGAATCGTGAGGTTGAGGCGGTGCCGCGCGGGTTCGAGATAGCAGATGGCGACGCTCATGCGCGTGCGGCCCTGCTTGTTCATCGGGTGCGGTGCGAGGCCGGTCGAGTCAGGATCGTTGTTGTCTTTCGCTTCCGGGTAGCCAAGAGCGCGCATGGTCTGCATGAAGGCGGCCTGCACGGGCGCAAGTTCGTCCTCGCGATAGCGCCGGATTGGGATCGGGCCGTTCCGGCCGTGGAAGTCGTCGTCGAAGTCCTGGTCGTTCTCGAGGCGGCGGAAGTACGGCAGCACCTTCTCCCACGACCACTCGTCGTTGCCGAACGATGCCCACTCATCGTAGTCCTCGGGAAGGCCCCTGAGAGCGATGGCCGTGTTGATGGCTGACGAGCCACCGACGACGCGTCCAGCGGGGAGCGCGAACGGCCGGCCCGTCGCGTTGGACTCAGCCGTGTAGTCCCAGTTGTGAGGGGCATAGGCGTTGTTGTTGCCGTTGAGCAGATCGTCGGGCATCTGCTCGGTCGTGGGGTAGTACGGGCCGGCGTCGAGCAGGAGGACGGTGCGGGACGGATCCTCAGAGACTCGCGCGGCTATGGTTGCGCCGGCGGCGCCCGCTCCGATGACGATGACGTCGTATTTCATGCGGGGATCCTAGCGGGCGGTGCGGCGTGAGGCACGGGCCGAATGGACCGGGTGTTCGAGGCGGCGTGGCACGCTGTACCCTGATCGTACGCCTGCCACGTTCGCCACGGAGGGATCTCATGACGACCGAACCCAGCCACGAGCTATATTGCGACGAGCAGCATCCACCACGGCAGCGGTGCAACGATGCGCTGGCGCCGCCAGGGGTGCGTGCGGCACTCATCGAGAGTGCCGCGACGCCCGACGCAGTCTCGGTCGTTGCTGACCCGGTCGAGGCGGAGGAGCCGGCTTCGAGCGCGATACGCGATGCGGTGTCGGAGTCTGGAGCGCCACAACCGACCGTGTACGTTTCACGGGAGTGGGAGCGGACAGAGGCGGCGGTCAGCGGGAGTGAGATGCGGGACGCTGTTCCGGATGCGCCATCCGGCGGCGGCAGCGTGCGCAAGGTCGCGATGGCGGCGGTGGCGATCGCTGTGGTGCTGTTGACCGTGCGCGGCGTGCGTGGGCGGCGGGGTGAGCGGATGTAGTCGCGCGCCAGTCGTACGCACGTTCCCCGTTTGGTCGCGGCGATCGAATACGACGACTGACCGGAGCTGAAGCTCCTCCGCTACGATTCGTAACACCGATTCGAGGAGCCGTGCGCGGACGGGGCGGGCACGGCTCGCCGTGCCCCTACGATGCGACCGCCGCGTTCGCGTTCAGGGGCTTCGATGTCGGTGGCCGCCAGACCGGAGCTGAAGCTCCTCCGCTACGATTCGTAGACCGATTTGGGCTTGGTGCGCGGACGGGGCCGGGCACGGCTCGCCGTGCCCCTACGAATTAACGGCCGCTGTTGTCGGCGACGGCGGCTACCCGAACCCCGGCATCGCGGGGTTGCGCTGCGCTAGTATCGCCTCCATCCGATCCTGGATCATGGGGTTGTACTCCGGATGCGTGAGGACATACAGCTGCTGCGTGCGGATCGCGTTGAAGACACCTTCGGCGACATCGGCCGGGTTCATGGCCGCCGCCATCATCTCGCGCAACGCCGCGGCCGCGGGATCGTCGGGGTCAATGGACTGAGCTGGGCCGTACTCTGCGGGCCGGTTGCGCCCGGCATCGAGGATCCGTGTGTTGGTGGGCCCGGGGCACAACACAGACACGCCGATCGGGGCGCCGTTCACCTTCAAGTCGTAGTAGAGCGTCTCAGAAAGCGCAACGACGCCAGCCTTGGCAACAACATAGGCGCCCGCGCCCGGACCCGCGAAGATGCCGAGGATCGACGCCGTGTTGACGATGTGCCCTTCTTCGCCGTGCGCGATCATACCGGGCACGAATGTCCGTATGGCGTGAACGCACGCCCAGAGGTTCACGCCGAGCGACCACTCCCAGTCGGCGTTCGACTGCTCCCAGATGACCCCGCCTGACGAGACGCCGGCGTTATTGCACAGCACGTGCACCTTTCCGAAGGCATCGATCGCCCGCCGGTGCAGCTCTTCGATGGAGTCGAGCTTGCGGACGTCCGTCTCGACGGCGATGACGTCGGCGCCACGTTCCAGGAGCGCCTCTTCGGTCTCGCGCAGGGGCGCCACTTCGACGTCGGCCAGCACAACACGCATCTTTGCGTCCGCAAAGCGACGCGCCATCGCCCGACCCATGCCGCTCGCCGCGCCCGTCACAACGGCCGTCTTGCCTTCGAACTCTTCCATGCTGCGATCCCCTCACGGCTAAGACATGTGCGTGCGGCACAGTATAGAGACTTGAGTTGACGGCGCACACAATCGGCCTACACTTATCGCGATCCACGTCGGTCGCCATTCGTCCATGAGGCCAAGCATGTCGGAGCGTGACGATCTTCTCGCAGCCATCCGGGCGATCGAAGCCCAGCAAGGCGTCCTTGGCCAAGCAGCCGTGGAGGCGACCACGGCGCCGCTTCGAGTGCGGCTCGCCGCGCTTGCGGAGGCAGCGGGGCCGCCAGTGCGGGAAGCCGAACGCAAGCAGATCACCGTCATGTTCGCCGACCTCTCCGGATTCACCACGCTGAGCGAGACCGCGGATGCCGAGGACGTGCGCAATCTCATCAACGCCTGCTTCGAGCGCCTGGGCGCCGTCGCCACGCGCCTGGGCGGGTATATCGACAAATTCATCGGCGATGAACTGATGGTGCTCTTCGGAGCGCCTCAGGCGATGGAGGATCACGCATCGCGCGCCCTGCTCGCCGCGCTCGAGATGCGGGAAGCACTCGTCGCGTTCAACACCGAACATGCGGCGCTGCGGAGCAAGCCACTCGGCATGCACTTCGGGATCAACAGCGGCCTCGTGATCGCGGGCGGCATGGGACTCGAAGCGCGACGTGAGTACACCGTGATGGGCGATCCCGTCAACGTCGCTGCCCGCCTTGCCGCGCAGGCGCCGACCGGCGCGATATTCGTCGGCGCCGATACGCGCCGACTCGTCGGCTCCGGCTTCGAGTTCGACCCCCGCGGCGCGCTGACGCTGGAAGGCCGCGCGCAGCAGGTCGATGTGTTCGAACTGACGGCCATGACTGGGATCGCGCAAACCGCACGCTCGCATACCGAAACCGCGCTTATCGGAAGGACGGAAGAGCTGCGCGCGCTGCAAGAACTGCTTCGCGACGTCACCGAAGCGCAGCGGCCACGTTCCGTCGCTGTCATCGGCCCTGCCGGGATCGGAAAGTCGCGCTTGCTCGATGAGTTTCAGAGGTGGGTCGCCGCCGAACACCCGGACGTCGTCCTGCTGACCGGATCGGCGCTGGCTCACACGGCGACGACGCCGTACTACGTCATCGCCGATCTGGTCCGACGCTCGCTCGGCATCCGCGAGCTGGACGCGCCCGCCGAAATCCGAAGCCGCCTCGAAGCCCGACTGCAGCAACTCGGCATCGACGATCCCGCAGCGTGCGACGCGCTGGCGACAATCATGGCTGTGGAGTCGGACGCTAGCCCGCTGCGCGAGATGGCCCCGCGCGACCGGCGCGCGCGGATCTCGAAGGCGGTGGTCAACGTCATGCGTTCGATGGCGACGCTGGCGCCGCGCGTCCTGGCATTCGAGGACCTGCACTGGGCGGATGACCAGTCGATCGAGCTGATGAAGGACCTGTTCACCGGGCTGTCGGACAGTCCCGTCCTCTTCGTCACGCTGACCCGACCAATCGCCGACGACGATGCGAAAGCGCGCCAGGTCGAGGCGCACCTGTTGCCCGCGACGCACACACGCCTGGTCCTCACGGAGTTGCGAGACGAGACGTGCGTCGAGCTGGTGCGTGCACTCGTTCCGGGGCTGGAGGCATCGCCAGAGGTTGTCCAGACGATCGTTCGGAAAGGGCAGGGGAACCCCTTCTTCGTGCAGGCGATCATCGGCACGCTACTCGATCAGGGCGTGCTCGTGCGCGGTGGTCCGGGCGAAGGCACATCGGTGCGCGGCGCGATCAGCGACGTCAGCGTCCCGGACACGGTCTGGGGCGTGCTTGCGGAGCGCATCGATCGACTTGGCGCGGAACAGAAACACGCGCTCCAAAGTGCGGCAATTGTCGGCCGTGTGTTTTGGCGGGAACTGGTTGGCGAACTCACCGGTGCCGCCGAAATCGAGGCGGGGCTCCAGAGCCTGTACGAGCACGACTACATCGAGCCAGTGGGCCCCGCGGCGTTCGATGGCGATTGGGAGTGGGCGTTCCGCCACGTGCTGGTGCAAGACGTGGCGTACGCCGGGATGCTTCGATCTGTCCGTCGCACGGCCCACCTGCGCGTCGGTGCATGGCTCGAACAGCGAGCCGGAGAACGGCGCAGCGAGTATGCGCCGCTCCTCGCGCATCACTTCGAGCGCGGCGAGGATTGGCAAAAGACGGCGGAGTTCGCTGCAGAGGCAGGCGACCGCGCCGCGCTACTCTACGCGAACCGCGAGGCAGGCGCCGCGTACCGCCAGGCGATCGACGCGCTCGCGCTTCTCCCGTCTGACGAGGCCGTGCAACGCCGCACGATTGAGCTGACTCTCAAGTTCGCGCAGGTGTCACCCGACTTGCCGGTTGACGCGGTCTTGCCGGCACTTGAGTCAGCGAAGGTACTGGCGCAGGGCCTGGGTGATAATGCGCTCACGCTGCGCGTTGCGGCAGCGGCGACGGCTTGGCTCTGGACGAAACACTCGATCCGCGGTTTCAACTGACATCGATACGAGCGCGTGGGACGCGACGCGTCGCTATAGACGCGGCGCAATCAGTTCCAGAAGGCGGGGAGATGCTCGCGGTGCGCGGTGAGGATGTCTGCGAGGAGGGCTTCGGCGGCGCGGGCGCTATGGACGCAGGGATCGAGTAGGAGAGCGTCTAGAGCGCGCCCGCGCGAGCCGGTCATCGCGGCTTCTACGGCTAGCTCCTGGATGGCGATTTCGCGCTGCACCATCGCGGCGACGGGGGCGGCGAGGCGGCCGACCTGCATGCCGCGATAGTCTCCGTCCTCGATGATGCCCGGGACTTCGACGACGGCGTCGTCGGGGAGGTTCTCGACGTAGCTGCGGTTGGGGATGATGAACGACGGGCGGCGGATCGTCGTGCCGTTGAGCAGCGCGGCGATGATCTGGGTGACGCCGTGGCCGAGGCGTGATTCTCGCGACGGCTGGCGCAACAGGGACGCCACGGGCTTGGCGCCGGCAGCCCAGGCGTCGACGTTGGCCTGGCCGAGCTCGCGGCTGCGCGCGTAGGCACCGAAGTTGTAGCCCTTTGTGCCGATGAACTCGGCCGCATAGCCGATGTACTCTCCGACGTGGTTGTCGCCGGTGGTCGGGAACACGCCGAAGCGGTCGAAGAGCCACGCGCAGAATCCCCACTTCTCCTGATCGGCGTGCGGCAGACGCTCTCGCAGAATCGGCAGGAGATCGCGACCAGTAGAGCGTTCGGTCAGCGACGTCGTCCAGACGAAGTGGTTCGTGCCTGCGCCGCATAGATCGACGTCGTCGCGCGGGATGTCGAGCAACTCGCCAACCATTTCGATGGTCTCGGCAACGCCGTGGCAGAGGCCGATGCTGCGAACCTTTGTGTAGCGGTGGACCGCCAGGCAGACACGGTTCTCCGGGTTGGTGTAGTTGAGCAGCAGCGCCCTCGGCGCGAGGCGCTCGATGTCCTTCGCGATGGCGAGCATGGGCGGTATGGAACGGAGCGTGTGCGAGAGGCCGCCGGGGCCGCCGTTCTCGCTGAGGACGCTGGGGAAGCCGTGCTTCAACGCGAGCTTGTGGTCGATCTCCCACGTGCTATCACGATCAACGGCGATGGACGTGACGACGTAGTCGGCGCCGGTGAGGGCTTCGATACGTTCTGTGGTGGTGCGGAGCGTGACGTCCCAGCCGGACGCTTCGTTGAGTTTCTCGGCGAGCCCACCCATCCTCTGCGCGGCGGCGGGGTCAAGATCGACGAGCCAGAGCTCGGCGCCGCGGAGTTCGGGCGTCTGGTATATGTCGCGCAGCAGTTCGACACCGAAGACGATGCTGCCCACGCCGATGGCGACGAGCTTAGTCATGGTGCGGCAATTTTCCAACGGCACTGCACGTCAGGGTGTACCAGCGAGAGCGACCTGGCCCTCCGTGATCGTGGGTGTGTACTTGTGATCGAGCTCCACGTCGTCGAGCACGTCGTCGAGCGCTCGGTTGACGAAGCGCTCGGCGGGCGCGGTGAGGAAGCCGGGGATGCTGCCGATCGTGATGCTGTCGATCGTTGCCTCGGGGCGAGCGCCGTCCAGCTTCATCGTGCCTTTGATCTTGAGCTTTGCGTCGAAGCCCATGAACGCGAACGTCGCAGTCCCTTCGCCGTAGCCGTCGTGCAGACAGACGCGCGGGTTCTTGAGCGGCGCGTCCTTCTCGTTCAGAAACTGGTCGGCGCGCGATGAGATCTCACTCTCGGTGAAGGTAGTGCTCGCGGGAGCGCCGCCGTCGAGCGTTGCCGTAAGCGCGTCCCATTTGCCTTGAAAGCCGGCTGCCTGCGAAGCGTCGATGACCGTCGGACCGCCCCCCGGCGTGCAGCTATCCGGACCGCCTGTGGCCGCAAGTGCAACGAGCAAGCCGGCGAAGACGAGGATGAGGACGAACGCGCTGATGAGCACGCCGCTAATCATGGCGATGATGGAGCCGGTGAAGAGACGAATGATGAACACGCGATCCCTCGCTTTCGCCGCGCAGTACGCAGTTTCGGCAAGCATAGGGCGAAGTAGTGGCTAATGGCTAGTGGCACCTGGTGCTAAGGGGTGAAACGGGTGGAGATCTCTTCGGCGGCGCGAAGGCCGGATGTGAGGGCCGCTTCGGTGTAGGGGCCGACGAGGTAGTCGCCGGCGAAGAACGTGCGATCGCTGCGCGCGGTGCGCTGCTTGAACGCGGCGAGCCTGCGAATGTAGCCGGAGTAGAACTGCGGGACGAGTTCCGGCCAGCGGTGAACGGCGTGGCCCTCCGTCTGGTCGAGGCCACGGAGCGGAAGTTTCCGGAGCTCGCCATGCAGGGCTTCGATGACGTCGCTGTCGGGCTTCGACATCAGCTCTGCAGCGTACTCCTCGCTAAAGGCACAGTTGAACATCGTCTTGCCGGGCGGGACGGCGCCCTCCTTGGGGTTCTCCATCGCCATGCCGTAGAGGCGCACGCCTTCGGGGCGGCTGATGCCGAGGCCGTACACACCGGGATCGGCCTCGGTGGTAGAGGTCATGACGAAGACGATGATGCTCGATGCGTAGCGTACGGCATCGAAGTAGCCGCGCTCGTCGGGCGTCAGCGTGTCGCAGAGGCGCGCGACGTGGTTGCCGGGCGTGGCGATGACCACGGCGTCGGCAGTCAGCGCCTCGCCGCTTGCGAGCGTGACCGTCGCGGCGTCGGTGGACTGGGCGATGCGCGTGACCTCGACGCCGGTTCGGACACGGAGTTTCGAAGCGAGTGTTTGGGTGAGCAGGCCGTTGCCACCGTGGAAGGAACTGAGGCGGAAGCCGGCGAACATGTAGTTGATGGTGGCGAGCACAAACGCGCGCGAGAGGTTCTCGGGGAGCACGGTGAACGTGGACGCGAAGGGCGGCTCGATGACGTAATCGAGCACCTCGCGCCCGAAACGTCCGAGCGCCCAGTCGTACGCGGAGGCGTCGTCGAGGGGCGCGGCCTTCTCGATGGCGTAGAAGTCAAGCATGCCGCGGCTGCGCCGGAGGTCGTTGAGGATGAGCGGGAGGCGCAGTTTGCTGCGGAAGCCGAGGTCCTTCGCCTTCCAGATCGCGCGGAAGCCGGCGTAGTTGCCGCTGACGAACTTGCCGTCACGGAGCGTCGCGCCGCGGCCCGTCTTGAGCCGGCGCATCTGCGGTTTCAGTCCGAGTTCATCGACGAGGGCGCGCATGTTGCGGTAACTGCTCGCTACGAACTGCGCACCACGGTCGACGACGAAGTCGCCGTGCCGCTCGCTCCGCATCCGGCCGCCGGCAGTGTCGTTGCGCTCGAGGACATCGACTTCGAAGCCGTCCTTCTGGAGGGTGTATGCGGCGGTGAGACCGGCGATGCCGCCGCCGACTACGATGATCTTCCTCTGCATGTCGTATCGTAGGGTTTTTTCACCACAGAGACACAGAGGCACAGAGGTTTCTTGTTGGTGGCGGATGAGGGCGAGCGCGCGACACGAGCCCTAGTGCCTGGTGGAAGCGGCAAGGAACGCGCGGGTACACTTTCCTTATGAGGGTGCATCTTCCATACGGAGAGTCCGGGATTGACGCGGAGGTGCCGTATTCGGCAACGGTGCTGGTGCCGGAGCGGGTTGACGTGCTGGCCGATCCCGATGCGGCGGTGCGTACGGCGATCGCCGCTCCGATGGGGCGGCTGCCGTTGCGGGAGATGGTGCGCGCGGGTCAGAAGGCGGCCATCGTCGTTTCGGACGTGACGCGGCCGGTGCCAAATCAGCTGATCCTGCCGCCGATTCTCGAAACGCTCGAAGAGGGTGGAGTACGACGGGACGACATCACGATCGTGGTGGGGACGGGGCTGCACCGAGCGTCGCGGCCGGACGAGCATGTGCGCTTTCTGGGAGAGGCGATCCTGTCGCGGTATAGGGTGGTTGATCACGATGCGCGCGATCAGTCCACGCATGTGTTCTGCGCGACGGGCCCGCGGACCGTCGGCGTCTGGCTGAATCGTGAGTATCTGAACGCCGATTTGCGCATCGTCACGGGGTTCGTGGAGCCGCATCTGTTCGCGGGGTATTCAGGCGGTGGGAAAGCGGTGCTTCCGGCGATCGCGGGGGCGGACGAGATCATGGCGAACCACGATGCGCGGATGATCGGACATCCGAAGGCGGCGTGGTGTTCGACCGAGGGCAACCCGATCTTCGAGCAGATGCGCGACGTGGCGCTGAAGACGGACCCATCGTTCATCGTCAATGTGACGCTGGACGAGGAGAAGCGGATGACCGGCGTGTTCGCGGGCGAATTGCGAGCCGCGCATGACGCGGCGATCGCACAGGCGGCGCGGCAGGCGGTCCGGCCGATCCCGCACCTCTTCGACATCGTGGTTGCGACGAACATGGGGTACCCGGGGGACCTGGTGCTGTATCAGGCGGTGAAGGGGATGTCTGTCGCGGCGCAGGCGTGCGCTACGGGCGGGTCGATCCTGCTCGTCGCGGAGTGCCGCGAGGGCGTGGGCGGACCGGAGTACGTCGAGCTGATGAGCAGCGAGTCGTCGCCGGGGGCGCTGCTCGGGCAGTTCATGCGCGATGGCCATCGGACCGTGCACGATCAGTGGCAGGTGCAGGTTCAGGCGATGGTGCAGGCGCGCTGCGACGTGTGGCTGCACTCGTCGCTGGATCGCGCGACGGTGGAGTCGGCGCATCTTCGGTACGCGCCGGATGTTACGGAGACGCTGGCTGCGATGATCGTCGAGAAGCGCACGGAACTGGGGCGCGAGCCGACGGTGTGCGTGCTGCCGTTCGGGCAGTTAACGGTGCCGCGGGTTCGTCCCTAACCCCCGGCCCCTTCCCCGCGGGGGAAGGGGAGCTTGGATGAGAACGTGGCCCTGAGAATGGAGTCTCCAATGCGCGGATTGATCATTTGTCTGTCAGCTGTCGCACTCATCGTCTTTGCTGGTTGTGGCGACGATTCGAACGACGGCGTTACTCCGACTGCGGGCGTAGCATCGCCGGTGGCGAGCGCAGTGCTACAAACGCCTGCGGCGTGCCCAACGCCGCCAGCTGAGCGGCCGTTCTCACGCATGTACATGGCGCCGGCGACCGGGCAGGGTGTGCTTAATGATGCGCAGATTGCGACGTCGGCGTGCTCCGACACGGTCACGCTCACGTTCGATGGAGCGGGAATTCCGGCCTATGATGCGCAGTACGAGCACGAAATCACCGAGTGCGGCTCGGGGGAGCCGGTTACCACCGCCGCACCCGCGCAGATCCATCTGCGGCTGGAACCCGCGGCGGCGCACGACGACGCGGGCAATCCGACGCTCAGCGGACGTGTGCAGTCTCCGAACTTCGCTTCGATCAAAGAACTGAAGCTGACCTGCGACTTCGAGGCAGTAGTGGCGTTCGCGATCGGGACGGCTGAGAGATACTACACGGTGACGACGGCCTCGAATCCATCACGGATCATTGTCGAGGTGTACCACTAGGTGCGATCGCCGACGGCCGGCGCGGTGCTGCGCGGAGTGATGGCGATCGCAGTGTGCTTTGCGGGCGCGATGCTCGCGGGGTGTTCGCGGTCCGATGGCGCGACCGAACGTCCCCTGAGCTACGTGGCGTTCGGGGACTCGCTTGCAGCGTGGGAGACGTTGCACGGGTTTGGGTACACGAAGTCGTTCAAGGACGCACTGGCGTCCGACCGGAAGCGAGAAGTTGCCGAGACGAACTTCGGTCATGCGGGCGACTACAGCGTGGACATGCTCGCGATACTCCGGCAGGCGGCGTCACTCGAGGCGGTGCGGACGGCGGATGTCGTGACTTGGAACGCCGGCACGAATGATTTCCTCAACGCTCGATATGAGTATCGGACGGAGATCTGTGGCGGCGCGGACAATCAGGATTGTCTCCGGCGCGCGGTCGCTTCGTTCCAAGAGAACTGGGACGCGATCGTCGAAACGCTGCGGTCGGCGCCACACAAGTCGGACGCCGTGTTCCTGACGATGACGCTGTTCTATCCCGAAGGCGCGGACGGCGATCCGTCGTACGCGGCCACGGCGCCGTATCTTGAGCAGATGAACGCGCACATTCGGGCCAGCAGCGGGGTCGCGAGGGTCGCTGATGTGCAGGCGTTGTTCAACGGGGCGGACGGCAGGGCTGCCCCGCAGGCGGTGCGCGCGTCGGCGCCGGAGGGGTTGGTGGAGGATGACGGGCATCCGAACGCGGCGGGTGTTGCACTGATCGCTGATGCGCTGCGCGCGCTGGCGGCGGCGCGGGAAGCCGCGGAGTAGCTTGATCTCGCTGCGCGGCTCCGCGACGATCCCGAGATGTATGACGATGGCGGCGCATGACTACTGATGCCACCGACCACGCGCCCGCCTTCGATGGCGTCCGGATCGTCGATGCCACTGAGGGCGTAGGCGGGCCGTACGTGGCGATGCTGCTGGCCGAGCAGGGCGCGGACGTCGTCAAGGTCGAAGGGCCGGGCGGCGATCCGCTGCGTGGGACGCCGGCGTTCCACGTGCTCAATCGCGGCAAGCGCGGCGTCGTGCTCGACCTCGATACGGCTGGTGGGCGCGACGAGTTGCGACGACTCATCGCCGATGCGGATGTGTTCCTGTACGACTGGCCTTTGGGGCGTGATGCCGAGATTGGGTTCGATGCGGCGACGCTTCGCGCGCTGCACCCGCGACTGATCGTCGGGTACCTGCCGGCGTATGGGTCGGACGGGCCCTACGCGGATCTGCCCGCGGACGAGGCGCTGGTGCAGGCGGTGTCGGGCGCGGCGGACGCGCAGTTCCGGTACGGCGCACAGCCGGCGTTCATCAATATTCCGATCGCGGGGTACGCGCAGGGGGTCGTCGGGGCAGGCGCGGTGGCAGCTTCGTTGTACGCCCGCACGCAGACCGGGCGCGGCGATGCCTTCGAGCTGTCGCAGGTGGCGGCGATCTTCGCGACGCAGACGGTGGCGTACGTGCGAGCGTCCGGTGTGCAGCGCCTCGCAGGACGCGCGGGGCCGCGCGGCGGCATCCCGACGTACAGGCTGGTGCAGGCGAGCGACGACTGGCTGTTTGCGGGGGCGCTGACGCCGGGGTTCTGGGCGAGCATGGCCGTCGCGATCGGGCTGGAGGATTGCCTTGTCGATCCGCGGTTCGCGGGCGCGCCGATGGGCATCGCCGATATGGATGCGCGGCGCGAGCTGGCGGAGCGGATCGACGAGGCGTTCACGCATCGGACGCGCGACGAATGGCTGCAGATCCTCGAGGACGCGGGTGTGCCGCGCGCGCCGGTGCTGTCACGCGAGGAGTTCGTGCACGATCCGCAGGTGCTGCACAACGAGATGCTGGTTGATGTCGACGTGCCGGGCATCGGGGCAACGAAACAGATGGGGCTGCCTGTGACGCTGCGTGATACGCCCGGGCGGGTTGGGATGGCCCTAACCCCCGGCCCCTTCCCCGCGAGGGAAGGGGAGCCTCGGACGGATGTTGGTGCTGGGGATCGGGGCGCGTTCGTTGATCGGAAGTATCCGCTTGAGGGGGTCACTATTGTTGATCTGAGCGGGTTCATTGCTGGCGCGAACGGGTCGATGATGCTGGCCGATATGGGGGCTAACGTCATCAAGGTGGAGTCGCTGGATGGCGATGGGTGGCGGACGTCGGGGCTGGCGTTTCTCGGGTCGAATCGCGGGAAGCGGAGCGTGTGCATCGACCTGAAGCGCGCAGAGGGACGGGCGCTGCTGCTCGACATGGTGGAGCGCGCGGACGTTGTGATGGACAACTATCGCGCGGGGGTGATGGACCGGTTGGGCATCGGGTACGAGGCGCTGCGGGCGCGCAATCCGCGGATCATTCACTGCAGCGTGACGGGGTATGGGCCGACGGGGCCGTACGCGCACCTGCCGGGATTCGACCCGCTGTTCCAGGCGCGGTCGGGGCTGATGCGCGCACAGGGCGAGCCGGGCGGAGAGCCGGTGTACCTGCAGATCTCGCTGTGCGACTACGCGACCGCGCTGACGGCGGCGTACGGCGTGATGGCGGCGCTGGTCGCGCGAGAACGGACGGGGCGCGGCAACCGCGTCGAAACATCACTGATGAACAGCGCGTTCACCGTGCAGGCGGGCGAGTTCGTGTTCTATGACGGGCGTCCGGCGGATCCGCCGGGCGGGCGCGACCTCGCGGGACGGCACGCACTGTACCGCGTGTACGGCGCGAGCGACGGGTATCTGAGGATCGCCTGCACGATGGCCGCGCACGCCGACGCGCTGTGCGCCGCGATCGGGGTGTCGCTTCCGGCGGGGGATGCGCTCACGCATCCGGTCGAGGGCGAGTTCGCGTCGGCAATCGCGGAGCGGCTCGCCACGCACGATCTGGCGCACTGGCAGCGCGAGCTACGAGCGCGCGGCGTGCCGGCTGCGCCGTGTACGGCGGTCGCTGCGATCTTCGACGACGAGCACCTCAACGCGAACGGCCTGTGGTGGGACTTCGAGCATCCGACGTGGGGCGCGGTGCGTCAGAGCGGCGCGGTCGTTCGCTGGCGCGAGATGTCGCAGCAGATCGAGCGTCGCGCGCCGCTGCTGGGCGAGCACAGCGCGGAGTGCCTGCGAGAGCTGGGGGTGGCGGATGCTCGGGTGGCGGAGCTGATGGCGGCGGGGGTTGTACGGTAGGGGCTAGCGGAGGTTATCGCTTGTAGCGAGCGCCGCGAGATACTTTGCCGACTCGACCGTGAGTTCTAGGACGTCAATTTCGTCGCTCGTCGCTGAGGCTTGGGCTCTCGCGATAGCACCCCGCGCATCGCGGAACGGAACCCCAGCGACGAACACCGCTAGCGGCAAGCTCACGAATTGCACCCGCTCGGCGATCTCTCCGAGCAGGATGCGTCCCTCGGCGGTTGCGTGGAACTGGATGCCCGACTCGATCCGGACGACCGAATCAGGCGGCGTGGGTGCGTAGAGCTCAACAAGCGCTTGGAGATGGCTGCCGGTTAGCGCCGCCGGGCTGCCGTTCAGATGGCCCTGTGCGGGGACCCAGACAACATCTTCATACGGCCGTGGCCCGAACGCAGCCCGCACCGGATCAGCCCACACGATCTGTAAGCGTGTGCTCGTTCCGTCGGCGGCGATCACGAGTACCGCGCCTGAGGCGTCGATATCAGGCTCGCAGGTGTCCGCCTTGTATAACACCACGGTTCCACTCGGAACGGTAGCAATTGGGTAGTTCGACGCCCTCACTGCATCCCCGAAGGGGTGTTGCTGTATCGGCTCGCAGAACATCAGAGCCTGAGGGTGCAGGCCCGCAACAGGCAGCGGCGTGCCGAGTATCGCGAGTGCTGTGGCGGTGCTGCGCGCGTCCTTCTTGCGAGTTCTTTCCTCGTAACTACGGCCACCAAACGCCACTAGAGCCGTCACGATCGCGACGATCAACAGGACTGCTGCAGCAATCACGATAGTCGCAGATTTCACGAACACCTCACGGCGGGCCTAGCGGCCGCGCGCTACCACCGCAACACGGGCTTGCGCGCCGCCGTGGCCTCGTCGAGGCGGCGGAGCGGCGCTCTGTGCGGGGCTTCGCGGAGGAGCTCCGGGTGGGTTTCGGCTTCGTTTGCGATCTGGAGCATGGCCTCGCAGAAGGCGTCTAGCGTCTCTTTGGTTTCGCTTTCGGTTGGTTCGATCATCAGGGCTTCGTCTACGACGAGCGGAAAGTAGATGGTCGGCGGGTGGTAGCCGTAGTCGATCATGCGCTTGGCGATGTCGAGCGTCTTTGCGCCCTGCGCCTTCTGCTTGCGGCCGCTGAACAGCACTTCGTGCATGCAGGTGCGATCGTGCGCGAGATCGTAGGCGCCGCGGAGTCGCGCCTGCACGTAGTTGGCGTTCAGCACGGCGGCCTCGCTCATGGCGCGCAGGCCGTCGGTGTTCTAACTCTAGCAATGTAATTGCCGAAAGAAAAAGCCTACTGCTTGCGTGCCTCTGCGCCCATACACGTACCTCAGCAGATTGCCTAGGCTTTCCGTGACGCAGCTCGGAGATAACATTGGTATCAAGTAAAAACATCGTTTGACTGCTCGGCGTTTAGTTGAGCTCAGGGATGCGGCTCTGGAAATTCAGCACCTGTGGCTCAAATTCAATGCCTTCACCGCCCGGAATGGCATCCATTAAGCTCAGTAAGCTCTGTTCGTGTTGCCCAATAATGCGGTAGTAATCGTCAATGTTGAGCAAGGCAAACGCCGGGCGACCGCGATCGGTAACGAATACCGGCCCTTTTGCTGCCGCGCGCTTGGCTAAGGACACATCACGGGTGAAATCCCGGCTTGAGAAGGTTTGCACTGACATATTCAATTCTCCACGACAGCCAATGCTTGTATGTTATGACAAATATCGCGGAGGCGTCAAATTCAGGTATTTTTTTTCGTAACGCGCACGCGAACCTCACCCGCCACCAGTTCGCGCACCTGGTCGCCAAAACCGATCAAAAGGCCACCGCGTGTACTGATTCCCAAACCGCGCCAGTGCGTGCCCGGGTCGTCACTGACGATCAGTGCGCGCCCAGCGAGCG
>JANNPX010000031.1:0-87957 GCA_031400455.1 Chloroflexota bacterium | reverse complement strand
ATATGCGACGAGCCGCTTGAGATCTTTCTGCCGGATCGTCAGGATGGCGCCGTAGATCACGCTGATCGCGGCCAGCGTCGCCAGCCAGACGCCGTAGTCCTTCGTCGTCTCCGGCATCAGCGTCACGAGGATGCGAAGCATGCCGTAGCCGCCCATCTTCAGCAGGACGCCTGCCAGGATCACCGATACAGCCGTTGGCGCATCGGTATGGGCATCCGGCAGCCACGTGTGCAGCGGGAACATCGGCAGCTTGACCGCGAACGCGATGAAGATGAACCCGAAGATCACCCACAAGGGCAGTAGCCCGGATCCGATCGTGCTCTGCTGCAGCCGCACCATGTCGAACGTGGCTACCGGCTCTGCGCTGAATCCCATCGCCAGGAAACCGACCAGCATAAACGCCGATCCGGCGATGGTGTACAGCAGGAATTTCATCGCCGAGTATTCTTTGCGCCCGCTGCCCCAGATCGAGATCAGCATGTACATCGGCAGCAGTTCCACCTCCCAGAAGAGGAAGAACATGATCAGGTCCAGCGATGTGAAGACACCCAGCACGCCCGTCTCGAGCGCCAGGATCCAGATGAAGTACTCCTTCGTGCGCAGTTTGACGCCGAACGAGATCAGGGTCGCGATCACGAAGAGGAACGTCGTCAGCAGGACCATCGTGATGCCCAAGCCGTCTACTCCCATGTGGAACTGCACATCGAAACCCGCCGTGCTGGCATCGATCCACGTAGCAGCCGACTCGAACTGGAACGGATCGGCGGATGCCTCACCCGGGTGTCGGTCGAACGCAAGCAGCAGGATCACCGACGCGACGAGCGACGTGAGCGTGGCCATCAACGCCAGCCATTTCGCCTGATTGACGCTCTCGCGGGGGACGGTAAGCATCACGACGCCTGCCGCAACGGCCGGGAAGAAGACGGTGAAGACCAGCAGTCCGTTCATCGTCTATCGCTCCAGCAACACCAGCATCAGGAACGATGCTGCCACGAGTCCGGCAAACCCGACGGTGCCATACGCCTGCACCGAGCCCGACTGCACCCAGCGCAGCCCGTCGCCCGTTTTGCGCGCGACCGTTGCGGCGCCGTTTACTGCGCCGTCGATGACGTTCGTGTCGACCCACTGGCCGATGCGCGCCGCAAAGTTGTATAGGCCCTCGCGCACGATTAGACCCTCGTACAGGTCATCCATGTAGTACTTGCGCGAGACGAGCGTGTGGACTGGCCCCCACATCTTCTGCAACGACGCGGCGGAGATGGCCTTCGCCTCGTAGATGGCATACGCAAGCCCGATACCCGCAATCGCCAGCGTCGAAGACGAGATCGCAATCCACCAGTTGAAGCTCGCGTGGTGCAGCGCCTCCGCCGATGATTCCGGCAGCGCGCCCTCGAGCAGATGCGCGAGCGCGTCCGTGCTGTGCGATGGAAAGTTCACAAACCCGGCCAGCGTCGCCGGCACCGCGAGGATCAGCAGTGGCAGCACCATGACCAGGGGCGATTCGTGCGGCTTGCCGGCGTGCGCGTCGTGTGCGCCGTGCTCCGGGGGCTCGCCGCCCTTGTACTCGCCGTGGAACGTCATGAAGATCGCCCGGAACGAGTAGAACGCCGTCATGAAGACGACAGCCATCGCCACCGCCCAGAGGATCTTGTCGTCGTGCCAGGCCGCGCCGAGAATCTCATCCTTCGACCAGAAGCCGGCGAAGGGAACCACGCCCGCGAGGCTCAACGAGCCGATAACAAACGTCGCGTACGTAATCGGCATGTACTTACGCAGGCCACCCATCTTCGTCATGTCGAAGGTGCCGCTCGCGTGGTTCACGGAGCCCGACCCGAGGAACAGAAGCGCCTTGAAGAACGCGTGCGTGAACAGGTGGAAGATCGCCGCGATGTACCCACCCGTGCCGAGCGCCAGCATCATGTACCCGAGCTGGCTGATCGTCGAGTACGCCAATACGCGCTTGATATCCGTGACGACCATGCCGATCGATGCGGCAAAGATCGCGGTGAACCCGCCGACGTAGGCGACGGTCTTGAGCGCGTCCTCGGAGACCTGGAACACCGGGTACATCCGTGCGACGAGGTACACACCGGCGGCCACCATCGTCGCGGCGTGGATCAACGCCGAAACCGGCGTCGGGCCTTCCATTGCGTCCGGAAGCCACACGTGCAGAGGGAACTGCGCCGACTTTCCTACGGCGCCAGCAAAGATCCCGAGCGCGAACAGCGTCAGCACCGCGTCGGCGATCTGGCCTTGCTGAGCCATCTCCTGGATCAGCGGGATGTTGAAGGTGTTCGTCTTCGACCAGATGAGCAGGATCGCCAGGAGAAATCCGACGTCACCGAGGCGCGTTGTCAGGAATGCCTTCTTCGCCGCGTCGCCCGCCGATTTCTTCTGGAACCAGAATCCGATCAGCAGGTACGACCCCAGCCCAACCAGTTCCCAGAACACGTACACCATCAGGATGCTGTCCATCACGAGCAGCCCGATCATCGCCGCGGTGAACAGCGACATCCAGGCGAAGTAGCGCGAGTAGCCGCCGTCGCCCTCCATGTAACCCTGCGAGTACACCTGCACGAGCAGCGACACCGACGTCACAACGACGAGCATGATCGCGCTCAGTCCGTCGATCCGCAGCCCTACGTCAACGCTCAGGCTCGGCCCGCCGAGCTGCCGCAGGACAGGGTTGTCGGTGCCAATCGTCAGCCAGTTGTACGAACCGAACGCCAGCGCGTGCCCGTCGCTATCGATGACGCTGTCGAGCGTCCACAGCGCGAACAGGAACGCCGTGCCGATGGCCGCAATCGTCACGTAGCCCGAGAGCCTCGGATACGGCTTCGTGATGAACGAGATGATCAGAAGCGAGGCGATCGGCAAGAACAGGATCGCCCAGACCACACCCTCAGGAACCGTCGGCAAGATCATTCGGTCTCCTGGGCGTTCGATGTTGGATGTTGGAGCATCGCGGGCGTGGTCATATCTTCCGCATGATCTCCTGTGCCACGTGGGTCTTGCTGTCCGGCACCCAGATCTCCCGCGGCTCCGACATCGCCGCATCGCTCGCTAACGGGGGCACAACGCGATTCGAGATCCCCTCGGCGTCGAAGAGCTCCTTCCACACCTCGGCGGCATACCCGGTTTTCACATCGATCAGCTTCGACCACATGGTAGTAGCGTTTCAGCTTGTCAGCCGGTCAGCTTGTCAGCCTTTCGCTCCACCCGGGTAGAAATTCCACGTTACGCTGTGCGATCACCATCTCAGTACGTCGATCTCGTCGATGTTGACGGTATCCCGGTGCTTGTACACCACTACGGCCAGCGCGAGCGCCACGGCAGCTTCCGCAGCCGCGACGGTAATCACGAATACCGCGAACACCTGCCCATCCAGTGGCCGCGGTGACACGACGAATCGTGAGAACGCCAACAGCGTCACGTTGACGGCGTTCAGCATCAGTTCGATGCCCATCAGGACGCCGATCGCGTTCCGCTTGGACAGCGACAGGTAGAGGCCGATGGCGAACAAGATCGCTCCGAGCACGAGGACATCCCTCAGATGCAGCGTCAGTGCCAGCAGCAACTCAGGCATCCTCGCCCTCGTCTTCCTTCGTCAGCACGATCGCGCCGATCATCGCCGTCATCAGCAGTACCGACGCGACCTCGAACGGCACGACGTACGGCTTCAGGAATGCCTCGCCTAGCGATGCTGCCGTCGCTGGGAACGCGCCGCGGTCCGCGATGCGCCAGTCCGTATCGATGATTACGAACACGACGATAGCGAGGACGAGGCCCGCGAGAATCGCCGCCGGACCCTGGAACGCCGTCTCGGAGTTCTTGCGGTCCGCGGCCGGCGTCAGCATCACCGCGAACGTCATCAGCACAGCGATCGCGCCGGCGTAGATCAGCACTTGGACGACGGCGACGAAGTCCGCGGACAGCACGATGTAGATGCCGGCAATGCCTACGAACGTTAGCGCCAGGAACAGGACGGCCTGGATTAATTCGCGCACGGCCGCGACCATTAGCGCGCAGCCGATTGTCGTCACGGCCAGCACCCAGAAGGCGATCACGATGCCGTTGTCGGCGATCACGTCGTCACCTGCGCTTCGCGTACCGCCGGCAACGACGGAACGTCGATGTCCGGATAGAACCGTAGTGTCGTCGGGAACCGTTCGAAATTAGGAGCGAGCAGCTTCACGAATCCGTAGATCACCGCGCCGGCGAACACCGTGTTGACCACCATGTAGATGGGCAGGATGATCCCCGCGCTGACGCCGGTTTCTTCCCAGATCGTCACTTCGCCCGCCACCATGACGATGTTGAGAATCGCCATCGGCGTTAGCCACTTCCATGCGAACGCCAGCAGCTGATCGATGCGGAACCGGGGCAGCGTGCCGCGCGTCCATACGAAGAGGAAGTACACTGCGTAGATCTTGCCAATGTAGATCATCCATCCCGGCACGATCTCATCGAGCTTGTACATCCACCAGCCACCCAGAAACAGTGTCGAGATGATAGCCGACACTGCCACGGCATTGATTAGCTCCGCCGCGTAGAATAGTCCGAACTTCATGCCGGAGTACTCGGTGTGGTATCCACCGACGATCTCGGACTCCGCCTCCGCGATATCGGCCGGTGTCCGGTTCAACTCCGCGGATACTGAGAAGAAGTAGATGATGAACGCCAGCGGCTGCAGCATGATCAGGAGCGACCAATAGCGCTCCTGGAACAGGACGATACCTGCTGCGTTCATCGTGCCCGTAAACAGGACGATCCCCAGCAGAGAGAGCACGATGGGGATCTCGTAGCTCACGAGCATCGCGATCACGCGCATCGATCCGAACAGGGCGTACTTGTTGTTCGAGCTGTAGCCGGCCATGAACACCGCCAGCGCACCCAGCGACGACATACCGAGGATGTACAGGATTCCGACATCGACCGATGCCAGCGACATATTCCGCCCCCAGGGCAGCACCGCGAGCATCGCGATGCCCGGCACGGTGAACATGATCGGCGCCATCGTGAAGATCAGGCCCGAAGCCGTCTTCGGCTGCAGTACTTCCTTCTGCATCAACTTGATCGCGTCAGCGATCGGCTGGAGCAGCCCGAATGGCCCCAGCCGGTTCGGCCCGAGCCGGGACTGCATCCGTCCGACGACGCGCCGCTCCACCCAAATGTTGATTACCGCAACGCCACCTATGAAGCTGATGATGCCGAGCGTGCCAAGTAACGCCGACACGACGTAGATCAGCCACGCCGGACCGCCGAGATCGTCGATGATGTCCAGGATCGCGCCACTCACGTTCGAGAGGTCGCGGATGTCCCACCAGTTGTCCGTCACGATGGTCAGGAGAGACGACAACATCATCGGTCCAACTCCCCGACATTGATGTCGATGCTGCCCAGCGTGACGATCGCATCCGCGATGCTCTTTCCGACCGTCATCTCCTTGAGCACGCTCAAGTTAATCAGCGACGGAGCGCGCACATGCCACCGATACGGCGCGGGGCCGCCGTCGCTGACGACGTAGAACCCCAATTCGCCCTTGGGTGACTCGACGCGCGAGTACGCCTCGCCGGCAGGCGGCCGGATCGCAAGCGGCACGTCCGTCTTGTGCGGCCCGCCCGGAAGGTCGTGCATGGCCTGGCGGATGATGCGCAGGCTCTGCTTCATCTCTTCGATCCGGATGCACATGCGGTCGTACGCGTCGCCGTTATAGCCAACAGGAATATCGAACTTCATGCGATCGTATACCGCGTACGGATCCGCCTTCCGCAGGTCCCACACGATGCCCGCGCTCCGCAAAATGGGGCCGCTCAATGACGCATTGATCGCCATCTCCGGCGTGACGACGCCGACGTCGCGCGCCCGCATCATGATGATCTCGTTACCGACCAGGAGTTGGTCGTACTCCTCGAAGCGGAACGGAAGGTCGTCGTTGACCAGCCGATCGAGCGCAGGCAGGAATTCGTCCGGGATGTCAAACGCTACGCCGCCGATCCGCATGTAGTTCGTCGTCAGCCGAGCGCCGCACGTCATCTCGAAGAGATCGAGCACCTTCTCGCGGTCGCGGAAGCAGTACATCACCGGCGTCTGCCAGGCGCCACAGTCGTTGATGAACGCGCCAGTCGCCATGCAGTGGCTGGCGACGCGCTGGAGCTCCGCGAAGATCACGCGCAGGTACTGCGCACGCTCCGGTACCTCGATGCCGGCCAGCTTCTCGACCGACAGGCAGTACCCCAGATTCCCGGACATCGCCGCCAAGTAGTCCATTCGATCGGTGAAGGGGATGTTCTGCGTGAACGTCCGCTCCTCGGCGAGCTTCTCCATGCTGCGGTGAAGGTAGCCGACGACCATCTTCACGTCGACGATCCGCTCGCCGTCGATTTTCGCGACCATGCGGAACACGCCGTGCGTGCTCGGGTGCTGTGGCCCGATGTTGACTTCGACCGGCTCGGACTTGATCGGCATCTGGATGTGGAGGATGCAACCGGACGGCCACGCTCAGTGCGCTACCATCGACTCCGGCGTGGTGACCTCCAACCTCCTTCGCTGCGCTGCTACTCGCCCGTGCCGGGCGCCTTCGGCCGGAACTCCTGGCCCGTCTGGCCGACGACCTGCTTTGGGAACTGGCTGAGACCCGGCTTGCGCCCACCGGGCATCGCCATGAAGTCCTTCCGCAGAGGATGGCCCGGGAACGATTCCCACAGGAACAGGCGCGTCAACTCCGGATGCCCGGGGAACTTCACGCCCATCAGGTCGTATATCTCGCGCTCCTGCAGGATGGCGCCCGACCACAGAGGGCTAATCGACGGCACCGAAGCCTGTTCGTGATCCGTAGGTACCTTCACCTCGAAGATGTGGTTCTGCGCCAGCGACGCGAAGTGATACACCACGTCGATGCGCGAGATCATGTCGACGCTGCACATCTGTACCAGGAATTTGCCATCGAGCTGCTCGTCGTCCCGAAGCAGCGCCATCGCGTCGAAGGCGCTCGCCGGCTCGAGCACCACGTAATCGGTATTTGCGCTCTTTACCGCGTTCGGCAGCGACGCGCGGATACGCTCAGCTACCTGCGTACCGGGCAGAGTCAGCGTCACCGAGTGTGGCACTAGATCCACTCCAGTGCGCGCTTGCGCCAGGCGTATGCGAATCCGACCACCAGGATTGAGATGAAGATCATCCCTTCGACGAATGCGTATACGCCGAGCTGCCGGTAGGCGACCGCCCACGGGTACAGGAACACCGCTTCCACGTCGAACACCACGAACAGCAGTCCGAACAGGTAGTAGCGCACGTTGTACCGAACGTGCGCGTCCCCGATCGGCACCATGCCACATTCGTAGACCGATTCCTTGATCGGGTCAGGCGCGCTCGGCCGGATCTTGAAGACGCCCAGCGCCACCGATGCGAGGACCGGGATGAGAGGAAAGATCACCGCGAAGACAAGGAGGAAGCCGCCCCGTCCAAACTGCTCGATCAACGGCCGTCTCCCGTCGCGAAAAGTTTGTGAATTTCTACGCTATTAGGCAGCGAATCCTATCATAGGAATCTGACACGAACAACGATCGTCGGCCGCTCGCGGCAACAAGAAGCGAGGGCGCAGTATCGCCCCCGCTCCAATACATCTGGATTGGTGCTCTTCGTCGGATCGGCGCCCGACTTACATCTTCGACAGCCCGATCACGTTCCCCTCCGGGTCCGAGAACTGCGCAATCTCCGGACCGCCGGGGACTGCCATCGGCGGCATCACAGTCTTACCGCCCAGCGATTCTGCCATCTTCAAGGCCGCCGCCAGATCCGGGACGTTCACGTAGAAGGTCACGCCCGGCTTTCCGTCCGGCGATGCCGCGACGCCCCCTCCAATGCCGCCCTCGCCGGCCGCAACCATGCCGTACTGCATCGGGTTGTTCGCGTCGACGTTCCAGTCGAACAGCTTGCCGTAAAACTCCTGGAGCTTCTTCCCGTCCTTACCTACCACTTCAAAGTGGACAACTGGCTGCGCCATGATTCGACTCCCTTCCTAAAATGTCACAATCGAGATTCTCATCAGCAGTTGATGGCTTCGCTGTCTAGGCGGCGGCTCGCTCCATCGGTTTGCCGCCGGACTGACTTGAGACAGTTCAGATAGTAGAGCGACTTCCCGCGGATGTCAATCGACTGGTAGGCTGATGTGGCGCCAGCTGCAAGGAGTTCTACACAGTGTCTCGCGCATACGGTCAGCTCTGCCCCATCGCACGGACGCTCGACATCATCGGCGACCGCTGGACGCTGCTTGTCGTCCGTGATCTGTTCCTCGGCGATACACGATTCACGGAGATCCGCAAGCGTTCGCCGGGGATGCCTACGAAGATGCTGTCGGACCGCCTCAAGTCTCTGGAGTATCACGGCATTATCGAGCGCGCGGTCTATAGCGAGCACCCGCTCCGCGCGGAGTATCACCTGACGACGCTCGGACTCTCACTCGAACCCGTCGTCTCGGCCATCTTCGCGTGGGGTATGCAGCACACGCTCGCTCCGGAGGAACGCCCAGCCACTGAGCGGCACGTCGCATCCCGTAGCGCTGCGGCAAGCACGATGTTCGCCAAGGCTCAGAGCTAGGCGAGGTCAGTCCGTGCTTCCCCTCAAGAGTCAGCGTCGCGATTGAACGCTCCGGACACGCACCTGCGTTGCCCGTCTGCCTGAGCGGGGCGAACGAAAACGAAGGAGGAGCCGCCCGAAGACCGCTCCTCTATTCCGCATCGGTAACCGCGGACAGTTACATGTGGTCGAGTCGTTCGTTTGCCCGGCGAAGCCGCTTGCTCAGGATCGGGAGCATCGCCACCGCCATGTGCGGATTCGTGCGCAACTCAGCGACGAAGTCCCAACGCGAAAGCACCAAGCACTCCGCGTCCTCGGCTGCAGAGACCGTTGCATCACGATGCTCGCCATCCAGCAGCGCCATCTCACCAAAGACCGAGCCTGGACCCAGCGTGTTGAGCTTCTGCTTCTTCGCGCCGGCACCCTTCGAGACTTCGACCTTTCCTTTGGTGAGAACGAAGAAGGCGACCGCCTGCTCGCCCTCCTTCACGATCGTCTCGCCTTGCTTGTACTTGCGCTCGACCACAGCGCGACCGATACGCGTCAGATCCTTGCGGGTGAACTGCGCGAACAAGTCCACTTTGGAGAGTTCCTCTTCGTGCGCCATCAGATGGTCCTCCTCCTGTTGGCGACCCGTCGCCAGTCATGCGCTAGGGGCTCATTCTACGTTTGCGGGCCCGCACCTGCAATACGAGCCGTCCGGCACCTATCCGAAACGGGTTGGCCGGTATACTGAGCCGGACAGAAAGGCGCATGACAGACTCCCTCATCTTGCTGCACATCGCCCAGACGGCCGTCCGTGTTGCGACGGTCGATCCGGCCATCGTCGCCGCCGCGTGCATCGCATTCGCGCTGGCGGCGGTCGCCATCTGGCTCCCCCGATCGCCGTTCTCCCTCCGCACGCTTCGTCATCGCCGCGGCCGAAGGCGGATTGCTTCCTCAGGGGTCGCCATCCTCGTCTTCCTGGCGCTGCTCCCATCCGTGGTTCCGTACGACCATCTTTTCGTTCAAGAGCACCACTCCGACGCTGCCGGGATGGAAGCAGTACACGCATCGCATTGCCACGCCAGCCCGGCCACTTGCTCCGACGCTCCCATCACCTCCGGTCTCGGGCAGCTCCTGACGAGTGAACCACTGACGGCTACTCCGGCCATGCTCGCGCTGCTCATGCTCGTGACGACGACCGTGCTCGTCGGCATCTCCTACCGGCCCGAAACGCGGCCGCCCCTCTCCTTCGCCTGACTCGTGATCCATTCGTACGCAATGCTCGCCTTCGGCCACACCGCCGAAAGACGGCGCACGGCTTGGCCACATTACATCGAATCCGACAATCCAAGGAGCAACATATTGGCTCTACACAAGCACACCACGTCCATCATCATCGCAATCGTCGCCGTCACGTCGGTCGTTGCCGCCGCATGCGGTGACGACACGAAGAATGCGGACAGTTCCAGCACCGCGTCCCAAGCCAGCGTGGAGCAGCTGTCGGCGCGCGTTCAGCGCAACGAGATGCTCTTCGCTTCGGTGACGATCGGCGCGTTGCCACTTCACGCGATGGACGAGTCGCTCGCCGAAGGGACGGCCGAGTCGACGTTCGTTCCAGCAGCTCGATCGGCCGTCCGTATCTTCGCACTCACCGACTGGGATCCGAGTCTGAAGACCGAGGCCGATACGCTTCATGGCCACGCGGTCGACTTGCTCAAGGCGCTTGATGCAGGCGACGTGGACGCAGCGAAGGACCCCGCGCACGAGTTGCACGAGGGATATCACGACTTTTCGGACAAGGTCTGGGCGATCGTCACGAAGGACCTGCCGCCCGACGCGGGCGGCGTATCTCCTCATGATGAGGAAGCGGCCACTCCAGCAGCAGGCACCACGCCGAACTCCGGCTCGACACCAGCTACACATTGAGGGGTAGGAACATGAAGAACATCATTCGACTCGCGGCCCTGGGCCTCGCCCTATCTGTCGCCGGGTTCAGCGTTACCACTGTGTCCGCACACGCCGATCTCGAAAGCTCCAATCCCGCCGCGGGCGCCGTGCTTGCTGCTTCGCCCGCGACGGTGACACTCACTTTCGTAGAAGAGATCCAGAAGATCGCGGGTAGCTATGCCCTTGATGTAGAAGGCGCGACCGG
The DNA here is from genome assembly GCA_031400455.1 of Chloroflexota bacterium. GTDB lineage: Bacteria > Chloroflexota > Dehalococcoidia > DSTF01 > JACRBR01 > JANXYW01. The sequence continues at coordinate 77,243 of JANNPX010000031.1, read as the reverse complement.
ACAGTCCGTCACTGCGGGCAATCCCACCGTCGGCAGTGACGATACAACGCTCTCGGTGGCGCTCAAGCCGAACCTGCCAAACGGCGTATACACCGTCCACTGGACGAACACGTCCGCCGACGATGGCGATGAACTCAGCGAAGAGTTCTCGTTCACCGTCGGCGCCGCCGCTGCCGCTTCCGCTCCGACGGTACCGGCTGCGGCACCGCACACGCACACCTACGACGATGAAGGCACGAGCGCTGACCACGCCGCTGCCAAGGATGCTGAGCCACCAACGGTCGCGTTCCTCGTCGCAAACGTCGTGCCGCAGAACGGCTCCAATGTGGGCGGCCGCATCGAGGTCATCCCCGCCGAGGGCGGCGACATGACCGAGGTCGGCGTGTACCTCACTGGTCTCGCCGCCGGTAGTTCGCACAAGGCCCACATCCACGTTGCATCGACTTGCTTCGAGGGAGCTCACGCGGCCGACCTCGACACCATCACCGCAAGTGCGGCGGGGTTCGGCAGCTCTGTTACGACAGCCGACGTGCCGTTCTCGACGGTCGCCAACGGCAACTACGTAATACTCGTGCACGCGGGCGCCGGATCGGGTGCGGCCGACGAAAAGATGATCGCCTGCGGCATCATCCCGGCGCAGCCGGAGGCACACGACGCTCACGTGGCGATAGCGCTGCCCTCCACCGGCGCTGCGGGCGACAGCTCGAACGGCTTCGCAGTTTCCGCGATACTCGGTGCGCTCGTCGTCGCTGGTACGATGATCGTTGCGGCCGGCGGGGCACTCGCCTCGAAGCGCCGCTAGGAAGGTAGGCTTGCGATGACTCGTCGCAGCATCGTAGTTGCTTTAACACTCGCGACGGCGGCCGCCGCAGCCCTTCTGGCTGCGTCGTCCGTCTTCGCGCATGCCCGCTACAAGAGTTCGACACCGGGTACGGGAGAGGTCTTGACGACCTCTCCCGCCCGCGTCGACATCGCCTTCTCGCAAGAGATCCAGAAGATCAGCGGGTCGTACGGCATCGAAGTCACACGCGACCGGGGCGCCGCTGTCACGAACGGCCCCGCCGTCGTCGATGGCAGCGACCGCACGAAGCTATCGGTGCCGCTCCAGCCGGATCTCGCACCCGGTCGCTACGTCGTCAATTGGACGAACACCTCCGACGCCGACGGCGACCCGATCGAGGGCGCATTCTCGTTCTACGTGAACACCCAGCCCAATACTGTCGATCTCGCGAACGACGCGCAGCTCGCACAGATCGGCTTCGAAGAAGTGACGACGGCCGCGGGCACGCCGTCCGCTGTCCGCACGGACGCTGCGGCACCCGCAGCCACGGCCGGCGGCACACAATCGCCGGCTATCTCCGCCGCTACGCCCTTACCGACGAGCGCCTCGTCGACGAGCAGCGACAGCGACAGCAACACCGCCCTCTACGCGATCGTCGCCCTGGTGGTCGTGGCGGTACTTGTAGGCTTGGGCGTCTGGCAATACACAATGCGGCTCGGCGCGTAGATCGAAGAGCGGGAAGACTCCGGCAACGGGAGAGGGGGCGACACAGCAACGGTGAAGAAGCTCGCCGCCCTAGCCGCGCTCATCGTTCTCGCCACACTGACCTTGGCCGCCCCGGCGAGGCCGGCCTACGCCCATGCAGCATTGATCCGTGCCAACCCCGCCAACAACGAGACGCTCAAGCGTCCGCCCGTGCGTATCGTCCTCAACTTCAGCGAGCCGGTAGAGCGCAAGCTCACCGAGATTCAGGTAGCCGATAGGGACGGAAATCGTTTCGACGAAGGCGCCACCGCGTTCGACGACAACGATGCTACCTTCGCGTCCGTCGGCGTCAAGACGCTTGAGCCCGGGCTCTACTTCGTGAAGTGGAGCAACGTCTCGACGGTCGACGGCCACAACCTTAAGGGCTCGTATCCCTTCATCGTGCTCAATCTCGACGGCACATTCCCTGCCGGCGCGTCGTTCGAGGACGCCACGGCGGAAACTGGCGAGGGCGACCTACTCCCCAGCAACGTGGACGTCGCTCTGAAATGGCTGGCGCTCCTCGCGCTTGCCACCGTCGCCGGTGCGACATTCTTCCTGCTCGCGGTCGTGCGTCCCGCCGCGAAGTTCCTTGAGGACGAGCCCTACCACGCCGCCATGGACGCCAGCGAGCGCTGGCTCGTCAACCTCGTCCACGTCTTGCTGCCGCTGTCGTTCATCGCTGCGGCGTTCCTTGTGCTGCGCACCGTCGGTCGGTTCGAGACTGATACAGGGCTGTGGAGCTACCTCACGACGATCCGCACGGGCCAGTACCGCGGCATCCAGCTCATCCTGATCGCTGTCGCGCTCGCTGGTGGCGATCTGCTGTTCCTCGGCGGGAGTGAGCGCCGCCGTAACATCGGGCTCGGCGTGCTCCTCGTCACCAGCGTCTCCGCGCTGTTCACCTATTCGATGGTTAGCCACGCGGCCACGGGTAACGGTAGGTTCTGGTCGACGGCATCGGACTTCATTCACCTCGTCGGATCGTCGACGTGGCTCGGCGCGCTGGTGATGCTGCCGCCGCTTCTCCGCTGGCACCGCCGAGGGAGCGATCGCGACGATGAGGGTGAGCGCTTCCTCTATCTGGCGAACGTGTTTGACCGCTTCTCCATCGTCGCCGGCATCAGCGTGATCGTCGTGCTCGCCACCGGCACCTTCAACGGCCTCGCCGAGGTACCGACCGCCAGCGCGATGGTCGACACGACGTACGGCAAAGTGCTGCTCGCGAAGATCATCCTGCTGTTGCCGCTGCTTGCGATCGCCGGCCTCAACGCCTTCGTTCTGAAGCCACGGTTAGTGACGGTCATCGATGGCCTGTACCAGCAGGGCGGCGCCGCGTCCGAACCGCAACGCGCCGACTGGTCACGCCGCCTCGCAACACTCCAGCGCGCGCTGCCCATCACGATCATTGTCGAGATCGTGCTGGTCGTCGCAGTCTTTGCGGCGGTGGGCGTGCTGAGTCAGACGGCCACGGCTGAAGGTGAGATCGCGCAAGACAACGCACTGGCCGCGGCCTCCAGCAAGTTCAACCAGAGCCCGACGCGCGACGACCTGAAGCTGACGCTTGAGGTCTCGCCCAACCGGGTGGGGCTCAACGACTACGACCTCACCGTACAAACCGCCGACGGCAAGCCCGCAGCGACCGTCACGTACGCTCGGCTGCGCTTCACCTACGATGACGTCGCGAACGCGGTCGCGCCGTCCGAGATCATCCTCAACCGCTTCGCCGACGGCGAGTATCGTGGCGCGGGCGCGTACTTCACCCAGCCGGGCAACTGGCGGACAGAGGTGACGATCCGCCGCTCAGACGGCGACGACGTCACGCATCTCTTCGTCCTCCCTGTGAATCGCGCCGCAGCGCTAACAACGGCCGGCAAGCCTGACGACTTCGCGCTGCCGTTCAAGGTCTTCAACTGGAACGAAGTCGCGGGCGCGGTGGTCGCGCTGTGCGGCGCGGTGATCATCATCTACCGGAAGCAGTTGCGCTGGCTCCAGGAGCAGGGTTACCGCGCGAGCATCACGGTTGCGACGGTGCTGTTGCTCGCCGGGGCAGTACTGGTGTTCGGCGTCGACACCCACGGCACGGTGAGCAACGCCACCGCCGGCAACCCGGTTAAGCCGACCACGGAATCGGTCGAGCGCGGCAAGCTTCTGTTCCAGCAGAACTGCATCGCCTGTCATGGCATCGATGGGCGCGGCGACGGGCCGGATGCGGCGAGCCTTTCGCCTGCGCCGACGGACTTCCGCCTTCACACGCCGCTCCACACGGACCCGCAGTTCTACGCGTTCATCGCGAATGGCTACCCTGGGAGCGCCATGCCGGCGTATGCGAAGGCGTTCTCGGAGACGGACATCTGGAACCTCGTCAACTACCTCCGCAGCGCTTTCACGGAGCCGGTGTCGCAGTAGCCTCCCTCAACGCCGTGTCATCCTTCGCTCTGTGCAGGATCCTTTTCCGGTCGGGACGACGCATCACACCCGAACACGAACTCGCGACAGGGGCGGACTCCTGCATCCATCGCCCATCCCTCTTACCTATCGCGGCCGATAAACTACGAACCACCAAGCCGGGCACCGGCACGACGAACGGAGTCCCTCATGGCCGCAGTCACCGAATACCTCAAGCGCCACTACCGCCACTTCAACGCGGCGGTCGTTATCGACGCCTCGCAAGCGTATGTCGACCACCTCGCAAAGGGTGGCAAGATGCTCGTTACCCTCGCCGGCGCCATGAGCACAGCCGAACTCGGACTCTCGCTCGCCGAGATGATCCGCCAGGACAAGGTCCACGGCATCTGCTCAACCGGCGCCAACCTCGAGGAGGACATCTTCAACCTCGTCGCGCACGACCACTACCGCCGCGTGCCCAACTACCGCACCCTCTCCGACCAGGACGAAGTCGATCTCCTCAGCAAAGGACTCAACCGGGTCACCGATACCTGCATTCCTGAAGAGGAGGCGATGCGCCGCATCGAACGCAAGATCCTCGAGCTCTGGAAGCAGGCCACCGCGCGGGGCGAGCGCTACTTTCCGTACGAGTACATGTATCAGCTCATCGAAGGCGGCACGATCGATGAGTTCTTCCAGATCGATCCGACCGACTCGTGGGTGATCGCCGCCTGTAAGCGCAAGCTGCCGATCTTCGCGCCGGGATGGGAAGACTCGACGCTCGGCAACGTGTTCGTCGCGGCGGCGATCCGCGGCGACATCGACTACTCGTGCATGCGCTCCGGCACGGAACTCATGGGCGCGCTCGTCGACTGGTACCGCACGAATACGGTCGACCAATCGATGGGCTTCTACCAGATCGGCGGCGGCATCGCGGGCGACTTCCCCATCTGCGTTGTCCCGCTCATCCAGCAGGACCTGAAGCAGGACTGCCGCCTCTGGGGTTACTTCAGCCAGATCTCCGACAGCACCACTTCGTACGGCTCGTACAGCGGCGCCGTCCCCAACGAGAAGATCACGTGGGGCAAACTCGCGGTCGACACGCCCCGCTTCGTCATCGAGTCGGACGCCACTATCGTCGCCCCCCTCATGTTCGCCTATATCCTCGACCAGTAACGCCCGCAGCAATGCGACGGGCACGTTCAGCATCGCGGGACGACACGTTCAGCACCCTCCGCACGCCACGCTTCCTGCGTCGCGCTCGTTATAATCGCTGATCACATGGAGGCGGACGTTGGAGTGCTACGGCTGCGGACATGAGTTCCCCGAAGCGGATCCCTTCTGCCCAATGTGCGGCAGGGGGCGCCGCGCGCCGTCTCCTTCGCCCGCAGTGGCATCAGACGAGCCGGATGTAGCGTCTGCGGCATTACCAGATGCGCTGGTGCGCGAGGCGTCGCCAGCCGACGCAGCGGTCGACGCTACGACCGTCGACTCCGGTTCGACGGACGGCGAGCCACTCTCTGATGCGGCGGTCCACGAGCGCGCGGGATTCCGGCGGCGCGCTGGAGGTTGGCTCGCGGACTGCGTCATCACAGGGGTGGCATCGGTCGGGCTGACACTGGGCCTGCGCGCTATGTTGTTGCCGCAAAACTACGCCGAGTCAGAGGCCGACCGTGTCCAAGTAGCAGTGGCGGTTATCGTGCTGGCGCTGGCCGTGCTGTACCGGTGGGCCAGCGATTCGACGGGCGGCACGCTGGGGAAGCGGTTGTTCGGCGTACGGTTGGTGCTCGACGGAACGGATCGTGACGCGGGGTTCGGCTCCGGCATGGTGCGCATCGCGGTATCGATCGCCAGCGGGCTACCGCTGGGCCTCGGCTACTTCGCAGCGGCGTGGGATCGCAAAGGTCAGACCTGGCACGACAAGGCTGCAGGCACGGTGGCGGTGCGCGCCGATGCGCCCCTGCGCGTGCTTGTCCCGGCGCTCGTGCTGGGCGTTGTGGTGTTCGCGGCGATCGGCGTCGTGGCGGCGGTGGACCTCGACGGCCGCAACGATCCGAATGCGCCCGCCAACATCGCGGCCGCCAACACAGCGTTCCGGCGCAACTTTGCCAGTTCCTGCCGCGCTGGCTCGACCGGGTCGGCGTCGGGCATCGCCGACCCGGCGCGGACCGACCGCATCTGTGGCTGCGTCGCCGACGTCATCCTCGCGCACTACACCGTGCGCGAGGTCAACGAGGACATGGCGCGGCTGACAAAGACCGACCCGGATGGCTACACACGCTTCCTGCTCACGGGCCAGTACAGCGAAGAAGTCACCGCCTGCTTTCGCACCTAGGGCGGCGGGCCGCATCTGGACTCGCCGGGGACGCTCCTCCGCCACGGCCAGTGCCACCGACTCGGCGACGGCATTTACAGGCGGAGACGGCGACCCTAGACTGGGTACACTTCCGCTACTGGCGGAGTATTAGGTACAGCGCTGAGGTCGCATCCTATGGCGAAGGACACGGATATTCAGCGGCGGCTCGCGATTTCTCGCGTGCCTATCAACAAGCAGGATCCCGAGGTCCGGAAGAAGAACTGGGACGAGGTGTTCCTGGGGTTCGACCTCGAGTCGGCCAAGACCGAGGCGATGCGCTGTATCCAGTGCCCGACGGCGCCTTGCCAGCAGGCGTGCCCGGTCGGCAACGACATCCCCGGTGCGTTCGCGCTGCTGGAGATCGGCGACGTAAACGGGGCCGCGAACAAGTTCCGCGAGACGAGCAATCTGCCCGAGTTGTGCGGCCGCCTATGCCCGCAGGAGCGGCTGTGCGAGGGCGAGTGCGTCGTGGCGTTCGCGATCCGGCCCGACATGCACCAGGAGCCGCCGGTGACCATCGGCAAGCTCGAGGCGTTCATCACCGACTACCAGCGGATCAACATCGGTGTGCCGCTGCCGGTGATCCCGGCGCCGACGGGGTTCAAGGTCGCGGTGGTCGGCGCGGGTCCGGCTGGCTTGGCCGTGGCGGAGGAGTTGGCGAAGCAGGGGCACTCGGCGACGATGTACGACGCGTGGCCGGAGCCGGGCGGCGTACTGCTGTACGGCATCCCGAACTTCAAGCTGAACAAGGACGTGCTGCAGGACAAGCTCGCGTACCTCGACAAGCTCGGCGTCGGGTTCGTCGGCAACACGTGGATCGGCAAGGACGTGACGATCGACGACCTGTTCGCGCAGGGGTTTCATTCCGTGTTCGTCGGCACGGGCGCGGGGCTGGGCGGGCAGCTCGCGCTGCCGGGCGAGGACTGCGCGGGGATTTACGCCGCGACGGAGTTCCTCGTGCGCGGCAACCTGCGGCCGGAGCAGCTGCCGGAACACATGCGGGAGCCTATCGACCCGGGCAAGCACATGGTGGTGATCGGTGGCGGCGACACGTCGATGGACTGCGTGCGCACGGCGGTGCGGCTGGGCGCGGAGCACGTCACGTGCGTGTATCGCCGCACGGAAACCGAGATGCTGGGGCGGCAGGAAGAACGGCAGCACGCGCGGGACGAGGGCGTGAACTTCGAGTTCCTGACGATCCCGCTGCGCTTCACGAGTGATGCCGACGGCCACGTCACGGGCGTCGAGTGCCAGAAGATGGCGCTGGGCGAACCCGATGAGTCGGGCCGCAGGCGGCCGATCCCGGTGCCGCACTCGGAGTTCATCATCGAGGCGGATACGGTAGCGGTGGCTATCGGCTACAACGCCGATCCGACGATCAACGACGCGGCGCCCGGCGTCGAGACGAACCGCTGGAACCTGATCGAAGTGAACAAAGAGACGTTCGCGACGACGCGCGCGGGTGTATTCGCCGGAGGCGACAACGTCAACGGCGCGGATCTCGTGGTGACGGCGCTGGCGGACGGGCGGCGTGCGGCGAGCGCGATTCATGACTATCTGACGTCGCTGCCGCCAGTGGAGCTGCGCTGAGCTTCGGGTCGGAACCGCAGATTTCGCAGATGGCGCAGATTTCTCCGGTTAGGCCCTAACCCCCAGCCCCGTCCCCGCGAGGGAAGGGGAGCTCACGATGTCGCGCCGTTGTGGCAGTCGGACGCACTAGCCAGATCGAGCTAGGTCCTTCGCTTCGCTCTGGACGACAGGTGGCCGCAGGTCTGAGGCAGCGACGGAACTCGAGCTGCGTCCCTACGTTTCGGGCGCCGGTTCGCGCTGGAGCGCGCGCGGACCGAAGTGCACGCTAGAGGTCTGCGTGGAAGGGTGTGCTGGTGAAAGATTTGGCCCGGGCGTTTCCGCCCGGGCCAACTCCGTCTATGTTGCCAGGCCTGCGCCCGGCCTCCGCTCCTCGAGGAACCGCTATCGATTGCTCCTCGAGGTGCTGCGGACGCTGGAAGGCACGCAGGCCTTACAACTATGGTCGCTCATCCGCATCACCTCCTTTCCTGCGAGCATCGTATCAGCCCCGGAGTCAGGCCGTCAACGAGAATCGCGCCCGGTAGATTCGCTATACTGAGCACAGTTCCCTTCTCGGGGATGATCCAGTACGGGGACGAAAGGGCTCGACAGGGATCGGCGGATCTGAGTTGCAGGCGGAGGGCGGTCATCGATCTCCTTAATCCGGGTGACCACAACATAAACGGCGAACGACAACTCGCCCTCGCTGCTTAGGCAGTGACGTTCATTCCAAACTACCCCCGGCGGGATGGAAATGAGCGACGATTTGTCCGGGGCGCTGCCAGCGCAATGTCGATAGCGCAGGCCTAAGACCATCGGCTGGCCGTTCACGACCGGGCCCGCAGCGGGCGTGAGCGGTGAGATCAATCTGTCGGGATAAGCTTGTAGTAGACTCAGGGCGTTTCTCACCTGGACGGGGAGTTCAATTCTCCCCCGTCTCCACCAAGGACAACGCCGGATAGACCGTCCGACGACTGTCGGCGGTCTTTCCGCTACTCGACGCCCGCGCACGTTCCGAACCCGCCGCCCTAATGAGGCGTTGTGATTTCGCCGAGGAGGAACAGGGCCACAAAGAGCCCAATGAGCAGTGGTATTGCCGTCAGCACGCCACGCTCGTGTTCGCGCACGATCGCGTAGGCAGCGACGAAGCCACCGAGAATTACCGCGATGACCGCTGGGCCAAGAGTGAGGATGATCCATGGATTCGTGCCGCCGCTTTGATCGAAGGCATTGACGGCGAGCGTTACCGCCTGCAGGCCCACCAGGCCCAACGCAAGCAGCCCGAACGCGTAACGCCCGAAGCGCGTCTGCGGCAGAAACCCGAATCCACGTTTCGCGCGAGGTTCCTGAGCGCCCATGAGCGGAACGTACACCAAAGACCCCGACGTTTGGCAGTGCCACTTGGACGGGATGGAACACCAATCGGCCCTGCGACGGTCCTGGGTCGCAAGACCTTGTGAGTTCAATCCCACCCCCGGTGCCAGGCGCTGCTAGTGCACCCGCTACGCGTGCGCGCGGGCGCGTCAATTCCTGTCATGATTCGCCGAGGGGCTGGTCGTGAACGCCGCGAGTTCGACTGGTGCCACATCATTGCCGGTCGATCCCGCTATGAAGTTGTCACCACCCGAGTTGGTATTCCTTTCGACGAGCGCGCTGGCGTTCTCCGCGAGCACGATGCCGGTTGCTGCTTGAAAGGTCTCGTTTCCAACGATGTTGTTTCGAAGCCCGTTGGAACGAATCCCGAAGGAACAACAGAGCCCCCCATAGACGGTCCTCACCGACGAATCGCGCACGGTCGTTTCCTGCCCGTCGGCGTAGATGCCGTTACCTCCTGATATTGTCCCCGTATTGGAGACGGAGCATCGTTGCACAACCGATCTGGCGGTGACGTAGATGCCTGTCGCAGTGGCCGACGTCACGCTGCAGTCCTTCACCGTCGAGTTCTCACTTGTCGCGATTCCTGTTCCGTAGCCCTGCGTGGAGCAATCAGAAACGACAGAGGATCCGCCGACGCGAATCGCCACCACACCCGGGTTGTAGGTGACCACGGAGCAGTTCGTCACCCGCGCGTTCGCTCCGACATCCATGCCGGTCGCTCCGTTTTGGGTCAGGTTCACGCCATCGATGCCGATGAGGGTAGCGAATACGAGGTTGATGCCATTGCCCGCCCAATCGTTGACGTTTCCGTTCTTGATCGTAATGCTCCGGAAGCCGCCACTGCTGACGATGCCGTCGGTCGTGGTTAACGAAGTGCCCGCCAGCGTGAACCCCATCAGGTCGATCGTCACGTCATTGGCGCTGATGGTAATGCCGCTTCCAGTTGAGGCCGACAGGCTGCGCGTGAGGAAGTACGATCCCGGCGTGGAAATGATGTAAGGAAGAGAGGAGATCGGGGTTCGGGGCTCCACTTGCGGTTGCGTAGAGGCCGGCGGTCCAGGCGGATCGAGCGGCCCGCCGCGCACGCCCGACGCGAGCATGGCCACGATGCCTATGCCAACGGCAATCATGACGACCAGCAGGATATTGGTGGCGCGGCTTGAGGTGGGCATCAGGGGTTCCCTTCGGGCAACACTAGACGATATGAGGTAGCGTAGGTGACACGAGTAGGGACTACAACGGCCCGTCAAGTTCAGCGACACCTGTACAAGCGCCAGAGTTCCTCAGTAGTCACGGGTCGGGGGCTACGGCGTCACGTGCTGCGCGTGTTTCCCGCGAACTCACAGCCGTCGATCGACTCGTCGGCACGGACGTTCGACAAAGGCTCGCAATCGGTGATAATCACCGCGAACGGCGGTCGTTCGTAGATTCGAATATCGGGACGGGAGCGGCGAGTTGGGCACTCCCCCGTCTCCACCAGTTAATCCTGCCACTCCGAAGCCAAGACGGATTCGGAGTGGCGCTCCACCCTTGGTGGCTGCCCGGGGACGTGGTCCTAGTATCCGCTGCGCTGGAGCAACTATAGTGGCGGTACTGACGCTGCTACCTGCGATTTCCTCAGGAGGTCACATGGGCGACTTTCCCGAAGGGTTACGTTCGGTTGAGGTAAGCGGCGCTGCGCTTTCGTACCTCGACCGAGGCACAGGTGAAGCTGTCGTCTTCGTTCACGGCACAAGTCAGGACTTGCGCACATGGCTGCATCAGTTGGATGCAGTTGCTGCCCGCCACCGCGTCATCGACTACAGTCGCCGTTTCGCTCGGCCAAACGAAGATATCCCTCCCGGCCAAGACGACCAGATGCAACCCCATGTCAATGATCTCTGCGCGCTACTCGGAGCACTCAACGCAGCTCCGGCACACCTCGTCGGCAGTTCGTGGGGAGGCTTCATCTGTTTGCTTGCAGCAATCCAACGGCCGGATCTCGTCCGGTCTCTGGTCTTGTGTGAGCCACCGGTTCTTCCTCTCTTCATCAGCAACAACCCGCGCCCGCCTGAACTTATACGCTTGCTCATTCGGAGGCCGATTGACGCCGTTCGCATCGCCCGCTTCGGTCTCGGCGTCGTGGAGCCCACCGCAAAGGCCTATCGAGAGGGCAGCATCGACAAGGGCGCGGAGATATTCGGAAGAGCACTCGTCGGTGATGAAGGCCTGCGGAACATGCCGGCCGAACGCAAGCGTATGCTTGATGAGAATCAAACCGCCGAAATCGCACAGATGCTTGGAGACGGATTCCCACCGCTGCGGTCCGCCGATGTCCGCAAGGTCCAGACGCCCACGCTCCTTGTTGCAGGCGAGCGCAGTCCGGCCGTTCTTCGCCTGACACTCATCAACGAACTCGCGCGCCTGTTGGCGAACTCCAGAACAGTGGTTATCCCCGGCGCTTCGCACCTGATGCACGAAGAGAATCCGTTTGCCTTTAATGACGCGTTGCTGACCTTCCTCAGCGAAGAAGGCCACTCGCAAGGTTCGTTGGCTCCCTAACTCGATAGTGTCCTGACGTTGTTGCCTCGGCTTCTCGACGGTGTCATAGCCGTTTTCGACCCTTCGTGCGGGCACGTGTCGATGGCTCACAATCAGCGATGATGACCGCAATCGGTGGTCGTTCGTAGATACGAATATCAGGATGGGGCGGCGAGTCGGGCACTCGCCCGTCTCCACCACCACGCATTCTCCCGCGAAATGCGTCGTCGCGCTGAGCCGAAGGCGTTTGTCAAGAAGCCGCCGAGCGGACTGCGGCGTTCAAGCATTGTGAAAGCAGGGCGCTCCTACGTTACTACTGAACGTGAGAGCCGACCTTGTCGTTGCGCTTGCGGGTCTCCGCAGCAGCGACATTCGGCGCGCCTGTCGCTTCCACACCGAGAAAGAACCGGTACCCTGACGCATGCCAGCACCGCGCGCGAAAGGGAAGACAGGATGAACGAACAGCTTAGCCGACAGAACATTGTCCTTTCGCCCACGCAAGGTCGCGCCGTCCATTTCAGAGGACTCGGCGCACGGTTCCTGATCGACGGCGCCCTCAGCGGCGGCGGATTCGCGCTCGTCGAACACCCGATCGACCCCCGCTCTCTTGCTTCGCCGTTTCACACCCATTCGAACGAGGACGAGTACAGCTACATCCTGGCGGGCGAAGTCGGATTACAGGTCGGCGAGCAGGTGATCGCCGGTCACCCCGGCGATCTCGTGTTCAAACCGCGCGGCGTTGGGCACGCGTTTTGGAACGCCACCGATCGCCCTGCCGTCATGCTCGAGATCATCTCGCCCGCAGGGTTCGAGCGCTACTTCGCCGAGATCGCTCCACTGATCAATCGCGAAGGCGGCCCCGACCTAGCAGCCATGAGTGAGCTCCGACAACGTTACGGGCTCCAGGTGGATCCGGAGTCCACACCCACGCTCATCGAACGGTATGGCCTCATCGCCAGCAAGTAAGCAGGGACTCCCCGTCTGCACCAGATCCAACGTAGACGAGCCTGGGTAGCTCCGGCAGTTTGCGTGTGCAACGCTTGTGCGCGTCCACCACGGGATCGCCGGCCGATCGGCGTGGCGCTGTTGCGACGAACCGGGCTGCTCATTGCGAAGGATCGTCCGACATGACTGAGAACTCCCCCGGGCCCGCTCGAAACGTCGTGTTCGTACTGGTCGATGATCTGCGCTACGACGCGATGGGGTTTCTTCGGCCGGCGCTCGATACGCCGAACATCGATCGGCTGGCTCGCGGTGGCGCGTACTTCCAGAACGCGTTTGTGACGTCGTCCCTCTGCTCGCCGAGCCGTGCGACGATGCTCACGGGGTTGTCGATGCGGAACCATGGCATCATCGACAACAACAAGGCGTCGGAAGACGACTTCGTCTACTTCCCGCAATACCTTCAGGACGCCGGCTACCAGACCGGGTTCTTCGGCAAGTGGCACTTTGGTGCGCCGACGGATGCACCGCGGCCGGGCTTTGACCGCTGGGTGAGCTTCGCGGGCCAGGGCAGCTACTTCCCAACGACGTATCTCTCGCGGTCAGACATCGCCGCGGGGAAGACGCACAGGCTGAACGTCGATGGCGAGAAGGTTGCGCAGCAGGGCTACATTACCGACGAGCTGACGGACTACGCGCTCGACTGGCTGGCGAACGGGCGCGATCAGCAGAAGCCGTTCTTCCTCTATCTGTCGCACAAGGCCGTACATTCGATGGCGATCCCGCCCGCGCGGCACGCCGACCAGTACGCAGATGTCGTCTTCGACATCCCGCCCAGCGCCGCCGCAAGCCCCGAGAACGATGCCGGGAAACCGCTCTGGGTGCTGAACCAGCGCAATAGCTGGCACGGCGTGGACTTCGTGTATCACACCGGGCAGAAGATCAACGATTACATGCGCGATTACTACCGGACGCTATCGGCGGTCGATGACAGCCTCGGGCGCATCCTGGCGTGGCTCGACGACACGGGGCACGCGGCAGACACCACGGTGATTTTCTCGAGCGACAACGGATATATGGAAGGCGAGCACGGCCTGATCGACAAGCGCAACGCCTACGAAGAATCCATGCGCATTCCTCTGCTGCTGTACGCACCGGGCGCCGTCGATGAGGGCACGGTCGTCCGAAGCAGCGTTACCAGCCTCGATTTTGCGCCGACGTTCCTTGATTGCGCAGGGGTGTCCGCACCGCCGCAGTTCGAGGGCCGGAGCATCCTGCCGCTCGCGCTGGGCGCGATCTCCGCAGAGGAGTGGGACGAGGATGTGTTCTACGAATACTACTGGGAGTGGAACTTCCCCATGACGCCGACGACGTTCGCGATTCGCACTCGCGACTTCAAGTACATCCAGTATCACGGCGTATGGGACACCGAAGAACTCTACGACCTGCAGGCCGACCCAGCGGAGATGCGCAACCTGATCGAAGATGATCGCTATTCAGACACCAAGGTGGACCTGCGCCGTCGCATGTACGAGGGGTTGACCGACAGCAGCGGCCATCACGTCATCCCGTATACCCCGCGTACGAACGCCGGCGTGGTGTTCCGCCATCGAGACGGCACGAGCACCGCGGAGTTCCCGGATAGCTGGCACCGCCAACCGGATGACCGCGATCTGATGGATGGCCTCGTGCCGGACGGTCCGTTGAAAACAGCCCTGAAGAACGCGAGCAAACTGCCGCGACTTTGGACGGGCCCTCACGAGCGCGGTGGATAGCACGACGCTCGTTGCCGGCCGATTGCTAGATCTGCGTGTAGGCCCGCATCGCCACCAACGTGCCGGCGATGACAACGGCCATCGCGCTGGCGAGTGGGAAGTATCGCACGAGCATTGAAGCCCAGCCGTCGCCCTGAGTGCGGGATGTTAGCGCTCGGACGCCCGGCACGCGCTCCATGAGTTGGCGACCGAATACGAGCGCGAACCCGATGCCCGTCAAAACGGCGGCAAGCCCGAAGCTAAACGCCAGGATCAGCACGAGACCGAAGCCGACCCGGTGCAGGCTGATCGCACTCAGCATCACGACGATGGCTGACGGGCACGGCAGCATGCCGCCAAAGATTCCCAGGCCGACGAGGCGGCGCCACGTGACGGGCTCGCCATCCGCGCCCGGCATGGTGTGGCTATGCGCCGCGCCGAACGCGTGACGGTGCTCTCCCGCCTGTTCGTGTTCGTGCTCGGCGTCCCGCTCGTGCTGGTGTTCGGCGCCGATCGCGTGGGCACGATCGTGGTCATCGGTGGTAACGAGGTCCGCGCGAGAGACCTGGAACGCGCCGAGTTCGGTCGCGAGAACAAGCGACGGACGACCGGGCGCGAATCGGCGCAGCGATGCGGCCATACGCGCGGCCACTCCGCTCGACCGCGCTCTGCCAATCACCAGCGCCATCCCCATCACGACGATCAGCGCGCCAGACGTGACTCCGAGCCACGGGTATAGCTTCTCGGGCACGATGTATTCGGACAGGTAGAGCGCGATGAAGCCGAGAGCGTACACGCTCGACGTGTGCGTCAGCGTGACGGTCAGTCCGAGCAACAAAGCATGCCGCGCGGTGCCCTTCGACCCGACAAGATATGCCGCAACGATCGTCTTACCGTGCCCCGGTGACAGCGCGTGGACCGCGCCGAACCCCATCGCCGCAAGCAGCGCGATGATTACCACGCCTGGGCTGAGGTGATCGGCGGAGATCAAATCCGAGAAGCGCGATAGCGACGCATCTTGATTGCCGCGCACGGCCACGGCCTGCGTCGTGGTGGGGGCGTCCGCCGCCGCGCCAGCGACCAAGCTGTAGGAGAAGTCAGCACGCCGAATATCCGGCGGAGAACTGAGCCCATCCTCGGGATACGCCGTCAACTCTGCGCTCTGATCTTGTGACGATACACTCGAGCCGTCGATACGAACGCCGCCGACTGCGCGCACCACGATCTCGCGCCAGCCGATACGATCAACGTCATTCCGGTTCTCGAACTCGATGCCTGTCTGCACGCCGCCTACGGCGCCACGAAGATCGGCGCGATACGTTGCGGTGAGCCGAAGAAGCGCGAGTCCACCTTGTCCCTCCGGGAACGCGACCGCGTGCGAGATCTCGGAGAGGGGGACGTCACGGCCATCCACGCGAAGTACGAGGTCATCGCGCAGCGCCGCCGCTTGCGTCTTCGCGTACGCCTCCGATTCGGCAGCATCGACGGCCCCATCCCCATTCCCGTCGATCTGCTGGCGCGCCGTGAACGCGGGGATCTCCGCCATGTCCAGCACGCTGAACACTTCGATTCCGCTGGCGGAGACGCTCACTCGGTCGTAGTGGTTGATGGTGAAGTTGCCGAGCGGGTGAGCATCCGCCGTAGCAGCGCGCGCCGCGAATAAGCATGTCGCCGCGACTACACCGACGATCACAACCAGCGGTCCCCGTCCGATCCGCATGTTTCACTCCTTAACTCCGCTTGGTCTACGGATGTTCTTCGATCCGCAAGCCGTGATCGATCAGGGAGATCCGCCCGAGTCGTCGCTTTTCTTGACCCCGCCTCGGCCCCTTTCGCGAATATCGCCGAGCGGGGGTTGTGATCTAAAGCGGCGTCCAGCGCGAAGTACCCGAGAACCAACGTTGGGCGCAGAGCCCACCAGCACTCGGGAGGTGAGCGCAGGACACTTCGACGGACCAGACCCAACGAAACACGGTGACCGGCGCTGCCCGGGCCATCCAACAACAGGAGGAGATTTCTCATGAACAAGATGCTACTGCTACTCAGCGGCATCGCCACGCTCACGGCGGTCACCGTCGCGAGCATCGGAACGGCATCGGGAGCGGACCACGGGGACGCACCGCTCGCCAAGGCTAATCACGCCGAAGATATCAATGATGTGTACGCATTCGCGGGAACCGGGGACAACGTCGTGCTTGCGATGACGGTCAACCCGCTCACGATGCCTGGCGACACGCCGCGGTTCGACTCGGCAGGGCTATACCAGTTCCGAATCGACAACAACGGCGACGCGGTGCCGGATGTCACATACGCCGTGTCGTTTGGCGCAGCGGACTCCGATGGGAGCCAGTCGATCGAGGTGAGGCGCGCCGAAGGCACGAAGGCGGACGCGCTCGACGATACCGGAACGAAGGTCGTAAGCGGCGAGACGACGGTGGGCACCGGCGCGCCGGTGATCAACACGAAGAACGGCGTGAAAGTCTTCGCAGGCCTTCGCGACGACCCGTTCTTCTTCGACCTCAACGCGTTCAAGGCTGGGCTGGCGTTCCGAACGCCTGGTAACAACTTCTTCCTGGGTCTGAATGTCTCAGCCATCGTACTGGAAGTCCCAGCCAGCGACTTCCTCGCAAACGGCAAGACGGCCGCGGGCGTCTGGGCCATCACCAGCAAGAACGGTGCCGTCATCGACCGGATGGGCCGGCCGGCGATCGCGACGGTGTTCATCCCGGCGGACCAGAAGGATGCCTTCAACAACACCAAGCCCGCCGATGACCGCGCGATGTGGAAGGACACCGTCGTCGCGAGCCTGAACGGCTTGAAGTCCGACCCGGCGCTCGCAGACGCGCTTCTGCCGGACATTCTGACGTTCGATACCAGCAAGCCCTGGGGCTTTCTGAACGGCCGCCAGCTTTCGGACGACGTCATCGACGCCGAGCTTCAGCTCATCACGGGCAACTCCGCTGCCTCTGACAACGTCGCGAACGATAGCGCGTTTCTCGGGGCGTTCCCGTACGTGGGCAGCCCGAACACGGCGGCTGCTCCGACGCCGGTAGCGGTCGCAACTGCGACAAGCGCCCAGCCCGCGGCCCCCGCCGCCATGGCGACGAAGCCCGCAGGCGTCGTCACCGCGCCGAACACCGGTACGGGAGACGGTATGGGCAACAGCAGCGACTTCGGCATGTGGCTCATCGTCGGACTCGCCGCGACCGCGGTGCTGTTCGCCGCTGGTGCGGTCACGGTGCGAACGCGCAAGTAGTCGGATAGTTGAGAGAAGACGACGAGAAGGAGCTCCTGAAATGACGATAGCACGCGCTTGCAGGTTCGGACTCGTGACAGTCGTGGGAGCAATCATTCTCGTAGCAACCGCTTGCGGAGGAGGATCGTCCAACCGGACGGCCTCCTCCGCCCTATCGGACGATGCCGCCGCGGTGCTCGCGGCGGGAAAGGCGAAGCAAACCGCACGCATCGAGTTTCTTGTGCAGCGAGCGGCAGCAGACCCACTCGATGTATTCAGCCTCAATAGCCTGGCGATCGAATACATGCAGCGGGCCCGCGAGACCGGGGACGTCTCGGATCTGTCACGCGCCTACGACGCGCTCCTGCGCTCGACCGAGGTCCGGACGAACGATAACTACGAGGGCCTGGTCCTCCTCGCGGCGGTCACGACCATCAGACACGATTTCGCTGGCGGTCTTGCGCTTGCGGAACGAGCGATTCCGCTCAAGCCACGCGAGGCATACGGGTACGGCGTGCTGGGCGACGCGCTGCTCGGCCTGGGACGCTATGGCGAAGCCGATGCCGCATACCAGAAGATGATCGACATCTCGGCGGACATCTCAGCGTTCGGACGGCGCGCGCTCATCGCGCAGCTACGCGGCGACATCGCCGGCGCTGAGGCAAGCTGGCGGGCCGTCATCGAGCAAGCGGAGGACACCGACGACAGTGTGCCGGAGCATGCGGCGTGGGCGCACACACAACTGGCGGCGCTCTACTTCTCGACGGGCAAACTGGACGACGCCGCCAAACACTACGCCGAAGCGCTTGCCGTATTCCCCGGGTACGTGCACGCCGTAGCGGGCGAAGCACACATCGCGGCGGCGCGGGGCGACTACGACGCCGCGATCCGCGGATACACGGCGGCCGTCAACACCGTCCCACTACCCGAGTATGTCGCCGCACTTGGCGACGTGTATGCGGCGATGGGCAACGCAGAACAGGCGCAGAACCAGTACGACCTGATCGCCGCAATCGAGCAACTCTACAACGCAAGCGGGGTGAATCTCGATCTGCAGATCGGGCTCTTCAACGCGGACCATGACCGCAACATACCCGCGACTCTTGAGCGGGCGCGAGCAGCGTTCGCCGAGCAGCCGAGCATCCAGGCCGCCGATACGCTAGCGTGGGTCGAGTACAAGGCGGGGAATATCGACGCCGCACGCGCGGCGATCGAAGCTGCACTGCGCACGGGCACCCTCGATTCGTCGATCAACTTCCATGCGGGTATGATCTATAGGGCGGCCGGCAATCGCGCCGTGGCGATTCGGTATCTCGGCATCGTGCGCCAACTGAATCCGGAATTCAGCGTCCTCCACGCTCGCACGGCAGCCCAGACTCTCGATCAGCTCAAAGGACAGGCGACAAGCGAGTAGTCCGTCGGACGCCTCCCATTTTCAGCATCGCCTCCAAGTCGCCTGCCGCGTATCATCGAGCAGCGCGGCGACAACGGACGAAAGGCGACAGGCGTTCGATGCCCCCTGACGAAACCAATCGGTGGTTGCAGACACGCAGCGCGTCGGGTGAGAACTACGACGCGACGTACGACCGCCGCGCTGCGGCGGGCGAGAACGTGCACGGAGAAGCTGACTTCGTCCAGCGATTCGCGCCGGCATCGGTACTCGATGGCGGTTGTGGCACGGGCCGAGTCGGCCGCGAACTGGCACGCCGGGGCGTCAGCGTCACCGGCGTCGACATCGACCCGGAGATGCTGGCCACAGCGCGGCGGAAGGCGCCAGAGATCGATTGGCAGATCGGCGACCTTGCGACGATCGACCTCGGACGGCGCTTCGATGCGATCGTCCTGGCCGGCAACGTGATGATCTTCCTGGGGCCGGGCACCGAAGCCGCTGTTGTCGAGAACTTGTCACGCCACTTGAATGCCGGCGGCGTGTTGATCGCGGGGTTCCAACTCATGCCTGGACGGCTACTGCTGGCACAGTACGACACGCACGCCGCGAGTGCCGGTCTGGTGGTGATCGAGCGCTGGTCGACCTGGGACTGCGAGGTGTGGACGGCGTCCGCGAATTACGCTGTCAGCGTCCACCGCAAGCCGGACGGCGAGGTGACACCGTGAGCGAATATGTCGCGCCTGAAGGGATCGACGCGGCGCGTGTCGATGCATGGCTTGCGGAGCACGTGCCGGATGTGTCGCCGCCGTTTCGATACGAACTGATCACCGGCGGCCGCTCGAACCTGACGTACTGCGCGACCGACGCTGCCGGCCGTAAGCTCGTGGTCCGCCGCCCGCCGCTTGGCACGCTGCTCGCCACGGCGCACGACGTGGTGCGCGAGTTCCGGATCGCGGCGGCATTGGCGCATACGCCGGTACCGGTCGCGCCCGCGCTCGCCGTCTGCGACGACCCGGCCGTGAACGGCACGCCGTTCGCTGTCACAGGATTTGTCGAAGGCATCGTGCTCGACAGCACCGACAAGGTGGCTCCTGTTCCCGACGACGCGCGGCAAGAGCTCGCGTTCCACCTGATCGATGTATTGGCGGAACTGCATTCGGTCGATCTCAATGCAGTAGGGCTAAGCGACCTGTCGCGTCACGAGGGCTACATCGGACGACAGCTCCGCCGCTGGAGCAAGCAGTGGGACGGCTCGAAGACGCGCGAACTTGCAGTCATCGACGATGTCGGGCGCAGACTCTCAGAACGCATACCGATCCAGGGCGGCGCGACCATCGTGCACGGCGATTATCGATTCGGCAACTGCATCGTCGATCTCGATCGGCGCGAGGTTGTCGCGGTACTGGACTGGGAGCTTTGCACGCTCGGGGATCCGTTGGCGGATCTTGGCCACATGGGCATTTACTGGCACGACCCGCGCCACACCCTTCCGATCACCAATGACCCGACATCGGTTGGCGGCTTCCCGTCCTTCGCCGAACTACTTACGCGCTACGCCGAATGGACGGGGCGGGACGTGGGGAACATTGAGTACTATCGCGCCTTCGCGGCATGGCGCTTGGCGATCATCGCCGAAGGAGTCGCCGCACGACATCTCGCCCGGCACGCCGACGACAGCGCCGCGCTTCACGGATCACAGCTCGCGGTGCAGCGGCTGGCGGAATTCGCGTCGAACGCGCTCGACCAGCCGAGCTGACACGACCTCACCCGCTCGCCGGGTCCAGTCCGGTCGCGACGCGCTCCCAACGGCGCGATGCGCTCGCACGCATGATCGCATCGATGGCGGCCTGTGATCGGTAGCCGTCCTCGAACGTCGCGTCCGTGACACCGGCACGATCGCGCATGATGCTGTCGATGAAGCTGCCCATCATCCGGCGCACGGCATGTGGCTGGCCGTCGCTCGCCTCCGGTGGCAGTGGTAGCGGCTCCCACTCGTCGCGGCCTGGTTCCAGGCGCCGCAGCGACTCGCCGCCGCCCCGCGAGAACGATGCCATCAGCGCACCGCGCTCGCCGGTGACGATGATGTATCCCATGTGCCCTCCGACGCCCGGCTGACGATGAATGACCGCATACAGCGCCGGCGCGGGCGTCGCCTTGCTCGTGAGGATGTTCCCTTGCACGCCCTGTTCCGTGCGGAACAAGATCGACGCGAGGTCGGGCGTATCGACGGCTCTTACACCATTGCCGGCTCGCACGTCCCGGGATGGCGTATGCACGACGGACGCGACATCCGTGATGAAGCCGTGGCGTTCGCCGCAGATGAAGTTCGCGGTGTCGATGAAGTGCGAGCCCATCTCGCCGACCTGCCCGGCGCCCTGCATCGCGGAGTCATCTCGCCAGGTGGCGTCGCGGACGCCGGCACGCTCGACCGTCATGCGCTCACCGTGCATGGAGATATAGAACGGCGTGCCGATCTCGCCGGCCTGAACGAGCCGGCGCAGCTCCTGGAGGCAGTACGTGTAGCGAAAGATGAACGCGATTTGGTCGACGAGGCCACTGCGTACGGCTTCTCGTGTCATCGCGGCCGCATCGGCGCCGGTAAGCGCCATCGGCTTCTCGCAAAACACGTGCTTACCCGCCCGCAGCGCCGCCATCGCATACGGATAGTGCTGATCGTTCGAAGACGCGATGGTGACCGCCGCGATATCGCGGCGCGCAAGCAGCGACTCGAGGTCGTCGGTCGCGGTCTCGACGCCGCAACGCTCCGCCATCTTCTGCGCTCGGCCGAGGCTCCGGCTGTACAGCGCTACAACCTCGGCGCGCGGATGTGCGTTGATGCCGGGGATATGGGCGACCTCAGCGAACGAGGCCGCACCGAGCACCGCCACACGGATCGTTGGCTCGCCGGTCACGACGCCGCCTCGCCGACGACGAGCTGCGACTGGCAATAGCGCGGGATGTCAATCCACATACTTGACGGTCGCTCTAACCCTGCGTATTGTCTGAATCTGCCCCGTCGCAGAACGATGCGTGTTCTTCGCTACGCACCCTTCTGCGCTACAGAACGAGGCGCGCTCCGCGGCTAGAGACCACGGAGCGCGCATACAGCGGCGTCCGGTATCAGGCCGATGCTCGCTGCCCCGGCATTGTACCCACTCGGGCTTTGCCGCAAAGGGTGGCGCCACCCGTCTCCGGACCCGTCCGGAGGGAGGTGCAACAGGAGCAGGGAGACAACGCAACAACACCGGCCGTCAGCCGACGGCCTTATGAGTTCATGGAGGAACAAATCTAATGAAACGCAAACCATACGTCACGACAGGCGCCCTGTTCATGGGCCTGATCGTGCTGTTAGGCGTGATGGGCGTTGTGAGCGGCCTCTGGTCGAAGAACCTGGTCATCAACGGCCAGGTAACGACCGGTGACCTCAACGCCGACTGGGACTGCGGCTACACGAATGACGACGGCCTCACTGGAGCCGCGGGCGTGGTGCAAGGCGGCGGCTGCGCTACGAATATCCTCGAGCCGACCGGTGACACTGGCGAAGACCCACATGGGAGCTTCGACTTCCCGTACTCCGATCCGTTCGTCGCTAAGGATGTCGCGGAGTGCAATCTCACTATCGGCGATCAGCCCAACCAAGATCCCACCGGCTTCGGCGACCAGGTCGCCAACGTCACGATCGTCAACGCATACCCGAGCTACGAGTGTACGACGACTATGTTCTTGACGAACACCGGATCGATCCCCTTCAACATCATCGGCTCGAACCTGAGCATCGAGCGAGGCGCACCGATCGAAGCACTGGGCTGCACGTTCGGAGATCAGACGGCGCAAGTCGACCCTGGTCAAGAGAAGCAGCTCGACTGCACCGTGCACGTCCTGCAGACCGCAGCACAGAACACATGCACAGGCACGACCGACCAGACCGACCCGTTCGTCGTCGTCACCGAAGACTGCACGGCGAGTGATCCGCTCGTCACCTACAGCTTCGGCATCGAAGTCTGCGTGGCGCAATGGAACGAAGAAGCGACGTTCGACCAGTGCAAAGGCAGCCCGCAGCACGAGGGCCCCGGCCCCGAGGTGGGCATCGTAGGCATCGGCGTCTGCGGCGACAAACTCGACAACGATCTCGATGGAAAGATCGACGGTGATGACGACGGCTGCATCGAGTGACGGCCGCATCGAGTCTTGATGACTCGTACGAGAGGAGGGCCAAACAATGACCAACCCTAAGCGCCGCTTACCGTTGGGTCTCATCGCCGCCGGGCTGATCGTCACCCTGGCTACGATAGGCGTGGTCAGCGGACTCTGGTCGAAGAACCTCGTGATCGCCGGTGATGTTTCGACTGGCGACTTGAACGTCGACTGGACGACGGCGAGCAGCAACGACGAATTCGGGCCGGATGCGTGCACGGCGTTCGGTAGCCCGGACGGCCCGGACCCGGGCACCGCACCAGACTGTCCTGCCGAGAGGAAGGACGTCGGCAGCCTGAGCTGCACGATCGACGAGGTGGATCAGCAGATCCTACACTTCACGATCACAAACGGCTATCCGAGTTACGAAGCAGACTGCGAAGTCCACCTGACGAACACGGGATCGATCCCGTTCCTCATCACAGGATTCGCAATCGACACGAGCAACTCGGATCCACCGCTCACGAACTGCGCACCGTTCGGGGCGCCCAGTCCAAGCTCGCTGGTGATCCTGTGCGATCAGTTGAAGATCGGCTTCATTGATGGCGTTGGACAACAGATCGATCCGGGAAACGAGACCGCCTCGAGTGTGATCGTTCACGTCGAACAAAAGGCGGCGCAGAACCACTGCACGGGTACTTCCTTCCTTATCCCGCCAACCGGATACGTGCTTGTGGTTCCGGACTGCGATCCGGCCGACAACCCGAACCTCGTGTCGTATGAGTTCACCATCAAGGAATGTGTGGCTCAGTGGAACGAGGAAGCGACGTACGAGCAATGCGTGCTCAGCCCGCAACACGAGGGCCCCGTATTTGCTCCGTAGATCGAACGTAGCCATCGCCTCGCGCTGAAGCGATGAGATGCAGAGGGGGGAGGGTGCCGCGGCACCCTCCCCATGGAAACGAACATGGCGACAGCTCTATCGTGGAACACCACCGCCTCTGCCGAGCACCGGGCACCGACGCGCGCTTCGGAGGCGTGGTTCGGCTCAGTGGTCGTCGTTGCCGGACTGGCACTCGGCTACTGGCTGACGAACTACGCGCTGCCGGGCCGGATGTCGGCCGATATGCAGGTCTATGTTGCACGGCCACTATTCTGGGGTGCGTTAGGGCTGATCTCGTTCGCCTTCTGGCGACGGACGCCGGACCGGCCGACGGCCGACCGCACGATCCTCTGGCTTGCGGCGCTGGCGGGCGGGTTCAACATCGCGGCGCTGATCTGCGCTGGCGTGCTACTCGGCTTCGGCCACTCACCCTACTCGCGTGGGCTGTTTCAAGTGACGCAGAACATCTGGTATCTCGCGACGTTCATCTTTGCGCTGGAGATGAGCCGCGCCTACCTGCTGACGGTGTGGGGGCGATGGAACAGCTTCCTCGCGTTCCTGCTCGTCTCGCTCATCGTCGGCGCCGTATGGTTCGCGCCGGGGCAATTCGAGAGCGCCGCCAACCAAGACCGCGGACTCCAAGTGTTCGGGCGAACCTTCATGCCCGGCGCATCGGAAAGCGTCATGGCGAGCTTCCTCGCCTCGCTGGGCGGGCCGGTACCGGCGTTCATCTACCACCTCTCGATGGAGGCGTTCCGCTGGGTCTCGCCGATCCTGCCGCAACTGGAATGGCAAGTCGCCGCGTTTGTCGGCACGCTGGCGCCGACGCTGGCGATGCTGATCGTTCGCGATGTGTATGGATCGGGCCAGCGGGCGGTCGCAGGCACTGCGGCTATGCCCGAAGCTGAGGCGAGCGAAGGACGAGGCGTCTCGCCGCTGGCCCTTCTCGCCGGAAGCCTGATGGTCGCGCTCATCTGGATCAACACCGGAGTGTTCGGATTCCAGCCGTTCCTCGTCTCTGGGCACAGTATGGAACCGAACTTCACGCCTGGTGACGTCGTCTTTGCGCGTGACATCGATCCCTCTTCGCTCAAGGTCGGCGACATCATCCGCGTACGACGGCCGCAGGGTTCCGTCATGCATCGTATCATCGAGATGAAGCAGACGCGCGACGGAATGGTCTTCGTGACGAAGGGCGACAACAACAACACGGCGGACGCGCCGATCACCGAAGCGCAGGTTGAAGGCAAGATCGTCTTCGAAGTCCCCTACGTCGGCTGGGCGCCAATAGCGATCAAGAATGCCGTGGGTAGAGTCTTACAATGAAGAATGACGGCACGCGCGACGATCAGACGGGCCCGCGGAGGATTCAGACGCTCGTTCGACGCGTCCGCGCCGGTAGCCGCTCGATGCGCGCGCCAGCACAGCTCGTCGGAGTAGTCGCTGTCACACTGCTGGCCGCGAGTATCCTCATCGCGCCGGTGAACGCGCTATGGTCCACAAACCTCGTTCTACAAGGCAGCGTGTCGCTCAGCGGACTGCTCGAGGGCACGACCACGCCTGAGGCCACAGCTTCGACGACGCCGACGCCTTCGACCACAGTAGAGCCGTCAACTACCGCCGAGGTGTCGACCACACCTACAACTCCGACTACGACGCCCACGGCGTGCGCAGCCGCATCGTTCGTTGACCTCGTGTTCGATGGCAATGTCGCGCTCTCGGGCGAAAGCCCGTTCGATGCGGTGCTGTCCGTAACCAACAACGGAGATGCAATCGCGTCCGGCGTCATGATCGGTTTTGCGCCGACGGAGGGTTGGGGGTACATCAAGCGCGTCGACTTCGACCTCCCAGACGGCCAGTTCTGGCTCGTCGATGGTCAGCCAGATGGCACGCTCTACGAGCTCGACGATCTAGCGCCTGGTGATACGGCGCAGATCTTCCTCTCCATCCAGATGATTGAAGCATGGCGGGACGCGCCGATCGAAGCGCGCGTCGTGTTCACCGCTGCATTTGCCGACCTAGCGTGCCCAGGCGGCGATACGGCGAGCGCGACGATCACGATCACTCGCGGCGATCTCGCCGAAACGGAGACGCCGGAGCCGAGCGAGACGGCCGAACCCGACACGACGCCGACCTTCGGTACAACGAAGACGTCGGTGCCAAACCAGACAGAGATCGCCGTGACCGGCACGCCAGACACCACGACAGCTACACCGGAATCGACGGCCACGGAACCAGTGCCGACCACTGCCGTCCCGTCCGAGACGCCGACGCCCACGAACACGGCGACGACGACGCCCGAGGAGTCCGAGACGTCGATACCGATCACGGAAACGACGCTTCCGAAGACGGCTGAGCCATCGGAGACATTCGAGCCAGAGACCGAAACGCCCGCGCCGGATCCATCCAAGACGGCAACTCCGGCGAACAAGGCGACGGCTGGACCTGCCCGGACGCACACATCGGTGCCAACCGCAACGATCTCGGCGACGCCGAGCATTCCGCCGACGAGTACGGTGCTGGCGTCCGCAGCCACGCCGCCGCCCACCGTCGTGAACACGGTACTGGGACAGGAAGCGCGGCCCCGCAGCGGACAGGTCCTGCCGGATACCGGAGACGGCGCCCGCTTCGGCGGCCGCTCCGCCGGCGTCGGACTGATCGTCATCGTCGCGGCGGCGCTCGGCTTCCTCGGCGTGGCGATCGGCCTGGGGCGGCGAAGGGCGTAGCCGGCAGACATTGACCCTGCGACCCGCGATGGTCCAGTATGGCGCTGCAGTCGCCACGCAGGACGCGGACTGGAACGCCCGCGCCGCCGGTCGCCCTGCCAGCATAGGAGGAGAGCATGAGCGCCAGCGGAACCATGACCGGAAAGACGTGTCTTGTCACTGGCGCCAACCAGGGCATCGGCAAAGAGACGGCGCTCGGACTCGCCCAACTCGGTGCAACCGTCGTGATTACCGCGCGCGATCGGGCGAAGGGCGAGGTGGCGCTTGCCGACATCAAGCAGCGCAGCGACAACGATGATGTCGAGTTGATGGCGGTGGACTTCGCGTCGTTCGAGTCCATTCGCCAGTTCGCCCCCGCCTTCCAGGCGAAGCATGCGCAACTACACGTGCTCGTCAACAATGCCGGCGCGTACAACGCGTCGCGCAGCGCCACCAAGGACGGATTTGAGACAACGTTTGGCGTCAACCATCTCGGCTACTTCCTCACGACAAAGCTCTTGCTCGACACGATCAAGGCCAGCGCACCCGCCCGCATCGTAAGCGTCAGCTCTGCCGCGCACGACCGCGCCAAGATCAACTTCGACGATCTTCAGGGAGAGCGCTCGTACGGGGGCTTCGGTGCGTACGGGCAGTCCAAGCTCTGCAATGTGCTCTTCACGTACGAGCTCGCGCGCCGTCTCGAAGGCACCCGCGTCACGGCGAACTGTTTGCATCCCGGTGTTGTGATGACCGGCTTCGGCAAGAACAATGCGGGGTTGCTCGGGAACCTCTTCGCGGTCTTTCAGACCATCGGAAAGCCGTTTCTCCTCACGCCGGAGAAGGGCGCACGCACGTCGGTCTACCTCGCATCGTCGCCGGAGGTCGAGGGCGTCACCGGCAAGTACTACGCCGCCAGTCGCGAGAAGCGTTCAAACGCCGTTTCCTACGATCTCGAAGCCGCGCGACGGCTCTGGGACGTGAGCGAAGCGATGATCGCTGCGGAGGCGCCAGCCGCGGCAAGCACGGCGTGAATCCGGTCATCACAGCGGCAGCCGGGTTCCTGATCGCTGTCCTGTGGCTCGATCTCATGTTCGACGTCCAGCTTCTGCGTCACCGCGACTCGTCGTCGGCGGCGGCTGAACCGCTCGATTCGATCTCGGCGTACTATCGGAGGGTGACGACGACCGCCTCGCCGATGGGACGGCTGGTCGCACTCGTGATGCTCGCACTGGTCGCGGGGCTCATCACGCAGGTCGTTCGCGGCGATGCGCACATCTTCGTGAGCGCCGTCTCGATCGCGGCAGCCGCGATTGGTATCAGTCTGGCCGGCGCACGGACATTACCCGCCGCTCAGCGCCTCGGTACGCGGGTCGATGGGGCGGACGCGCAACACCGAATTGGGCGCGGCATTCTGCGTGATCATCTGATCTGCTTCACGGCGATGGTCACGTTACTTGCGACACAACTCGTCGGCACGTGGTGACGAGGTGGCGTAACCGCGATGCAAACCGGCGATCGACCAGATTAGTCGATCTCGCGGCGCTTCTCGATCACTTCGCGGCATCCGCCGTCCTTCACCTCGTACACGCGCGTCGCCACGCGGTCGAGGATGCCAGGATCGTGGCTGGCGCAGATGATCGTGCCTTCGTACTTCTCGAGCGCCTCGATCAGTTTGCGGCGCGTCGTGCGGTCGAGGTGGTTCGTCGGCTCGTCCAGTAGCAGCACGTTCGTCTGCTGGATGAGGAACTTCGCAAGCGCCACGCGGCTCCGTTCGCCGCCGGAAAGCACGCTGATTTTCTTGAAGACGTCATCGCCCTTGAACAGGAATTGTCCCAACACCGTCCGTAACCGCACATCCGGCTCGCTTTGTGCGACCGAACGAACTTCCTCCAGGACGGTGTGATCCCGGTCCAGCACCTCGTCCTGGTGCTGGTCGTAATACTGGCGCCGCGCGCGCTCCGCCCACTCCACGCTGCCCTCACTCGGTTCGATGATGCCGGCGGCGATGCGCAGCAGCGTGCTCTTGCCGCTGCCATTCGGTCCGATCAGCACGACCTTCTGGCCACGCTCGACGTGTAAGTCCACATCGACCAGCACGACGTGATCGCCATACGCATGCCCGATCTCGCGCAACATCAAGACGTCGCGTTCCGTGCGGCCATGCGCCGTGAGCTGGAAGTGCACCTCCGCTTCCTTCTGCGGCCGCTCGATGCGTTCGATCCGCGCGACTGCCTTCTCGCGGCTCTTCACCGCGGTCGCCTTCGTCGCCTTGGCGCGGAAGCGCTCGATGAACCGCTCTTGCCGATCGATCTCGCGGTCCTGCCGTGCCGCCGCGCGGTCGAGCTGCTGGAGTTTTGCGGCCTTCTGCTGCTGGTAGGCGGTGTAGTTGCCCGTGTACGTCTCCACAACGCCGTCGCGCAACTCGATGATCCGGTTCGCTACCCGGTCCAGGAACTCCGCGTCGTGCGTGACGATCAACACGACGCCCTTGTACTTCGAGAGATCGTCAGCCAGCCACTCTTTCGCCGCGACATCCAGGTGGTTCGTTGGCTCGTCCAGCAGCATGTGATCCGGACGACGCACGAGGATCTTCGCCAGCGCGATCCGCATCTGCCAGCCGCCGCTGAACGCCCCGCAGAGCTTCTCCCGGTCGGTGGGCGCGAACCTCAGGCCATCCAGCACTCGCCCGATCCGCGTATCGATGCGATAGCCGTCCATCGCTTCGTATGCATCGAACAGCCGCCCCTGCTCCTGGATCAGCGCATCGAGATCGCCCTCGCCGCGCTCGATCTTGCCGGCGATCTCGTGCAGTTCCAGGTCGATGGCACGTGCCTCCGGAAAGGCGGTCCACATTTCGTCGATGAGGCGGCTGTCGGCATCGTGCCCGGCTTCCTGCTTCAAGTAGCCGAGAGTGCCGCCGCGGTGGCCGCATGCACCCTCGTCCGGGGCGTCTTCCTCGGCGATCAGCTTCAACAGCGTCGATTTTCCGGCGCCGTTCGGCCCGACCAGCCCGGCACGTTCGCCTTCGCTGACAATAAAGGTGACGTCCTTCAGCACATCCAGGCTGCCGAACGCCCGCGCTACGTGTTCTGCATACAACATGAACCTATGGTACCTGCCCGCTCTCCTTGCTTGATTTATAGTACGTTTGTTCTATACTGGCGCCAGCCCTCTCTTTGCCCGGCGCCCGCCCCACCGCGCACCGGTTCACCTCTCCGGATCGAGGGTGCATCTCCTGAATGGAGCCGGCCGTGCGCCTGGCCTGCGTCACCATCCCCAACTTCCGCATCGCGCTCGAATGTGCGCGCACGCCAGCGCTGCTCGGCCGACCAGTCGCTATCGGCGAACCATCACCCGGCGCGAATCAGATCGTCGATGCCTCTGCCGAAGCCGCCGCGCTCGGTGTGCGTGCCGGCATGCCGCTGCGCGATGCGCGCACGCTCGTGCCCGACCTCACGCTGCTCCCGCCCGACCCGGTGTTCTACGGCCGCTCGTTCGACGCCATGTTGGCCGCGCTCGAGGAAGCAGAGCCTCTCGTCGAACCGAGCGACCTCGGCGTCGCGTTCGCCGCGATCAATCCGAATGCGGACGTCCACACGGAAGAGCAGATCGCAGCGCGACTCATCCGAGTCGTGCGCGTGAGCACGGGCGGTGTTATGTCGAGTGCTGGTATCGGCGAAGGCACGTTTATCGCCCGCCTTGCCACTTCCGTAAGCCCACCGGGCGAAGTCACTGTCGTCCCCGCCGGCAAAGAGCAGGAATTCGCGGCACCGCGCAGCACGTCGTTCCTGCCCATCTCGTACAACGTCCATCGCAAGCTCGCGCTCTACAACCTCCGCACCATCGGTGATGTCACGCGCCTCTCACTCGGCGCCATGCAGGCGCAGTTCGGAAGCGAAGGCCGCCGGCTCTACGATCTCGTGCGTGGCATCTCGATCGAGCCCTTCCGCCCACGCACACGCTCCGAACCGATCGCCGGATCGCTAACCATGCCCGCTCCAACCGTCAACAGCGCCGCACTGCTCATCGCCGCGCGCCAGCTCGTTGGACGCCTGCTGCGCCAGCCGGCAATGCGTTACCGGCAAGTTCGCCAATTGCGGCTGAGTTTCCTGCTGCTCGATGGCGGTAGCTGGGAACGCACGCTGACGTTTCGCGAGCCGATCGGCGATGACGCGGGCATCATCTTCGTCCTGACGAAACTGATCGAGCCGCTGCAGCTCGCCGGACCGGTCGAAGAGGTGTCGCTTGAGTTTATCGGTCTGACATCGGAGACGGGAAAGCAACATAGCCTGCTCTTCGCCGAACAGGCACGGCACCGCGCGCAGTTGCTAGCGGCGTTGCGTCAGTTGAACGCACAGTTCGGCGGCGAGTCGCAGGTGACGCGCATCGTGGAGGTGGAACCGTGGTCAAGAATCCCGGAACGCAGATACGCCCTCATCGACTACGACCTCTAGCGGGCCCGCGTCTGTTACGCGTGGAGTTGGATGAGCGCGCGCGTCCGAGCGGCATTGTCTTCGAGGGCGCGATGCGCGGCGTCATCTCGATACAGGATCGCTGGCGCATCGACGACGAATGGTGGCGCGATGCGCCGCTGTCGCGCATGTACTACCAGCTCCAGCTCGAAGGCGGGCGCGTCGTCACCGTCTACCACGATCTGATCGGAGGCGAGTGGTGGCTTCAGCGATACTAGCGGCGCCTGGTCTTCAGCTTCGGCGGCAGCCATTCGACCTTCAACTCACCTGCCCGCTCGATATCTTCAAACTCGGGATCGCCCGTCACAACAGCGGCATCCAGACGCTGCGCCAGCGCGGCGGCGAAACAATCCGCATACGACATGCGGTATTTCGCCTTGATCCTCGCTGCGTGCATCGCCAGTTCGAAGTCTGCTTCCACCAGCTCAAGCGGCAGATCAAGCGCCGCTCCGAGCATCCGCTCAGCGCCGTCGCCTCCATCCTCTCGCGTCGTCTTGTACAGCACCTCGCCGAGATTGATCACCGTGATCCAGTGCTGATGCTGGCGGTCTGCAATCAACTCATGGACGCGCGGGGCACCCGGTTCCTCTCGAAAGTGCGCGAGCAACGAAAAACTGTCATGCACGTATCGCGTCATGCGGACCGCTTACGCTGCCGCGCTCGCGCTTCTCGCGCCTTGCGCGTCTCGAGCATCTCGCGCTCTTCCTTCTCCACTTCCATCCGGTGCTCTTCCACCATCTGCTGCGTCCAGAGCGGCTCTCCCGGGCGCCGCTTGAACATGCCCGCGCTGGCCGCCACTGAATCTGCAGGCACCTTCCGCACGTGCAGCCGACCTTGGTCGTACCCCGATGCTATCGAAGGTGGCCAGTACGTGAAGCGCACTTCATCGCCCGGCTTGATGCCCAGAACATCGCGGAGCTCTTTCGGAATCACCACCCAGCCCTTCGATGACACCTTTGCCTTGGTTGAGATGAATTTGTCCATCGCTGTTATACCTTTCTCAAATTAGTATAATTATGTCTGAGGTCGTTGCCAACCGCTATCGCGCAGAACTCCACCTCCACTCCTGCTGGTCGCTGCTAGATGGCGCATCCAGCAGCGAGGAACTGCTGTTTCGTGCGCGCGACCTTGGCTACGAGACGCTGGCCCTCACCGACCACGATGGGCTCTACGGATCGATGGAGTTCGCTCAGGCCGCGAAGGCGCTCGGCATCCGTGCCATCACCGGCTCGGAAGTGACGCTCGAGGATGGCCACCACCTGACGCTGCTGGCCGCAACCACCGCGGGGTACACCAACCTCTGCCGCCTGCTCTCCACCGCGCACCTCAGCGGCGAACGCAAGCAGCCGCGCCTGGCGTACGAAGCGCTTGCGCAGCACACCAGCGGCCTCATCGCGCTCTCCGGTTGCAAGCACGGCGAAGTGCCGGCACTGGTCGCCGCCAGCGATATTCCCGCGGCCGAAGCGGCGATCGCGCGATACGTTGGCTGGTTCGGGCGCGAGAACTTCTACATCGAACTCCAACACAACCTTGTCTACGGCGATACGGACCGCTGCCGCCGGCTCGTCGAACTGGCGCGTGCGCACGGCGTCCGCTACGTCGCCACCAACGACGTGCACTATCACGATCGCGATCGCCATCGCCTGCAGGACGTCATGGTGGCGATCCGCAATCGCAGCACGCTCGAGGCATCGCACCGCGAGCGTCGCGAGAACTCCGAGTACTACCTGAAGTCATCCGCGGAGATGGAAGCGCTGTTCGCCGAATGGCCCGATGCGCTCGACGAGAGCGCCCGCATCGCGGAACGCTGCACGTTCGATCTGACGACGGATATCGACTATCGCTTCCCGAACTACGAGGCGCCCGACGGCTCTACCGCCGACGCCTACCTCGAAACGATCTGCCGAAGCGCCGCACGTGAGCGCTATGGCCTCATCGGGGGCGCGATTCCGATCAATGTTGAGCAGCGACTGCAGGAAGAACTGCGACTCGTGCGCAAGCACGGGCTCTCAGGCTTCTTCCTCATTTATCGCGACCTGCTCGAACTCAGCCGCGACGTCGCCGTTGAGGTGCGGGGGAAAGACAGCGCCCGCAGCCGGTCGGGGCTGCCGCCCGGGCGTGGCCGCGGATCCTCTGTCGGTTCGATCCTTTGCTATCTGATCGGGCTCTCGCACGTCGACCCCATCAAGTACAACCTCTTCCTCGGCCGCTTCCTGAACGAAGAGATCGCGTCCGTACCGGATATCGACCTCGACTTCCCGCGCGACATCCGCGAGAAGTTGATCCTCCGCGTTTACGAGCACTTTGGTCAGGAGCATGCCGCGCTTGTCGCCAGCTTCCCCACCTATAAGCTGCGCAGTGCCATACGCGATGTCGGCAAGGCGCTTGGCATCGCTGAGAGCGAACTCGACCGGTTGGCGAAGCGAGCGGGGTGGGGGCACGGCTCCGATATCGAGAACGAGATGTCGATGTATGTCGAGTACGCCGGCAAGATCGATGCGCCGATCTGGCGGGACCTCATCGACCTCTCGAAGCAGATCTCGGGCTTCCCGCGCCATCTCAGCCAGCATGTCGGCGGCATGGTGATCTCCACCAAGCCGATCGTCGAACTGGTGCCGGTCGAACGCGCCGCAATGGAAGGCCGCTTCATCTGCCAGTGGGATAAGGACTCCATCGACGATGCGCGCTTCATCAAGATCGATTTTCTCGCGCTGGGCATGCTTTCACTGGTCGAAGAATGCACCGAGCTGATCGCCGATCAGCACGATATCGTTCAAGATCTCAGCCGCATCAACTTTCAGGACTCGGATGTCTACGACATGATCTGCGACGGCGATACCGTGGGCGTCTTCCAAATCGAAAGCCGCGCGCAGATGCAGATGCTGCCGCGTACCCGGCCACGTTCGCTCGAAGACCTGACGGTGCAGGTCGCCATCGTCCGCCCCGGCCCGATCGTCGGCGGCGCCGTCAACCCGTACGTCCGGCACCGGCAGGCGCTGCTCGCCGATCCCGACTTCAAGCCACCGTTCGACCATCCGAGCCTGGAGCCGGTCCTGGCGGAAACGCTGGGCGTCATCCTGTACCAGGAGCAGGTGTTGCAGGCGGCCACCGCCGTCGCCGGCTTCACGGACGGACAAGCGGAAGCGCTGCGCCGCGCCATGAGCCGCAAGCGCTCGCACGAAGGCATGGCGGGCTTCTTCGATCTCTTTCTGCAAGGAGCGCGCTCCCGCGGTGTCACCGACGAGATTGCGAAGGTCGTCTTTGAGAAGATCATCGCCTTCGCGGAGTTCGGATTCCCGAAGAGCCACTCGGCAGCGTTCGCAATCCTCGCGTACCAATCCGCCTGGCTACGACGCTACTACCCGGTCGAGTTCACCTGTGCGCTGCTCAACTCACAACCCATGGGTTTCTATCCGCCGCACGTCCTCACGCACGACGCCAAGCGTCACGGCGTCACGGTGCTCCCACCCGACATCAACCACAGCGACGCCGCGTGCAGCGTCGCGAGCAACGCGCTGCGCGTCGGATTCGGTTACGTGAAGAGCATCGGGGGCGATGTTGCGCGCACTATCGAAGGCGAACGCATCCGCAACGGCGCATTCGTCTCGCTCGCTGACTTCGTGCGTCGGATGGGCGCGATCACATCGTGCCACCTGCACGAGGAGGCGATCGAGAACCTGATCCAGGTTGGCGCGTTCGATGCTTTCGGCCTCAACCGCCGCGAGCTGCTCTGGCAGCTCGGATTGCTTTACCGCCCGCCGAACGTACAACTCGCGCTGGCGCTCCCGGTCGAACAGGATCAGGCGCAGCTCTCCGACCTGAGTACGTGGGAACGGATGACGGCCGACTACCGCCTGCTGTCGCTTTCGCCCGGACACCACCCCATGTCGCTAATCCGGCCATATCTTGGCGAGTCACTGCCGTCGTTACGCCATCTGCAGCAGATGTCGGACGGCGTCCGCGTGCATCTGCCCGGCATGGTCGTCTGCCGTCAGCAGCCCGGCACCGCCAAAGGGTTCGTATTCCTGCTGCTGGAGGACGAGTTCGGGATGGTGAATATCATCGTGCCACCGTGGCTGCACGAGAAGCAGCGCGCCCTCGTCCGAGGCGAAGCGTTCGTGATCATTGAAGGGCAGCTCCAGCGAAAGGAGGGCACTGTGAACGTACTGGCGGAGCATTTCCGCGTTCTGCCCGTACCGCACGCCATGCAGGCGCCGGAATCGCACAACTTCGGCTATCGATCCCTACGCGCACGCGTTGTCACCGCCCGGTCGATTCGTAACACTGTGTGCAACACTCCGAAGCCGAAAGGATGTCCGATGACGCTCTACTTCGTAGAACACAAGCACACGCTCGAGACCTGCCCGACGCAGCAGCCCGAAATGATGCAGATGCTCGGCAAGCACGTCAGCCAGCCGAATGCCGCTACCTACGGCATCAAGATCCTGGCCGACGTCGTTCATCCGGGCGAGCACAAGATGAACATGGTTCTCGAAGCCGACTCGCAGGAACCGGTCGAGAAGTTCATGCAGCCATTCGGCATGGTCGGCAGCGTCGAGATCAAACAGGTCGCTACCTGCGAGCAGGTCGTCGCCACGGCGAAGTGCTGACCTAGCATCCGAAGCACCTCCTCGCGCACGTCCCCGTCTCGTGCGATTGGTCGTGTTTCGAACCTCAACTCTCCGAGCCTCGCATCGCCACACTTCGGCAACCGGCGTGGCGTCAGGACGCTCGCCACCACCAATCCCGGCGTCGGCCGAGTCGGACTTAGGGCCGATCGGCACTTCGCCGCGGCGCTCTAATGCCGTAACTTAGCAACGACTTAGTTAACGAGCCGCTGCGCAACAGGTGGAGGCGATCCTATGGCCATCGACACCCAGGAAATGCTCCGTACCGAGACACCACTTCCCGACGACCTCGACCTCTCGTGGCTCGATTCTCCTGCTGACTGGGGTATCGCCGCAAAGCCGGGCAAGCGAGGGTTAACTCTCGACGAGATCAACACGGGGCCGTACGGCGAGATCCGCCGTGCGTCCGGCGATCAAACCATGCGTCCGCGCGGCGCCGTCGCGCGAACCGGTGTCCCACATGTCGGCTACACCCTCGAGAGAAACGACGTCTGGTCCAAGAACGCCACCTTGCTGTACGAGGAGGCAGTGCAGCGCCAATGGAGTTCCGCAACCGACATCCCGTGGGAGACGCTGACCGAACTGCCGGACGACATCGAGCTCGCCATGAGCCAGCTCTGCACGTTCCTCACAGAGGTCGAGTTCATCGCCGGCGACACGCCGGGTAAATGGCTCCCGAGCATCAGCAACGAGCATTATGAGATCAAGCTCTACCTCGCCAGTCAGATCATGGACGAAGCGCGTCATCTGGATGTCTTCCGCAAGCGAGCGCTCGCGAACGGAGGCGGATTGATGAGCGGCGGCCCCGGGTCCGGTCTCCGCAGCATCATCGCCGCGCGCGACTTCACCGAGATGTCCGCGATCATGCACATCATCGGCGAGGGCTTCATCCAGACGCTGTTCCGCTCCGGGGAACTGCTGTCGCACAACGAGGCGGAGAAGAGCATGTTCCGCCTCGCCGTCCAGGACGAGTCGCGTCATGTCTCGTTCGGCGTGATGCACATGAAGCACATCCTCGAAACTGAGCCCGAGCGGCGTGAAGAGATCCACAGCTATCTCGACGCGGGCGAGGAGATCTTCGCCGGCACCGGCGTCACGGCGACCGGCGGATCGATCGAATCGCTAGCCATCCTGCTTGGGGGCGGCACCGAGCACATGGATGAGGGTCTCCGGATGTTGTCAGCGGTGCGCAAGCGGCAGGTCAACGAATACATGCACCGGCTGCAGGTGGCAGGACTCGGCGACCGCCGCGAACGCATGTCCGGCCAGTTCTCGCCCTTCCTCGACCCGGCCTGATAACCGGCACACGGGCCGTTCGACACGAAGCCCTCGCCAGCCGGCGAGGGCTTCGCTACGGGGTCGGCATGGTGCGAGTTCCGGTGGCCGTCAGCCTGAATCCATGTGCTACGCTACGGAGCGATATAGGCCTGCCAGAGACGGGGGTGTAGGTATCAATCGCCAGGCGCGGCGATCGTGGGATTTGCTCTATCTTCTCACGTTCCGCGAACTCAAGCTCCGCTACCAGGACACCATCTTCGGGTTCCTTTGGTCTCTGATTCGGCCGCTCCTCCAGGGCGCCGTCATGTTCGTCGTTCTGCGCAAGTTCATCCGGATCGACGTCGAGGACTATCACCTCGTCCTGCTTGCCGGCCTGTTTCCGTGGACGTGGTTCCAAACGTCGCTCCTGCTCGCGGTCGGATCATTCGCGGGCAACGGGGCACTGATCAAGAAGGTGTACTTCCCGCGCTTCGTGCTGCCGCTCGCGACCGTCCTGAACAACGGCGTCCAGTACGCGCTCTCGATCCCGGTGCTCGTCATCCTCCTGGTCATTGGGGGCTACAACCCCAACTGGACCTGGCTGATTGGCATCCCGTATCTGCTGGTGGTTGAGGCGGTGCTGATCATGGGGGTCGTGCTGCTTATCGCGTCGCTCGATGTCTATTTCCGCGATCTGGAGCACCTGACGGACGTCTTCGTCGGTCTCATCTGGTTCTATCTCACACCCGTCATCTACCCCCTATCGATCGTGCCGGAGAAGTATCATAACTGGGTGCTTCTCAACCCCATGGCATCGCTGATCGAAGGGTGGCGGGATCTGTTCCTGCACAATCAGCTACCCGGCGCCGGCATGGCACCGGCGCTTATCTTCACGGCGAGCATCGCCGCGCTCGGCTGGTTCTCCTTCAACAAGATGCAGGGGGGGTTCGCCGATGCGCTCTGAGATTGGCGGCGATGTCGCCATCCAGTTCGACGACGTGTCCAAGCACTACTCTCTCTCGCTGCAGACCGAAGCGACTGACATCAAGTCGATGCTGCTCCATCTCCCGCGATTCCTCTCAAACGCCCATCGCCCTTTCGTCGCGCTGGACCAGGTCAACTTGCGCGTGCGCCGCGGCGAGAGTCTGGGCATCATCGGCCCGAACGGCAGCGGCAAGAGCACGACGCTCCGGGTCATGTCCGGCATCACGCAGCCGACGAGCGGCAAAGTCACGGTCAACGGGCGCGTGTCCGCCATGCTGGAGCTGGGCTCGGGCTTTCACCCGAGGATCAGTGGGCGCGAAAACGCGATTCTTAACGCTGTCCTTCTTGGCCTCACGCTCAAGGAAGCGCGCGCAATCCTCCCGCAGATCATCGAGTTCTCGGAACTCGGCGACTTCATCGATCAACCGATGCGCACGTACTCGTCCGGCATGTTCTTCCGCCTTGGATTCGCTGTCGCCGTACATGTCAACCCGGAAGTGCTCTTGATCGATGAAGTGCTGGCCGTCGGTGATGCGCAGTTCCAGTCGAAGTGCATGAACCACATTCACCGGCTACGGGCCGACGGCGTCACGATGGTGCTCGTCACGCACGACATGCTCAACCTGCCGAAGTTCTGCGATCGCGGCATCCTCATCGAGCACGGACGGATCACGGACGAAGGGAAGCCCGCCCAGGTCGTCCATAATTACCTGGCGCGCGTCGAAGCCCTGCTCGCGCTGCGGCCGGAAGAGCAACAGGAACTGAAGGTTGCGCAGGTGGCAACGTCATGATGGCGCGTCTGGACTTCAGCGGCCGGGCGAAGCAGGCTGCGCGTGCGCTCCGCATCAATGCCTTTCCCGAGAAGGGCGTGGCGTTCGTCGCACAGTCGGGTCCGCACCTGCCCTTCCGCGATAGCAGCGTCGATGAGATCTTCGCCGGCCGTACGATAATGTACCGAGCCGATGTCGCTGCTACGCTCGACGAGTTCTGGCGCGTCTGCAAGCCGGGAGCTCTCATCCACATCACGTTGCCGCATGCATCATCGACCATCGCCGTATCGCGCGATGCTGCAGCGCGGCCGTTGCTGACGCTCAATACGTTCAACTACTACGACCCGCGCAGCAAACCATGGGATGCGCCGACGCCAACGGCGTTCGCCATCGAGCGCGCGCGCCTGCGTGTGGCGGGTCAGCGCGGTGACGACACGGGGCTAGCCCTGGCGCGCGGACCGTTCACGCAGTTCATCGAAAAGCTCGCGAACGCCAGCCGGGGGAGCCAGTATCGGTTCGAGCGCTGGTTCGCCAGCCTCTTCGGCGGGTTCGAGGAGTTCGATATTGTGCTCTCTGTGGCCAAACGGTCAGGCGTTACCCCGCCGTCGCTCATCTCCGCCGCTTCAGCCAACGGCGCAACCGGGACGGTGGCGCGATGACCGTCGAAACGAATAAGCCTGACTTCGACCTGACGTATTCAATCGACGACTTCCACGCCGGCAAGCACCGCGACTCCGAGTATCTCTATCGCGCTGTTGAAGAGACCATGGTCGACCTCGCCTCGGACGTACGGGGACAGCGGGTACTCGACGTCGCCTGCGGCACAGGACGC
This sequence comes from Chloroflexota bacterium, assembly GCA_031400455.1. Lineage (GTDB taxonomy): Bacteria > Chloroflexota > Dehalococcoidia > DSTF01 > JACRBR01 > JANXYW01. The sequence continues at coordinate 37,522 of JANNPX010000031.1, read as the reverse complement.
GTAGCCATGCGCATCGCCCAGCGCGGCTGCCGCGCGATCGGCGCCGAGGCCTCCATGGAGATGATCGGTGTCGGCAACTATGTTCAGCCGGAGAGCACGGCCGAGATGGTGCGCAGCATCGCCGAAGAGTTGCCGTTCGCCGACGCATCGTTCGATCGCGTCATCTGCCAAGGCTCGCTCGACCATTTCTCCGATCCGCTCGCGTTCATGCGGGAGGCCGCGCGCATCACACGACCGGATGGGCGCGTCATTATCGCCCTCGCCAACTTTGAGAGCGTTTCCTGCAAGCTGGGCCGCGCGAGCGACCGCCTCAGCCGTAGGCTCCACCGTCCACGGCCCCTGTGGCGACCCTACTGGGAGATACCGGAGGATCACAACGTCAAGGGCGACCTTCCCTACATCCGATCGCTGGGCGGGAACTGGCTCGTCCTCGATCGCTGCACGGGCATCTCGCTACTGTGGCTCTTCTCGCGTTACGGCGCGGTCCTCGATCGCCTGCCCGAGCGAATGGCTCGCGCGATCTGGAACACGTTGGATCGCATCGCGCGCGGGCGGCCGCAGCACTCCGACATGATCTTTTCGGTTTGGCGAAAGCCGGGTGCGGCGCCATGGCCGAAGCGCTAGATCAGGACTACGACGTCCACATCCTGTTCACATTCGCGCCGATTCCCGAGTCGCCGCCGTGGACGAATCGCATGGCGCTGACGCGCCGCTGGTTCACTATTGCTTTCGCCGAGGCCTGGCTGGCGGCGTGGCTCTTTCGCGTGAAGTGCCGTCTGCTCGCGGCGGGCGTTCCTGTTCTCCCGGTCCTCTGCGATGCCGTTTCCCGATCAGTATTTCGGGTGTCCATCGGCAACCGCGTCGAGATCGGTCCGGGGCTGATGATGTCGCACGGGAACGTCGTGATCGACGGGCGCACGCGGATCGGCCGCAACTGCCAGATCAACCCGTGGGTGACAATCGGATTGTCGAACAGCAAGAAGCTCGGGTTCAGCCTGGACGGCCCCACCATCGGGGACGAGGTACACATCGGCACCGGAGCGAAGGTGCTCGGCCCAATCACCATCGGCGATCACGTGCGTATCGGCGCAAACGCCGTCGTTATCGCCGACGTGCCGCCGAATGTCACCGTTGTCGGCGCTCCAGCCCGCGTCGTCGGTGCGCCAACTCCCGTCTCAAACGACGGCGACGACCCGTCCGGCCGCGATCGCGATCTCGTTGCGCGCATGCGCCAGGCGATTGTCGACTACAAGCTCCATCGGCAGTCGCTGAAGTCACTCGTGGACACCTTGCTGGGTTCGTTCGAGGTCGGCTCGGACGGACTGCGCGCGTCCGGCGATGCGCTGAAAGACGACCTCATCTTCCTCGACGCGGTCGCCGCCACAGGCGGGGAGGAATCGCAACAGGTCATCACAGCGATCGACGCGGTCGACGCTGCGCTGCGCACCGCGTAGCGTCCTACGCGAGCGCGTCCCAGGCGGCCTTGCCCATCTCCCACAGGATCTGGTTGCCTTCTGCTTCGTGGCCGGCGCCGGAGGCAAGCATCCCCTCGCCGAACACTGACATCGCGAAGCAACTGCGCTCGCTGTGGAAGATCGACCCCCCTGTGCGGATCCCGTTGATGAATGCGCCACCCTTCTCCGCGACCCAGTTCTCGCGTGGGTTGTCGAGCATGTTCATCTCGTTCCACGGCAGCAGGTGAGAGAGCTCCGCACGCCCGTTGCAGCGCCGCAGGATCCGTAGCATGTCTTCCGACGCCTCTGCCGAGACGGCTTCATGCCGCGCGATCAGCGTCATCATTCGGCAGATGTCGCCGGCACTGCTCACGGACATCTTGCGCGCATCGAGCCCCGCCGAACGATCGCCGAGACGGCGATACAGGTGCGTTTGCTCGAATCCCAGCGCCTGCACGGTCTCGTTCACCTGATCCAGCCCGACCAGGTCGATGCACATGTTCGTCGCGGCGTTGTCAGAGATGATCAGCATGAGCACTGCAGCATCGCGCACGGTCATGCGAGTTCCCGGCGCCAGATGCTGCAGTACACCCGACCCGCCGCATTTGTGCACTTCCTCATACGTCGTGAGTCCGTCCAGTCGAAGGTCGCCTCGCTCGACGGCGGTGTAGAGCGAAACGAGAACCGGCACCTTGATCAGCGACGCCGTCGGCATGACTGCATCTTCGTCGATGCCGAAGTGCTCGCCAGTCGCGACATCGGTCAGCGCCGTCGTCCATGTACCGCTGTATCTTGCGCCGACACGCCGGAGTTCGCGTTCGACTTCAGGTAGCTTGCTCATTGGTCACTTCACTATTCCGGCCTCGAGCTCGGCCTGCGTATATTCGACCTGCTCGTCCTTCAGGTCCGGGTCGTAAGCTGGTTCGGGATAGTTGATAAGCCACCCCTCCTCGTCCCCGATGTTCTCGAGGCCGGTCGCTACATCCTTCGGAATGAACAGTCGCTCCGGCGTCGATGCATCGAGCACATGCTCTTCGCGCTGCCACCGCGGCTCACCATCCGTGCCTGCGTGTTGCGAGTACAGGGTGATCCGCATACGGCCGCGCACGCACACGTATCGAGCCGCACGCACACGGTGTAGATGATATCCCTTGAAGGCTCCGGGGCTCGCCGCAGTGAGGTAGGCTGTGGTCTTTACGCCGTCCTTGTAGAGCTCGATCAGCGAACCGTTTTCCGCGCCCGAGTGGTCGAACGTGGTGACGCGCTTGGCAGGCTCCCGGCGGATCTCATCGATCATGCGCGCGCTCCGTTATGAGAGAGATCCATGGATGATGCGCTGCCGCTACGCCTTCGAGACGGACGTGAGCCGCGTCGGCTGGCGCGCGATGAGGTTGACCGTGGCGCCCGGGAAGAGGCTTCGCACGGGCTTGAGGATGATGTTGGTCTCTGCCTTGAGAATGCCAGGGATCGCGGCCAGCGTCTGCGTCATGAAGTCCGTTAGCTCGTCGTTGCTGGGAAAGAACGCTAGGGCGATGATATCCGCGTTTCCCGTGGTGTACCCCACGTACACGACGCCATCCGCCGCGGCGATGCGCTCGGCGATGTCGGTGATCTTCGCCAGTTCAGCGGAAATGCTGATCACTGCGGCGGTGTTGAGCCCGAGCCGCGCCGGGTTCGTGACGCCGACGATGCGCAGAATATCGTCACGGATCAAGCGCTCGATGCGGTTGCGCACCGTGCCTTCGGACACGCCCACCGACTCGGCGACCTCCCGGTTCGTCGCGCGCCCGTTATCTTCGAGGATGCTGAGAATGTGCTGATCGACCGCGTCTGGCTTCTGAAACGGCAATGTTTTGCCCCTTCCGTTGCGACTTCCGTTAGCGGCACGATATGCAGCGCTCAGGGTGGTGTCAAGCGAGGCGGCCGTGGCGTACGGGCACATCCCTTGACACGGGGAACATGATCCGCATGAATGTAGCCGCACCTCGACCATCGCGTTCCCCATCATCGACAGGCCGTGCATGACATCTGACAGCAGCTACTGGGCCAGCGTTACGCAGGCGCGCGTCTCGCGGCGGCGCATGCTCGCGGCGGGTGGTACGGTCGTCGCCACTACTGCTGCGATCAGTGTGGTTGGCTGCGGCGACTCTGAACAGAAGCCGTCCACCGACCAACCACGCTCGGGTGGGACGCTCCGTACAGGCACGACACTGCCGATCGCGTCGGGCGTCGACCCTCAGATCGAGACAGGGAGCGGCCTCGCGATCTTCCCGCGCATATACGGCTATCTCCTCCACGTCGATGCACAGGACGCCGTCGTGCTCGACCACGCCGCGAGCGTCGAGCAACCCGACGCGACCACGTACATTGTGCGACTTCGCCAGGACATACGGTTCCAGGACATCGCACCGGTGAACGGACGTGCCGTGTCCGCCGAGGACGCGGCGGCGTCCATTCTCCGCTACCGCGACAACCCCATCGTCACGAACAAGACCTGGCACACGACCATCCTCGACAAGGTCGAACCGGTGGATGCGACGACCCTGCGCATCACCACGCGCCGGCCGTACGTGTATAGCCTGCGCGAGCTCGGAGCTATCGGCGCGGGCGCGATCTTGCCGAAGGAACTCGTTGCGTCTCAGACCGATATCACCGCCTTCAGCATCGGGAGCGGGCCATTCCGTCTGGATCAGATCCGTCCGGCGGAATACGCGCGCATCGTACGAAGCGACTCCTACTACCGCTCACCGGTCCCGCACCTCGACGCAATGGAGTGGAGCGTCTTCACGAACGATGATGCGAAGATCGCGGAATTCAATGCGCGCCAGATCGACGTCATGCCGAACCGCGACGCCGCCGAGGCGCAGTCGTTCCGTGACGCCGCGGGCGACGTCGAAGTCTCAGCCGAGCCGAGCCTGTCGTGCGTATCGCTGGGCATTCGGTACGACCGCGCGCCGCTCAGCGACGGACGAGTTCGCGGCGCCGTCGATCTGGCGCTCGATCGCGATGCACTGATCCGTGACATCGCATTTGATAACGGCGAGGTGCTCGGACCGGTCAACCCGCATCTCGACGAAGGCTACTGGTCCTTACCAGCAAGCGATGTGATTGCGGCGCACAGCGGCACCGTGCCCATCGAGGACCGTCGCGCCAGCGCCCGCGCGCTCGTGGAAGCAGCCGGCGCCGTCGGTGCGACGTTCCGCCTGCAAGTGCCAAAGATCCCGCAGCTGATCGACGTTGCCACGGTTGTGCGCCAGCAATTGCTCGCCATCGGCCTCGAGGCCGTCCTCGAAGAGCTCGACCTTGTCGTGTGGTTCACGAACTTCCGTCGCGGGCAGTTCGATGCCACGCTGATCAGCCACCTGCCGTACGAATCGCCCGACATCCCGACGCGCTTCTATCACTCGGCAGGCCCCGGCGGCACGGCGAGCATGTTTGCCTTCGCCGACGGCACCATCGACGGCCTGATCGAGCGTTCGTGGGGCGAGACCGACCGCACTGCACGCCAGAAGTCGTTGCTGGAGGCGCAGAAGCTGATGCTCTACGCGCGGCCGATGATCCAACTATTCACGGGCACCGGCTACACGACTGCGCGCACCTCTGTCCGCAACCGCCACCCGGAGCTCATCGGCAGCGCCGCGCAGTACAACTACGAGCAATGGATCGCGAAGTAAGCGCGCCGGCCGTTCCGATTGACACCCTCCCTGCCCGTCACTAGAATGCAATACCCGAAGGATCGCCGGCGACGGCAGCTTCGGGCGTTCAACTGCATAGCGCGGCCCCGTGGTGTAGCGGTCTAACATGCCACCCTGTCACGGTGGAGATCGAGGGTTCGAATCCCTTCGGGGTCGCCAGAAGCACTATTCAAATCGGCCCTTTCGTGGGCCGGTTTTGATTGCACAGAGCCTTCACACGCGCCCAGCACGGCCCAGTCACGGTATTCCTTCGGGCCGAAGGCGAGGATGACGACATGCGGGAGATCGAAGTCGTTGTCGCGCATTCGGAGCGCGTGACGCTACGCGTCGGCGATGTGTTCCTGAAGATCGACACGGATCAAGCGCGCATCGACCGAGAGGTCGAGGTCATGGCGAGGGCACCGATCCCCACCCCCGAAGTCCTTTGGCGCAAGCCGCCGGTGCTCGCGCTCGCGGCAGTCCCCGGAGCGGCGCTCGGCGTGCTCCAAGAGACTTCGCTTGCGTCTTCGGCGGCGTGGGTTGCGGCGGGCGCCGCCGTCCGCACGCTGCACGACGCTCCGCTGCCGCCGTGGCCCAGCAGCCAGTGTCAGCAACTGCCCGTTCTCAGCCGTGGGGGTACGGTCGAGTTTCCGCCACTGTTCGACTCGGAGTGTGAGTGGCTCGTCGCCAACGATGTCGTTTCCGCCGACGTTGTCAGGCGCAATCGTCAGGTCGCGGAGGCGGCGCTGCGGCCATGGACACCGGTATTCATCCACGGCGACCTGCAGATCGTTCATCTGTTCGTCGACGGTGACGAGGTAAGCGGCGTCGTGGACTGGTCCGAGGGCGGCCAAGGGGACGCGATGTATGACCTCGCCACTCTGACGCTCGCACACGAGGAGCACCTCGACGATGTCGTCGCGGGCTATGGCGGCGATATCGAGATCGACGTGATTCGCGCGTACTGGTCGCTGCGAAGTTTGATGGTGATCCGGTGGCTAGCTGAGCACGGCTACGGCGCGCCGGCGACGTTCCCAGAGGTCGCGGTGCTCAACTCCCTGTCAGCCAGTTCTTAGGTGCGCGCGGCTATCAAGCGTGTCCGCCGACCCGTCCTAGCGGTTCGGTCAGCCGACCGGAACGACGGTAATGCCCCACCGCTCCAGTCTTGGGTCAATCTCGGGTAATCTGTGCATTCGACGGGCTCGAATCCCTTCGGGGTCGCCACTACTCCCCTGCCGCACGCACCGCAACATACGGATACCCCCTACCACGGAAGCGCCACCGGATCGCCGAGCAGCCGGCGGCCGTGATAGGATCCGCGTGCTTGGCTACATCGCGCACCACGCGGGAAGACATCGCCATGGGCGAGCAAGACATCGCGAGGTATATCAGGGAGATTGACCGGGAGCGCGCGCGGCTCCGCAAGATGCTGAGCACGAAGGACACGAAGGTGCTCGCCCGGCGGCCCGCCAACGGTGACTGGTCGACCGTTGAGAACGTGCGCCACCTGCTCTGGGCGGAGCAGTTGCACCTCGGCAGGTTCTTGCCAGACGGCGTCGAATGGAGCCGTGTGGGTATGACGGCTTACAGAGGGAGGCGCTTCGCCGACGTCGGCACGAAGCCGACGACGGACATTGAGCAGGTGTTCGAGGAATGGGACGCGGTGCACAAGCCTCTCCGCAAGGCGGTGCAGTCCGCAGGTGGCGACATCGAGAAGGCGCTGTTGATCAATCGCGGGCACCTCGGGATCCATATCAACATCATCGAGAACCTGTTGCGGAACTCGGACGCGGAGTCGAAGACATGACGCATTCCTCAAGCGCGGTCACACCCTCGCGGCGACCGCCGATGCGAAAGCTCTGGCGGCGTTCCGGACCAATACGCGGCGCTGTCTTTGCAGGCGCGGTTGCGGGCTTCATTTCGGCAGGCATCGGATCTCGCGTCGTGATGCGCATCATCGCTCTGCTCAACGATGATCGAGATGGCGTCATGACAGACGCCAGTGCCACCGTGGGCGAGATGTCGGTCGGTGGCACGATGGGCCTTCTCGCGCTGGGTACGATTGCTGGCGTGCTCGGCGGGCTGATGTACCTTGGATTGCGCCGCTGGCTCTGGGTGCCGCCGGCATGGCGGGGTCTCGCGTTCGCAGGCGTCACTCTAGTCACCGTCGGGCAGCCCTTGTTCGACCCAGCGAACGTCGACTTCCAGATCTTTGAGCCGGTCGTGATCGTCATCGCGCTCTTCGCTGCGCTCTTCCTGATCAACGGACTGATCCTCGTGCGACTCGCCGACCGGATACATCCGGAGCCGGCGTATGCGCGGGGTACGCACGTTCCGCGAGCGGCGGCGGGCGCCATCGCGCTGGTGTGTGCGCTCGGACTCGTGTTGATGGTGGATACGTTCCGCACGATGGTCGATGACGCGGGCACGTGCTACTCCGCTGTTGGCGGCGGCGAGGGCTGCGCCGCGCTCACGCGAGATGTCGTGCCGTAGTATCAGCGCTCCAGCACAACCCCGGTCGCCGACCGCGGCTACCGCCGCGTGATCTGTCATGGCGCGCGTCCGCGCGGCGGTGTGACGAACGGGTGAACAGACCCGGAATGGGCCCGACACGCTTAGGCGACAGTGCGCCGCCGGTCAGTACCAATGCGCCGTGCCCTCCCCGCTCGCATAGACCGCCAGGAACAGATCCAGATGCACCGTGAGCAACTTGGACCACGCCGCATTCGCCGCGAGCAGCGTTGCCCTATCAGAAATCGCGCTGGCAAGGACGCGCGCGACCTCCAACTGGAGGAAGGTCATCGACCAGACGAGGTACCGTGCGTTCAATCGCCCCGACGGGCCGCTACCACGACCCGTGTGCGCGCGACCGACTCCCGCCAGATAGCCCGACAACTGCTCGTCGGGCGGAGCTTCGACCGCGAGCAGCAGCCACTCCCTTAATGACGCGTGGCGACGGGTGACAGCCTCGCGATCGGTATGCCCGTCCGCGCGAGCGAAATGAACCGCAGTCTCGCGGTGTGAGAGCAGGTAGTCGTAGAACGCTTCAACGATAGCGTCCGATTGCGCCAGCACTATTTCGCCTGTGGCGCGAATCAATGCCCCGTCTTCGTCGGTATATCTCAGGAACGCCTTCGCGCTCGCCAGCCGCTGCGCGAATCCTTGCTTCCCCCGGCGCCGCCCGCCCAGTAACGTCTTGCTGTCAGCCGGGGGCAGGCGCAAAGTCACGCCGTTGCGCCTCGAGCTACCAGCTGTCGTTGCGCACGGGCGCGCCGGCGGTGACACCGCGTTGATCGTTCGCGTTCCGAAAACAATGCAGCACCCCCTCGACGCTCGGCGATGCTTCATTGTGCCGCAGCGCCGTTGCATCGACGTGGCGGCGGCGTTAACTCAGCATGTCCGCTATGTATCGAGCAGGTTACGCAGGAGGAACAGCCTGGCCAGGTCGTGAATGAGGCACCGCAAAGCTGCCCCTTGAACCAGAATTGCAATGGCGGGTTCGCGCTACCGCGCGGCGACCTCGGCGCTGACGTCGTCGCCGTACCTCGCGGCCGTGGTGCTCGTGGCCGTGGGATCCTGCAGGGCATCGTGCAGATCGGCGAGGAATTCGTCCACGACGAGGGCATGCCGCGGGCTGGCCATGAGATGCAATGCCGGCGGAGTGTCCTGGCGGTCGAAGTGCCAGGCCCGCTCGTTCAGGCGGTCGCCGACGGCCATGATGTCGTGCGTTTCCGATCCGAGCGCAACGACCGTCATGTCGGGTTCGCCCCACACGTGCACGCCATCTAACGCTTCGACTCCGGCGATGAGCTTCGCTGTTGCATCCAGCGTTTGTCGCGCGAGGCGCAGGTACCCTTCTTCGCCCAGGTACTGCAGCACTGCCCATGCCGCCGCGATCGGTGCGGCTGGTTTCGTGCCTAGGAACGCCTGCGTTCCATAGATGCCACCCGGCCAGTCGGCGAACGCGAACACCTGGTATCGCAGGTTCGTCTTCGGGCGGTGCAGCACGACGGACGCGCCCTTGATGACGTACCCGTACTTATGCAGGTCCGCAGACATTGAGGTTACGCCCGGCACGCGGAAGTCCCACAGCGGCAACTTCGTGCCGAGACGCTCGGCCCACGGGAGCATGAAGCCACCCAGACACGCGTCGACGTGGAACGGTACACCGGCGGCCGAGGCGATCTCGGCCATCTCCGGAATGGGGTCGACCATCCCGAACGGGTAGGCCGGAGCGGAGCCCACGGCGAGTATCGTGTTGCTCGTGATCATCGGCGCGAGATCTTTGGCGTGCGTGCGCAGATCATCGCCGAGCGGCATGTGCACCCACTCGATATCGAGAAGATGTGCCGCCTTTACGAACGCCGGATGTGCCGTACGCGGGATGATCATCCTCCCGCGGTCGATTCCGCGCTCGGCGCGCGCGCGGTCCCGCGCCGTCTTCACGGCCATGAAGATCGACTCCGTGCCGCCGGACGTCATCGCGCCGCCTACGTCGTCCCCGCCGTTCAGGATGCCCGCGGAGATCGCGACGACGTCCCGCTGCATCTCGCGCAGGCTGGGGAAAACGAGCGGATTGAGGGCGTTCTCCAGCAGAACGTGCCCGCCGGCGTCCTGCACCATCGCATCGACATCCGCGCCGGCGTTGTAGATCAGACCCCAGGTGCGGGCGTTGTGATAGTCACCGTCATGGGCCTGCAGCGCGCGCAGCCGCTCCATCACCTGATCGTGCGTCGAACCCTGGATCGGTAGCGTCTTCATGTCGCCTCCGCAGTCGATATCGCGAATGGCGGCATCATAACACGGTGAGAGCATGCCGACGCCTACGCGCCAGGCCTGAAACGCATGGTGATCACACGATCCTGACTGAGGTCGATGGCGAGAGCCTCGGTAGCACTCGTCGCGGTCTCCGTACGACGCCCTTTCGCATTCGTACTTCGATGCCAACGCCATTGACTCTCGTTTCAACACGGAAGCCAGGCGGCCACCGCGGCGAGCATGGTTCGTAGGTCCCGCTGCTCCTCGCCGTCTCCGTGGCAACGGAGCCTGCGCCACCCTCGTGACGTCATCACCTGACTACGACCTGTTCGCGGTGCTCCCAAGCGCGTGCGATTAGCGGCGTGTCCGGCTGGCTCCGCGCTTGCTACGATGTCCGCATGGAGCCGCGCATCCAATATGCCACAACGTCGGATGGGGTCAGCATCGCCCTCTGGTCGATCGGCGAAGGCGTGGCCATCGTCAATCCCCCACCCGCGCTGCCGTGGAGCCACATCGAGCTGGAGTGGCAGATCCCCGAGTGGCGGCACTGGTACGAACACCTGATCGAGCACTACCAGATTGTCCGCTACGACAACCGCGGCTCTGGACTGTCAACCCGGGCGATTCCGGACTCGTCGCTCGAGAACCACATCCGTGACCTCGAAGCGGTCGTCGATCGCCTTGGGCTCGAGAAGTTCGCGCTGTTCGGCATGTACTTCAACGCCCCCATCGCCATCGCTTATGCAGTCCGGCATCCGGAACGCGTGTCACACCTCATTCTCTTCTGCGCCGTCGCCAAAGCTTCCGAGACGGAACGCGATCCGACGACGCAGGAAGCGCTGGAACGCCTGCGCGAGCTGGACTATGAGCTATTCACAGAAACGCTGGCTCACACCACGTTCGGCTGGGATGAAGGCGACGCGGCTCACAGAGTTGCGATGTACATGCGCGAGAGCCTTTCGGCGGAGTCCGCGAAGGCATGCTGGGAGTCGAACCAGGAGGCCGATGTCACGGACCTGCTTTCGCAGGTGACGCAGCCGACTCTCATCCTCCACAGGCGTGACTTCCCAATGCTCAGCGTTGAAGTCGCCAAGAACCTTGCCGCCAAGATCCCCAACGCGCGGCTGAAGATCCTCGAAGGCGCATCGCTCTCACCGTACATGGGCGATATGCGTGCGGTGGTGGACTCGATACAGGAGTTCATCGGCATCGATGCCGGTCGAGACACGTCCGGCGGGCGGGCGCACGCCCACGACGCGTCGTCGCAGCCGCACGCTGTGCCGTCAGGGCCCGTGAGCGCTGGCTTCCGCACGATTATGTTCACCGACATGGAGGGCTCGACCGCGCTCACGCAGCGACTCGGCGATGCGGAAGCACAATCGCTCGTCCGCCTGCACAACGCCATCGTCGGCGAAGCGCTCGCCGCCCATGGCGGCAGCCAGGTGAAGCACACCGGCGACGGCATCATGGCGTCGTTTCTCACCGCATCGTCCGCGGTTGAGTGCGCGATCACCATCCAGCGGGCGTTCCAGCGCCACAACGACGCGAACCCGCAGGATTACATGATGGTCCGCATTGGCATCAACGCTGGTGAGCCCGTGGCCGACGGGGACGACCTCTTCGGCACGGCGGTCCAGTTGGCAGCGCGCGTCTGCGCACGCGCCGAGCCAGGTGAAGCCCTCACATCGGATGTCGTCCGTCAGTTGGTGGCCGGCAAGGGGTTTCTGTTTGCCGATCAGGGCGAAGCGGAGATCCGCGGGTTCGAGGATCCTGTCCGCCTGTACGAGGTCCGCTGGCGCGAGGACGGCGCTTGAGCGCCGCCGACGGCTCTCATCGCACTTTCGATCTGCTCATCCGCAACGGGTCGATTCATGACGGCAGCGGCGGCGCGCCTTACGTGGCTGACGTTGGCGTATCCGGCGATACGATCGCTGAACTCGGCGAGCTTGCGGACGCCCGCGCGGCAACCGAGATTGATGCCGCGGGCCTGGCCGTCGCGCCCGGTTTCATCAACATGCTCAGCCATTCGTACATCAGCATGCTGCAAGATCCGCGATCGATGGGCGAACTCAAGCAAGGCGTGACGCTGCAGATCTTCGGTGAGGGCAACTCGATGGGTCCGCTGACACCGGACATGCACGCCCGCATGCAGAAGAGCCTCGGCGAAGGCGACATGCCCGTCGCGGTGCCGTGGCGCTCACTCGCCGAGTATCTCGCGCACGCTGAGAAGACAGGCGTGTCGCAGAATGTCGCGTCGTACATCGGCGCCACCACGCTTCGCATCTACGCCGTTGGGCAGGATGACCGTCCCGCAACCGCTGCCGAACTCGACGTCATGCGCGGCCTCGTACGCGACGAGATGTCGGCGGGCGCGCTCGGTGTCGGCTCTTCGTTAATCTATCCGCCCGCGTTCTTCGCATCGACCGAAGAGTTGATCGAGCTGTGCCGCGCGGCCGCGCCCTATGACGGCAAGTACATCTCGCACATGCGCGATGAGGGACGTGCGCTGCTCCCCGCCGTAGAGGAGTTGCTGAGTATCAGCCGCGAGGGCGGCGTCCCGGCCGAGATCTATCACCTCAAGCAGGCCGGGAAGGAGAACTGGGGCAAGCTCGATCGCGTGATCGAGATGGTCGAGCAGGCGCGTGGCGCCGGCGAAGCAATCACTGCCGACATGTACACCTACACCGCTGGTGCGACCGGCCTCTCGAATTCGATCCCGCCGCGCTTCCACGACGGTGGCCCAGAGAAGCTGTTTGAGCGCCTCGCGGATCCGGTGGTGCGCGCCGAGATCCGCGACGCCATCGAACATTCACGCGATGGCTGGGAGAATCTGTACCGGGCCGCTGGCGGCGCAGAAGGCGTATTGGTGCTCGGTACACGCAAGGAAGAGAACCGCGGCTATCAGGGCAAGACAATCGCACAGATCGCCGAAGCCGAGGGCAAGCATCCCGTCGATGCGCTGATGGATCTCGTCCTGCGCGACCGATCGCGCGTCGATACGGCGTATTTCAGCATCTCCGAGGACAACCTGCGCCGGCAGATTGCGCTGCCGTGGATGTCGTTCGGCTCAGACTCAGCCTCTACCGCCGCAGAAGGCGCATTCCTCAAGCGCTCGACGCATCCGCGGGCGTACGGCTGCTTCGCGAGGCTGCTCGCGAAGTACGTGCGCGACGAGAAGATCATCCCGTTGACCGAAGCGATCCGCCGCATCACTCGGCTGCCCGCCGACAACCTGGGACTTGCCCGCCGTGGACGGATCGAGCGGGGGTACTTCGCCGATCTGGTCGTCTTCGACCCCGCCACCATCGCCGACCACGCGACGTGGGCGGAGCCGCACCAGTACGCAACGGGCGTGCGCGACGTCATCGTCAACGGCACCGCCGCCCTGCGCGACGGCGAAGCCACCGGCGCGCTGCCCGGCTGTGCCGTCTACGGCCCCGGCAAGCGCACCTAGTCTCCGCCCTTCGTCATCGCACGGCGATCCCGCTACGACTAGACCGGGGGGCGATCTCCACGTACGATGCCGAGACACCGGAGGACGACCCCATGACAGCACTGACCGCCACTGATCTCCAACGCGTACGCGACGCCGCGGCCGGAGTCGTGGCAGAACACCACTTGCCCGGCATCGCGATTGGCATCGTGGTCGGCGATGACCTCATCTTCAGCGAGGCATTCGGATACGCCGATATCGAATCGAAGGTGCCGCTCGCACCGGAACAGCGCCAGCGCATCGCGTCGGTAACGAAGACGATGGCGGGACTCTGCGCGATGGCGCTGGTCGACGAGGGCAAGCTGCGCCTGGACGACCGCGTGGTCGATCTGCTGCCGGATGTGTCGTTCGACGGCCCCGCGGAAACGATGACGCTGCGCCACTTGCTCACCCACACCTCCGGCATCGGTGAAGCGCCGACAGTCGATGGACTCGCGGCCGTATCGTCGCCAGACCGCAACTCGGTGAAAGAGCCGGGCGATTTCAGCGGCCTCTATCCGAAGGGCATCGTCGTCGAGGCGACGCCCGGAACCAAGTGGGCCTACGCGAACAACGGCTATGCGCTCATTGGGGAGATCATCATCCGCGCCGAGAAGGCGTCGTTGCAGGACGTGATGGAGCGTCGCATCTTTCGTCCGCTCGGAATGCGCGACACTGATGTGCGCGATCTCCCAACCGACGCACTGACCACGCCGTATCACCGCCCGACGAACGACGACTATCGGGAGCAATTCGCGCGCGCAGGAATCCCTGTGCCCGACGAACCGCTGATTGACGGGCACAACATCCGTGGCGAGTTCCGCGCCGAGTTCAACAAGGGGATGCTGGCCGCAGGCGCCGCGCAGTCGACGATCCCCGACATGGCGCGCTACGCGTCGGCACTCCTGCGACGAGGCGCCGGCATCGTCAAGCCTGACACCTTCGACAGTATGATCGCATCGCACCACGAGGTGGATCGTCGTATGGTGAGCTGGGGACTCTCGTTCGCACGCACGCCGAAGTTCGGGCGCACGCTGATCGGTCATGGCGGCGCGTTCCTCGGCGGCTGGAACACGAATCTTGCGTTTGTGCCGGACGAGAACATCGCAATCATCCAGCACATGAACGTCATGCTCGACAGTTCGGCTCCAGTCTTCAGCCGTATCCAGCGCGCACTGTTCGCTCCGCCCGCGAAGGCTCTCCTCGGACTTCCGATCGACCCGGCGATCCTCGCGAGCGCACCCGGGATCTACGAGTGCACGCCGGGACGCCTGACAAACTTCCGCCCGGCCACGCGTACCGGGCGCATCCACATCAGCGCCGACAACGAAGCCCTCTCGTTGCGCAGCCGCTGGGGTGCGTGGAAAGCAGGTGTCAGGATCGCGCCAGCGGACGCCGCCGACCCATCGTTCTTTACGTTGGAGCCGGCTTTGCCCGATCCAGCGCACATCGTGTTCAGGCGCGACGCTTTGGGCAACGTACTCGGCCTCTACTGTGACGAGCTTACGTACATGGCGCGTCGCGACGAGCCGGCGCTCACGCCATGAGCATCACCGTCCGCCCGTTCGAGCCCCGCGATCAGGAAGCCGCCCGTGCGTTGATCCTCGAAGGGTTTCGCGAGCGCTTCGGTGAAATCGACGAGGCACTGAATCCCGACCTGCACGATATTGCGGCATCGTACGCCAGCGGGCTGTTCGTCGTCGCCTGCGACGCATCGGCGATCGCCGGAACAGGAGCACTGACTCCACAACCCGACGGAACCGCGATTGTCAGCCGCATGTCCACCGCCGCGGAACACCGCCGCAAAGGCGTCGGGCGGTCCGTCCTTGAGCATCTTGTCGCTCACGCGAAGTCGATCGGCAGTACGCGCCTCGTCCTCGGCACGAACGTCGAATGGACAGACGCGATTGCGTTCTACCAGGCGTGCGGTTTCGCGGAGATGCGCCGCACCCCCACCGGCGTGCTGTTCGAGATGGCGCTCTGACCCAACCGTCAGGCGGTGCCCTCGATGGCGTCCTCGTCCAGGAGCGCGATGCAGACCACATGATCGAGCCGAAACCGCGTCGCGTACAGGTGGCGGTCGCCACGCTCAACCCGCGCGACGACATCGCCGATCGTCCACGACGGCAGCCGGTCCGCAGCGACACGCTGCCCCGCCGAGAGGTCTAACGCCGCGACATCGTCCAGCCGGACGAGCACCTCGTCGCCGATCGCGTATTCGAACGCCCGTATCCCACGTGCCACCATGCGCGATCCGCCCTCTGTATACGCCTCTGCTGCTCCGTCACGACAACCATAGTGCGGCGGCGCGTCAATCTCTGTCGTCAAGGTGCCACTATCGGCGCGGCGCACCTCCGCAGTACGATGATGCACCATGACCCCGATGCGACGCTCCGTGCGGTTGAACAAGCTCGCCGAGCTGCTGAAGAGCAGGAAGGCCGGCGTGACTCCGGCCGAGATGGCGCGGGCCGGCGCCGTCAGCGTGCGGTCGATCCAGCGCGACCTGCTCGTACTCCAGTTCGAAATGGGCATCCAACTCGAAGTGCGCGACGGCCGCTACGCGATGCCGGCCGAGGATCGGCTGCCGTCCATCGACCTCGACCTGCAAGAGGCGAGGGCGATGCTTATCGCGACGCGGCTGTTCCTGCGCTACAGCGACGAATCCGAGCCAAGCGCGACGAACGCCCTCCGCAAGCTCGCACGCATCATGCCGCCGGAGGTCCGCGCGCAAGTCGTTGCCGCCTCCGACGCCCTCTCCGAGCGGCCGTACGATGCCGACTTCTCGCGGAACCTCGCAACGATCACCGAGGCCTGGGCGCGCCGTCGCGTGCTCAAGCTCAGCTATCGCTCCGCCGGGAAACAACGTCCGAAGGAAGTGATCGTCGAGCCGTACTTCCTCGAACCCAGCGCAGCAGGGTTCTCGACGTACCTCATCGGCTATTCGCGCACGCATCAGCAGATGCGCACCTTCAAAATCGAGCGGGTGGTGTCAGCACAGAAGGAGCCGACTTCATTCGAGATCGCGCGCGATCTCGACCTCGACACACTGCTTGGGTCGGCATGGGGCATCATCTGGGGCGAAGGCATCGCCGTGGAGCTCCGCTTCAAGCCCGACGTGGCGTGGCGCGTGAAGGGAGTCGCGCTGGCATCCGTCACAGCAACTAGAAGATCTCGCCGACGGCGGTTGCCTGCTGACGATTAGCGTCGCGAGCATGATGGAGCTTGGCCGCTGGGTGCGCGGCTGGGGCGACCGCGTCGAAGTGCTCGAGCCGGCGTCGCTGCGCGAAGAGTTGCGCCAGGAAGCCGTCCGCCTCGCCCGCCAGTACTCGGCCCCGGCGAAGAAGCTCGCGCGGCTACCCACAGCACGGCGCGCGAAGGGCGCATCGACCGCAAGTACGCCATTGCCGCTCACCGCGGACGGCACGGCAGCGCCCTGAGACTCGGAAGCGAGTCGTAACACCGCCCCGTCCGCAGACCAGCGGCACCGGGAACTCATACGCGATCGACTGAACTAGAGCCACCAGCCAGTCGTTCGCGGTAGTCGTTCGCCAACGGGCGGCAGCGCGTGCGCCGCGTGCGGCTCGAGCTGGTACCAGTACGCCGTGCTGGAGTAGTCGTTCGAGAGGTCGTTCGCGTGCCCGTGCTCGATCGTTACCTTGATCGACTCGCGGAAATGGATCGGGTCTTCGATGTGGTAGCGGTACATCGAGTTCTTTCCGGACCACGGCCAGGTGTCGCTGCCCGAATACAGGGTGAGCCCGTGATAGGGCGCAGAAAAGGTCTTCCCCGGACAGAACGCCGTGTTGAAATAGTCTTCGGTTCCGGTGCCGCGCAGGACGAGTTCGCCGTCGATCCAGATCATGTCGTCGCCTTCGCCGTACCAGTCGTTCTGCTGCTTCTCGAATACGTCGATGTTCAGGTTGCAGCCGACATAGTGCCCGCGGCCCGCCGCTTCGAGGATCACGTAGTTGCCTTCGCCTTCGAGGTTCGGGCGGGTCCATGCCTCCGCTCGCTCCTGGTTCGAGTGCGCCTCGCCCTTCTTCCCCCAGCCGTCAGTCGGATTCTCGCGCCGCCACTGGGTGTGGAAATACGCGGCGTCTTCGCGCGGACTGTCGTACTCCTCGTAGTCGACGTAGAAGTACAACAGCAGGCTGCGTTCGCCTTCGTTCGCGATGTCGATGCGGCCCGACTGGTTGAACGGCATGGGAAAGAAGCAGTTGAAGGCGCGACCGTCGCGCGGGCTCATCGAGAGGGGCTGCGACCAGAACTCCACCATCATGCCGTGCCCCACGCCGAAGAAGTCGCCGAGCGGCGCCTCGACGCACGGCGTCTGGGCCCCGTCCCAGTACGCGCGCACCACTGTTCGCCGCAAGTAGGCGTCCTCGCGCGACATGGTCGTCATCCAGATGTGGCGCACACAGCCGGGACCGCGCATATCGGCGATGGTCCGCGTCTCGCCCGGCCGGATGATCCAGAAGTCGGCGTTGCCGCCTGCCGTGTCCCACGAGGATGCGCGGCAGCTACGCGCGTCGCGCAGCGTCGCCAGATTGCCCATCCCGCCGAGTATCCGGTCGCTCATCACAGATCCCTCGCCGCCAACGATCCGCGGGTTACGCCTTGGCTGCCGCGAACTCCGTGGCAATCACCGAGTCGTAGAGCTTGACCTGCGGCGGACCGGCGACGATGCCCATCATCGACGAGCCACGGTGCCCGGCAGCGAAAGCGGGGCTCTGCGTCCACGCCATGAAGGCGTCGCGGGTCTCCCACGTGCTGTGGCTGATGTACTCGCCCTCGGCGTCACCGCGCAACAGCGCGAAGCGGAGAATGCCCGGCACATCCTGCAGGTGCGAGTCGCGGTTCTTCCAAACTTCCTCGAACTCGCTCTCTTTGCCGGGCACGATCTTGAACTGGTTCATGGCGATGAACATGGTGCGCCTCCATTCGAACTCAATGTGAATCGGCACCATCCTAGCAGGCGCCGAAGACAATAACACGAGCCGCTTGCGCGGCTCGTGTTATGGCGGGGCAAATGATAGGGCGAGGGCTACTTCGGGAAGCCCTGCATGATGGTGATGATCGCGGGACCCAGGATGACGATAAAGAGCGTCGGAAAGATGAACATCACCAGCGGGAACAGCATCTTCACCGGCGCCTTGTACGCCGCCTGCTCCGCGCGCTGGCGCCGCTTGACGCGAAGCTGATCGGCCTGCACACGCAGGACGGTGCCAACAGACGAGCCCATCGCTTCGGCCTGGATGACGGCGTTCGTGAACTGAATCAGGTCCGGGACGCCGGTCCGCTCGCCCAATTCCTTCAGGGCATCGCGGCGCGCCTTGCCGAGCGAGATATCGCGCAGTGACCGAGCCAACTCTTCGGCGAACGGCCCCTTCACCTTCTCGGCTACCCGCCCAAGCGCCGCGTCGAGGCCGAGGCCGGCTTCGACGCATGTGGTGATCAGGTCGAAGGCATCCGGAAGGCTCTTGATAATCGCGTTTTGCCGGGCCTTCGAGCGCGATCCGATGAGATAGAACGGCAAGTAGAACCCGATGAACGCGACGCCTCCGGCCAATCCGAGGGTCATTGCGCTAATCGATGCGCCTGACACCGCAACGATCATCAGGGCGAGGGCGCTCGCTGCGACCGTCGACACCAACACCATCGTCAGGAAGCCCTGCATATTCATCGGCTCGCCGGCGTAGACCAACTTCTGCTCCACACCCTTCAGGAGGGTACGCGGAAGCAGATTGCCAAAGCCTTCAGCGGCGCCGTGCAGCAGCGGCCCGACGACCCGTTGTCCGAACGAGAGATTCTCTGGCGTCGCAACGGGCTCGGCCGCGCCTCGCTTGAAGCCTTGCAGCCGGTTACGTGCAGCCGCCGCGGCGGACGAGCCGCTCGGCGCGGTCACGCCAATCAGCGCGAAGATGATCGTCGCAAAGACGAATCCGGCGATAAGGAGCGCCATGTAGTCCATGCTAGACCTCGATATCCAGAATGCGCTGGATGATCATGACGCCGATCGTCTCCATGACAACGGCGGCAACCAGCATGCCCTTGCCTGTAAGCGTCGTGAACAGCGGGCTGATGTATCCCGGGCTCATGACCTGAAAGAGCAGGCCCACGCCGATCGGGATCATGCCCAGCACGATGCCCGTCAGCTTCTGCTGGGACGTCAGAGTAGCAATCTCCCCGCGGATGCGGATGCGTTCGCGCATCGTCTCGGCAACCGTGTCCAGGATCTCGCCCAAGTTGCCGCCGACGGTACGTTGCACCAGGATCGCCGTCACCACAATGTCGAAGTCATAGCTCTCCGAGCGGTCACTCAGCGCCAGAAGCGCGACCTCTGCACTCGCACCCATGTTCATCTCGTGGATCGTGCGGCCCAGTTCCGTCGACATGGGATGCGACATCTGGTCCGCTCCGGCTGACATCGCCTGCAGCAGCCCGAACCCGGCCTTCAGGGAGTTCGACATCATCGTCAGCGTCTCGGGCAGCTGCGCGTTCAACTTCGATACTCGCGACTTGCGACGATGGTTGCGGTAGAACTTCGGCAGGTTGTAGCCCACGATCGCTGCGACGGCGCACACCGCGTAAGCAGTGATGCCCGACAGCAGGAAGACCGGGATGATGGCGGCGACACCTGCCATCGCGAAGCGCATCGCGATGTATTCGCCGGGGCGGAGCGTCATGTCCGCCCGTTCCAACTCCTGCGCCAGCTTCTCGCCCATCGCGCCAGGCGCGAATCGCGAGAAGAAGCTGTTGCCCGGACCCGTCGCCCGCAGCGCCTGCGGGCCTGCTTCGATCACGGAGGTTCCCGACATCAAGCCGTCGAGGCGCCCTTTCAGATTCGACGATGGCACGGCGTTCCCGTAGAACGCGAACATCCCCACGATGATGGTCGCCATGACGGAGAGTGCAGCAACTGCGGCCAGTGGATCGATCATGGTCAGGACCCCGCCGGCATGAAGAGATCGATCGGTAGATGGATCCCTGCCACTTCAAACTTCTCAGAAAATTGCGGCCGGATGCCCGTCGTGCGCAGTTCGCCCAGCACGCGGCCGTCCGTGTCGATGCCCCTCTGGTTGAAGAGGAACAGATCCTGCATCGTCACAACCTGGCCCTCCATCCCGGAGACCTCCGCGACAGCGGTCACTTTGCGCGTACCGTCAGGGAAGCGGGCGATCTGGATCACCAAGTGGATGGCGGACTGCATCTGCTCGCGAATGGCCTTCACGGGCAGTTCGAATCCGGCCATCAACACCATGTTCTCGATACGCGCGAGAGCGTCGCGCGGCGTGTTGGCGTGAACCGTACCCAACGAGCCTTCGTGACCCGTGTTCATCGCCTGTAGCATGTCGAAGGCTTCGGGTCCGCGCACCTCACCGACGATGATGCGGTCGGGGCGCATACGGAGCGAGTTGCGCACGAGATCGCGCGTCGTTACCTCGCCCTTGCCCTCCAGCGAAGGCGGCCTCGCTTCCAGCGTCACCACGTGCCCCTGCTGGAGCTGAAGCTCCGTCGGATCCTCGATCGTGACGATGCGCTCGGTGTCGGGGATGAAGGACGATAGGGCGTTCAGCATGGTCGTCTTACCGGAACCCGTACCGCCGGAGATGATGATGTTCAGCTTGGCCTGCACGCAGGCTCGGAAGAACTCAGCAAGTTCGTTCGTCAGGGCGCCAGTGGCGACCAAGTCGGCGAACGTCATCTTGTCCGCGCGGAACTTCCGAATGGTGATCGTCGGACTTTTCGGCGCGACGGGGGGGATGATCACGTTGACACGCGAGCCGTCCGCAAGACGGGCATCTACCATCGGCGATGACTCATCGACGCGGCGGCCGAGCGGCGCCACGATGCGCTCGACGATACGCATGATGTGCTGGTCGTCGCGGAATCGCACGGAGCTGAGGTACAGCCGGCCCTCTTTCTCGTAGAAGACGGTATCCGGGTGGTTGACCATGACTTCCGAGATGCTGGCATCGCGCAGCAGCGGCTCCAGCGGACCGAGGCCCAGCACTTCGTCCGCTACGGCGGACACCAGTTCGTCACGCGTCGTCCCGACGATGCCCGGCATTTCCTGGGCGATCAGCGTGCGCGCGGCCTGCTCGACAGCTTCCCGCGCCTTATCTTTGCCCAGCCCTTCGAGCTTGTTGGGGTCCAACTCTTCGATCAGGCGCTGGTGCAGCGTGAACTTCAATTCGTTCAACGCAACGACGTTTTGCGAGAGCTGACCGGGCCGTGTGGCGGCGTTGTTAGCGCCGCTACCGCCACCCGTCGTGCCACCTGGCTGGATCTTACGCGCTTGCCACTGAAACTGAGTCATGCTGCTCTCCTGGCTGGCCTATCAGGCCGACCGGCCGAGGACCCGGTCGAGGAATCCCCGCTTCTCTTGCCTGGTGCCGGTCAACGCGTGCGCCAATTCAATAATCGCCCGGGAAACGCGCGCGTACGGCTTTGCAACCACGATGGGCTGCCCGAGCTGCGTGCTGCTCGAAACGCTGAGGTCGTGCGGGATGCGCCAGAAGACGTCGTACTCCAGCACCCGCGATACATCCTCTTCGCGGAGGCTGTTGGCCGCCGTCGAGTGGTTGATCATCAGCTTGACTTTGTCTTCCGATACGCCTGCCGCACGCAACATCTCCAACGCCAAGGCCGTGTCCTTGATGCTGGCGATGTCCATGCTCGTCACGAGCAGGATCAGGTTCGCTAGCTCCAGCGTGGCGGCAATCAGCTCGTTGAACGTGCCGGGCGTATCGATGACGACGTAGTCATGCGTCTGCGCCAACAGCTCGACGATCTTCTCGATGTGCTGCGGCGTCATGTTGCGCCACTCGGTCGGATGCAGCGGCGCCGGCAGGATCGACACGCCGGTGTGGTGCTTCACGAGGAAGTCGCGGATCTTGTCGCGATCGATGTCGTCAATCTTCCGCGCCACGTCGGCGATACTCGACTCGACGGCGACATCCATCATGATCGCCACGTCGCCGAAACGCGTGTCCATGTCCAGAAGGCAGACATTTGCCCCGGTCATCTTGGCCAGCGTGACAGCAAGGTTCGTCGAGATGGTCGTCTTGCCGATACCACCCTTGGCGCCGAACACGGTAATCACCGTGCCGCGCGCCGCCGCCTCGACGCCGAGGCCGTCGGCCCGGAGGCGCTTCTTTTCTTCTTGCTCCAGCACGCCGTAGACGGCGCGGCTCAGGTCTTCGGGCTTCAGCGGCTTGACCAGGTAGTCGCGCGCGCCTGCAACCATTGCGCGGCGCACCGACTGCGCGTCAGCGAGCGACGAGTAGACGATGGTCGGGACGTGAGGCGCCGCATCGGCGAGCGACTCAATCGTCTGCAGCGCGAGCGCAACAGGCTCTTCGACCGAGACGACGAAGACGTCCGGCGGGCGCTCTTTCGCGACCGTCACCGCCTCCACGCCGTACCCGCCTTCGCCTACCACAGTAAAGTGGGCGAGCTGGATGGCGCGCTTCGTTTCGGCCCGGCTGCCAAGATCCGGGTCTATGGTGACGACTTCTGGATTCCTCGCCATCGACTACGTCTCCTACGTTCTCGAACGCGTATGCGTGTTCCCCGCCACTATTTAGCGCTTGTATCCTTCGGGCTTCAGAGCGTCCGGCAGCGTGCTCACCGCATCGAGCGGCAGCAGCTCTGGCTGCGTCACGTTCGTGTACCCGGTGTCAGGCGTGTCGAGGTCTCCCACGCCGCGCAGGTCCATCCGCAGCTTGCCGTTCGACTCCGCAAGGAACAGAATCTGCGCCTCCTGCGGCGTCAGCAAGAGCGTGACCGTCGTAGCGTCGGGAACGGCCACAGCCGCGCTCGCCGCGACCGGGTTCGTCGCCGGGCCGTTCGCGGGCGCTCCCGCTGCCGGCGTCGCCGAGTTGTTCACCGGACCGGAAGGAACGATCGTCTGCGCGACGGCCGCTACCTGGATGTTTCGGAGCAGCGTCTTCGTGATGACGGGTCGATCCGCGCAGCAGGTCCACACAATGTCCACCCAGTCCCCTGGCAGGATCAAGCCGCCGGCATTGCCGACCTGTGATGCCGAAATAGACATCGCGCGCTTGCCGGTGGGCACCACGTACGAGAGCGCCGCACCAGCGACCGGCCGCGATGTGTCGATGATGGCGCTGCCAACCAGCTGCTGGTTCGCCTCCAGCGGGAACTTCGTGACCTTGCCGATCGCTCCTGTGGCGTCAGTGATGGCGCCCACGGAGACGGAGTTGAGCGGCACGCTCTTCACCTCAACCATCGCCGCGGTGATGGTCGTGCGCTCCTTGATCGGTACCTTCGCCACGACGACCTGCTGGTCCCCTGCGCTCACCTGTGTCGACGTCGAGCCGCCGTCGCTGGCGGAGATCTTCGCGTAGACTAACGCCGCGCTCAGCCCCGCCAGAAGGATCGCTACCAGCAGGAAGCGTCGATTCGTCCGGCCCTGTGCACCGCCCGCAACTCTCTGTGCCATGGTTCATCCCCCAAGTCGGATTGAGCCCCCACGGGCCACGAAGCTGTATAGGTATCGGTTGGTCGCCGCCCCGCTTTACGACTCCACCGGCATTGAACGGGCAGACCCACCGGAATTTGACGCCACGCCCCGGCCGCCACGCCTCAACGGACGACCCCTCGCGGGGTCATACCACCGGATCCAGCACCTTCATCTGCTTCCGAAGCGAATTGAGCGCACGGTGCTGAATGACGCGGATCGCCGCGACACTCTTACCGATAATCTCGGCCACTTCCTTGTAATCCAAATCCTCAATGAAGCGGAGTATGATCACCTGGCGCTGCTCTTCGCGCAGCTTCAGAATCGCCTCGCGGACCATCTCCTCTTCGGCGGTCTGCTGATACGACCATTCCGGGTCGCGTCGCTCCTTCGTGTCCACGATGCCATCGTGCAGCTCAGAGGAGTCACGCTTCGACCGGAGGTAGCTGACGCCCAGGTTGTGGGCGATGCGGAGCAGCCAGGAAACGAAGGGCGCGCCGCGCACCTGATAGCGCTCGATGGCCTCCCAGGCCCGCAAGAAGGTCTGCGCTGTCAGGTCCTCGGCTTCGGCCGCGTTCCCGACCATGTAGTAGATGTGCCGGTACACGCGCACGGCGTGGCGGTCATACAGTTCGCCGAAGGCGTCCTGGTCGCGCCGAATCGCCCGCAATACGATCGCGGTATCGTCATTCGCTCGCGGTACCGCCGAGTTCGCACTGACCATTTGTTGCGCTCCGCTCCAACACGCCGACTCGTTTGTCCGGAGGAGGTCTGCGAACCCTTACGGGTGTTCCCGCACGCCCCAAAGAGGATCGGCATCTGCGGATGCCCCCTGTAGGGTTGGACTCGCGAGCGCGCGATCTCTTACAGAGCTAGCTCGCCTGCGCGTCCAGATCGTCTGATTCGTGCAACGCCGCCGAGTCCTCGCGCGGCCAGATGACGCCCAGACCCGTGGCCGTGGCTGGGATCAGCGCGTGTGGTTCGTTCGGCAATGCGCGCGGCGTCTCGCGGAGGATGTTCGGAATCGGGCCCGTATCTTCCGCCATCTCCGCCTGCGGCGGCGTCCAGAGCCGAAACTCGAAGCGGTGCTCGCCGATATCAACGTGGTCGCCCGGCTCGAGGATGGTCCATCCGCCCGACACCCCATCCTCAGCGATCACGTTCAGTCGCGTCATCTTGTGCAGCATCAGGTGCCCGTCGCGCACCCAGATCCGCGCCTCTTCCGCGGACAGCGCCATATCGCTGATCCGAACCGCGCAGCGCGCTCCCGACCCGATGCTGACCGGCTTCGCGCCGACAACGTACTCCGTACCCATCATTGGGCCGCCGCGCGAAACCAATACCCCCAACGGCTCGCCGATCTCTTCCACGACCGCGGCGACGGCCGGCGGCGTGTCGGGCAGGTCACCCTCCTCGGACGCGGCAACTTCGCGCACTCGCGTCGCCCACGGTGTGATCCGCTGGTCGGCGGAACGCACGACCACCATGCCTCCACGCTGCAGGCGGCGGACTACGGTGAAGAACAACCCGCCTACGACAAGAGCGACGGCGAGAGCGGCTATGCCCACAGCAATCGGCACGAGCGGCAAGCCACCGGAGCTGCCAGCAGGCGCCGCCGGCGCGCTGGATGTGAATGACACGGGTGCTGACTCGAATGCCTGCGCACCGACGATGGCTGAAGCCTTCAGCGTGTGAGTGGACGCGCCATAGGCCCGCGGGTCGTACGTGAAGGTATACGGCGCGGTGTCGGTCTCGTAGATGTTGACGTCGTCGACGTAGAACGCGACGCGCGTCAATCCCTCCAGGCGATCGGGGACCGCCGTCACCTCGCGCGTGTCGGTGAATGTCTCGCCAGCAGTGACGCCACTGAGCGTGAGCGCGACCGGCGCGGCGACGAAACCCGCCCCGGGGCGGAATGCGCTCGCTGCAGTCACGCTCGTGGCACTCGACTGGATCGTGATCGTGATCGGCGATTCGGCGGCGCCCGCCGCGGCACTGGCGTCGAACCTGACGATGAACTGGCTGGTGAGCAGTTCGCCAATCGAGGCGAACAGGCCGACGAGATCCGTCGCCTTCGGCGCCTCCAGGTAGCGGCCTCGGGACGACAAAGCGACTTGCGTGAGGTACGCCACGTCGAGGCTCTTGCCCTCACCAATGGCGAAGACAGGCACCTGCGCGCCCGCAACCGCCGATAGTGCCTGATCACGCGTCGTCTTCAATTTGACGCCGTCTTGCGCCCCGTCGCTCAACAAGATGATCGCGCGACGACCCGAACCCGCTGTCCCCGCCTTGTACGCAGCGGCGCCGGTGGCGTCGTACAGCGCCGTGTTTCCTTTCGCCGTGAGCCCATCGATTGCCCGAGTGATAGCGGAGCGGTCGACGGTGTAGTCCTGCACGAGCGCCACGCTATCGGCGAAGCTCATCACGGCTACACGGTCATTGGGCCCCAGCGCCGCGACCAGGCCCTTCGCGGCCTCCTTGCTCTGCGCGATGGGCTCCCCCGCCATGCTGCCGCTGGAGTCCATCAGGAGCAGCACGGAAAGTGGCGCGTTCTGGCTGGATGCGAGATCAGCGGCGAGCACCGTTGCCGGCTGGCCACCGACCGTCGCCGTGAAGTTCGCGATGGTCAGGGTCTTGATGTCGGAGCCGGTGTCTTCGATGTTCACGATCGCGCGGGCCGCCGGGTACCCGTCCTCCGAGACGCTAACGATGTCAGCGCGCAACGCCGGCGGCTCTTGCCCATGCGCCAACGAAAGCACGGCGCTAAGTGCAGCGCCGGCCACGATGCCAACCACCAGATTCCTGCGCATTCTCTGCCTCGCATCCGCCGCCGGGACTGCGCTGTTCACGCAGCACGGCGCACCCGGTTCCTTGACGCCGATAATTTGCGTCCTAACCCCTTGACAGCGATGACCACCGGTGTCAGAATCGACCCACCTTGCACGGAGGCGGCCACATAGGTCGCCGGGTGGAGCCGGGCAAGAACATCGCTCTCAAGTAACTATCGACCGATCCGGTGCCGTGCTGAGCGGTACCAGCGCGCCAGGCACGGACGCAGGCGAGCAAGTCCGATCTGGACCCGCGCGGATTCCGACTGCGCGAAGATGCGTCTTCCGCCCTGAGCGGAAGCTTCAATGTGGGGCTACGGGCCCAGGGGATGCGTGTTCAGGAGGCGGGGCCTGGCTAGCGTCCTCTGGCCCCAACCCGTTTCTTCCCCCCCAACCAAAGCAGCCAGACCCAACAGCAAGCACCGGCATTCGCAGAGCCGTGTCCGCTCGTATCCAGCTTTGCCACGTTCAAGCCGATACTCCCTGCGAAGGGCGTTGGGGCGGTCGCTGCTTGCCCCTACGTCTTCGCGACCGCGAACCGCAAACCAGGAGCGTCCGTGACCGACAGGGGACGCGCTGAGGAGCCTCGATGACCATCGAAACGGGCGTGGCAGGCACTTTCCTCGGAACCGCGGGGCGAGCAAACCAGCAATCACACGAAGACGGCGCGCCCTGGGTGCCGCAGCCTCAGACCATTGAGGAGACCGGGCTCGATCTCTCGATGATCCTGGATCTCGTCGTCAAGGCGATCTATTTCGCGGGGCGGCCCGCCGCGCGCCAGGTCGCCGCGCAAATCGCCCTTCCGTTTCCGGTCATCGACGAAGTGCTGACGTTCCTCAAGCGCGAGCAGCTCGCCGAGGTCGTGGGCAGTGCCGGCATGGGTGAGCAGCTCTACCAGTACTCACTGTCCAACAAGGGCATGGAGAAGGCAGAGGAAGCGCTCGCGCGCAATCACTACATGGGACCGGCGCCGGTGCCGTTCGAGGTGTACCTGCAGGTGCTCAAGTTGCAGTCGATCCGCGCAATGCGCGTCACGCCCGAGTCGGTCGAGGCCGCACTCTCGCATCTGGTCTTGGACGAAAACGTCTGCGAGGCGCTCGGGCCCGCCGTCAACTCCGGGCGCTCGATGCTGCTGTACGGAGGTTCCGGCAACGGCAAGAGTACGATCACCAACGCTATCGGCCACATGCTCCCCGGCGAAGTACTGATCCCGTATGCCGTCGAGATCAATGGCACGATCGTCAAGGTCTACGACCCGCGTGTGCACCAGGAGATCCCGCAGGAGGCGCAGGAGCGCCGTGCCGCCGGCGACACGGCGAACGGCGGGGAACGCCGCCGCGACCGTCGTTGGGTCGTCGCACGACGCCCGATGATCACGGCCGGGGGCGAACTGACAATGAAGGAGTTGGAGCTGCGGTACTCGCCGCAGTCGCAGTTCTACATCGCGCCGCTTCAGTGGAAGGCAAACAGTGGTATCCTCATCGTCGACGACTTTGGCCGCCAGATGATCTCCACGAAGGAGCTGCTCAACCGCTGGATCGTGCCGATGGAAGAGCGCATCGACCACCTGTCTCTCCACACGGGCGATATGGTGGAGGTGCCGTTCGATGTCCTGCTGATCTTCTCGACGAACCTTCACCCATCGCAGCTTGGTGATGAAGCATTCTTCCGCCGCATCCGCCACAAGATCGAGATTCCCGATCCTTCGCGCGAGCAGTTCATCGAGATCCTCTCGCGGGTCTGCCAACAGCGCGAATTGCCGTTCGAGCCGGAAGCTGCGACGTACCTCGTTAACACGTACTACGACAGGATGGGGCGCGACTTTAAGGGCTGCCACCCGCGCGACATCGTTGAGTTGATGTCCGACATCTGCGTCTACCACGGCGAAACGCCGAGCTTCACGCGCCGCTATCTCGACCAGGCCGCGCACTCCTACTTCGTCTCCCTCCAAGACACCGCCCGAGAGGCGAAGCAGAACCAGCAGTTTGGCGGTCTCGCCGCCGCGTAGTTAGGCTAGCGGTCAGCACTCAGTCGCATCGTCCAGGCTCCGCCCACAGCGGTGTCGGCCCCCCATTTCGCGCCTCCATCTCGATTCCCAGATTCGGTTGCAGTTGCCACGCGCACGAGGCTGGCGTATCGTCGAGGATGTCGGCCTGCCCGACGACCGAACGAACGCCGGAGGACCGTATGCCTGCTACAACTCGAATGGACGCGAGCGCAACCGCCGACGACGTCGCGGAGGTGCTCAAGCGCGAAGGCTACGCCATCGTCGAGCAACTACTCACGCCGGCGGAGGCGGCCGCGAAGCGCGCTGAATTGACGCGCATCCTCGCTGAGACTCCGGAGGGCCGGAACGACTTCGAGGGCTTCAAGACTCGACGCATCTACGCCCTCTTCGCCAAGACGCGCGCCTTCGACGAGCCCGCGACGCACCCGCTGATCCTCGGCGTCCTCGACCGCATCCTCGGCCCCAGCTTTCAGCTGAGCGCGCCCGTTGGCATCGAAATCCATCCCGGCGAGACGGCGCAAGTGCTGCACACCGACGACGGCATCTATCCGATCGCTCGCCCGCACCAGGAACTCGTGCTCAACATCATGTGGCCGCTCGACGACTTCACGGAGGAGAACGGCGCGACACGCGTCGTTCCGGGAAGCCATCTCTGGACGGACAAGCGGCCGGACGACTCGACACCGGTCGAGTTGGCGACGATGCCCGCCGGCTCGGTGATGTTCTTCGTCGGCAGCGTCTTTCACGGCGGCGGCGCCAACAACAGCAGCAAGCCGCGCCTCGGCACGATCATCGAATACGTCAGCGGATGGCTGCGCCCGCAGGAGAACCACATCCTCGCCGTCCCGCGCGAGACGGTGAAGACGCTGACGCCGCGGCTCCAGGAGCTGCTCGGCTACAACATCCACCCGCCATTCGTGGGCAACGTCGACGGCCGCCATCCGCGCAAGATGCTGGAGTAAGAATCGCGAAACATCCCGCCTCCCGCCTCGCGCTTCCCGCTTTCTGGCGCTATTCCGGACCGGTGAAGATGATCGTGAAGTACTTCATCCCGCTCGCATCGATCACAAGCGCGATGCCCATGTCGGTGTAGTTCGGGCTGAGGATGTTTTCCTTGTGCGGCGGGCTGTTCCAGAGCGCCTCGTCGGCCACGTGGACACACTCGCTGACGGTGTAGTTGTTCTTCGCGAGGTTCTCGCCGGCCCAGCCGTAGGGCACGCCGTGCTTGTCCATGAGCGTGAAGGCGTTATCACCGGTGACGGGGCTGACGTGCGCGAAGTAGTTGTGGTCAGCCATATCCTGCGACCGGATGCGCGCGATGCCCACGAGATGGCCGTTCGCACGTAGCGGCGGCAGTCCGCTGTCGATGCGCCGCTTGTTGGTGGCGTCGAACAGCGCCTGCGAGTACGAGTCCATCGGCGACGTATCGAGGCCGGTCGGCGCTGCGGGCGCCGGCGGCGCCGGCGGAAGGGTCGGCTCGGCGACAACCGTCGGCGCCGCTACCGTTGGCGGAGGCGCGGCGGCGGCCGGCCTGGTCGCCGTCGCTCGCGGCCGCGGCGTAGCCGTAGGCGGCGCCGACGTCGCAGTCGCCGAAACGGGAGTTGCCGACGGCGGTACGGGCGTCCACGTCGGCTGGGCGGCGACCTGCATGTAGCGTTCGATCGCCTTCAGGGCATCGCGCTCCTGCGCGGTCAGGCTGGGTACCTCGGCCGGCGTGGTGGCCGCGTTGGTCACGGCCGGTCCGGCCTCGGCGGCTCCGGGCTCCTGCGGCGGCATGAGCGTCACGAAGCCCAGCGTCATCAGGCTCGTGCAGCAGACCGCCACGGCGAGACGGCTCTGCGTGCAGAACCTCGAGATGCGATGAATTACGGACGTGCCAACATCGTCCGGCATGCGGTCCCCCCGTCGCGAACCCTTAAGGGTCGAGCGTTCAACCTATGCCTTATCGTCGGCACCCTTAAGGGTGTTCTTGAGGCCGGCCGAATCTGAATGGCGACGATCAGGAGCGCGTACGACCGCGATCCTTACTCCCTGATAGGGCCGTAGGGGTAGTACCGATCGCGTCGCATGGCGATTGCCCGACGCTGAGCGCGATGCTAGTCTCGGATGGAGGGTCGCGAACGGCCCTCGTTTCGCGTCAGGCGCGACCCCCACGGCGCGCACTGAAGGAGCCCGATATGCCCGAAGGCAGCTTCGCCTCGCTCGACTTCATGTTCCATCCCCGCTCGATAGCCGTCCCCGGCGCATCAACGAAGGACGGCCCCGGCTCGTTCGTCTCCGCCATCAAGGAGATGGGTTTCACGGGCGACCTCTACCCCGTGAACCCGAAGGCCGAGGAGATCCAGGGCCTCAAGTCGTACCCGCGCCTGATCGATATCCCCGGCCATGTCGACCACGTCATCTCATCGGTGCCACTTCGCTTCGTCGAAGACCTGATGGAAGAGTGCGTCGCCAAGGGCGTCAAGTCGGTGCACTTCTTCACCGCCGGGTTCAGCGAGACTGGCGACGAGGACGCCTCGGCACTCGAAGCCCGGGTGCTCGCTCGCGCCCGCGGAGCAGGGATCCGCGTCATCGGGCCGAACTGCATGGGGCTCTACTATCCGAAGGGCGGCCTCAGCTTCATGCCGTTCCTGCCGACGCAGCCAGGACCGGTCGCGATGCTGTCGCAGTCCGGAGCCAACGCCGGCGAGTTCTGTCGCACGGCCGAAGTGCGCGGCCTCCGCTACAGCAAGGTCGTCAGCTATGGCAACGGCACCGATATCCGCGAGTCGGAGCTGCTGGAGTATTGCGCCGAGGATCCCGAGACCGAGGTGATCGCCTGCTACATCGAGGGCATCATCGACGGCGCGCACTTCATGCGCGCGCTCCGCAAGGCTGCCGCCCTGAAGCCGGTCGTCATCCTCAAGGGCGGCCGCACCGAGGCAGGAGGGCGCGCGACAGCATCGCACACCGGCAGCCTCGCCGGCTCGCTGCAGATCTTCGATGCGGCGGTGCGGCAGGCCGGCGCGGTGCGCGTCGACCGCATGGAGGAGCTAGTCGACCAGGCGGTGGCGTTCCGCTACCTGAAATCGCTGCCCGGCCCGCGCGCGGGCATCGTGGGTGGCGGCGGCGGATACAGCGTGCTCGCGTCGGACGAGATAGGCGCGGCGGGGCTCGAAATGCCGACGCTACCGACCGACATCCAGCAGAAGCTCCACGACTTCACGCCGACGGCGGGGACCAGCGTCCGCAATCCGGTCGATACCAGCGTCGGATGGGGCCCCGATGGGCTTAAGCCGATGCTCGACACGATCCGTATCGTCTCGGAGTCACCGAACATCGACTACATCCTTTACCACACCAGTTATTCGTGGGGAGCGATGCGCGCCGAAGGCCCGAGCATCGTGGAGGTTGCGACCGAGGCGGCCGCGAAGCTCGGCGAAGTCGCGAAGGCAACCGGGAAGCCGATCGTCTGCGTCGCCCGCATCCCGACCACCGAGATGGGCATGGCCGGCACCATCGCCTTCCAGCAGCACGTCGCCGCAGCCGGCTTGCCAGTCTTCAACAGCGTCCAGTCCGCCGCGCTCGCGGTGCAGCGCCTGCTCGCGTGGCAAGCAGCGAGATAGCCCGCAGGTCGCCCGGTCTTTCGGGCTTCCGCCAAGACTAGGGGACGTCGTGGCCGCGTTCAACGACTTCAACCAGAAGATCATGGACGAGTTCCACGCCAACGGCGGTAAGGTCGGCGGGCGCTTCGACGGCGTCGACATCCTCATCCTCACGTCAACGGGCCGCAAGAGCGGCCAGATGCGGTGGCATCCCATCGCCTACTCGACCGACGGCGACCGCTACGTCATCGTCGCCTCGAAGGCCGGGGCGCCGACCAGCCCCGACTGGTATCACAACCTGGTCGCCAGCGGCTCAGCCGTCATCGAAGTGGGCAACGACGTCATCCCCGTCGAGGCGACCATCGCCACGGGCGCAGAGCGCGAACGCCTCTACGCGCAGCACGCCGCCCGCATGCCCGCGTTCGTCGACTACGCGAAGAACACGTCGCGGGAGATCCCGGTGGTCGTGTTGACGCGGAAGGGCTGACGTTCGTGCCATCGCACGACGAGGTACTCAAGGCTGAGCCGCACCGCAACATTACGCGCGTGGGCGATGTGGTCTATCGCGACGCCGGCCCTTGGACGCCCGCCGTTCACGCGCTCCTCCTACATCTGCGCAACGTCGGGTTCACGAAGCTTCCCCGGCCGATCGGCGTTGATGAACAGGGCCGTGAGATGCTGGAGTTCATTCCCGGCGCGTCCGGCGCCGACTCCTGGGTCAAGATCGTCCCGGACGAGGGCCTGGTGAAGTTTGCACGGCTGCTGCGCGAATACCACGACGCTGTCCGCCTGTTCGTCGCCCCACCTGACGCGCAATGGGCCATCGAGGAGCCGGTTCGCGCTACCGACAACATCATCATCTGCCACGGCGACTTCGCGCCATGGAACACTGTTTGGCGCGACGAAGAACCTGTCGCCATCATAGATTGGGATTTCGCCGGACCCGGCACGGTCATGGACGACGTTGCGTACGCGCTTGAGTACGCGACACCATTTCGTAGCGACGAGGAGGCTGTCCGCTGGTTGCGATATGAGTCGCCACCGGATCGCCCACATCGCATGGAGGTGTTCGCAGCCGCGTACGGCCTCGAATCGACTGTCGGCCTCGTCGACCGCGTGCTCGAACGGCAGCGCCTCGACGCTTCGCGCGTGGCGCATCTCGCGAAGCTCGGTCGCGAGCCGCAAGCCACGTGGGTGTCGAACCGATACCTCAAGGAATTAGAAGCCCGCGCATTGTGGACGGAGCAGTCACGGTCTATGTTGGAGCGCTAGACGCTGCGCCTGAACTCGACGACCGAACCTGCCTACTTTCGACGAAACTCCCGCGCGATCGCATCCGCCGTCAGGTGGACCATCGTCGGACGCCCGTGCGGGCAGGTGCGGGGCGATTCGCTCGATTCGAGCTGCTCCAAGAGTTCGCGCTGCTCCGGCGGCGACATCGCCATGCCGGCGCGGACGGCGCCGTGGCACGCGAGCGACGCCGCGATGCGATGCTGTGGGTCGCGCGACGCTTCGCCCTGCGCGTCGGCGTCGCGCGCCATGCGGTCGAGCAACTCCGCAATCTGGCGCGGCACATCGTCACCCGCGAGCGCCGACGGCACGGCACGCACGACGAATGCGGCGTCGCCGAAGTGCTCGATGTCGAACCCAAGCCGCGCAAACGCGTCCGCGTGCTCCGAGACCAGCGCACGGTGTGGCGCGCTGAGCTCAACAGTCAACGGCTCCAGTAGCCCCTGCACGTCCGGTGTCCCCGCCCGTACGAGCGCGAGCGCCCGTTCGTACAGCACGCGCTCGTGCGCGGCGTGCTGGTCGACCAGGTACATCCCGTCAGGGCCTTCGGCGATAACGTACGTGTTACCTACCTGTCCGACTGCGCGCAGCAGCGGCAGCCGCTCGATCATCGTAGCCGCCCCAACTGGACTCTGAGTCGGGCTCCCCCTCGCCCCTTGTGGGAGAGGGGGCTGGGGAGAGGAGAGGGCCGCGCGTGCCGACAGCAGCGTCGATTGCAGCGGCTGTTGCGTCAGGAATAGCGGCGGTCGTTCCGACGACACAGGGCCTCCGCCCGACCACAGCCCCGCCGATGCCGACGGCACGCTCGCGCTGTCCGACAGCGCGCGCCGTACGGCACGCTGCAGCACGCCGAACACCGCGCGCTCGTTGCGCAGCCGCACCTCCGCCTTCGTCGGGTGCACGTTGACGTCGACTTCGTCCGGCGGAATGCGCAGATCCAGCACCGCGATCGGGTGCCTCCCCACCGGCAGCATGCCCTGGTACGCCTCCTCCACCGCGAACGTCAGCGCGCGATTCCGCACCCAGCGCCGGTTCACGTAGAGGCCGATGTAGTTGCGCGACGCGCGGTGCAAGCGCGGATCGACGACGACCCCACGCACGCCGACCGCTCCCTTGTGTTCGGCCGGTGCATCGATCTCAATGGCAGCGGACGCCACGTCGCTGCCGTAAATGGCCGCGAGTGCGTCGGTGAGGCTCCCCGCGCCGGGCGTCTGCACCGTCACGCGGCCGTCGATGCTCAGCTCGAAGCGCACCTCGGGGTAGGCCATCGCGTAGTGGCTGATGACGGATGTCACCTGCGTCGATTCGCTGGCGGGCGATCGCACGAACTTCAGCCGCGCCGGCTGCGCGGCGAACAGCCGCCGCACGCTGAACACCGTGCCCGGCGACGCCGCGCCAGAGCCTTCATCGGCGATTTCGCCATCGCGCAGGCGGATGCGCGCGCCAACATCGTTGCCTGCCACGCGCGAAATCAGCTCGACCTCACCCGCCGCGGCGATGCTCGGCAGCGCTTCGCCTCGGAAGCCAAGAGTGGCGATGCGCCAGAGGTCGTCCTCGGCGGCTACTTTGCTCGTCGCGTGCCGCTCGAACGCAAGCCGTAGTTCGCCCGGCTCGATGCCACAGCCGTTGTCGGCGACGCGGATCAGCGCAAGCCCGCCCTCGCGCACCTCGACGGAGAGCTGCGTGGCGCCAGCGTCCAGCGCGTTCTCGACGAGCTCTTTGACGACGGACGCGGGCCGCTCGATCACCTCGCCGGCGGCGATTTTCGCGGCCTCGTGCGGTGCCAAAATGCGGATCGGCATACGGACCTCCAGCGCGAGTGTATCAGTCGTATCCGCCCTCGGTCAGGCCGTCATCGGGGGGCCGACGAACGCCCGCACCGACGGCCGTCCGGCGGCTGACGACCGCCCGTGCTATCCTCGCGACGTTGGCAGGGGGCGCAGCTGGAGGATGAGGCTGTGAGTCGGATGGTTCGCGCCACGCGAGCGGCAGCGGTCGTGCTCGCCGCCCTGCTGTGTGTCGCAACGCCGGCGTTGCTGCGGGACGCTTCGGAGTCCATTCGGGCCGGCGGCATCGCCTACTACAACCCGGCGGCAGCAACTGGTGCGACGTCTATCATCGTCCGCGTGCGCGGGGCCGGCGACCTCGACGCTGTCGCCGCGTCGGTCACGCGCCGTGGCTACACGATTATCGAACGCGCGGCCGATCCTCCTGCGCTGGCTGTCGTACCTCCGACTGGCGCCTCAATCGAACACGCAGTGAACGCGCTCGCTTCGGCAAGTGGCGTCGCCTATGCCGAGCCCTCGTATCCGTTGAGCGTCAGCGACGTGCCCGCCGCGCCCCTGTACACCCAGCAGGCCGCCTACCTTGAAGCCGTCCACGCTCCGGAAGCGTGGGATATCGAGAAGGGCGAGCCCACCGTCGTCGTCGCCATCCTCGATACCGGCGTGGATATCACGCACCGCGACCTCCAGGGCCGCATCTGGACGAACATCGACGAGATTCCCGCCAACAGCGTCGACGACGACGGCAACGGCTGCGTCGACGACGTACACGGCTGCGCGTTCGTCGTCGAACCGACCTCCGGATGCGGCGAACCGGCCGACGGCGACATCCACGACGACCTTGGACACGGCACGTTCGTATCAGGGGTCGTCGCCGCAAACGGCGAAACCGGCATCGTTGGCGTCGCGCGCGGCGCCACCGTAATGCCCGTGAAAGTGCTCGACTGCAAGGGCGTCGGAAACTCGTTCGCGCTGGCGCAGGGCATCCTCTACGCGGTACAGAACGGCGCGTCGGTGCTGAACGTCAGCCTTGGAGCGCCGGTCGAGCCGGAGTACCTGCACGAGGCGATCCGCATCGCCAACGACGAGTACGGCGTGCTGCTGGTCGCCGCGACGGGCAATACGGGCGGCGATGTGGCGTTCCCGGCGCGCTATCCGGAGGTGCTGGCAGTCGGGGCCGAATCGGCATCGCATCCG
Organism: Chloroflexota bacterium; assembly: GCA_031400455.1. Classification (GTDB taxonomy): domain Bacteria; phylum Chloroflexota; class Dehalococcoidia; order DSTF01; family JACRBR01; genus JANXYW01. Next base: position 987 of record JANNPX010000031.1, on the reverse strand, counting down.
GGCCAGCACGCATCGTTCTCCGGCGCGGGACCGGAAGTCGATGTCGTCGCCGTAGGCCAGGGGATCCTGGGCACCATGCCGGACGGCGCCTGCAGCGCCTTGCTCGTTTGCCTGGAAGGCGACAACACCCACGCGATCGGCTACGGCACGTCCTTCGCAGCTCCGCAGGTCACGGGACTCGTTGCGCTCATGTTGTCGCGCAACCGCTATCTGACGCCGCACCAGATCGTGAGCGTCATCAAGGCCACCGCCGATCCCATCGTCGGAGGAGGCCCCGCGGATTGGGCCGGCGCCGGGCGCATCAACATGCAGCGCGCGCTCATCCCCCAGTACCGCATCGGAGTCCCGGGCAGCACGCGCGGCTAGCCGGCCGGCGTGTCACCAGCTGGTGACCTTCTCCGGCACGATGCGCAGCATCACGTCGTTCGGGTGCATGTTCTGCTCGATGTAGCGCTTGCCGTTCTCTTCGCCCAGGTAGTGGATCGCCAGCGCCTCGCGCCACTCGCGGCCGGGCGCCTCCTCCACCGCCACCCGCGCCCGCACGAGCACCGTGTGGTACGGCGGCTGTTCGTCGTCGATGCAGAGCAACACGCGCGGGTCGCGTTCGATGTTCTTGTGCTTTTGCGATCCGCGTTCCGTCAGAACGAGGAAGACGCCATCGTCGAACCGGTACCAGATGGGCGCCACGTGCGGCGTGCCGTCACGGTTCGTCGTGCCGAGCCGCCCGATGCGCGGCTTCTCGACGAAACGAAGCTGCCGACCGTTGAACATCTCGTCGCTCATCATCCCTCCTGTCCCGCGCCGGAGCGGGCGCGGTCGCGCAATTCGTATAGCACCCGCATCGCGTCGAGCGGCGTCATCGCATCGAGGTCGATCCCCGCCAACTCGCGCCGCAACCCGTCGTCCGGCGGCGTCGCCGCGAACAGCGAGAGTTGCGGCGACTCCGACGCACGAGCCGACCCCGGACGATCACGTCCCTCGGTCTCA
>JANNPX010000011.1:0-8793 GCA_031400455.1 Chloroflexota bacterium | reverse complement strand
TGTGTGCGTCCCGACGCAACGAGATCCACGAGCTCGGCGATTCGCGCGCCGTTCTCACTCGCGTCGCCATCGAGGAACACGTAGATGCTGGCGTCCGGCGCGGCGCACACGCCTGCCATGCAGGCCGAACCGTAGCCGCGCCGGTCTTCGCGGACGACGCTGGCGCCAGCGGCCCGCGCGAGTTCGGCGGTCCGATCGGTGCTCCCGTTATCGACGACAATGATTTCGTCGATTGCAGACCGAGCGATCGATGCGATCGCCGAGGCGATGCCCGCTTCCTCATTCAGCGCCGGCAGAATCGCCACCCGGATCATGGCTGAGATTCTCGGGAGAAGACGCGCACGCCGTCTTGACTGAACACCTCGGTGAAGCCCCATTCCGCAAGTTTGCCGAGTACGCGATCGTAGCCTTCTCCAGTTGCCTGCTGGGTGATTGGAAGTGTGGTGTCGACTATCACCCACTCTGCTCTCGGAGGGACGTCCGGGAACTCGAAGATGAACTGCCGCTGCGACAGGTGGGGAAGCAACGTGTTCTGCGCGCTGACAACCGCGTCTTCCGGGATCTGCCGCATCGCCGCAATGATCACCTCCCGGTGCGCGGGGTCCGGTGCATAGCGTGACGTTCGCGGCGAGTAGGGGCTCGAGAGCACGAACGCGATCGCCGCTGACGCAACAATCAGTGTAGTCGCAATGTACGCCGCCAGTGCTGCGCGTTTCCTTGTAGCAACCACCCGGATCGGCCCACGGCAATGCGCGACGCCTCCCATCGCCAGAGCCGTTGCGGTGAACAGTAGTGCGAACGACGCAACACCGTACTGAAGGTCGAGGCGGGACTGCTGCGCATGGTCCGACAGGCCGTTGAGCAGAGCCGATGGCAGCGCAAGGAGGATGGCCGGGGAAAGGACCGCAACCCAGCCGCCGGACGCTAGCAAGTTCAGCAGAGCGGGCAGCGTTTCAGTTGCGACATGAGATGCGCCTCGTGACACAGCGACCGGGAGGACGGTTGCGAACGACGTGTCGGCGAAGAGGTAGGCGAATCGTTCGTTGAGGTCGCTGCCGCCTCCCCTCACGCGCGGCATGATGACGAACACCGTGGACAGACCCCACAGAATCGCCGACGCGGCAAGTGCCGCGCCGTGCATACGTTCACCACGGATCCACACCAGCACGCCAAACATGAGCGCCACGAGGGCCATGTCCTCCTTCAATAGGAGCACCGGTGCGACCGCAAGGACGGCCGCCAGTGGCCGTTTCGCCGAGAGGAAGTAGAGGCCGGTAAACAGGAATACAGGCGAGAGCAGCTCAGGGTGGAAGTCGAAATCGAGCGCGCGGTGCAGCGCCGGACTCACCAGATACGAGATCGCCACGCCCACGGCGACGACCGGCATATCGGTGAGGCGCCGTGTCGCATAGAACAATGGCACGGCGGCGAGCGCCACAAAGGCCGTCTGGATGGCCAGCAGCGTCTCTGGTCCCCCGCCGAGCCTGTAGAACCCGGCGAAGATGAGCAACACCGGCTCAACGTGCTGGCCGACGAAGTTGTATTCGACGAAGGACGTTTCGAACCAACGGCCCCGGGACGTGTTCCAGACGATCTGATCGAAGAAGCCGAAGTCGTACGCCGTGCTTTCGTAGTACGCATGACGCCGCAGCGCAAGGCCCGCGAAGACCCACGCGGCGGCGAGCGAGCCGAGCCAGACCGCCGCTTCGCACCAGCGTTCGACGAGGAGCCGCCGCAGCGTTACAGGCTCCAGCCGGCGCCGCAGCCCTCGCACGCCGCCGGCGGCCTGTCCGCGAGCATGCGCCGCCGCCACTCCCGGTAGCGCGGTCCGTTCCATATCGTCTCCGCTGCATCCGTGAACAGGTTTCCGAGCACGATCTCGCCGTATGGGACACCGGTGAAGGGCGCGATGCAACACGGCAAGACGTTGCCGTTGGCCGTGACGTACATCAGCGACCAGGGGCGCCTGCAGTCGCGGAACGTCGCGGTTCCTGAGGTCGCCAGCAGCCCACCCGATGAAGCCTCGCCGGAACCGCGGAGCGTCACCCCCAGCGTTGTTGCCAGCGCTTCGGCATTGCGAATGGCTTCGAGATCATCGAGCGCAGCTCGTTCGTAGAGCGACTCGTCCGCGGCTGCGAGACCGCGCTCGGAATAGACGAGCCGCTGGAGATACACCTCGCCGACGCCGATCTCATGCGCGAGTTGGACGAGCGCGGGCAATTCGCGGACGTTGGACTTCATGCCCGTAATCCACAGCGATACCTTCGGGCCAGGCGCCCGCATGCTGAGCTTTACGTCGCTGAAGTCGCGCAGATTCTGGACGATACGGTCGAAGCCGTCGGCACCTCGCACGAGTTCATACGTCTCCGGCGATGCTGCGTCGACGGAGACACGGAGTTCGTCCAGCCCGCTCGACGCGATAGCAGCCGCAACGGCTCCCCGTAACAGCAGGCCGTTGGTATTGAACAACGCGTAGGCGTCACGACGCTTGACGGCGCCGATGATCTCCGGGAGTGCTCTGTTTAGCAGCGGCTCGCCGATGCCGTGTAGGACGACGCGATTCACGCCCGGGAAGCAGTCGAGGATTCGATCGACCTGCTCCACGGTGAGGTCCGCCGCGTCCTCGTCCATGCCCCAGTACTGTGGGCAGGTACGGCACTTGAGATTGCAGCGATTCGTGGTCTCGATGTACAACTCGCGTGGCAGGCCGGAGACCGTCTCGCCTCGTCCGTCGATCTCGCGCAGCGGCACCGCATTCGTCATCGAGCGGGTGTCCCCACGCGTGAAGACTCCGTCAGGTTGATATGCGCGAGGGCGGCGGCGGTGCGTGGACAGGTGTCGGGGCCACTCGACTGGATCAATGCCTGCAGCGCTAGCAGGTCGGCAAGGTCGTCGATATCAAACGCCTCCTGTACGTCCTTGACCCGGAGTCCCAACTGGCTAGCACGGCTCCGGGTCTGGCCGAGCTCGCGGCCGCTGCTCCAGTCGATGTCCTCGAACAGGCGCGGTTCCGGCGTTCGTAGCGCCAGCAAGTAATATCCACCGTCCAGCGTGGGGCCAAGTGCGACATCGTGATCGTCGAGCGATGCGAAGGCGTGGTCAAGCCACACGGATTCCATGTGGGGGATATCCGACCCGATGACCGCGACGCGCTCGCATCCGTCGTCGAACGCCGCTTGCATCCCCGCCGCGAGCCGCGCGCCGAACGGCGCATCAGCCTGTGCGGCGAACACGGCTTCAGGGGCGATACTGCGAAAGTATCGCGCGGCGCCGGGGCTATCAGGGGCGTACGAGACGAGCAGTCGCGCGTCCACCCGGCGACAGGTTGCGATGGTGTCGAGGAGGAATGCTTCGTACAAGGAAGCCGCGACCAGGTCGCCGAGCGCGGCCGCGAGCCGGGTCTTCGTCGAGCCTGGTGTGGGTTCGCGCGCCATCACCACGATGCAGTTGCGCCCTCGCATCAGTACGCGTACTCGGCGCGCAGGATCGCACCATGAGCGTCGTAGAAACCGAGCGCGTCGACCGCCGTCTCGAGAGCGGCGTACGCGTCCAGCCGCACGTCACACCACTTCGTCAACCCTTCCAGCTCGAACAGGCGCTTCACTTCGGGATCCGAGGGATCCATGGCGAGCAGCGCATCGCGGAAGCGGTCAACGGCGGATTGCGGGGCCGCGGGCCCAGCCGTCATGTTGCAGTGGTCGTAGGGATCGGTGCGAGCGAGGACCACAGTCTGGAGCGGCGGAAACAGCCCATCGCCGATGAACGAGCGATAGTTGTGTTCGAGCATACAGGCAGCGTCGGCCGTCCCCGCCATCAACGACGTAGCGGCGTCACGCTCGCCGCCGACGTGGTCACCGTGGAGGCCGCCCAACAACTCGTGGCGAAGCACTACGAAGTCTTTCTCCGGCGTAAGGCCTTCACGCCGAAGGTGATCGAGCGGGATCAGCGTCGCTTGCGGCGAGTCGATCGCGCCAACCGCGACGGTCTTCCCTCGAAGGTCGGCAATACTGCTGATACCCGCGTCTGCTCGTACAGCGATGACCGACCGGTTGTCCCGATCGGTATCACGCATGCAGAAGGTCGAGACTTCGAGTCCACGCGCCTTCGCCAGTCGCTGCGCCCTGATCCAGGCGAGCGGTGAGTTCCACGCGACGTCGATCTGGCCGTTCAGCAACGCTTCGACCTGGCGTTCGTAGTTCGAGTACAGCACGTAGTCGAACGCGAAGTCACGTTTCGCGAAGTATCGCTTGAAGCCGTCCCAGATCGTCACGACCTTCGAGTCATATGCGACCGCGCCCAGGACAATCGTGTCATTCGTCATGGCCAACTCCCTTAGAACAGCGGTAGACCGCAGACCGCGCGGCCGATGAAGTCGTAGAGTACGTCCGTCGTCGGCGCCATCACCGTGGCCGCACGAGCATCGCGGAAATGGCGCTCGATGCCTGCTTCCTTTCGGAAGGCCGCACCGCCGCAGACACGCATGGCAAGGTCAGTGACCTCCGTGGAGGCCTCTCCGGCGGCAGCCTTCGACTCGAGAATGCGCAGCATTGCATCCTCGCGCCCCGTCTCCGCCGCCACCACGGCGTCGAGCATCAGGGCGCGGGCCATGTCGGTCTTGATCCGCATGCGGGCCACGTACGCGCGGATGGTCGGCAGATCGGCGAGCGACTGCTCCAAATGCTCGAGTCGCGCGCCGCCGACATGCGCGGCAGCTTTCGTCGTCGCGGCCTCCATCGTGCCAATCGAGAAGCCGGCGCTCATCAGCTGGAAGTACGGCAGCACAACACCCATCATCACATCGAACCCGCCACCGTCAGGCCCGAGCATCGAGGATGCCGGGAGCGTCGCGCCTTCTGCGAGGATCGGGCTCGAGCAATTGCCCCTTAACCCCAGTCCGTCGAAAGGGGCCGGCACCCGCAGGCCCGCCGTGTCAGCCGGCACCAGCCAGAGCGTGCTTGCGCCCTGCGCGTTTGCAGGGCAGCTCGACCAGACGTAAAGATTGGCTTCGCCGGCCGAGGTCACCCAGCTCTTCTGGCCGTCGAGACGGATCGACTCGCCTTCGCGCGTCGCCGAACTCACGGGCGCCCAGAAGTGGCTGCGCGATCCAGCCTCCGAAAACGCGAGCGTGGCGATCGCGCGGCCAGATGCGGCCGACTCTCTCGCTTTCGTCGAGCCGTGCGCCTCGATCACGGCGGTTCCGGCATAGTGCATGCAAACGACCATCGCCGTCGAAGCGCAGTACTGCGCCAGCCGTTCGACGACGTCGGCTGCGGCGCGATGTCCAAGCCCCATGCCACCGACCTCGAGCGCGCTGATGAGGCCGAGGAGACCCGCTTGCGCGAGTTCAGTCATGGCCGCACGCGGGAATGCGGCGGAGCGGTCGACCTCGATCGCCATCGGCGCGACGATCTCTTCGATGATGGATGTGAGGGCGTCGTGGTAGCCGGTGTGTGTCTGGGTTGCTTGCATGGATCTGCCCCTTCCTGGCTAGCCGGTCAGCGGCCACCGTCTCAATGGTGCTGGTATCAACTTCGAAGAGACCTCATCGAGCCCCAGGTAGCGACCCGATCCGATGAGCACGAGCGCGATCAGCGGGATCCACTCGACGGCGTACTCCCAGGCCCAGATGTTTCGGTCCCAGTTGGCGAAGTTCAGATGGAGCGCGAACGTAGCGCCGATGATGGCGCCGATATTCGCGAAGGCACCTGTCACGAGCATGAGGCCGATCGAGATCTCGGTGATCGTGAGCATGACGCCAAAGAACGTGTAGTTCTCGAGGACGACGTTGTCGATGAAGTCTTTGTACGGCCCAACCGGGTGCGACTGGACATCGAAGGCCAGAATGCCCTTTGCGCCATCATAGTCGATGAGAAAGCCAGGGAACGGGTGGATACCATCCCAACCGGTCGCCTTCGCGAGACCGTTCGTGAGAAAGAGAAAACCGAATCCCACCCGGAGTAGCGCGATCCCGTACGAGACGAGTTGCCCGCGCCACGCGGGTGAATCGGCCATGACCGGTGCGTTGTTCATCGGACCCTCCATCTCTATGCGCAGCGATATTGCTGCGGCACCGGACCGCCCGCCGCGATGACCTCGAGGTTGGCTTGCATGAGTTCCACTGCTTCGCGCAGCGGGAAGATATCACGGGATAGGAGCATCGCGTCGCCAGCGGATTGGGGATGCCAGAACACACCCTCGGCGGTGACGGTGAGCTCCGGCGACACATCCTCCGCCCGCAGTTCGATCCCTTCGTGGCTGAAGCCCCGCTTCGTGAGCGGCCGAAGAAAGAATGCTTGCTCGAGTATCCCCAGTTCGCGCACGAAGGCGCGCAATTCCTCCGTGTACGGCTTGTTGACGGGTGTCTCTGTCGCACCGATCGCGACGCGGAAGCCGCTCGCTCGCAGAGCCTGGATCGCGGCCACGGTCGACGCCCACGAACCCGCGCCACGATATGCGTCGTGAAGTTCGGCAACATGACCATCGAGGCTCACCTGCAACGTGATTGGAAGGTGGAGAAGCCGCCTCAACGATTCAAGCCGCCGACGCTTCAGCAGCATGCCGTTCGTGAGCACCGTGGTGGGTAGTCGTTCGGCGGCGTACGTCAGCTTCTCGAAGATATCCGGGAGGAGAAACGGCTCGCCGCCGGTCAGAAACACCTCGTCGATGCCCGCCGCCACGGCCTCGTCGATGAGCTGAAAGTATGCGCCGGGTGGGAGCGCTCGTGGTTCCGCTGCCGGAGAAGAAGACGTCAGGCAGTACGTACAAGCCAGATTGCAGTCGAAATTCGTGTAGACCCACAGCCGCGAAGGCGGCGCAACCGGGTGTTTCTGCGTGGTCTCGCTGGCTGCGTAGCTGGTCACGGATACAGCATAGTGTGTAATGCTTACGGAAACCTTACGAATAGATGGTGACGCCGACATCTTCCGGCGTAAGGCTTTCGTAAGGAACTGGGAATATGATGAGCGAAGCAACATGAGCACAATCCTCGTCGTCGAAGATGAACCGATGGTGGCGGAGGTCGTTGAGCGGTACCTGCGTCGCGACGGCCACGATGTGCGCTTGGCCTTCGACGGACAGGCGGCGCTCGACCAGTTCGCCGAGCAGCCACCGGACCTGATCGTCCTCGACCTCATGCTCCCGAGGGTTGACGGCGCAACTGTCTGCCGCGCGATCCGGGAAAGCAGCGATGTGCCGATCATCATGCTCACCGCGCGCGGAGGGGAACATGACCGACTGAAGGGTCTGGATCTCGGAGCCGACGACTACATCAGCAAGCCGTTCAGCCCTCGCGAGCTTGCTGCCCGCGTGCGTGCAGTACTGCGCCGCACGGCGAAGGCGATGCCATATGCCAGGCGTCTCGAGTTCGAACGCATTCAGGTCGATGGTCAAACGCGGTCAGTCGAAGTAGCAGGCCGCCGTGTTGCGCTCACCGGACGCGAGTTCGATCTGCTCTACCATCTCGCAAGTCACTCTGGACAGGTCTTCGCGCGAGAGCAGCTTCTTGCGTCGCTCTGGAATGAGGACGTTGACGTGGACACCAGCACCGTGACGGTCCACGTCCGCCGCTTGCGTGAGAAGATTGAACTCGACCCATCGCGACCTCGTCACGTGAAGACGGTGTGGGGAGCGGGGTACCGTTTTGAAGGATAAGTTGCGGTTCCAAATCAAAGTGAGTCGATCGATTGTCTGGAGCGGCGTGGTCTTGGCCTTCGCCACGGGTATGGCGGTGGTGCTCGCCCAGTTCATGCTCACGCCGCCGCGTCGCGATTTGGTCGAACTTAGCGCCTACCTCTCAGTCTCGGGCGCGATCACCGTCGCCATCGGTTGGCTCCTGATCCACCTATTCGACGATCGTCTCGGCCTGACGCTTCTCGCCAGATTCGTACAGGTTACTCTGGTTGGCAGCGCGGTGCTGGTCGCGAACATCGTCGTGCTCGCTCGCTTGATGTTCATCTCAACGGACCATGATTTGCAGGTGTTGCTGGCGACGGTGGCATTCAGCACCGTCATTGCCGTCTGCTTTACCACGTGGGTGGCTTCGCAGACGATCGCCCGCATTGCCATCGTCAATCAAGGCATTCGGGGCCTTGCGGCCGGAGACCTAAGTATCACGGCCGAGGTGTCTGGCCATGACGAGGTCGCGAGGCTTGCTGAGGACGTCCGGGCGCTTGCGCGACGACTCGCGGAAGCGTGGGACGAACGCCTCGCCCTGGATGCCGAACGACGCGAGTTGACGGCTGCTATCTCGCACGACCTTCGAACGCCGCTCTCGACTATCCGTGCGATGGTCGATGCGCTGGAAGATGGCGTGGTGAGCGAACCGGTCGAGATGAAGCGGTACTTCGTGACGATCCAGCGCGATGTCGAGCGACTGAACAGCATGATCGATGACTTGTTCGACCTCGCGCAGATCGACGCTGGCGCCATGAGGCTTCGTCGCCAAAGCATCACGGTCCAAGAGGTAGTCTCCGAAGTGGTCGATGCGATGCGCGCACGCGCGGAACGCGCCCACGTGGCGATCGAGCTTTCGATTCAGGATGAACTCCCCGCCGCCATGCTTGATGGCTACCGACTCGAACGTGCGATAGCCAATCTCCTGCGCAACGCGCTTGAGCACACGCCCTCGGGAGGCCGGATTCACGTGCTCGTCAGTGGCGATGACGGGCACGCCGCCGTGGAAATCTCCGACACGGGTGAGGGCATCGCCGAAGAGGACCTCCCGAACATCTGGACGCGGTTTTACCGTGCCGAGCGCTCGCGAGCACGTGTTGGCGACGCATCGGACGGAGCAGG
>JANNPX010000009.1:0-1569 GCA_031400455.1 Chloroflexota bacterium | reverse complement strand
GTCTATGATATTCGTCCCGTACGCGACGGCACGACGACGCGCTGCCGACCCCTCAGCGTAGCGAGACTGCGCCAGCGAGACGAATTGCGAGCCGACTTCTGCGCGATCCCGCAGTAACCGCTCACGCTCGGCGTCGGTCTGCGCCGCAGCAAGGTCCGCGTCGATCGTCGCTAGGCGGGCGCGCAGTTCGCGCTCCTGGTTTGCTGCCGACTTCTCGCCGAACTTGATGTCACGGACCTGTTCGCGCAACCCATCCGCCGTGGCGAACCGCCGCAAGTCCCCCTCGAACCCCGCCACGTCGACGCCGTTGGCCGAGGTTCGCCGCGCAAGAATCCCCTGCGCCTCGGCAAACGATACGCCTTCGGGTAGCTGGTCACGAAAGAGATCAATGACCCCTTTCGTGGCGAGGTCGAGTTGTTCAACGGTCAGCTTTTGGTTGTCGAACTTCTTGTCCAGTTCCTCGATGCTCGTGACCAGATCGTACCCCAAGGAGTCAGCCACTTTCAGCAAATTGCGGCGCACTTCCTCGGTCGTCTGATTGAGCAGCGCGGAGTTATTGATGAACGCGTCGACGAGTACTGGGATGTCTCGCCCTTCCCCGGCGACGACACCCATGAGGCCCGCCGCCGCACCGAAGCGCAGCGGGTCGAGCTCTGGGTTGTCGAGGATACCCGGCAACAGCCGCTCTTGATTCAGTGCGCCTTGACCCTCGATCGCGCCAACATCCTCGGGCCGAAATCCACGCCGGACCCACTCGTCCCGCAACGCATACGTCGGCGCGGCCTCGATACCGACCGTGCGGACGCCACTGCGGCCACCGATATTGATGTCCCGCTGCAACGGCACGCCCGCTTCATTGAGGATGTCGGCAAGGCCGAGCTTCAGCTGCGTACCGCGCGTCGGCGCCTTGAACGCGCCGAACGCTTCGAGCAGGCCACCGATGAGCGCGTAGAGTTGTCCGATGATCGGCACGACCGCCATCGCGGCAATTGAGCCCCCGCTCCAGAGTCCCGACGACTTCCGCAGATCATCGTCGCCGATGATGTTGCGGACGGAGATCGAATCCTTGGCCTTATCGATGCCGCCCGAGAGCCCGAGTAACGAACTGGCCATGAGGCCGACGGCAGCAACGCCAATGCCAATCCCGCCCGTCGCCAGCGCACCGGCACCAGCCCCGCCAAGCAGGGCGCCACCGCCTGCGCCGGCTGCGGACCCGGCAACGCCCCCCACCGCGCTCCCGGCAGCGCCCCCTGAGCCGGCGACCACACTCGTCAGGCCGGGTGTCACGGCAGATGACGCGCCGCTGAAGATCGAACTGACCCCACTGGCCCCCAGATCGATGATCCCGCCGAGATCAATCGATTTCAGCGTTTCCTCGACGACGCTCCCGACAATACTCGACGTCAGCGTGCGGATCGTATCTTCGAGCAGCGCGGTGATGTCGAAGTCGCCCCCGCTCGCCAACAATCCATCGACGGCACGCTGCAGGGAGGTGTTGAGCGCCGAGCCGAGATTGAATGCCGCCGTCGCCGACTGCTCGAAGCTGCGCGTCAACTCCGCCGCCCGCTG
>JANNPX010000008.1:0-3445 GCA_031400455.1 Chloroflexota bacterium | reverse complement strand
CCCGCCAGTAAACATCTGGCATAGACGCGGAGGAACGCCGCATCGCGTACGGGTTGGGCCGCCCCGCCGCTCACGTCGAGCAATGCCGCCCAGTCCTGCTCCGGTGGCGGCGTCTCGGCGCTCGGTGTCCCGGACAGCGACCTACCGTATTCCATAACCAGCGCAACAGCCCGCTTGCGTCGAGCCTGATACATACACGAACACGCCACATTGGAGCGTGAGCAGGTCACGGAATGTGTCAGCAACTTAGCCACAAGATTTTCGGCGTTGGTTCGCTCATCTGACCAGATAACTGTTTCGGTGTCCTGCGGCGGTGTCCCGGCCCGCAGGAGGGCGACAGCTTCGCTAACCGCTTCCCGCAACCGGTCAGACTGGCCGTAGACCGCGCATCGGCTCGCCACGTCTTCCAGCCGGTCCGCTGCGACCTGTTCCGGTGTGCGTTCGCTCACGGGTGCCTCCAGAAAATCGCGTAATGCACCACGCGACGGATGATGTAGTTGTTCGTCCAGCGTCCGCAGAGCCAGCAGCGGCGTGTCTCGCTCATGGCTTCTCCTCGGCTTCATCTTTGATTCGCTGGAGTGCGTCCAGCGTCTCACATTGGGGTTCGTTGCCCAGCACCGTCCCGCCGAGCGTGAACACGTCCTTGGCGATGGCGACAGGCACGAGCGCCCCGTTCACGATCGTCCGAACAATCTATCCAAATATCTTCATGGCTTCGGCTCCTCTGTCTCTGCGGCGAGGACGGCGCGAGCTTCGACCTGATGGTCAGAGAGACTGCCCTGCTCGGCATCCAGCCGGGTGTAGTGGATTTCAGCGATGTCCACTAGCGCCGCCCTGAGCCGCGCGACCTCAGCCTGTGCCGCATCTCGCTCAGCTTCGGCCGCCGTCGCACGTACTCGTAGCGTCATCACGGCTCGTATCGCTCGCTGCTCAGCTTCGGCCAGCGCCGCCAGTGCCGCGTCTCGCTCACGGGTAAGTGTGGCGACGAGTGATTCATGCTCGGCTTGTAGGAATCGCAATTCACGCCGCGCCGTCGCGTGAGCCTCGGCCAGTTCAGCCCGCACCGCGTCCAGCGCATCCGAGGAGCGTCTCCATCGGACAACTCAAGCCATGCTTACCTGTCGATTGCAGCGCCGCGCAGCCAAGACACTCGCCACACTCGTCGTAGGCCCGTGCCCGTATCGCCTGTTCCTGCTCGGGGGTCATCATCATACCTACCAATCGGCCGGCGTCTGCGCGGCGAAATCCTCCACCGGTGCGGCCGGCGCCGTCCATCCGGCCCGCAGTCGTGCGGCCCAGCCGCGACACCGCGCCGCGTCCGTGCGCGCATAGCCGGCCTTCCGCTCGTCGCCGTCATCCGCATTCTTTCGCGCGAAGAAGTCGTAGCGGTCCGCCAGCAGGTCCAGATACGCCGGTGGGCACTCGCTTAGCCGCTTGCCGGCCTGTATCTCGCCAGCCCAGTCGCGCGGGTCCTTCGCCTTCACGACGGGATCGCCGTGCGGGCCGTCGAGGCTGACCGGTGGGTCTGTGCGAATCTGCCCGGCCAGTGCCTCGACCGCGACGGCGATGCGCGTGAGCAGGGCGAGTGTTTCGGTAGTGGCGCTCACTTCGCACCGGCCTTTCGGATAGTCGCCAGTTCGCGCTTGATGGCGCGCAACTCGCGCGGGATGCTGACGAAGTTCGGACACGCGAACACGCTATTGAGCTGCTGTAGCTCGTCGCGGATGTCCATGAGCAGCGCCGTCCTCGCTGTATCCCAGTCCTCGGCTAAGCCTCTCTCGGTGGCCGGCAGAGCCCACCCTATATTCTTGAATCGGCCTGTCGCCATTACTCCAGTTCCTCCGGCGAGTAGAATCCGCCCACCACGTCAGGATACACGAGCCGCGCGAGCTTCGATGACGCCCGCGCCACGACCATATCGGCCGGGTTCTTCGTCCATCCGCTCGTGGCCCACTTCTCGGCGCCTTTGGACCATGCGAGCTTCCCATCGGCAATCGTAAACGTCAACGACATCGGCGGGTCGTCGCCGCGCTGCGTCACGAACGTCGCTTGTTCGTTCGTTCGCTCGGTGCAGCGAAAATACCGCGACTTGCCCGACTTGATCACCGTCGCCACGATGGTCGCCGCCGAGGGCGACGACTTACCGTCCATGATGTGGAACGCCCGGAGGCTGGCCATCGCCGGCAGGCCAATCTCGCGCCCGGACAGAATCACCGCCAGCACGCCCTGCGGCGTGCCGTAGGCGGCGAATAGTCGCGAGTCGAACAGCATGCGAGCGAGATCCTTCGCTTCGCTCATACTGCGTGGTTCGAGCTGCTTGTCCCACTCGACATCGACGCGCGGAGAGAGAGACACGGGCGCGTGTTGGGTGGATGGCCCAGGGCTTTCGCCTGGCTCTACCTGCCGTTGCTCCAGTTCGGCGGCGCCGCCTACTACGGTCTGACGCACAGGCTCGCCACCTGAAACGGTAGCGCCATCCACAGTAGTCGTCTCGTTCACGCTCGCCTCCATGGCCGGCGCCTGCCGCTCGACCGTAATCTCGTGGAATGGAATCTCCACGTCGGCCCGCAGCGACAGCACCTGACGCACGAGCGGCCAGCGCGTGCGAAACTCGGTCAGGCTGGCGATGATACCGTCCGTCAAGTCGTGATGCGTGTCGGCGTCAATCGCCTGATACAGATTCTTGATGGTCTGCCACTTCGTCAGCAGCTCAACGGCCCGCTTCGGTCCGATGCCCTTCGCGCCCTGCACGTTATCGCTCGCATCGCCGACGAGCGACAGGTAATCCAGCACCTGGGACGACCTGACGCCGAGCTTCGCGACAACGGCCGCCTCGTCCAACACGTCACCGGTCCGCAGCGACTTCACGCGCACCTTCGGCCCGACCAGCTGCAGCAGATCCTTATCGCTGCTCGCAATCAGCACGTCCCCGTCACACGCGAGCGCCTGCCCGCAAGCCGACGCAATCACGTCATCGGCCTCGAATCCGGCCACCTTCCACACCGGAAAGCCTGCCCGCTTCAGCTGCTCTTCCGCGAGCTGGAACTGATGCAGCATCGCCGCATCCCGCTCCGGCCGCGTGCCCTTGTAGGACGGCAACAGGTCATGCCGGAAGCACTTGCCAGAGTCGCAGCAGATCGCCGCGTGCGGATGCGTGACCGCCAGCGCCTGCACGCGGTTGACGACCTCGGTCGCCACGCTCGCCCGCGCCGCGCTGCTGCCCGTGCCACTCGTCGCCGCCTCCCAGATGGGCCGCGCGAGACTCGATAGGTCGATGAGGAGCAGTTCGTTATTCATGGCCAGTTCACCAGCGTCAGCGCGTAGTAGACCGCCACGACGAACAGCACGATCAGCACGTCGATGGTCGCCCACGCCTCACGTGGGCGCACTGGTCGCGGGCGCCGGACGAACGGCCGGCCGGTCATAGCGTCGGCTCCGGCTTCGC
>JANNPX010000003.1:0-46600 GCA_031400455.1 Chloroflexota bacterium | reverse complement strand
CAACGCTGTTGTAGTCGGGGTAGCCGGCGCCGTTCACCGCGAGTAACGCCGACGCGTGGTGCTCGATGAACAAGCTCTGGAACCGCTCCCAGTTCCCACCCAGCTCACCAAAGCCACTCACGGCGGTGCTCTCGATGAGCTTATACACGAGTACGCCCGTCGCCCCCAGTGCCGTCGAGCGCGAGAGCACGGCGAGCATGAACGCGAGCATGCCGTAGGGCAGAATCGCCAGTGCGGAGCGCGCGATCATCAAGGGCATCTGGGACATCGACGGCTCGGGGTTCACGCCCACGTACTTCGTCGGGTCTTCGAACAATTGCGTCGCCATGAGCGAGAACACCACACCAACGGCCAGCGCAACAAGCATGCCGACCGCGCAGACCAGCGCCGTGGTCATCAGCTTTGCCGCAAGGAACTGCGTGCGCGTAACGCCGCGAGCGACCGACAGTCTCACGCTCCCCCATCCGAAGTCCGTGGCGACGGTGGAGGCGGTGAAGACGGCGATGAAGACAGGCCCCCAGTACTGGCCGGAGTCGAGCAGCGGAAGGATGGCATAGGGCCACCGGAACGTGAATGCCCCGGGAACGCCGAATTCGTCGATGCTGTTGCGCTCTTCGAGGTACGCGACCCCGCCGAACAGCCAGATCTGAATTGCCGCGCCGATGAACATGAACGCCAACAGCATGTACGGCAGCCAGCGCGTGCGCGACTTCATCCACTCGGCGGCAATGAGCCTAAGCACCGGCGTCGCCCTCCCCTGTCACTTCCAGGAAGAAGTCCTCGAGTGAGTTGTCGCGAGTCCGTAGCTCCGTGAGCCAGATCTGGTGCTCGGCGAGCGCGCGGCTGATCTCGGCAGCGCGATCGGCGGGCGCTTCGACCGCGATGCGGCCATCGGCCTCGCGGGTGATGGCGCCGGGCCAGCCGAGCGCGCGGATGGCGGCTTCGGCGCCCGCGGCGTCGGTGGTGCGGAGTTCGAGGACGCCACTTGCGGCCACGAGCGCTGACACCGGGCCTTGCGTGAGAAGGCGGCCGCTCTTGAGGATCGCCACCTCGTCGCACATCTGCTCAACCTCGTTGAGGATGTGGCTCGACACGAAGACCGTCTTGCCCTCGGCCGCTAGTTGGCGGATGAGCGAGCGGAACTCGCGGATGCCGGCGGGGTCGAGGCCGTTGGTCGGCTCATCGAGGATCACGAGTTCAGGATCGTGCAGGATCGCGGTCGCGACGGCGAGGCGCTGGCGCATGCCGAGCGAGTACGTGCGCGCCTTGTCGCGGCTCCGCGTCGTCAAGCCGACGAGCGAGAGCACCTCGTCGACACGGCTGTTGGTGATGCGCGGATCGATCTTCGCCCAGAAGCGCAGGTTGTCGCGCGCCGACATGTGTGGGAAGTAGGACTGGCCTTCGATCGTGGCGCCGGTGCGTCGGAGGGCCTCCGCGAGATGCGTGCGTGTGTCGAGGCCGAAGAGTTCGGCGTGGCCGCTCGTCGGCGCTACGAGACCGAGCATCGTACCGATCGTCGTCGTCTTGCCGGAGCCGTTAGGGCCGAGGAAGCCGAAGACGCTTCCACGGCGCACTTCGATGTTGAGCGCATCGACGGCCGTGCGCTTCCCGTAGCGCTTCGTCAGCTCGACGGTGCGCAGGACGATATCGGACGTTGCTGGTGCGGCTGTGCTGGTCAGGCGCGCCTCAATGCAAATCTGGACTTGTTAGCGTGACGATATGCTTGCGGCTAGCCTGGGTCAATCTGGAGGGGAGAGGCAGCGAGACGTTCCGTGCCTGGTCAGCGCCTACAACCACCCCCAAGCGCGGACAGAGATCCCGCAACACGCACACATCGCACGCCGGCCGCTGCGCCGAGCACGTCCGGCGCCCATGCTTGATCAGCCCGATGTGGAACGCGTAGTACTCCGACTCCGGCACCGACGCTTCCAGCAGCGCGTGCGCCTTCTCCGCCGTCACGGCTACCGTGCGCGTCATCGCCGGCTTGCCCGCGCGCGCCGGGATCAGCGCCAGCCGCTGCGCCACGCGGAAGACGTGCGTATCAACCGGCATCGCCGGACGCCCCAGCGCGAACAGCAGCACGCACGCCACCGTCTTCGGACCTACGCCGTGTAGGCTCCCCAGCCACGCGCGCGCCTCATCGAGCGGCAACTCCGCCAGAAATCCCAGGTCGAAGTCCCGGCGCCGCTCCTTGATGTCGCGTAACACCGACTGGATCCGCGGCGCCTTCGTCGGCGCCAGCCCGCCCGGCTGGATCGCCGCGATCACGTCCGCGAGCGGCGCATCCATCACCGCGTCCCACGACGGAAACGCCTCCAGCAGCCGCACGAACGCCCGCCCCGAGTTCCCGTCCGACGTGTTCTGCGAGAGGATCGTCAGCACCAGCTCCGACAACGGGTCGCGATGCGGCCGCCACTCCGGGATGCCGTAGGCGTTATCCAGCCGCGCCACGATCTCCGGAATCCGCGCAACATTCGGATGCAACTTCGCAGCGCGCACCCGCTTCGTGGTAACAACCATCCGCGCAGAATAGCGACTCACGAACGCCCAGCGTCGTCCGCTACACCGCTACACCGCCAACTGCCCCAAGAAACAGAACGACATCCGACCCGCGCCTCCTCGCCCCTTGTGGGAGAGGAGGTGGCCGACGGCCAGAGGAGAGGGCCCGCCGTGCCGCACACGAACGCCCCAAGAAACAGAACGATCTCCATCCGCGCCACCTCCCCCCTGAGGGAGAGGAGGTGGCCGGTGGAAGAGTCGCCGCAGGAGACAGGCCGACCTGCTCGCCGGGGCGAAAGGTGAGGCCCCGCGCGCGACATCAGTCGCCCAACAAGCCTTCGTGCTCTTCGTGCCCTTCGTGGATCGTGATCCCCGCTAGGCCGAGAGCTTCCGCGTGATTAGCCGCGTGATCATCTCCGGCTTCATCCGCTTGCGCGACGGATCGTCGACGCCGTCCGAAAGGTAGTTGCCCTCCGTAAACACGCGCATCGCGTTCGCGCGCCCGATCAGCCGCGTCACCTTGGCGAAGACGCGCACAAACGCATCTTTCTTCGCGGCAAGCGTCGGGAACGCCGCCGCCTCCATTGCCGCGCGCCGCGCCTCGTAGTCGTCGAGCAGGTGCGCGCCCGGCATGCCGAACTCCTTCAGCGCCGCAACGACCGCGGGCATCACTTCCGGCTCGCGCTCCAGGCAGTTCTTCAGCCGCTCCTCGTAGAACATCTCGTGGCGCACCTCGTCCTTCGCCAGCAGCGTCTCGATGCGCGCGAGCACCGGCTCCTTCGTCTGTTTCGCGTGGTACCGGTAGAACTCGGCCGTGATGAACTCCTGCAAGCTCGTGCACGCGACGAGTTGCGCCGGCAGGTAGTGCGACGGGATGCCCCAGTTCGACGCGCTGGACTCGCGCACGTCCGCAACGTCATCGCTGAGCCCTTCCCGGATCGACGCCGTCAGCTCGCTGACATCGCCGCCGTCAGCGGCACGGGCGGCCAGCGCCGTACGCACCTTCGTCATGTAGTCGGCCAGCACGTAGAAATGCTTCCATTCTTCGATGCCCCACATCATGAGGAAGTCGCAGACGTCCTGATCGGCCTTGAAGAACTCGATGAGGTTCGCGACGTAGTCCGGGCTGTTCGCCTCAACCAGCAGCGCCGACTCGGCGACGAAGATGTCGGCCGGCGTCAGCGCATCGACGTCGATCTCCGTCCACGGGATATCGAGCAGTTCGGTGAGGCTCCAGCTGACGCGCTCGTGCGTCTTGTAGAAGGTAATCACATCGTCGCGGCTGGGCACTGTGCGGTGTTCGGTGGGTGCGAGCGGCGGCTGTCCGCCCGTAAACGGGTACGTGCTCTTTGCGAGTTTGGACAAGAGTTCCTCCGACATGGGCGGGCGCTCACCGGCCACCCGAATCCGCGAATAGCATTGCCACGGCGGCTCGCCTCGCCGGGCCCTGTGCCGCTCGTCCGTCGAAGATTGCCATCGCCCGCGGCAATCGAACAGGGCCGAATGGCCCCACGACATCCCGGCGCCTCCCGCCACGGCCCAACAACAAGCACATCCCCGATCCGCGCCCTCCTCGCCGCTTGAGGGAGTGGACGTGGCCAATCGAAGAGTCGCAGTTAGGAGACAGGCCGGAGGTGAGGCCTCGCTCCGCACACAAAGCAAGAGGCCGGACGAATCGTCCGGCCTCTTGCTTTGCCTATAGTCAGTTCGATGCGATTCGTCAGTTGACGATGTGGATGTCCGTCACCGTCGAACCCAGCGTGCTCTGCCAGGCGATCCCGTCCGACGTGTTCTCGAAGTACACATCGATCCACGTCGGAGCAAGCGCGCCTCGGTCCAGGCACTCGTACACGCGGCGCGTCGGGTCGCCGTCGATCGTCAGCTTCGTCCCGAACGGAAGGTTCGAGCTGCACGCCGCAGCCCCCTCGAACACCGTGCCACCGGACGACATGTGGTTGCAGAACCCGCCGCCCGGCCCCGTGCAACCGTAGATCGTGATCCGGGCCGTCATCACCGTGCCCACGGCCAGACCGGACGACCCATCCAGGGAGTACGGCGCCGCCGCGGCCATCCGCACCCGGCCTGCTGCCGCCGCGTCGCCCGCTGCTGCCGCCTCCTGGTCCGCCAGGATGCGCATCGCCCTCATCACGTCCCACTGGTGCTGCTCCGCAATGCCGGCCAGCAAGGCCGCGCCCATGGTCGTCGCATCAGGAGCCGCAACGCTGTACGACTGCTCCCAGTTCCCGCTGACGCCCGCAGCCGCCCGCATGCGAAGCGGAGGGCCATATGACGACGGCGAAGAACTTGTCGCCCGCATGTCGCTCGCCAGCGCCGTCAGCGCCGGCACAGATGCCGCAAGAAAGAGCATCGCCACGCCGAGCAGGGTCGCGACGCCGAGTCTCCCGGCCAGAAAGTCCAGCGGCCCCGATTGGGGGATCGCTGGCGCACCCGCCGGCGCGAACGCCAGCGGAGCCTTGGGGGCCGCCTCGACCAGCGCTGGCCGAAGCCCGCTGCCCGATTGCCCATTGCCCGTCCGGCCGCTGGCCGTCCGGCTCCGATCGTTGACGAGCGCCAGGCCAACCGCCGCTGCGGTGCCGGCGACCATCATGGCCGCCCGGCCGCCTGCCGCGAATCCTCGAGTACTCAGGAAGCCCTCCTTCTGAAGCGCACGAGTCGATACTTGCAGCTTCCTGCCACGAACAGAAGTTCGCCTTTCGGCGCAACCCCAACTCCCGCGCGATGAGTTTTTTTGTTCGTTCGCGAGGTCCCGTGCCACCAAGAACGGGAGTACAAAACGGGCGCATTATAACCACGAAAGGTTCAGGGTCAAGGCGGATCGGGGTAGGATCCACCCTGATCTTGCCCCTTTACCCACCCTTACCCTTCCACCAGTACGAGCGTGTTTGAATCTGAAATGGGCCAAAATGCGCTTGACATAGCATTCTCTCGAAGAATTAACGCCGGGTGACATGACAAGCCCGATATGAGTGCAATCTGCAGCTATCCGTCGTCTGATCACTCCTTAACGCACAATCAAAGCGGGTTGTTCCTGAGCGGATGATTAGTTAAGCGACAGCCACACCCCTACAACCCCTAGGGATCCACCGCCGGCGCGACCGATCTGCCACCCGGCGCACACAACCGCGGCGGTCGGGAGGAATGATCTGACCTCGCACAGCCGTCCCCCGTTACAGCGCGCTCGCGTACCACTCATCCGGAGTGGCACAGCCGCCCCGGCTGTGAGTCGCCACGGCACCGAGCGCGACTCGCACACCAACGCCGCGCCAGACCCACCCCGAGATCCTCGGCCGCCACCCCGCCACCTGTTGCACCACCCCGCGCCGCAAGCGACAACCGCCGCTCCACCATCCAAGATCGCGAGGGACGATTTCCCTCACCTCCGGACGGGGCGCGGCCACCGGCGGCGCCCACCGTAGGGGCGGCCCTGCGTGGCCGCCCGCACCCCAACCCGCCCCACCACCCTCGAGCACACGCACCAACCACACCTAAGCTCCCCTTCCCCCGAGGGGAAGGGGCCGGGGGTTAGGCACAAAAAAAGGAGCGCCTCAAGGCGCCCCTCCCAAAACGGCAAACTAAGAACTACGAACTACAAACTCCCCCTACACCCGCTCAAAGATCGACGCGATGCCCTGCCCGCCGCCGATGCACAGGCTCACCAGCCCGTAGCGGGAACCCCGCCGTTCCATCTCGTACATCAGCTTCACCGTCAGGATCGCGCCCGTCGCGCCCAGCGGGTGCCCCAGGGCGATCGCGCCGCCGTTCACGTTCACCTTCTCCGGATCGAGCCGAAGCACCGCGCTGCACGCCCCCGCGACCGATGCGAACGCCTCGTTCAGCTCGATGAGGTCGATCTGGTCGATCGTCAGCTTCGCCTTCTCGAGCGCCTTCTGCACGGCCGGGATCGGTCCGCTTCCCATAAGGGAGGGCTCGACGCCCGCTTCCGCCCGCGACACCAGCCGCAGGCGGGGCTTCACGCCCAGCTCCTTCGCCTTTGCTTCCGTCATCACGACCACCGCCGCGGCGCCGTCGTTGATGCCGCTGGCGTTACCCGCCGTCACCATGCCGTCCGGCTTGAACGCCGGCTTGAGCTTGCCGAGCGCCTCCATCGACGTCATGCGCGGGTGCTCGTCCTGGCTGATCGTAATCGTCTCTTTGCCCTGCTTCACTTCGACCGGCACGATCTCGTCGACGAACTTCCCGGCAGCGATCGCCGCCGCCGCGCGCTCCTGCGAGCGCATCGAGATCTCGTCCTGCGCCTCGCGCGAGACTTCGTACTTCTCCGCGAGGTTCTCCGCCGTGATGCCCATGTGCGTCTTGCTGAACGGGTCGCCCAGCAGGTGCTGGATGCCGTCTTCCAGCACGCCGTTGCCCATCCGGTACCCGGCGCGAGCGTTCCGCAGGTAGTAGGGCGCCATCGTCATGTTCTCGGTGCCGCCGGCCACCACCACCGTCGCGTCACCCACCTGGATGTAGCGGGCCGCCGTGTTGATCGCCTCCAGCCCGCTTCCGCAGACCCGGTTCACCGAGAGGGCCGGCGTTTCAATCGGCATCCCCGCCTTCACCGCGGCGTGGCGCGAGATGTACCCGTCCTCCGCCACCTGCCCCACGCACCCAAAGATCACGTGGTCGACCTGCGACGGCGACAGCCCCGCCCGCTCGACCGCCGCCTTGATGGCGATCGCCCCCAGGTCCGAGGCCGAGAGGTTCGAATACGCCCCCTGGAACTTGCCGATGGGCGTCCGGACGCCACTGACGATCACCACGTCTTCCATATCAGGACTCCTCCGGCCCACGGCCGTCATCTACAAGCGGGGATAGTGATCGAGTATAGAAACGCCCGCGAGGGTCGTCAATTGACGGATGGATACGCCACGGGCGACGCCAAGAATTATTTTGAAAGCGAACTTGGCGCTGGCGGGTTGATGTCGACCGAGACGATGGTCAGTGTCTTTCCATCGATCGACACAGGACTCTTGGGCTGTTTGTCTCCGGCCGCGCGAGAGTCAAAGAGAATCAGCCACCCGTGGGACAGCCCGAGCGTGTCAAGGTATTTCGCGAGTTGCGCCGCGCCGAGAACCCGGTCACTCGATCGCACTTTCAGCTCGACCACGTATCGCTTAGACCGCCCGAACACGGCCATCACGTCGATGTAGCCAATGCCACTCCGCACTTCCCGAAATGTGAATCCGCTAAGCGCGCGAATCGGCTCGTTTAGGAACATCATCAGGCTCAGTTGCCCGATTTGTTCTGGGCGAGGACGGAGTTCCGACTTCTTCCTTGATTTCCAAAACGGGTCGATCCCGTCTGCTTCAACGGCCGCCTTAAATCGGGCGATGAGCTCGGAGAACGCTACCTCACCTCCGCGTCTTCTCGACCGCTGCCCTAGGCCGATGACTCGTGTCCGCTCGGCTCCCATCGGGCGCAACCTCGACGGAACGGTCGTGAGGCTCTTGATGAACTTCTTGTCGAGCCTCTGGACTAGTTCGGTCGTCAACGACCGGCGTTCACGGCGGCGGGTAGAGAACGTCGACGTTTGAATCGACATGAGCTTGCCAACCGCTGCGCCGGACGTCGTGTTCGCGCGGTGCGCCAAATATCGCTCCGCGGCTGCGGCGGCAAAGCCGTCGCGATCTCGCAGGCCGGCGAGGCCGAGGAACGTGAGCACTTCCGATTGGACGCTATACAGCACTGGGCTTTTTGAGTCCGTCCTTCGTGAGCTTGAACTTCTTCGTGAGAATATCGACGACGCCGATCGTCGCGGCGACCTTCGTCGCCATCCAATGGCTCGTTGAGCCAGCCGTTTCCACGGTCAAGAGGCCCTCTCCTTGGAGCCTTCCGAGTTCGATACTAACGTTTTGCTGCTGCATCCCCAGGTGCGCTGCGATCTGATTGACGCTCCTCTTTCGGTTCGCCGCCAAGAACACCTGGGCGCGTCTGCTGCTCTGGCCAAAGACCCTATGGACGAAAGCCTGCTGGTCCTCAGGCTTTAGCCGTGCGTTGTGAACCGTGTGCTCCTCGATCGCGCCCACGCGGCTTTCCAGATTCTCAAGTCGCCGAAAGAGTTCCTCTTCGGGGGTCGCGGCACGCTTGCGCGCCATTACTTCGCGCGCCCCTTCGTCTTCGCCTTTGCCTTCGACAAAGCGGGCGCCACTGACGTAGTGGGCCAGCCGGTCATATCGCTGATTGCCTTGGCCGTCAGACCAGCCTGGGCGAAGCTCTCTATCGCGGCCTGCTGGTTCTTCCCAGCCGTGTAGCTAAGGGCATTGAGTGCGACGAGGCTCTTCAGGCACTCGCGTATGTCTGTGAGCAGTTCGATTTCGGTCGGCGGCTTACTTTCCTTTGTCATTCTTCCCCCCCGGTGCACCCGACTTGCCCGCAGCACGGTTAACGCGCTTTCCGACACTGTTTGCCGTGATTCCCAGCAGCCTCGCCACGTCGGCCTGCCTCATCCCCGCGTTCGTGAGCGCCAGCGCGGGATCGCCATCAGTACTCGCCGCTACCAGTTGAGCAAGTAGCGCGATGATAATGTCGGCCTTCTCGCTGCTAATCTCCGCCAACTTTCTTCACCTTCCCCTTCTTGCGCAGCCCCACTAGAGCCACGCTGACGGTCCCTGGGGTTGTTCTCAGTGCCTCGGCGATGCTCTTCGGCTCGAATCCCGCGTTAGCAAGGAGCGTTATCGCCTCCACCTGACTCATCCCCCGCACAGCCTGTACGACTGTCAACATGCGGATAAATCGCAGTTCCTTGAGAATCTCCTGCTCACCGTCAGTCACGCCTACTCCTTTGCCTATGCACCCTTCCACACGCTGACCGGCGCGATGATCAGACGAGGCTTGCTGTCGCGCTCCGTGACTAGCCCCGCCTCCCGCAACTCCTTCACGAGCGTGCTCAGGTTGGGCGCGCTGATTCCGGTTGCTTTCTGGATGTCCGATCGCGTCTTCGACCCATCCATCATCTTGGCGGCCCTTTGCCGCTGACCTGAACCAACGAGGCTTTTCAGGCGTTCCGGCCCATGAACCGCTAGCTGGCCCTTCGCGATAGCGCTAAGGGGTACGAGCAGGTCGCGAATCTCCTCAAGCAGTGCATCATTATCTGGCATCGTTCTCCTCCATTAGTGGCAGTATAGAACACAGTTCAGGACGATCGCAAATCGATCTCACCCAGCTTCCGGTTCTTTACGAACGGAAGTCTGCGAGTTATGCCAAGAGACTTATGTTCTAAGGGGAGAGATAATGGTGTTTCAGCCGCTGACGTTCGACAGGCTCGCCGAGAGGGGTGTCCAAGGCCGGGCAGAGTGCCGATCAGCCCACGACATCTCGCAATTCACCCTACCCTCGCACAACCCCCAACCCATCCGCCACCATCCCCGCGCGGATCGCCGCCAGCGCCGACGCGCGCGCCCGCAGCTTCGTCGCCGTGTGCGCCGGCATGTTGAGCTGCGCCAACTGCGCCGCAACGCCCCGAGCGGCGTCCTGCACCTCCGCCGCCGGCACCACGCGATCGAGAAAGCCCGCTACGACAGCGTCCTCCGGCGTGTACGCCTCCGCAAGGATCACCGCCCGGTTGAAGTGCGCCGGCGCCAGTCGCTGCCGGGAAATCTCGACAGCCGTCAGCGGCATCGGCAGCCCGATCGCCACCTCATTCGCCCGCAGGTTGAACGCACCCGCCGCGCCAACGCGATAGTCGCCCGATAGCAGCAGGAACACACCCATCGCCACCGCATGCCCCGTGCACGCCACCACCACCGGCGTCGGAAACGACAGCAACCGCACCGCCAGCTCAAACCCGCCGAGCAGCATCGCCCCCGCATCCGCCCCGCCACCGCGCAACACCCGCAGATCAAACCCGGCCGAGAAGATCCCCTCCCGCCCCGACAGCACCACGACCGCCGCATCACTCACCGCCCGGTCCAGCGCCCCATTGACCGCGGCCAGCATCTCCAACGAAAGCGCATTCACCTTCCCATCATCCATCACAATCGTCGCAACAGAATCCCGCACCTCATAAGTCACCAGTCCGCTCATAGCAGCCCTCCCAAACACATCATTCGTCGCCGTTTCTTCAGCGACACCGCCGGCCCCCGCGACGCCTGACGCGATGCCCGAACCACACCGCCGGAACCCCGTGCTGTCGCCCTCTCCACGACGTGGAGAGGGGTGGCCGAAGGCCGGGGTGAGGTGCTAGTCCGCGCACCGACAATCCATAATAGTCACCGCACCCCACGTGAGCCTCCTCGCCCCTTGAGGGAGAGGAGGTGGCCAACGGCCGGAGGTGAGGGGCCTCCACTTACGCCCAAGCGTCATCCGCCACTACGAGATCGCCACCGCACAACCGTACCCTGAAGCGCAGCCCTCGTCGTCCAACTTCCGTGAACTCGGTGTCCTCTGTGGATCGACAATGAATCGTGATCAATCAATGTGCTGAGCAGCATCAATCAACCGCGGCCAGCCCGTGGCCGCAGATCCGAATCCACCGCATCACCGAAAACAATCACCTGGCGCGAGAAACGAAAAAACAAGCAGTCAATCAAACGCCGCGACAATCAATCGCTGGCACCCGCCGCGGACCCATCACGACGCTCGTGCCCGTCGCAGCGCACCACCGGCAACGGCGGATACTTCGGGTACCGCGCGTCGGACACCGACCGCCCGCACAGCACGAACACCGACCCACGCGCCGACGTCACGCGCCGCGCATGCGCGCACGACGCGCAGAGCCCGGCGCCGCGCTCGACCCGGCGGTCGACATCGTCCATCCCGGACGGCCTACGTCCGCCCGGAGGCGGGCCCCTCGAAGGTCGGTGGTCGCTTCTCCAGGAACGCGCGCACACCCTCGGCGCGGTCCGCTGTCGTCTGCAGGATGACCGTAAGGTCCGTCTCGTAGCGCAGCGCCTGCTCCAGCGGCATGTCCAGGCCGCGCAGCACGGCCTCCTTCGCGTAGCGGACCGCGATCGGCCCCTGCGCTGCGATGCGCTCCGCCAGCGCCCGCCCGCGCGCCTGCAGTTCGCCCGCCGGCACCGCCGCAGTGACCAGCCCGCACGCCAGCGCCGCCGCCGCATCAAGCTGCTCGCCCAGCAGGATCATCTCCGAAGCCTTGCCGCGCCCGATCAGCCGGGGCAGCCGCTGCGTCGCCCCAGCCGAGGGCACGCTGCCATCGGCCACGTCGCGGATCGCGAACGTCGCGCCCTCCGCCGCGATGCGGATGTCGCACGCCAGCGCCAGCTCCAGCCCGCTGCCGGAAGCCTCGCCCCGGATGCACGCGATGACCGGCTGCGCCATCAGCTCCAGGCACCGGAACGGCAGCCGCCCCGGCGCGGCCGCAACGGCTCCGCCGCGCGAGAATGCGTCGCCATCGGCCGTTAGCAACACAACATGGATGTCATCGTATTCGTGGATCGAAGCCGCCGCCTGGTCCAGCTCGTCGAGGAAGCGCGCGTCGATGGGGTTCCCGTCGCCGCCCCGCGTCAGGCGCAGCTCGGCGACGTGGCCCGTCTTCGTAACCGCGAGCGTGTCGAAGCTCATGGCGCATCATAGCGCTTCAGCCCCCGCCGCCGGCGTGTGGCCAGATGGCCCCCTGAGCCGTGACGATCAGCACGCCCGCGCGCCCGGCCGCCCGCGTACCATCTCTATAGGAAGCAGAGGTACACATGAAGATCATGGCAGCGTTCGATGGCACAAAGTTCTCGGAGGCGATCCTGCACCAACTCACGCAGATGGCGGCGATCCCGGGGGCGGAGTTCACGCTCCTCGCGGTGGCGCATGAGCCCGATACCAAGCTCCGGCGGCGAGGCCGCCCGCGCCCGATCGGCCTCACCAACGCGATGGGAGGAGGCGACTCGTTCGTCATCGACGTCACCGAGCCCACCTTCGCGGAGGACAAGACGCAGGCCATCGAACGGCGCATGGCCGAACTCGAGAACTACCTCCTCGGCATCGCTCACCAGCTCCCCGCCGGCACCGCGTGCAAGGTGGAGGCACACGTCTCGGACAACGCTGCGCAGGTGATCATCGACCGCGCGAAGGAGGAGGGCATCGACGTCATCGCCATGACCACCCGCAGCCCCGGTCGCCTCGCGCACGCGATCTTCGGATCGACGACGGAGGCCGTGGTGCGCTCGAGCGTCGCACCTGTCCTACTCGTCCACCCGCTCGTGCCGCCGAAGGAGTAGCGGCCGGTCAGCGCCCCGTCGGCGAGAACACCCGATCCGGCGCCGAGAAGACGATGAGCGTCTTGCACGCCGACCCGCTCGCGTTGATCAGCCGGTGCGGCACATTTCGCGGCACGACAATCAAGTCGCCCGACCGGAGGATCGTCTTCTGGTCGCCGAGCGTGTGCTCGACCTCGCCGTCCAGCACGTACACCACCTCTTCGCAGTTCGGGTGGATGTGCTCGACATTGCTCTTGCCCGCATCGAACACCGCCAGCCCGACCGTCTGCTCCGCGCCCGCGGGATGACCTTCGCGCACAGCCCACTGCACGCTGCCAAAGTCCGTCGCGTCCGCAGCCGAGCCAACGTCGCGCCGTACCTGCTCATCGATCATCGGGATGTCCATATATGGCTCCTCTCGTTCGCCGGCTGCGCGAACTACGCGCGCCGAAGCATGCGGCCCGATCGGGCATCGGTCTGCCGTCCGTTTTGGACCGCGACGGCGCCGTTGACGATCACGTGGTGGATGCCCGCCGGGTACTGACGCGGCTCGGTGTACGTCGCGATGTCCGCGATGGTGTCGGGGTCGAACACGACGATATCAGCGAACGCGCCGGGCTGGAGCACGCCGCGATCCTTCAGCAGGTGCTTGCGGGCCGGTAGCGACGTCATCTTCCGCACGGCCTCCTCGAGCGACAGCAGGCCGTCCTCGCGCACGTACTTCTCGAGCACCCGCGCCATCGTGCCGTACAGGCGTGGGTGCGGCTTGCCACCGGACGGCAGTCCGTCAGAGCCGATCATGCTGTGGTCGTCGGCGATCACGCGGCTGACGTCGGCCTCATCCATGATGAACATGATCACGCTCGGCGAGTTCTCCTCATCGTGCAGGATCTTGCGGATAGCGTCGCCAATCGGCAGGTCCAGCTCCGACGCGATGTCGCTGATGTAGCGCCCCTCGTACTTCTCGTGGTTGTACTTGACGCTGGCGATGATCGCCGGCGACGACGTGAACGCTATTTCCCCCCCAGCCCGGAGCATCGCCGCCAGCCCCGACGATGACGCAACGTACGGATAGACGTCGATCGTCACGTCCACACCACGAGCGCGCGCCTCGGCGATCAGCGGCAGCGACCGTTTCGTAAGCCCATACGCGTTCGCGCCGCCCGCCTTGTGGTGCGAAAGCTGCACCGGACAGCCGGACTTCTCGCCGATCTCGATCGCTTCAGAGACAGCAGCGAGGAGGCCGGTGCCTTCGTTGCGGATGTGGCTGGTGTAGATGCCGCCGTACTTCGCGACTACCTTCGCGCATTCGATGATCTCCGGCGTCTGGGCGTACGAGCCGGGGACGTACACCAACCCCGTCGACATGCCGATCGCGCCCGCCTGCATCGCTTCCTCGATCAGCGCTTGCATCTGCGCCATTTCGGCGTCCGTCGGTGGGTCTTTGCGCTGGCCGAGCACGTTGTAGCGCACGACGCCCTGGGGCACGTACGCCGCGACGTTGCACGCCGGGTGCGCCGCGTCGACGGCCGCGAAGAACTCGGCCGTCGTGCTCCACGGCAGTTCCGTGTCGCCGAGGATCGGTGCGAACCCGCGCTCGTAGAACAGGCGGAAGTCGTCGTTTGCAGGCGCCACGCCCGCACCGCAGTTGCCGGCGATGTCCGTCGTCACGCCCTGCATGATCTTGAAGTCGACCCGTGGATCGCGAATGACCGCCGCGTCGTCGTGCGAATGCACATCGACGAAGCCGGGTGCCACGACCAGCCCACCGGCATCGATCTCGCGCGTGGCACTCCCGGTGACGACGCCCACGGCCTCGATGCGGTCACCGCTGATGGCGAGCTCGCCACTGCGCGCAGACGCGCCCGTGCCGTCGATGATGCTGCCGTTGCGGATGATCAGATCGTAGTCGGGCATGTGAACCCCCTAGGACGCCATGGTGACGGGCTCGCCCGTGCGGGCGGACTCATAGATCGCATCTACGACCTCGTGCGCGTACGTCGCGACACTGAAGTCGAGCCAGCTCTGGCGATCCTGACTTACGGCTTTGAGGAAGGTGTAGTCCTCAAGGAGATACGCCTGGCCCAGGTTGTGCGGCACGACGATTTCCCGCAAGCGGTCGTCGATCCCGTGAAAGTTTTCTATGAAGCGGGCGAGCACTTCCTCCGACGAGATGTCCGTGCGGCCGCCGGTGGTGTTCGTCTCGCAACGGATCGCGCCGGCGTAGTCGTCGTCCTCCCAGCTGTACTGAGCGTTCTCGCAGACGACGTTCATGCGCCGGCTGGAGCCGCGGTGCAGCAGGTTGTGCCAGATCGAGACGTGGTTGACGACAGCGCCGCCCTCGAACTCAAGGATCGCGCTGCTGAGGTCTTCGACGCCCTCTTTCTCGAAGAAATGCCGAGTGACGCCGAACACGCGCTTCACCCGGCCAAAGTAAGAGATGAGGATGTCGATGTCGTGGATCGCGTGTTCCAGCAGCGTGCCCGCGCCGACCTTCGTGACGTCGGCCCGCCAGATGCTGTCGTAGTGACCCTGGATCGGGAAGAACTGGTCGTCGATCATCACGCACGTCATCGGCCGACCGGACGCCGGGTCGTTGATCAGGTCGCGCGTCACGACGATCACGGGCGCGAAGCGCATCACCAGTCCGACCTGGTGCGTCACGCCGGCTGCCTTCGCCGCGTCGCGCATGATCGCCGCATCGTGCCCATTGAACGCGAGCGGCTTCTCGCAGAACAGCGCCTTCCCGCGTGCCAGCACCTTTTGCGCCAGTTCGACATGGTTGAACGTCGGCGTGCAGATGAAGATCGTGTTGATCTCGGGCGACTCGATAAGCTCGTCCGCGCTGGCAGTCACCAGCGTGGCGCGGGAGGCCTGCGCCGCGGCAGTACGCCGGCCTTCGTCCTCGTCCGCCACACCGACGAAGTCTCCGTCGATGAGCCCGCTCTTGAGGCAGTAGTGGATCGCCTTGCTATGCGTCGTACCCATGACGCCCGCGCCGATGATGCCGATCCGTGGTCGCATGTTCCTGCTCCGGTCGTTCGCAGCGTGCCGGCAATGTTTGTCGATCCTGCCGCAAGTTGCAGATTACGGCGTGGAACGGCTTCGAAATAGGCCGGGGGGCGTTGGGGCGAAGCACCAAGCAGCTATTGACCCGTCTTGCTAAGAGTTTACGAACGGGCGTAGTCGGCGGCGGGACGACCGTGGTAGGATTGCCTCACCCGAATTGACGAATCCCCCCAAAAGACGGAGGCCCCTGTGCTTCGACGGATACTTGCGCCGACCTTTCTGCTGATGGTGGCCTTCCTTTCGGTTACCAACGTGCAGACCGCGAACAGCACGGCGCCCATCAACTTCATCCGCGGCACGCTGGCCGGCTCGGGGTTCGCGACCGCCAGCCCAAGCACGCTCACCGTGGGACCAGACGGCCGCCTGTACGTCGCCGATGTCTCGGGCAAGATCCAGGCGCTAACACTCGACGCGAACAAGAACGTCACGGCGGTCCAGCAGATCACCGCGGCAACGGACCTCCAAGAGGTGTTCGGCATCGCGTTCGACCCGACGGACGGCTCGTCGCCGCCGCCGATCTATGTCACGAATACGGTCTCCGGCTTCGGCGATTCCGGGCAGGCGCCAGCCGGAACGTATCTGGGTAAGATCACGAAGATCAGCGGCGCAGGCTACGCCACGCGCACAGACATCATCACCGGCCTGCCGGTATCGAACTCCGGACACGAAGCAAACGGCCTCGCCTTCGGGCCGGACGGGCGCCTGTACATAGCGCAGGGCAGCACGACCAACGGCGGAATCGTCAGTCCGAACAGCGGGCTCTTCCAGCGACCCGAAGTGCCGACGTCGGCGGCGATCTTGGTGGCAGACATCAAGGCGCCGGGGTTCAACGGCAACATCACGTACAGCCCGGCCAACACGTACAGCGACACCGTCAACCAGACGAGCGGCGACGTCACCGTCTTCGCATCCGGGCTGCGGAACCCGTACGACGTCTTGTTCCACAGCAACGGAGTGTTCTACGGGACGGACAACGGCCCGAACACCGGATACGGGGCGGAGTCAACGTCTTGCACGACGCAGAGTGCCGCCGACGCCAACGCGCTCGACGAACTCGAGATCCTGGTCGAGGGGAACTACTACGGCCACCCGAACCGCAACCGAGGCCGCACGGACGCGCGCCAGTGCATCTATCACCCCGGCACCGAAGCCAGCCTCCCCGGCATCTACACGGCTCCCATCGAGGCGAACCTGCCCGCATCTTCCAACGGACTGGCTGAGTACACGTCCAACAAGTTCGGCGGCCAGATGCAGGGCGATCTGCTGTACGCCGCGTGGGTGGACAACGAACTGCACCGGGTCGAGCTTTCGCCCGACGGCCAATCGGTTGTCGCCGACACGACGCTAGCCACCGGGATGCAGAACGCGCTCGATGTGGCAGTCGGCACGGACGGCACGATCTACGTCGCTGAATACGGCTCGAACCAAATTAGCTTTCTGAAGCCCGATGAGAATCCCGTGAGCGGGATTACGATCGGCAGCATCACGCCGAACGCCGGCCCGCTCGCCGGCGGGCAGGCGGTGAGCATCAGCGGCACGAACTTCACGACATCCGCCGAAACGATCGTCACCATTGGCGGCGTGTCCGCGACCAACATCGTCGTCCAGAACTCGACTACGATCACGGCGACCACACCCGCAAACGGAGCCGGCGCCACCAACGTGACCGTCACCAATTCGATCGGCACCGCGACGCTGATCGGTGGCTACACGTACGCGGCGGGCGGCGGAACGACACCTCCGGTCGCCGATGCGGGGCCTGACGTCTCGACCCCCATCGCCCACAACCTGCACGCCCACGTGACGCTGGATGGCCGCGCGTCGTTCGACCCCGATGGTTTCATCGCGAGCGCGCAATGGACTGAAGGCGCGACTGTTCTCAGCAACACCATCTACGACTCAGTCGAATTCGAGCTAGGCGAGCACCTGGTCACCCTCACGATCACCGACAACGACGGGCTGACCCACTCGGATAGCGCACGCGTCATCGTGACGCAGACCGCGGAGAATCCGCAGCCATACTGGTGCGCCGATCAAGATGGGGACGCCGTCGTGAGCATCCTGGACCTGTCGAACATCGCGGGCGCCTTCCACAAGCAATTCGGGCAGGCTGGATACACCCGGCTGCCCGACCGTGACGGCGACCGCAGCGTCACCATCCTCGACCTCGCTGGCGCAGCCGGCGACTTCGGCAAGACCTGCTCGCTCGTCGACCAGCAGATCCGGCTGGCGACGATAGCGATGGAACCGTATCAGAACATCTACACGGCGATCCTTGCCGGGTACGGGCAGATCACTCCGTGGATTCCGGGACAGGGCCTGCACATGCTGAAGGGCGGCATCACGGGCGGGCTTGGCGGGCAAGATCTAGTGTTCGACCCCAGCCAACCAGAGAGTCTGCTTTATGAGCCCGACTCTGCCAGCCCGTACGGATGGCGCCTTGGCGGGGCAATGTACGTGATTCCCTACAACCTGACGCCTCTGCCGCCCGACGGTTTCGCGACGAACGAGGACGCGTGGCACTACCACGACAGCCTCTGCATCTGGAACAACGGGCAGTCCGTCTCCGAAAACACGCCCGAAGCGACGTGTCTCGCCCGCCCGAACCCCGTCTGGATCGACCGGGCTGGATGGCTGGTACACCTGTGGAACTTCGTACCGAACCCGACCGGCCGCTTCGTGGAAGTGAGCAACAGCTTCGTCGGTCTGCCCTAGACGCACCGTACTCGGTCGAAACTCGATGTTGGGGCACGCCGTAGCGTGCCCCAATGTCGATCTTACGATGGTGTGGTACTAGAGCGTGCCGAGCAGCGCGTACCCGCCATCGACCAGCAGCGTCTGGCCGATGATCATCGACGCCGAGGGCGACGCGAGGAATGCGACGGCTTCAGCGACATCTTCGGGATGGACGTGGCGGCCCGCAGGGATCTTCGCGCCGTACCCATCGACCATGTCACCGTCGAGCATGCGGACGCCATCGGTGCCCTCGACAAGCCCCGCCGACACGTTGTTGACGCGGATGCCACGCGGCGCCAGCTCCACAGCGAGGTAGACCGTCAGCGACTCGAGCGCGCCCTTCGACACGCCGACCGGAGCGTACTTCGGTAGGTAGCGGTCGCTCCCGGGGCTGAGCAGGTTGATGATGGCGCCGCCCTCGGTCATGTACTTCAGGACGGCCTGCGCGGCGAACCACGGGCCGAACACGTTGACGTCCATCGTGTGCTTGAGATGCTTGGGCAGCGAATCGATAGCAGCGCGCGGGCGCTCGAGGCCGCGTGCAGCGCTGTTGACGAGGATGTCGATGCGGCCGAACTGCTCGCCGACCTGCTTCACCAGTTCGAAGACCGCCTCGCGGTCGCCGACGTCGCACTGGAACGCCTCAGAACGCACGCCCAGCGCCCGGATCTCGGCGACCGCGGCGTCGGCGCTCTCCTTGCTGCGCGAGTAGTTGATCGCCACATCCGCACCCTCGCGGGCCAGCTTCAGTGCGATCGCCTTGCCGATGCCGCGGGTGCCGCCGGTGATCAGGGCTACTTTTCCGGTGAAGGTGGGCATTGTGAGTCCGTAGTTTGTAGTTGGTAGTTTGTGGTTCTGGCAGGACTGTAGCGATTCCGGGACGATAGCGCATAAGCTCTACACATGGGACTCGAAGGACGCGTGGCGCTGGTGACCGGGGCGGGCGGCGAAGGCATGGGCCGCAGCATTGCGCTGACGCTCGCCCGCGATGGGGCTGACGTGGCGCTGAACTACCATCGGAAGGCCGAGCGCGTCGCCGAGACCGCCGCGGCGATCGTCGCGATGGGACGGCGGGCGCTTGCCGTCCCGGCAGATGTGGCCGATGAGGCGCAGGTCGCCGCTATGGTGGCGCGTATCGAGCGGGAACTTGGCCCGATCGACATTGCCGTCAACAGCGCGGGCGGGCCGTGGAAGGCGCAGGACATCACCGAGATCGAACCGGCACACTTCCGGGCCGTCCTGGCGCAAGAGATCGAATCGATGTTCCTGATCATCCGGGCGACGCTGCCCGGTATGCGCGTACGCGGCTGGGGCCGCGTCGTCAGCATCGGCGGCCACGGCGCGGACGACTGGCGCTACGGCCCGCCTGAGGCGCCACTCGATTATCCGCTCGGCAAGGCCGCGCGTCACTGGCTGACCCGCACGCTCGCGCCGCGAGAGTTCGCGCGCGGCATCACGATCAACGCCGTCGCGCCCGGCCCGACGCCTCGCGTCACGCTCGACGAAGCGCTGGCGGCGGTGCGCGGCGAGCGCGGACCGCGCGACTACAATACGCCGCAGGACATCGCCGATGTCGTGTCGTTCTTGTGTTCGGATGAGGCAACGCGCGTGACGGGCGCGGTGATCCCCGTGCCGGGCGCGACGGCGGTGTGACGCATCGCCTTACGTCCCGGCTTTCAGCACCAGGTTTCGCATCTTCCGCCCGTGCGCGAAACGATCGAGGTTGTCGAGGAAGATGGCCATGGCACGGCCCATGTTCAACGGCGACGGGCCGGAGTTGTGCGGCGTGACGATGACGTTCGGCATCGCCCACAGTGGACTCGTGTCCGGTAGCGGCTCCACCGTAAACACGTCGAGGCAAGCGGCCGCGATCCAGCGCTCGTCCAATGCGCGGATCAGCGCCGCCTCGTCGACGACGCGGCCGCGCGCGACGTTGATCAGCGTCGCGGTCGGCTTCATCGCGCGCAGCTCGCGCTCGCCGATGAGACCTTCGGTCTCCTTCGTCAGCGGACACGCGAGCACCACGAAGTCGCTCTGCTTCAGCAGGTGCGGCAGCCGGCGAGGCGTTACCTGCTCGTCGATGTGCGGCGTGCGCTTCTCCGAGCGGCGCATACCGATCGTTTGCATGCGGAACGCCTTCGCCAGCCGCGCCACCTCGCCACCGATAGCGCCGGTGCCGATGATGCCGACGGTCTGGCCTGTCAGTTCGCCCGGGCTGAGCTGCATCCATTCGCGGCGTCGCTGCTGCTCGCGCCACTCGTCGATGCGCTTCGTGCGGTAGAGCATCATCGCGATGACGTACTGCGCGATCGATGGCGCCGAGGCGCCGGACGAGTTCGTCAGCATGCCGCCGCGGTCGATGATCACCTGGAACGCTGGTGAATCAACGCCCGCGCTGAATGTGTGCAACCAGCGCAGCCCGTCGATGCGAAAGAATGCCGGGAGCGCCTTCTGTCGCAGTCCCAGGTCCTGCCACAGGTCCTCGGAGAGCAGCGCCACATCGGCGCCCGCCACGTCGCCGGACCACACCAACTCACCGTTCGTGCCGATCGACGGTGTGATGATCTTCGCGCGCGGCACAATGCTTCGCATCTGGCGGCCGTA
This sequence comes from Chloroflexota bacterium, assembly GCA_031400455.1. Taxonomy (GTDB): domain Bacteria; phylum Chloroflexota; class Dehalococcoidia; order DSTF01; family JACRBR01; genus JANXYW01. The sequence goes on along the minus strand of JANNPX010000003.1, from coordinate 25,523 downwards.
GTCACGAGCGACGTTGGCGGACACGACGATCTTCATGCCGTGCAGAGTACCGAAGTGCGGTTCGTACCGGCCACGCTACGAGACGAGATTCACGCTCGGCGCCGGTCCCGGCTGCGGAAGGCGCGGAGCAGTGGAGCCACGTACGATTCGTCCGTCCGCAGCTCGATCTCCTCGACGCCCGCCGTGGCGAACGAGCGGCGACGGCGGGCACGGGCTTCCGTCGCACGGCGGGCGTATGCCTCGCGCGTCGCGCGGTCAGATGTGTCGAGCGTGATGCGGACGCCCGTCTCGGCGTCCTCGACGTCCAGCAGGCCGACGTCCGGCAGTTCGGACTCGCGTGGATCGCTTAGCGTCAACGCCACGAGTTCGTGACGCAGTGCGGCGGCGCGGAGCTGGTTCTCGTAGCCCTCATCGAAGAAGTCCGACAGCAGGAAGACGATCGCGCGCCGCTTCGTCACGCGTGCCAGGTACGAGAGCGCGGCGGCGATGTTCGTGCCACGGCCGGCCGGTTCGAGATAGAGAAGCTCGCGGATGATGCGCAGCACGTGCCGGCGATCCCTGGCCGGCGGCACGTACTCCTCGACGCGGTCTGTGAAGGCGACCAACCCCACGCGGTCGTTGTTCGCCGCGGCCGAGAAGGCCAGCGTCGCGGCTACTTCCGCCGCCAGCTCCCGCTTCGAGACGCCGGTGGTGGTGAACGCCGACGATGCGCTGACGTCGACTACAAGCAGCACCGTCAGCTCGCGCTCCTCGACGTACTTCTTGATGTAGGGCGCGCCCATCCGTGCCGTCACGTTCCAGTCGATCGCGCGCACGTCGTCGCCGGGCTCGTACTGCCGCACCTCAGAGAACTCGATGCCGCGGCCCCGGAACACGCTGTGATACTCGCCCAGCATGCGGCTGGCGACGAGCCGGCGCGCGCGGATCTCGATCCGCCGGATGCGCGCGAGCATCTCGGGCGGGATCTGCTGACCGGTGCGCGGCATCAGAAGACGTCCGGAGACTCGTCGATGAACTCCCACGGGATGCCCGCGTGATCCCCCAACCGCTGCCCAAGCGCGCGGATGCCCGGCGCCTCGGTCGCCTGGTGCGTGCCGAAGATGAGATTCATCCCCGTCTCCCTGGCGAACATCCGCGTATACATGCTGCCCTCGCCGGTGATGTAGGTGTTGGCGCCCGCCTGAAGTGCTGCGTCGAGGTCGCTGGTGTTCCCGCCAGCGCCGGTCATGATTGCGACGCGGCCGAAGGTCCTGGAGTGTTGATGCGCTTCGACATCGACTCGCAACTCACGCGACGCGCGCTGGATCAGCTCTGGGAACGTCCCCGCGCAGGCACCGACAACGCCCGCATGGCCACCGGCGAACTCGCCGAACGTGCCGTCAACCTCTACGCCGAGCATCTCGGCGAGTACCCAGCCGTTACCGACGCGGGGCGCGCAATCGAGCGACGCGTGCGCGCCGTACAGCGACAAGCCCGCTGCTGCGAGCGCCGCGAACTTCTCGTCGTACAGATGCAAATCGATGCCCGGCCACGACGTGTGGTGCACGACCAGCAGGTTCGCACCGCACTTCGCCGCGCCAACGAGCGTCGTGAGCGACGTGTTTACCGCTACGGCGAACTTCGAGACGCCATCGCCCCCGGGCGACGAGAACAGAAGTCCGTTCGAGTCCGGTTCCGCCGCGGCGTACTTCGGGATATCGAGCTGCTCGTCGAGCCAGGCGACCATGGCGGATAGCGATGCGTTTGCGTGCATGCGGGAAGTGTACTGCGCAGCGACCAGCGACTACGTCTTCTCGAAGCGCTCGACGTCCATCACGAAGAGGATCGCACCGCCGGTGCGCACTTCGATCGGCTCCTGCAGGACCGAGCCCTCGCCGAAGAACGGGAGCGTCTGTACGGGGACGTATTCAGTGCGGGCGTAGCATTCGCTGCGCACCATGGCGACGATGCTGTCGACTTCGTTCGCCTCGACGCCGGAGAGGATGGTGGCGTTGCCTTTGCGGAGGAATCCGCCGGTGCTGCTGACCTTGGTGGCCGGATAGCCCTGCTCGACGAGCTTGCGGGTGAGCTTCTCCGCGTCGGCGTCGGACGCGATGATGATGACTAGCTTCAGGTGCTCGCCCTGGTCGTTCTGCAAGTGACCTCCGTTCGCGACGCCGTGCTTGCGTGAAGCGTAGTGCCGCGCCGTCCGGGGTGTCAATCCGCTTCGCGGCGCTCGCCTGACTGCGCGGCGGCGGGTACGCTATGCCCCATAACGAGTCTGGTAGGCGACAGTCATCGACCACGGCAGCCAGCCGTGGCTGGAGGTGCGAGAGTGAGCGACGAAACGGAACAGAAATCGCGCGTGGACATGGAGACGCTGGTCGGGCTGTGCAAGCGGCGCGGCTTCGTCTTCCAGAGCAGCGAGATCTACGGCGGGCTACAAGGCGCCTGGGACTACGGCCCGCTCGGCGTCGAGATGACCAGCAACATCAAGCGCGCGTGGTGGCGCGCCATGGTGCAGGAGCGCGACGACATCGTCGGGCTCGATGCCTCGATCCTGATGCACCCCGAAGTCTGGCGCGCCAGCGGCCACGTCGAGACGTTCACGGACCCGATGGTCGACTGCCGAAACTGCCAGGGGCGATTTCGCGCGGACGAGTTGACATCGGATGCGTGTCCGACGTGCGGCCAGAAGGGGCAGTTCACCGAGCCGCGCATGTTCAACCTGATGCTGCGCACGTTCCTCGGGCCGGTGCAGAACGACGCCGCGACGGTCTACCTCCGCCCGGAGACCGCACAGGGTATCTTCGTCAACTTCGAGAACGTGCAGACGACCATGCGCCGCAAGCTGCCGTTTGGCATCGCGCAGATCGGCAAGTCGTTCCGCAACGAGATCACGCCCCGGAACTTCATCTTCCGTGTCCGCGAACTGGAGCAGATGGAGATGGAGTACTTCTGCTATCCGGCCGACTCGGTGCAACTGCACACCGAATGGATCGAGAACCGCCGCGCCTGGTACGAGCGCTTCGGCATGAAGATGGAGAACTTGCGCGTCCGTGCGCACGAGAAGGAAGAGCTGTCGCACTACTCGCAGGCGACGTCCGACTTTGAGTACCGCTTCCCGATCGGCTGGGCGGAGTTGGAGGGCGTGGCGCACCGCGGCGACTTCGACCTGTCGGCGCACGCGAAGGCGAGCGGCAAGGCGCTCTCGTACTTCGACGAGGAGACGAAAGAGCACATCGTCCCGCACGTCGTCGAGCCCGCGCTTGGCGTCGGCCGCGCGATGCTCGCGTTCCTCACCGACGCGTACGACGAGGAAGTGGACGAGAAGGGCGAGAAGCGCACGGTCCTGCACCTGCACCCCGCGCTCGCGCCAATCAAGGTGGCAGTGCTGCCGCTGAGCCGTAACGAGAAGCTGACGCCGACGGCTCGGGACGTGGCCGCTCGCATCCGCAAGCACTGGATGACGCAGTACGACGATGCGCAGAGCATCGGTCGCCGCTACCGCCGCCAGGACGAGATCGGCACGCCGCTATGCGTGACCGTCGACTTCCAGACGGTCGAAGAAGATCAGGCGGTCACGATCCGCGAGCGCGACAGCATGACGCAGGTACGCGTACCCATCGAAGGGCTGGTGGATGCACTGCGCGAGCGGCTGGTGGACGTGGGGTAGGAGTCGGACGGCTTACCCCGGCTCGTGCCCCAAGACGCCGGCCCCGCGCAGCGAGGCGATGCGCGCTTCGTCGTAGCCGAGTTCGCGGAGCACGTCTTCGGTGTGCTGGCCGAGGGTGGGGGATGAGCCCTGCGCTTCGAGTGGCGTATCGCTCATCTGGATCATGGGGGCGGCCATGCGGACGGGGCCGAGCATGGGGTGATCGACGCTGGTGAGGAAGTTGTTCTCCAGCACCTGCTCGTCTTCCAGCAACTCCTCCGTGTAGCGCACGGGGCCGGCGGGCACGCCGTGCTCATCGAGAATCTTCATCCACTCGTTGCTGGTCTTCGATGCGAAGAGGGCTTCGCCGCGCACGACAAGGTCGGCACAGAATGCGAGCGTTGCCGGATCGGTCGGGTCGATCTCATCCGGTCGCTTGCCGAGACGCCAATCTTCGAGGCCCGTCGCGTTCAGGAGCTTGCGGCGAAGCGGGGTGCTGAGGCAGCCGATCGCGATGAACCCGTCGGCGGTCTTGAAGCAGCGATAGTAGATGTTGCCGATCGTCGGGCGCACGCCGGCGATCACGTCAAGCTGCTCTTTGTACGTGCCACCGTTCGCGCGCATCTCGTTGATCTGTGAGAGCGCCGCCTCGCGCCCGTCCGTATCCACGGCCTCGATCGACATCAGCCGTGTCCCCTGAATCGAGAGCGCGCTGCCCATCAGCGTCGTGTTGATGCACTGCCCCTTGCCGGTGCGCTCTCGCGCGTAGAGCGCGGCGCTGATGCCCCAGGCGATGGCGATGCCGGTCGAGATATCGGCTGAAGGCAGGCCGTTCATCATCGGCACGCCGCTCTCCTCGCGGCGGCCCTCGACCGTCATCAGGCCGCTGAGCGCCTGGGCAATGATGTCGTAGCCGGGGCGGTGCGCGTGCGGGCCGCGGCGGCCAAACGCAGTGTTGTCGCAGTAGATCAGCCGCGGGTTCTTCGCTGATAGCGTCGCGTAGTCGATGCCGAGCTTGGCAGCGACGTCGGGGCGGTAGTTGATGATCACGACGTCGGTCTGTGCGGCGAGCTGATGGATGATCTCCAGGCCTTCGGGAGTGTTGAGGTCGATCATGATGCCGCGCTTGCCGCGGTTGAGCGAGATGTAGCCGCGGCCTTCGCGCATACCCAGCGGCTGAAAGGCGCGCCAGGGATCGCCGATGGGCGATTCGACCTTGATCACGTCAGCGCCCATATCGGACAGCAGCATGCCACCGAACGGTGCGGCGATGATCTCCGAAAACTCGAGGACTTTGACGCCGGCGAGCGGTCCGGGATGTGTTTGCGCGGTCATGTCACCTCTCCCCGCCGAGGGGAACCACAGATTACACAGATTACACAGATTGGGGGGAGGAGATGACGGGAACACGGATTTTCGCGGATTTCACGGATTGGGAGACGAGTCGGAACCGCAGATTTCGCAGATAACGCAGATTGGAGGCAGCTGTCCGCTGTTCAGCTATTGCATCGGCGAATTGGTGCTCGGTCTTTCCAACGTGAACGCCGGTACGCGTCAAGAACCACTGGTCTGGCTCGACCTGCAGTCATGTACGCTGGGTCGACCCCGCACGTTGATCTCTTTCGGAGGCCCCCAATGGAACGGATGAAGTCCCGGCTCGGCTGGGCGCTCGCTGGCGCGCTTGGCATCATTCTCGTGCTGGCGCTTGCACGCGCGACGGTTGCCGGGCCGCTCGACCCGCCCGGCCCCGTCGCCTCGACGATGCGGACCATCGACGAGCTAACGCCGTCGTGGGGGAAGAACCTCACTTCGAGCGGTGGCTGCGCATCGAAGCGGTTTACGTGCGTCCTGCCTACGGCGGGGAACCCGGCGGGCGAAGCAGTGCTCGATCACGAAACGGGCCTGGTCTGGCAACGTGTGCCAGAACCCTCACCGGGCTACTGGTACCTCGCGATCCAAGCGTGCCGCGACGACGCCACCGGGGCGCGCCACGGTTGGCGCCTGCCCTCGTACGAAGAGATCTCGTCGTTACAAGACGACACGAGTGCAGACGGGTTGCCAGCCGGTCATCCGTTCACGGCAGGAGATACAACGCAGGCCTTCCTCTCGTCGACGATCGACGAGCGCAGTGAAGGGCGGGTGCGCGCGCGCAGGCTAGGGACCTCCATCCAAGTTTCCGTGCCGAAGGACGACGTCCCCTCCTTCGAGACGCGCTACTGGTGCGTTCGCGGAGGCACAGGGATGGCCTCCAATCAGGATCCTCCGGAATGGGCGCGACTACTTGACGCAGGGGGCGGATGTTTCTCTGAGCGCTTCTCGTGCGTGCTGGACGGCAGCGCAGTGCTGGATCGCGAGACCGGCTTGGTGTGGGAACGCTTCCCCTCGACGAACCAAACCTCAACATTTGCGCTTGTGCAACTCGAGTGCCACGAGGCGGGTACGGGTGGGCGCGGCGGATGGCGCCTACCAGCCGTTTCTGAGGCGATGAGCCTGGCCGGGCCTACCGGCCTGCCGGCCGGACACCCATTCACGGTCGACGCGACGTTGTACTATGCCACGAGCAGCACCTCTTACGCCGCCGACAGGTTCGTGCGGTTCAAAGCGAGCGGCTACATGGACAACACCGTGAAGACCTCACCGATCTCAGGATTCTGGTGCGTGAGGGGAAGCAGTGGCGGAAACGAAGATGCGTATTAAACCCAAGGTGCTGCTTGCGATTTGGATCGGCGCTCTCATTCGGCGGCGTTTGAGGATCGGCCACAGTCTGAGTTAGGTGGTCTTCTTCATGTCGACGTGCGGGATGCCGACATCGTCGTACATGTCACCGTGGGCGGTGTAGCCGCAGCGTTCGTAGAAGCCGCGGGCGTGGAGCTGCGCGCTGAGCTTGATGTGGCGGATACCGTGCGCTGCGGCCTCGCGCTCGAGCGCATCGAGCACAAGCGCGCCGAGGCCGGTTCCGCGGTGCGATGCGAGCACGGCCATGCGACCGATCTTGGCGTAGTCCTCGAACAGCAGCAGGCGGCCCGCTGCGGCCGGAGTGGCCCCGACATAGGCTACGCAGTGCGTTGCTGACGCGTCGAAGTCGTCGAGTTCGTCGCTGCGGGCGATGCCCTGTTCTTCGACGAAGACAGCGATACGAACGGCGAACGCGTCGTTCCGCTGCTGCGGAGTCGCGGCGATCACAATTTGCGGCGCCGTCACGGTGATTTCGCCGTGCCGACGATGGCCGGCATCCATGGCGCCATCTTCCGGTGCTCAATCGCTGTGATCTGGAAGCCAGCATCGCGCAGCACTGACTCGGTGCGGCGGTTCAGGTGGCAGCCCGCGGCGCACCACCCCCAGGCCGGTTGGATGACATCTTGCACGCGGCCAAGCATGGCATCGCCACGGACGTGTTCGATGAATCGCAGCTCGCCGCCGGGACGCAGCACGCGGCGCACCTCGCCAAGAGCGCGCACCTGATCGTGCACGGTACAGAGCACGAGCGTCGTGACCACCGCATCGAACGATCGGTCGTCGACTGGTAGCTGCTCCGCCGGCGCAAGTTGCACATCGATATCGGCGCGGCCCAGCTCCAACAGCCGCTTCTGAGCGCGCTTCAGCATGTGCGGATCCGGCTCCAGTGCGACGACGCGCACGCCTTGCGGATAGTGCTCGAAGTTCGCGCCAGTGCCCGCGCCGATCTCCAGCACGTCGCCGTGCAGGTCAGCGAGCAGATCGCGACGTAGCTTGCCGAGGCGCTTCTCACCGGGCTTCGTGATGAGGTCGTACGTGGCAGCGAACCAGCGATGGCCGGACGGCGTGTGTTCGAGATCGCTCATGGCGTCACGTCGCCGGTACGAACTTCATCGAGAGGGAGTTCACGCAGTGGCGCGTGCTTTTCGCCGTCAGCCGTTCGCCAGTGAACACGTGCCCGAGATGCCCGCCGCAGTTGGCGCACTCGATCTCGACGCGCCGGCCATCGGGATCAGGCAGCCGCTTCACAGCGCCCGCGATCTCGTCGTCGAACGCCGGCCAGCCGCAGTGTGCATCGAACTTGTCGTCGGAACGATACAACTCGGCGTTGCAGCGGCGGCAGACGTACGTGCCGGCCGAGTAGAAGTCGTCGTACTCGCCGGTGAACGGCCGTTCCGTCCCCTTCGACTCGATGACGTAGCGCTCTTCGGCTGTCAGTTCGTTGTATTTCACGTCGGTCATGCGTCCATCGTAGCACCCGCGGGCGCGCGAGCAGGAACGAGCCGTTCGCTTCCGCCAACGGAAAGGGCGGACACACAGGTCCGCCCCTACATCGATCGCCGCTCACCGACGGTTAGCTCAGCTTGATCTGGATCGCCTTGGTCTCCATGTACGCTTCGAGGCCCTCGTGGCCCAGCTCGCGGCCGATGCCGGACTGCTTGTAGCCGCCGTACGGCATGTAGGGCAGGCCGGCGCTGTGGTACGAGTTCACCCAGACGGTTCCGGCCTGGATGCCCTTCGCCATCTTGAACGCCGTGTCGATGTTCTTCGTCCAGACGGCGGAGGCGAGGCCGTAGATGGTGTCGTTCGCCAATCGCAGCGCATCGTCGGCGTCGGTGAACGTCATGACGGAGAGGACGGGGCCGAAGATCTCTTCGCGCGCGATCTTCATGTTGTTGTTGACGTTGTCGAAGATCGTCGGCTGCACGAACAGGCCCTGGTCGTAGCCCTCACCCGTCAGACGGCCGCCGCCGCACAGCATCTGCGCGCCCTCTTCCTGGCCAACGTGTACGTAACGCACGACCTTCTCGAGCTGCGACTCGTTGATCACGGGACCCATCGTCACGGTCGGGTCGGCGGGGTCCCCGACCTTCACCGTCTTGGTGAACGCCTGCAGCTTCGCCATGAACTCGTCCTTGATCGACTCCTGCAGAAAGAGCCGAGAACCCGCCTGGCAGACCTGCCCGGTATTGAGGTAGATGCCGAAGAACGAGCCGCCGACCGCCTGGTCGATGTCGGCATCGGCGAACACGACGTTCGGTGACTTGCCGCCCAGCTCCAGCGAGATCTTCTTGAGGTTGCCCGACGCAGCCTGCATGATCGTCTTGCCGACGGCCGTCGAGCCGGTGAACGCGACCTTGTCAACTTTGTGGCTCTCAGCCAGCTCGGCGCCGACGATGTTACCGGGGCCCGTGACGACATTCATCACGCCGGCCGGCGCACCGGCTTCGGTGATGATGCGCGCCAGCTCGAACGTCGTACCGGCAGTGAACTCCGACGGCTTGGCAACGATCGTGCAGCCGGCGGCGAGCGCAGGTGCGAGCTTCCAGGTGATCAGCAGGACCGGGAAGTTCCACGGCGTGATGACGCCGACGACTCCGACGGGCTCGTGCACCGTCAGTCCGACGGCATCCGGCACGAAGTTCGTGATGGAGTCGCCACGCATGTCGAGCGCGAGGCCGGCATAGTAGTCGTAGACATCCGCCGCCATCGCGATCTCGGCGATGGCCATGCCGGTCGGCTTGCCGACCTCCTTGGAAAGCAGCGTCGCCAGCGACATCAGTTCGGCGCGCATCTTCGCCGCTATGTTGCGCAGCACGGTTGCGCGCTGCGCCGCGGGCGCCTTCGACCATGTGCCGGCGTCAAACGCGGATCGCGCGGCGTCGATCGCCTTGCGCGCGTCCTCGATGCCGCCCCACGGGATCGTTTCGACCAGCGCGCCTGTGGCCGGATTGCGGCGCGCGTAGGTCTCGCCGGTTGTGCCACTGACCGACTGCCCGTTGATGAACTGCTCATACGTCCGCGCGTCCGTCGCCGCCGCGTCCTTCGTCTCGACTACCATGTGACTCGTCTCCTCGATATGTGATCGGCGCTCGGCCGAACCTAAATTCCGTGCGGATTGGATATGCTGCCACCAGCATATCGTACATTCACAGCTAAGCACTCACTAAAATAATCGTACGCCCGCTCGGCAGTTGAGGTCAACACCGCCCAGGCGCCATAGGGCCTTGACCGATTGCCAGCCCGCGACGCCGCGGCCTACACTCCGCCATGAACCTCACAATCCGCACCCACCACACCAACGTCTTCGAGGGATTCAGCGAACACGCCGAGAAGAAGCTGGAGCGGCTTGAGCGCCTGCTACCGCGCGTCGGCGACGTCATCGTCGAAGTCGAGCACGAGGACACCCGCTCCGCCGCAGATCGCTACGCGGTGCAAGTCACCGTGCACGCGGGCTCATCCATCCTGCGCGCCGAGGAACGCGGCGCGGACCCGACGATCGCGCTCGATCTCGCCGCAGAGGTGCTATCTCGACAGGCACGCCGGCACAAGAAGCGCCTGGACGAGCGCCATCACCCGCCCGGCGCAAAGGAACGGTTGGCCGATGCGCTGAACGCGGCGCCACGGGTAGCGCGAGAGCCCGAAATCCCGGACGAAGAGGACGAGTACGTGCTGGGAAACATCGTGCGCGTGAAGCACTTCGACACGCCACCGATGACGCACGAAGACGCGCTGATCCAGATGGATCTCCTCGGCCACGACCTGTTCTTGTTCCTGGACTCAGCGACCCAGGATTACGCCGTGGTCTACAAGCGCAAGGACGGCGAGTTCGGACTGCTGTCGCCGCGGCGAGCGAAGAACTAACGGAACATGTCCTTCTCGGCGGGGCGGATGAGCTCCGTCGTTGAGGCATCGTCTGAACGCTGGTACTCGACGCCACGGACGATGGCTACGGGCACGCGGGCGAGCTTGCCGTGCACGAGCTCCGCCGCTGCGGCCAGCTCGTCGACGACGGCCATCTGCGTGACGCGCAACTCATAGCCGGCAGGGTCGTGCTGGCCTGCGTAGTCGATCACCGGCTTGATGCCTGCGACGCCGATGGCGAAGTTGACGTGCCCTTCACGCCACGGGCGGCCGAAGGTGTCGGAGATTACGACTGCGACATCCACGCCTAGCGCCGAGCGCACCGCGGCTCGGATCTGCCGTGCGGACGCATCGGAATCGAGCGGCAGCAGGCACAGCGTGCCGGTCTTTTCGACGTTCGAGGCGTCGACTCCGGCGTTGGCGCAGATGAATCCGTGCTGTGTCTCGCAGATCATCACGCCGTGCTGCATGCGGACGATGCGCTTCGTTTCGCCCAGCACCACTTCGATCTGGCGTGCGTCCTTCTCGAACATCTCGGCGTACCGCTGCGCGAACGGCGACGGCGTGACCGTATCGAGATCGACGATGCGGCCTTCGGCCTTCGAGACGACTTTCTGCGTGACGACGAGCACGTCGCCGTCCTCGATGTTGGCGCCGCTGGACCGTGCCGCCGCGACGATCATCGCTGGCAGGTCGTCGCCCGCGTGGACTTCGGGGATGCCCTCCAGTCCGATGATGCGCACTTCGCTCATGCGATGCCTGCGATGCGGATGCCGGCTTGCGTCTTGTAGTTGCGGTTGATGCTCACGAGCAGCACGGTGATGCCCTCGACCATCTGCGCGTTTGCGAGCGCGCCGCCGTCGACGCCGCGCACGCCCTCGATGGCGGTTGCGAGTTCCATGATCTGCTGCTTCGCCGCGGCATCGTCCGCGCAGACGACGACGTCGGCTTCGAGTATGCCGCCTTTGAGCAGCTTCTTGGCACTGAGGTTCTGGAACGCCGCAACGACCGTTACGCCGGGCAACAGCGCCTGCTCCTGCTGCGCGGCTGAGCCTTCGGGCACCGGCATTAGCGCCGCCTTGCCGCCCTCGAACGACATCGGCACCACGGTGCTGACGACGATCTTGCCGGCTAGCGCGGTAGCCAGCGGCGGCAGCGTCGCGGCCTGCGCGGTATGGGGCGTTGTGACGATGACGATGTCGGCTGAGGATGCGGCGTCCTCGTTGGTGGCTGCGGTCAGTGGGAGCGCCGCGTCCTTCTCGTGCAGCTCCGCAACGGCGCCCTGCGCCTTCTCGATCGCTCGGGAGCCGATGATGCAGTCGTGCCCTGCCTTGGCAAAACGGTACGCGAGCCCCATGCCCTCTTCGCCCGTCCCGCCGATGAACCCGATGCGCATGAGTGCTCCCTTTGGTCGCAGACGCTAGTGCATCTCCGAGCCGCCGCTGACGTTGATGGACTCGCCCGTGATGTTGTCGGCTTTGCAGAGGAACACGACGGCCTGGCCCATGTCCTCGACGGTCTGCGGCCGCCGCATTGGGACGTTCTTCACGGCGGCCTGCTCCCACGCCTCTTCCTTGGTGACGCCGGTGCCGAGCGCGATCGCTGGCAGCAGCACCTCACGCCACATGAACGTGTCGACCTCGCCCGGACAGATGGCATTCACTGTGACATCGAACTGTCCCATCTCTTCGGCGAGCGCCTGCGTGAAGCCGATCACGGCCCATTTCGACGCGCAGTAGCTCGATGCGCCGGCCTTGCCGCTCTTCCCCGCCTGCGACGAGAGGTTGATGATGCGGCCGGTGCGTCGCTGCATCATGTGTCCCGCCACGGCCTTCGAGCAGAGGAACGTGCCCTTCACGTTGACGTCGTGGATGAGGTCCCAGTCCTCCTCGGCGAACATGAAGACCGGGCCGACCTTGATAACGCCGGCGTTGTTGACGAGGATATCGACGTGGCCCCACTTGTCGATGGCGGCCTGGACCATCGCCTGGCACTGCGCGTAGTCGCGGACATCGACATCGATGGCCATAGCGTCGCTGCCGAGGCGTTTCACGCCGGCGATGGTCTCGTCGCGGTCCGCGCTCACGGACGGCAGGTCCGCCAGCGCGACGCGCACGCCCTCCTTCGCCAGTTCGTAGGCGATGCCGCGTCCGATGCCCCGCGCGCCGCCCGTGACGATGGCGACCGTGTTCTTGAGTTCCATGTGCAACCCTCCTGAGGCAGGCATTGTCGATCATGCTGATGGGAGGCGGAAGCGGCCGCCGGTTGTTGGAAGTGGGAAGTTGCGGGTGTTGAGGGTGCATCGTGGATGCGGCAGGGGCGCACGGAGGGATGACGTTCATCAGGATGACGCTCGTCAGGAGGTGGCGGAGAGGGTGGGATTCGAACCCACGGTACGCTTGCGCGCACACACGATTTCCAATCGTGCCCGATCGGCCACTCCGGCACCTCTCCGCGCGCGGCTTCGGGAACGATAGGGTTTTCCGGGTTGGGACTCAACTACCTGCCCGGCTCGGCGCGCATCCCTGAGCGCCTGCGACGCCCTATTTCTTCGTCGTTCGCTTCGCCGGGATTTCCTTCGCTCTGTGTTTGGCAATGCTCTTCACCAGGGCGAGTGGAATCGGCTTGTCCATCGGGAACTTGAGGTTGCCCTTTGGACCCTCATACAGGGCCACCCGTTTCTTGAGGGCGGCGGGCGGTGGCGGATAGAGCCCGATGTGGTTCTTGAACGCAGCGAAATAGAGCAGGATGTGACCGTTCAGCTTGAAAGCAGGCATGCGGTAGCTGATCGTTTCTTCCGCGCCCGGTACCGCGTCACGGACTGTCCCGCGTATCGCTTCCAACGTGTCCTGGACGTCCTTCGGAAACGTGCGAATGTACTCGTCGCTCGTGCTGTACTGTGCGCTCGGTGTCGGCATCTAGAGTCGCATTCCACACGGAGAAGGCTGGATCCCCCGCCAGGAAGGCTCCAGCCCTGTCGTTTCTTAACTGGCGGAGAGGGCGGGATTCGAACCCGCGAGGCTCATCACCTACCGTTTTTCGAGAACGGCACCATCAACCACTCGGACACCTCTCCACGCCGATTATATCAGGCAGCATTCGGCGGGCGAGGAGCCGCGGAGCGGCCCGCTACTTCTTGCCGGTGAGATCCTCGAAACGTCGCTCCTGCTCGGACTGAGCTTCGCGAGACGCCTGGCGGCCGGCGTGGATGGCGTTGCTGATGCGGTGCTGCGCCTTCGCGGCGAATCCCAGCGGTTCGGGCTCAGTGGCTGCGTCGTCGTCCGTGTTGCGGAACTCGGGCGGGATGGCGTCCTCATCTTCGGTACCCGGGCGAGCGAAGAGCCAGATCGCCAGCGCGACCGCGCCTGCGACGAGCAGGAAGATCAGCAGCATCGGCACGAGTTTGCTGCCGCCACCGGTCGATACAGCGATCTGCTCCGGCTTGCCGCTGCGGAGCCGCTGCTCCGCCTTCCTCGCGGCTTTCGCCGCGATCTTTGCGGCATCGCGCTCGGCTTTCTCGCGGCGCGCCTGGTCCCTGCGCTCCTTCGTTTCGAGGGGCTCCAACTCGAACTCGATCTTGCCAAAGGGCGTCTCGAACTCGACTTCGTACTCGACGTCGTCTTCTTTCGCTGCTTTGCCCTTCTTCTCGGGCTTCGCAGGCGGATCGATCGCTACCGGCGCGGTATTCGCTTCGGGCCGCTCGGCTACGGCGACGGCGGGATCGCTGGTGATGGCTTCATCTTGTGCCATGACGAACCTCCTGCGCGATAGAGAGGCGGCGCTACGGTTTCGGCTTGGTGTTATCCGTGCTGGCGCCGGTCATTCCGGCCAACACGCTCGCCGCACGCCGCACGCCGGCGACCACGCCATAAGCGCGCACGATCGGCGTAACCGCAGCCTGCGACATGTACGACACGGTGCCCCGGGTCTGGGTGACGGTCTCGTTCGCGTTACCCAGTAGGGGCTTGACGTTCTCGTCAAGCACGCCAATGGTCTTCTTCATAAGCACCCGCGCCAGCAGGCCGAGCACCAGCATGACGATCAACGCCACAACAAAGAACGCGGCCACGGCGATCCCCATGAAGATGATCACCCAGTCGCGGAAGGTGGCGACAAAGAGAGGCGTTAGCTCAGAAAGGGCGTACACAGGCGGTCCCTCGGGTGTGATGTTGTACGGGCATCATAACATCTGCGCTTGACGCGCAATACGCCGCCGGTTGACGTCGCCCGGGGTACCTTCCCGTCGGCTCAGAGCCGGTTTCGCGCCACGATGAGCCTCCACATAACGGTGCCATAGCTCAGCGCGCTCACCACGACGAGCGTCCACCAGCACTGCCCGACCGCCGCGCCGATGGCGAGCGCCAGCAGGCGTACGTCACGGGAGGCGAAGCCGAGCAGCTCGGACGCCACGTCGCGGCCGCCTTCCGTTTCGAGCCGGGCACGCGAGTACGACACGAGGATGAAGCTTACAATCGCCGCGAATCCGACGACGAGCGGCGTCGGCAGATCTTCGTGCGCAAACGCGTAGCACGCCATGCCGCCGGCGATGGCGGCGTCGGCGTAGCGGTCGAGGACGGCATCGAACAGACCGCCGAACGTGCTCGCCGCGTTCTTCGCCCGCGCCAGGTCCCCATCGACGCCATCGACGACCGACGACGCCTGGATGAGCAGGCCGGCCTCGATGTTGCGCCCAGTGGCAAGCAGCGCGAGCGCGCACAACGCAGCCACGAACGCCGCCACGGACACCTGGTTCGGCGTGACGGGCGTGTGGGCGAGCATCGCGGCGATCGGCACCGAGAAGCGCCGGTTCAGATATCGCGATACGGGGCCATCAAGCGACGAGGCCACGCGCCTCCGCCAGCGCTTCGGCCGCGCGCAGGTCCTCGGGCGTGTCGATGTCGATCCAGTGGAGACCGGTGACATCGACCGCTTCGAGTTCGCCCGCACGCGCGAGCGATGCAAAGACCGCACCGGCCTCGCCGTCGCGGAGGTCCGGCGTGATAGCGTCGAAGATCGCGGGCGTACACCAGAACGCGCCAGTATCAAGTGCGTTCCAATCGACGAGCGCCTTGCCGAGATCCATCACGTGGCCGGCGCGGACGCGAGCGCGCGTCGCTTCGTCGGCGCGTGGATCGCCGGGCGCCGCGCGATCAACTGCGAGCCGGCAGCGGTCGGCTGCGCCGGTGATCAGCGCGGCAGTCAGCGCGGGTTCGACGTGATGATCGCCCATGGCGAGCACGAATCCGCCGGCGCGCGGCATCGCATCGCGCGCGGCCCAGATGGAGCGGGCGTTCCCGAGGTCGTAGGCAGGATTCTCGACGAAGGTCAGCGTCATGCCGCACGGGCTGATGTGCCCGAGAGCGGTTCGGAGCTTGTCGCCGTGATAGCCGGTGACGATCGTCGCATGATCGATACCGTTCGCGAACAGGCCGTCGAGCACGTGACTGATGATCGGGCGGCCACCGACTTTCAACAGCGGCTTCGGCACGCCGTCCGTGAGCGGGTAGAGTCGACCGCCATCGCCGGCGGCGAGAATGAGTGCGTGCATGGTTGGCTCGTAGCTGTTGTGTCAGGCGGGTGGCCGCGACGAGGCGGCTCACATGGAGTTGCCCGACTAGTATCGCACGCCCTGCGCAATTTGCAATACGCAAGATCGGACGCGCCGCCACCGTTCCAGGTTTGAACAGGGTGGCCGGACAGACGCGATGGCCAGAAAACGCGCGACGCGGGCTGAAAGCCCGCGCCACGATATCGAACCGTCGAAACCAGTTGGCTAGAAGGGCAGACCCTTGAGCCCTTGCATGCCTTTCACCGCAGCCACGTCGCCCGCGTGGCCGGTCGCGTGCATCGAGGCCAACTGCAACAAGAACGCGAGCGGCTGCACGCCGAAGAACTGCGTGTCGACCTGACGGTCCAGATCGGCATCGTTCAGCGTCGCGATGTAGTCGAGCGTGGCCTTCTGGATCTCCTCGGCATACTCCTTTATCGCCGCTCCGGAGATAGTGGCGCTGTGGCCAAAGATCTCCATCGGGTTCGGCGGGAGACCGTGCTTCGTGGCGAATGCCGGCCACAGCATGTCCGCGCCCTTCGCCTTGTTCAGGACGAAGAAGTCATAGCTCGTGAGCGCATGCACGTGTGATTTCGCGGCCGAGTTGCACGTCCCGGGACCGTCGAGATTGTACTGGGCGTCGTCCATGCCGTCGGCGGCCATCTTCACCAGCCCGAACGCCTGCTCCGTCTGCAACTTTACGTAGTCAACTGCCTTCACGTTGTTTCCTCCTGATGCATCGTGGTTGGGAACGTAGCTTCTCATTCTGAAGCGACTGGGTCAAGGGGCGCGGCTAGCGCTGGGCGCGCACCTCACCCCGGCCTTCGGCCATCCCTCTCCACGCTGTGGAGAGGGGCTTCGATGACGAGATAATCTGGCAGCGCTGGCGGGCGGGCTAGCGGATGGCGCCGCCGCCGAGCACTTCGTCGCCTTCGTAGAAGACGGCGGCCTGGCCGGGGGTGATTGCTCGCTGCGGGGCGTCGAAGTCTACGCGTGCGGCGCGACCCGCGAGCGGTGTGACCGTCGCCGGTGCGGGTGCGCTGCGATAGCGGATCTTCACGTCAGCGCGGATGGGGGCATCGGGCGCGCCGCTGAGCCAGTTGACGTTCTCGGCAACGAGCATATCGGCTAGCAAACCCTCTTCGGGGCCGATGGTGATGATGTTGAGATCGGGATCGATGCCCGTGACGAAGCGCTTCTCGCCGAGCGCCACGCCGAGACCCTTGCGCTGGCCGATGGTGAAGCCGGCGACGCCGTCGTGTTCGCCGACGGTCGCGCCATCGGCATCGCGCATGACGCCGGCGGTTTGCGCCAGCCGCTTGCGCACGAACGACCTGTAGTCGCCGTCCGGCACAAAGCAGATGTCGACGCTATCGGGCTTGTCGGCGAGCTGGAGGCCCATCTCGTGCGCGAGCTCCCGGATCTGCGCCTTCGCGTAACCGCCGACGGGGAACAGCGTCTTCGACAGCTCTGCCTGGCCCATCGTGTAGAGCACGTACGACTGATCCTTCGCGTCATCGACGGCGCGGCGGAGCCGATAGCGGCCGCCCGCGTGCTCGATGCGGGCGTAGTGGCCCGTCGCGAGGAAGTCGGCTTCGAGCGCGACGGCGCGGTCGAGCAGCGCGCGGAACTTCACGTGCTCGTTGCAGGCGAGGCAGGGATTCGGCGTGCGCCCGCGACCGTACTCGGCGACGAAGTAGTCGATGACGCGGTCGTGGAACTCGCGCTCCATGTTGAGCACGTAGTGCGGAATGCCGATCGCGTCGGCGGCCTGCTGCGCCTCGCCCGTGTCCTCGACGGAGCAGCAGCGCTTGTTGCCGACGGGCGCGTCCGGATCCTCGACGGTCCAGAGGCGCATCGTGATGCCGATGACCTCGTAGCCTTGGCGCGCCAGCAGACCGGCGGCCACCGCGGAATCGACGCCGCCGCTCATCGCCACAACCACGCGCTGCTTCTTCATGGGGTCAGTGTAGCGGGACTTGGAAACGGGAAGCGAGACGCGGGAGCCGATATACTTTATCAGTTCACGCGACACATAACCTGGAGTATGCCTACTGGAGTCCATGGAACTGGCCCAACGCATCGCTGACTTGCTCTCCGACCGCCAGGCGGAGGACATCGTCCTGATGGACATCAGCAAGGTATCGACCTTCACCGATTGCTTCGTCATCGCCACAGTGGACAATCCGCGGCAGATGAACGCGCTCATCGAATCGCTCGATGTCGACCTGCGCGACGATGGCATCCGGCCGTCCCGCAAGGAAGGCGCGCCCGACTCCGGCTGGGTGCTGATCGACTTCGGCGCCGCGATCGTGCACTTGTTCTCGCGCACCGAGCGGGCGTACTACAAGCTCGAGGAGCTGTGGTCGCAGGGTGTGTCGGTGGTACATATTCAGTAGCACCATTGCGGATATGTCACCACAGAGGCACCGAGTCACAGAGGCTCCTTGTTGGAGCTAGGCTAGGACGCGGGCGGCGATCGACGTCGCGGACTAATCTCGGCGATTCGCGGGCGTTTCGAGCTAGCTCCTTCACTTCGTTCAGGATGACAGGGAGACGCCTCGCGCGATCTCTTCATACCGATCGCCGACACCTTCGACGTCGATCGTGCGCGCCTTCGCGCCGTCGTACGCTAGGCGGACGAACAGGTGCTCGGTTGGCATCTCGCTCTGTGCGCGCTCGGGCCATTCGACAACCAGCACGCCTTTCTCGGCTAGCTCGTCTAGCGCTAGTTCGGCGACTTGTTCGGGATCTTCGAGGCGGTAGAGGTCAGCGTGATAGAGGCGCAGCGTCGCGCCTTCGTACTCGTTCATGATCACGAATGACGACGACTTGATCGGGTCGGTGACGCCGAGGCCGCGGCCGATGCCCTGCGCCAGCACGGTCTTGCCGGCGCCCAACTCGCCCGACAGCAGTACGACATCGCCCGCACGCAGCAGGCGGCCGATGCGCTCGCCGAGCTTGCGCGTGGATGCGGGCGTCGCGGCGCGGATCGTCACTTCGGGCGATCCTTCCCGAAATGGTCCCAGCCGCCTGATGGGAGCGCGATGTCCGCACCGGTCGCGTCGAGCACGCGGACCCGCGGCTCTCCGTAGACGATCTTTCCGACGATCGTGAGCGGCGAGCCGAGCGACTCACACGTGCGCGAAATGGCGTCCTCACTACCAATGAGCAGCAACTCGTAGTCTTCGCCGCCGGTCAGCGCCATCATCGCCGCATCGGCCGGGAAGGCGGCGACCAGATTGGCATCGAGCGGCACGCGATCGAGCCGCACCTCCGCTCCGACGGAGCTCGCAGCGCAGACGTGGCCGAGATCCTGCGCCAGTCCATCGCTGACGTCGATCGCGCAGCGGATTCCCGCATCGATCGCGGCTCGCCCCGCATCGATGCGCGGCCGTGGGCGCATATGCCGCTGGATCAGGCTTCGCCGCACTTCGGTCTGCACGCCTCCGTCAGTCAGCGCTCGCAGTCCGCCTGCCGAGCCGCCGAGCGGGCCCGTGACGGCGACGACATCGCCCACGCGAGCCGCGTCGCGTCGCAGCAACAGGGGCCTGCCGTCCGTGTCCAACGCGGCATCGCCCGTGAGCGCGATCGTGATCGCGAAGACGGTGGCCGACACGATGTCGCCGCCTGCGATGGTCACGCCGTACGCCTCCGCGCATTGGCTCAGCCCGGCGTACAGCGCGTCGACATCGTCCACGGGTGTGTCCGACGGCAGGCAGAGAGTCACGAGCGCGAACGCGGGTGTGGCGCCCATGGCGGCGATGTCGCTGATGTTCGTCGCCAGCGCCTTCCAGCCGACATCGCGCCACGCGACCGCACCCGGGACGAAGTGGACGCCCGCCACCATAGTGTCGGTGGTGGCGACGGTATAGTCGCCACCGGCGCGCCAAACGGCCGCGTCGTCGCCGATACCCAAGACAAGCCGCTCCGGGGCGGCTGCCGGCAGCGCGCGGCGCAGCCGCTCGATCAGCCCGAACTCGCCGAGGTCGCCGAGGTCGCCGACATTCATGCATGACAGGGTATCCGTTGCCGGGTAGCATGGCGCATGCGCATCGCCATCCTCTCGGACGTACACAGCAACCTTGCCGGGCTGCGCGCCGTGCTGCATCACGCGGAGGCGGCGGGCGCGCTCGATGCCATCTGGTGCATGGGCGATATCGTCGGCTACGCGGCGGAGCCGAGCGCCACAATCGCGGCACTGCGCGAACGCCCGCTGATCTCCGTCGCCGGCAACCACGATCTGGCGGCAGCGGGGCTGATGAGCGTGGACGATTTCAACCCCGTCGCAGCGGAGGCAGCGGTCTGGACGGGCGAGCAGCTCTCCACCGACGAGCGCGAGTTCCTCGGGAGCCTGCCGCTCACCACGATCGCTGGGGCGTTCACATTCGTGCACGGCAGCTTGCGCGAGCCGGTGTGGGAGTATTTGCTCGACGCGGAGCAGGCCGAGGCGCAGTTCGCGCTACAGACGACGGCGTACAGCCTGATAGGACACTCGCACATCCCCTTCTGGGTGGAAGAGCGCCGGGGGGGGCCGTCGTTCCATCGCACCGAGGATGGCACGTCGATCAAGCTGGGCGCGACACGTCTGATCGTCAATCCGGGCAGCGTCGGACAGCCGAGGGATGGCGATCCGCGGGTCGGCTACGTACTGTACGACGAGGATGCGGCCCGGCTGACCTGGCACCGCGTCGCCTACGACATCGCGG
Organism: Chloroflexota bacterium; assembly: GCA_031400455.1. Taxonomy (GTDB): domain Bacteria; phylum Chloroflexota; class Dehalococcoidia; order DSTF01; family JACRBR01; genus JANXYW01. Next base: position 5,032 of record JANNPX010000003.1, on the reverse strand, counting down.
CCACGCAGGCGGCGATACACGCCGCCGGACTGCCGCCGCTGCTGGCGGATCGGTTGGCAGAAGGCAAATGACCGTCCAGATTCGACCCGCCGCACTTCGTGACGTCGGCAAGATCTGTGCCATCGACCCGCGTGTGCCCGACGACGCGGGACGCCGCCCGTTCATCGAGCGTTCGATAGCCGGCGGCGACTGCTACGTAGCCGCCGACGGCGATACGATACAGGGGTACGTGGTGTTCGACCGCTCGTTCTTCGAGCAGCCGTTCGTGTCGATGCTCTACGTCGATACGGCGCACCGGCGGCGCGGCATCGGTGCGGCGCTGATGGAGCATATCGAATCGATCTGCACAGACGAGAAGCTCTTCACGTCGACGAATGAGTCAAACACGCCGATGCAGCGCCTGTGCGAGCAGCTAGGTTTCGCGCGGAGCGGGCATATCGAGAACCTCGACGAAGGCGACCCGGAGATCGTGTACTTCAAGCGGCTCGGGGCAAAGGATAAGCGATGAGCTGGACGCTGGTGGGACAGGACGCCGCGGTGGAGGTGCTGAAGAGCGCCGTCGAGCGGGACCGCGTCGCGCACGCCTACCTGTTCGCCGGGCCGAAGCACGTGGGTAAGACGGTCGCGGCGCTGCAATTCGCGCAGCTCCTCAACTGCACCGGCGCCGAGCCGCCGTGCGGCCGCTGCCGCGCGTGCGAACGCATCGCCGGTGGCCAGCACCCGGATGTCGAGATGATCGGCATCGGCGGCATGTGCGACGAGCAGGACCACAGGCACAGCCCCGACGACTCCATGGGCATCCGCATCTGCCAGGTGCGCCGGATGCTGCATCTCGTCAGCCGCGCGCCGTACGAGGCGCGATACCGGGTGATCATCATCGAGCCGGCGGACGCGCTCGGGCGTGAGGCGATCGTCGCACTGCTGAAGACGCTCGAGGAGCCGCCCCCGTATGTCGTGATCATCCTCATCTCGGACCGCGAAGAGCTGTTGCTTGACACGATCCGGTCCCGGGCGCGGCGGGTCGGATTCGGCGGAGCGCCGGGGCGGCTGATCGAGCAGACGCTGCGTACGCGGTGGGACGTCGAGCCGTCGAGGGCGGCCGAACTGGCGCGGCTCTCCGGCGGGCGCATGGGCTGGGCCGTAGCGGCGTTGTACGACGAGCGGATGATGGAGCAGCGAGGGCAGGCGCTCGAACGGGCCGACGTGCTGGCTTCGGCGTCGCTGGCCGAACGCTTCGCCTTCGCCGCCAGCCTGGGCGGCGGCTATACGAAGGATCGTGCGGGTGTGCAGGCCACACTGGAGATGTGGCAGGAGTTCTGGCGCGACATCCTTCTGATAGCCGCGCAGCGCGAGCTTCTCGTAGTCCACAAAGACCGATTGGACAGGCTGCGCGTCCTGGCGTCACAATGCGACATCGGCGGGGCCGTCCGTGCCCTGCGCGCCATCACCGACGCGCGGCAGCAGCTCGCCGAGAACGCGAGTCCGGTGCTCGCGCTGGAAGCGATGATGCTGGCGCTGCCTGACTTGCGCGCGAACGCTGTGACGCAGCGGTTCGCGGGACGCTAGACGAAAGGATCGCCTCGCTACGGCGGGGCGCGACATCATGACGAACCCGCAGCGCGTACCCGTCGGGGTGCGATTCAAAGAAGCCGGCAAGGTCTACTACTTCGATGCGGGTGAGCACGATCTCGGCGTCGGCAGCTATGTCGTCGTCGAAACGTCGCACGGACTGGAGATCGGACGGGTCGTCGTCGCACCGGACCAAGTGCTGGCCAACGAGATCAAAGACGCGGTCAAGCCGATCATCCGCATCGCCACACCGGAAGACCTGGAGCAGCGCCAGCGCCTCAAGGACACCGCCGCGGAGTATCTGCGCGAAGCGAAGCACCGTGTCGCGGAAGACGGCACGGACATGCAGATCGTCTCGGGCGAGTACAACCTGGACGGCTCGCAGATCACCTTCTACTTCACATCGGCGAAGGACCGCATCGACTTCCGGCCGCTCGTGCGGGATCTGGCCGACGTCTTCGGCACGAAGGTGCAGATGCTGCAGGTGGGCGAGCGCGACCGCGCGAAGATGCTGGATGGCTACGACGTGTGCGGCCAGCGCCTCTGCTGCTCATCGTGGCAGACATCGTTCCCCTCCGTCTCGATCAAGATGGCGAAGGAGCAGGACCTGCCGCTGAACCCGCAGAAGATTTCCGGCGTCTGCGGCCGCCTCTACTGCTGCCTCACGTTCGAGTACGAGGGCTATCGCGAGCTGCGCGGCCAGATGCCGAAGGTGGGGTCGATGGTGTCGACGCCCGTCGGCGAGGCGAAGGTGAACAGCGTCAACCTGATGACGAAGACGGCGCGGCTCTGGCTCACCGACCAGCGCCAGATCATGGAGATGCCCGTCGTCGATCTGCAGATGCAGTACGGGCTGACGGTGCGCCCGATCGAACTCGTGCGCGAAATCGAAGCGCCACTCAAGGAGCAGGCAGCAGCGCCTGGCGAAGAAGCACCAACAGCGGAGCACCACGCAGCCGTAGAGGCGACGACGTCGCCCGAAGGCGAGCGCACGGAGCCCGCTCAGGGCGAGGCCGGCGCGAAACGCCGCAGGCGCGGCCGTCGTGGCGGCCGCCAGCGTCGACCCGGCGGTGAAGGCGGCGAGCCACAAGCGCAGAGCGACGCCCCCGGACCGCCTCCGGGCCCATCCGCCTCGTAGCACAACAATCGCGAATCACTTGTGCTTTATGGGGGTGTGGCCGCTGCCGCTAGCTATCCGCGCGTGCGGGGATCGAGTGCGTCGCGCAGGCCGTCGCCGAGGAACGTGAACGAGAGCATCAGCACGGCGATCGCCCCCGCCGGGAAGACGACGTTCCATACGTTGACCTGAACGAAGCGATTGCCGTCCGCAACCAGGGTGCCGAGGCTGGCGGCGGGCGCGGGGATGCCTAGCCCCAGGAAGCTGAGCGCCGCCTCCGCGAAAATGGCCGTCGGGATGCCGAACGTCACGGCGACAATCACCGGGCCGAGCGTGTTCGGCAGCATGTGTGCCGTGACTATGCGAAATCGCGATGCACCCAGCGCTCGCGCCGCCATCACGAAATCTCGCTCGCCAAGCGAGAGCATCTGACCTCGCACGAGGCGAGCGATCGTCGTCCAAGCGATCGTTCCGATTGCGAGTATCATCAGCATCGTTCCGTTGAGGAAGGGGATGTCCCTCCCGAAGAGGATCTCCCGCAGGAGGATCACGAAGAGCAGATCCGGAAAGGAGAACATGATGTCCGTAAAGCGCATGACAAGATTGTCGGTGAGTTTGCCGCCAAACGCCGCGAGCACCCCAAAGAACAGACCGAGCGTCAATACCACAAGTTGCGTACCGAGGCCGATCTGCAGCGAGATGCGTACACCCTCCAACGTTCGCGACCAGTTGTCCCGACCCAACTGGTCCGTCCCAAACCAGTATCCCGGCGTTGGGCCCAACTGCTTCGCTGTGCTGATTTCGTGTGCATCGTGGCGCTCGACCGTGCTCACCCGAGTCGCGATCGACGCGACGGAGATCACGACCACCAGAACGACGAGACCGAGCATCGCGAGCTTGTTCTGCAGCAGGCGTCGCCACGCATCGGACCACAAACCGCGATGGCCTGCCATTGCATTATCGTGCTGATCGACGAAGAGAGTCCGCGCAACGGAGTCTTGAGAGGCCATCAGCGGTATCGGATCCGCGGATCGACGACCGCATACAGAAGATCCACGATGAGGTTCGCGACGGCGACTACCAGCGCAAAGAACAGCGTCGTGCCCATGATTAGGCCGTAGTCACGGCGCTGTACCGCCGTGATTGATTCCCTCCCGAGGCCAGGTATCCCAAAGGTCGACTCAATGATGAATGACCCCGATACGAGAAACGCCGCGATCGGCCCCATGACGGTCAGCACGGGAATCATCGCATTGCGCATCGTATGGCGCATCACGACCCAGAACTCCCTCAGTCCCTTGGCGCGCGCAGTCCGTATGTAGTCTTGGGACAGCACTTCGAGCACGCTGGCACGCGTCACCCGAGCGATGTACGCGGCCGGCAGCACCGTCAACGAAACGACCGGGAGGATCATCTTTGATACATCGTACGCCGAGGGACTAAAGATGTCGGCCACCTCGGCGGGGCCGCCCCATCCGAGCAACTTCACCCATCCGAGTTGGACGCCGAAGATGATCGAAAGAAACGCAGCCAACACGAAATTGGGGATGCTGGCGCCCACCGTGGCGAAGAGCACGCCTACGTAGTCGAGCAGCTTGTTGTGGTTCAACGCTGAGATCGTCCCGAGACCCATGCCCGCGACAATGGCGACAATGAAGCTCAAGAAGGCGATCTGTGCGGATATGAATCCTGATTGGCGGACGATTTGGGACACGGGGCGGTCACCAGTAAACGAAATGCCGAGGTCGCCCTGCGTAAGATTGACGAGGTAGTGACCGTATTGCTCCCAGAGGGGATCGTCGAGGCCGTACTTCGCCTGAAGCGCACGCTCAAGGGCGGGCGGCCGTTCCTTCTCTTGCGTGAAGGGACCGCCGGGTACCGCCTGCATCAGGAAGAACGTGAGCGTCGCGATCACCCAGAGAACCGGGATGATCCACAGCACGCGGCGTAGGGTGTATGCCAGCATTGGGTGTGGCGGTGGCCGCGGCATATGCGGCGGCCACCGCGCTCAGTTTCCCTCGCGAAATTCTAGCTCGCCTTCACGAACCAGCACTCCATGCAGTAGTTGCCGGGAAGACCGGCATCGATGGATCCGTTTGCGAGGATGCCGCCTATGCTGCCATCCACCATGAAGGGAAGCGAGTCCTGGTAGATAGGCGCGACCCCACAGACATCCTTGATGATGGCCGTTTCCATATCCTGGTATGCCTTGATGCGCGCATCCTCCGACGTGGCGGCAAGAGCTCGCTTCAGTGCCGCATCGACATCTGCGTTGGAGCAATTGTAGTGGTTGTTGCCACCGTCGGTCTCAAAGAGACCGAAGAGTGTGTTCTCGATGTCCGGGTA
>JANNPX010000001.1:0-8456 GCA_031400455.1 Chloroflexota bacterium | reverse complement strand
GCGCTCTGCCCCGACACGACGTTCTTGGTACCTGGCATCGGCGCACAGCAGGGCTCGCTCGAAGCAGCGGTGCGCGCCGGTATCGACGCGCGCGGGCGCGGACTGATGGTGAGCGCATCGCGCGGTGTCACATACGCATCGAACGGCGAGGACTTCGCGATCGCGGCGCGCGCGGTAGCAACACAACTGAACGACGAGATCCGCGCCTGCGCGGCGGCCGTACGCGCCTGATAGGTTCACCGCAGACACGCAGCGACGCTAGAGATCTGTGGGTGGGTTCGTGGTTACAGCGTCTCGGTTCTCCACATGAGTGAGATCGTCGACTTCCGTATGCAGGACATCGTGCGTCTGCGCAAAGCGCATCCCTGCGGCGGGTTCGAGTGGGAGATCGTGAGGCTGGGCGCGGACATCGGCCTGAAGTGCGGGACGTGCGGTCACCGCGTACTTCTCGATCGACGGACGCTCGAGAAGCGGATGAAGACGTTCGTCAGTCGCGGGCCGGAACTAGATCCCGAGCAGGTGCGCATCGCACTGGAGCGCGAAGGATGACCGAGCATACGCACGCGCGCTCCGCCATGCTGCGCCTCTCCGCACTGGTGGGCGAGCGCACGCTGTTCGAGAACGACGCGTACCGCAAGCTCTGGTTGGCGAAGCTGCTCTCGCACATCCCCACGAACGCCGTCGTCTACGCCATGCTGATCATGGTGGTCGACGCCACCGGCAAGAGCTTCTTCAGCAGTCTCTTCGTCGTGGCGTACATCGCACCCACCGCGGTCCTGGGCACAGTGTCGGGCGTGCTCGTCGACCGGCTGCCGAAGGGCATCGTGCTGGCGGGAACGAACGCGATACGCGCGGCCCTCTGCGTGCTGCTCGCGATCTCTACCGACAACGTGGTGGTCATCTACGTCATCGCCGTGCTGTTCGCGGCCGGATCGCAGTTCTCGGGGCCGGCGGAGGGATCCGCGCTCCCAGCCGTCGTGCCGACGGAGGACCTGACCGCGGCGAACTCGCTCAACAATCTCGGCGGGTTAATCTCTCAGATCGCCGGGCTGATGATCCTGCCCGCCGTCTTCCTCAAGACCGTCGGACCGGAACCGCTGGCGATCGTATGCGCCGGCATGTTCGCCGCGGCGGCGTTCAACTTCCTGCTCATCGAAGGGCTCGGAGGCGCAGCGACGTCGATGCCCGCGTCGATCGAGGAGACGCGCGAGCGGTTCGCGGAGGCATGGCACGCGTTGACGATGGACTCCGTCTCGTACATCAGCGTCGTGATCGTCGTACTCGCGAACACGATGGGGCTTGTGATCGCCACGCTGCTGCCGCGCTACGCGAAGAACGTTCTGGACGTGAGCACCGAGAACGTGATCTTCGTCGCGGCGCCAGCCGCCATAGGCATTTGGCTGGCGATGCGGCTGGTGCGCGAAGTGTCGGGGCGCGTCTCGGCTGCGTGGAGTGTGGGCGGACCGTTCGCCGCGATGGTCGTCGTTGTGGTGCTGCTGGCGTTCGTCGCGCCCTTCGGCGATGCCCTGCAAGACATAAACCCCGCCGGGGTCTTCGATCCTGGCCCCTTCGGAGAGACTACTGCGCGTATCATGATCTCGTCAGTGCTCGGAGCGGCGCTGGCCTTCGCGTTCACGTTCGTGAACATCGTCGGCCGGTCCATCGTGAACGAGCGCATACCGAGGGAGATGCAGGGGCGTGTACTGGCTGCGCAGACCGTGCTGACGAACCTGGCGTCAATTCCACCGATCCTGCTGACGGGCCTCCTGGCCGACGTCATCGGTGTGTCGCCGGTGTTCTTCCTCATCGCCTGCGCCGGAGCGTTGCTGGCGGTGTACTACGCCGCGCGAAACCTCGCCATGCCCGCGCGGACGGCGTACTAGATGGTGACAGGCACGCGTCACATCCCGCGATCGCGGCCGCCGAAGACCCGTCCCGTCCTGACCAACCGCAGTTTCCTGCTGCTCTGGCTCGCACAGCTCATCTCGCAATCCGCGCAGAACGCCATCCTCTTCACGCTGCTGGTCATCGTCACGAAACTGACGAAGGGCTCGACGTACACATCCGTCCTGGTGCTCTCGTTCGTCATTCCCTCCGTCGTCTTTGGCATCTTCTCCGGCGTCGTCGTCGATCTGTGGAGCAAGCGGCTGCTGCTGATCTACACGAACGTCGCCCGGATGCTGCTCGCCGTCTGCTTCCTGCTGGCTCGCGACCACGTGGCGCTGCTGATCCTCATCAGCATCTTCTTCGCGACAGCCAGCCAGTTCTTCGGCACGACCGATGCGGTCACGGTGCCATCGGTCGTGCCGGCGGACCAACTGATGGCCGCCAACAGCGTGTTCAGCATGGCCGTCACCGGATCGCAACTGCTGGGCATGATCATCCTGGCGCCGATCCTGCTGCCAACAGTCGGCGAGGCGTGGCTGTTCGCCATCGCAACGGCGATGTTCGGCGTGTCGGTCATCTGCGCCATCTTAATGCCGCCGATCCGCGACGGTGACGCAGCGCCCGATCGCGCGATGCCGACATTCGGCGAGCTACGCAGCGCGGCGGGGGACTACCTGAATACGCTGCGGACGCTTTCGAAAGACGCGGTCTCAGCGCTGGCACTGATCCATTACGCGACGGGCAGCTCGCTGGTGCTGCTGTTTGCGGTGCTCGTGCCGCGCTACATGCAGGCGGTCCTGAAGATCTCGCCCGACAAAGCAGTCACGATCTTTGCGCCTGTTGGCGTCGGCGCCATCCTCGGGCTTCGGGCGCTGCCGATGATCGCAGCGCGCTTCGGGAAGAACCGGACCGTGATCATCGGGATGGTAGGGATGAGCCTGTCAGTGATAGCAATCGCTTCCGTCGATCCGATCGCGCGGCTGCTGAGGACGACCGAGGACTTCGGCAGCGATGGCGCCGGCGGATTGTCGATCCTGGTACTACTGACCATGGCATTTGCCGGGCCGATGGGATTCGCCTATGCACTGGTCAATGCACCCGCCCAGACCGTCCTGCACGAGCGCGCACCTGCAGAGATGCGCGGTCGCGTCTTTGCAGCGCAGGTGGTGCTGGCCAACGCCGTCGGTATCTTGCCGCTTATCGCGGCGGGTTCTATTGCCGATATCTATGGTGTGAGCCCCGTGCTCTTCGCTATTGCAGCCGTCATGGCGACGATCGCCGGGTTCAGTATCTATCTCGAAGCGAAGTGGTCGACGGGCTTGCGTCCTCCATCGCCGGATTTGATGAACCGGCCGCCGGGCTGAGGGAAGTCTGCTTAGCTTTGACACCGCGATCAGGGCGTGCATAGACTGGATCGTGATGCGAATGGAGGGTGGGCTGCGTGGTTGAGTTGACGATCGAGAGCATCAGGGTGAGCCTGATGAACTACCAGAGGGTCGTGATCCTCCGGGACAAGTCGTCCGACCGCTACCTGCCTATCTGGATCGGCGCCGCCGAAGCTGACGCGATCGCCGTCCAACTCCAGGAAGTGGCTGTGGCACGGCCCCTCACGCACGATCTGCTGCGCTCCGTTATCGACACACTCGGCGCGCACGTCGTCCACGTCGTCGTCAACGACCTCTCAAACGACACCTTCTACGCACGAATCGTCCTTGATTTCAACGGCGGCTCGATGGAGATCGACTCTCGCCCGAGCGACGCGATCGCCCTCGCGGTGCGCGTCAAGGTGCCGATCTTCGCCGAAGAGACGGTGCTGGAGAAGGCCGGCGTGATGCTGGACAAGGACGGCGAGACGGTATCGTCGTCGGCTGACCGCACGCTGAAGGTGAATCCTGAAGAGATCGAGCGGATGTCCGCCTTCAAGGACTTCATCGAGAGCCTCGACCTCGACGACTTCGACAAACGCAAGAGCTAACGCCTCGCCGCGTGACGCAGCTTCGGATCAAGGCGTCGACGCCGCGCCCTCCCGGCTGCGTGGTATGCTGATTGCACAAGCGCAACGACTGCGTGCTCCTGCGCGTGGCGCTGCGGGCGAGACAAGCCCGCGTAGTAGGCATCTACCGTAGACTCGACGCCTCCTCCCAGGCCCTCGGACGCTGCTGATCCGGACGGGTTCGCCGCAGGCGATACCTCCCCGCGAAGTCGATCAGTACGCGATAGCGAACATGAGGGGCCGTGCCATGACTGACCAACCGCCGCAGACCGGAGAGAACGCGTTGCTGCGGGAGATCGGCGAGCTTTCGAACCGCGTACGCGATTTGCGCCGCGGCGACGGGCGCCACGACCCCGCCCAGATCAAGGCGCTCGAGGGACAATCGCGATCGAAGTGGGAAGAACTGCGGCTCCTGCGGGCCGGCCCGGTCACCATCGACATCGACATGTCGTCACCGCGCAGGCGCGGACTCTACATCTAGGTCCGCCTGAGGCCGCTGCACCCGCGACGGAAGCGCCGCAAGGGAGATACGCATGACGACCACCAATGTCGAAGACGACCGCTCGCTGGGCGTACGGCACGAGCATCAGTGGATCGAGCTCACAACGCGGCCAAGGCTACAGTCGGCGCACGACAGCATGCGCTGGGACGTCAGCAAGAGCCGCGTCCTCTCCGTCAAGACGTGCAAGATCTGCGACGCGTTCGAGCGAGAGTCCGTGCAAGAGTGCACAGCTACCGACTGCCACGCCCACACGATCTGTGAGCACCCCTACCGCTAAGCGCGAGCGCCCACCGAGTACGGCGCGTATCCGCCCCTCGCTCGCGACGCGATGGTCGACGACTGGCATCCGACAAACGTCCACCGACCTGCTATGATCTTCCTGTGACGATGCAGCAGACCGAGCGCCAGCCCGAAGCCTTCCAGCTCGCCCTGCCCATCTTCGAGGGTCCCCTCGACCTGCTCCTCCATCTCATCGAGCGCGAAGAGCTCGATGTCACGAACATCGCGCTGCTGGCGGTCACCGACCAGTACATGCAGTACTTGCACGACGGCGAGCATCTCAATCTCGCCGCCATGGCGGACTTCATCCAGATCGGCGCGAAGCTGCTGCTACTCAAGTCGCGCGCGCTGCTGCCGCGGCCGGCGCCGGACGACCCGGCGGCCGCCGAAGAGGAAGATCCGAGCGAGGACCTCGCGAGGCAGCTCATCGAGTACAAGCTGTTCAAGGAAGCTGCAGGGCAGCTCCGAGCCATCGAGACCGCCGGGCTGCACTCCTATCCGCGCATCGCGCCGCCGCCGGAACTGCCGGCGCCGACCGGCCTCGACGGCATCACGCTCAACCTGCTGCGCGAGATGGTCGAGACGGCGATGAACCGCGTGCCGGCCGAAGAGCCGGTGCAGGTCATTCGCCCGCACAAGGTCACCATTCGCGAAAAAGTCGCGCTCATCCGCGAGCGCCTCGCAGCAGACGGCCGCGTCAGCTTCCGCGCGCTCATCGAAGAGTGCGGCACGCGCATGGAGATAATCGTGTCGTTCATGGCGGTGCTGGAGCTGATCAAGTCCCGCGTGCTGGAGGCGCTGCAGGACGCAGCCTTCGCTGACATCGTCCTCGTACCCTCAGGCGAGCAGGCGCTCGATGTGGACGTGACCGAATTCGCATAGCGCTCCATGACGACAACCAGAGCTACGGACATGACTACATGAGCCAGCAAACCCCGTTGCGCCAGAGAATCGTCATCGTCGGAACGACCGGGTCCGGCAAGACGACGCTCGCCCGACGAGCGGCCGCGATCATCGGCGGCCGCCACATCGAGCTCGACTCCCTCTACCATGATCCCGGATGGGTGCCAGCGGATCCCGCCGTGTTCCGCGAGCGCGTGCGGGCCGCAATTGCGGGACAGGAGCGCTGGGCGACCTGCGGCGGATACCGTAGCTACGTACAGGACATCACGTGGCCGATCGCGGACCAGATCGTCTGGATCGATCTGCCGTTTCCGGTCACGTTCTCCCGGATGCTTCGGCGCACGTTTGGGCGAGTGGCCCGCAACGAAGAGCTGTGGAACGGCAACCGCGAATCGCTTCGGAACACGCTGGCGAGCCGCGATTCGCTGATCCTCTTCGCAATCCAGCACCGGAACAAGTACCGCCAGACGTACTCGGCGGCACTGCGCGCTCCGGCCGTCGCACGCGTGCCGTCCGTGCGCCTGCGCCGATCGCGCGATGTGACGGCGTGGCTGGACGATCTCGCCTACGAGTGGCGCCGTGTGTCGGAGATGCGCGGATGAGCCGCATTCCCAGATGCGGACACGCCGCTACTTCAAGAGCGCAGCCTCGCTCGTAAGCTGATCGAGACCCATCGGGCCGAGGCCGAGCGCGGCAGTGTGGAAGCGCTTCAGATCGAACGACGCGCCCTGGCGTTGCTTCGCGGCCTCCCGCGCGTCGAGCCAGGCGCGCTCGCCGACCTTGTAGCTGATCGCCTGTGCGGGCCATCCAAGATAGCGGAGCAGTTCGCTCGTCATCAGCTCCTTGTCCTGGCGGCTGCGCTCCTGCGCGAAGGCGAGGCCTAGCGCGTGGTTCCACGTCTCACCCGGATGGAAGCGCTCCGTCTGCGGAATCGCCAGCTCGAGGTGCATGCCGATGTCGATGATCACGCGCACGCAGCGCAACGCCTGCGCGCTCAACATTCCCAGGTAATACTCCGGTTCGTCGAGATACCCCAGTTCGCCCATCAGCCGCTCGGCGTACAGCGCCCAGCCTTCGCCGTACCCCGACACGAAGGTGAGGCTGCGCTGGTAGCGCGACAGCGTGTCGCCCAGACAGCGGATCGTGCCGATCTGAAGATGATGGCCGGGCACGCCTTCGTGGTACGCGGTCGAAACGTCCGTCCACTTCGCGAACGTCGTGCGCGTACCGGACGGCCACCACGTGCGCCCCGGCCGCACGAAATCCTCTGATGGGCCGGAGTAATACGGCGCCAGCGCTCCGCCCGGCGGTGGGATCATCACTTCGACGCGCATGATGCGAGGGTCGATGTCGAAGTGCGTGCCGTTCAGTTCCTGTAGTGCGCGGTCGTGTACCTCCTGCAGCCACGCCCGGTGCGCGTCGATGCCGTCGATCGCGCGTGCCGGATCCGTATCGAGCAGGTGCTGTGCGTCATCGACACTGCCACCCGGCACGATCTTCGCGGATGTCGCCGCCATCTCGCGCTCGACGCGGTACAACTCCTCCCAGCCCCAGGCGTACGTCGCTTCGAGATCAAGCTTGCTGCCATTGAATTGCCGCGAGGTGAGTTGATAGCGTTCGCGGCCCGCGGCATCGCGATCCGTCGCACGCGGCAGATACTGCTCTTCCAGGAACGTGCGCGTCTCCGCGTACGCCTCTTCCGACGCGCGAACACCCGACTCGAGATCTGCGCGTAGTGCGTCCGAAGCGAGCGCGGGAGTCGCGTCGTACGCGGCGAGCAACGTGCTGAAGAACGATGGCGTGCCCTGCTGCCCGCTCCAGACCGCTGCCTGTCTCGCGCACTCTCGCGCCTGGCGCTGCGCCGCGGGCATGTTGCGATTCAGTCCTTCGACTAGCGTTGCGCGGAATCCTGCGAGCGCGCCCGGCACGAGGTTGAGCCGCGTCGCGATGTTCTGCCAGTCCTGCTGCGTCGCACGCGGCATCTGATCGAATCCGCTACGAACGCCCTGCAACGGGCTGCCGATGATCCTCAGCGCGCGCAGGTTCTCGCCGGCGTCGTACGCATCGATGCGCACGCCGAGGCGCTCCGTCATGACGTTGCGGGCGATGCGATCGCGCTCGCCTTCGACAGGCGCCGTCGCCAATTCCGTAGCGGTGCGTCTGTCGAGCGCTGCGATGGCTGCGGCGCCGTCGGGCGAGTAGTCGGTCATCTCGGCTTCGTGTCCCGTGATACCGGACGCTGTTGCCGCGTTCGGGTCCAACACGGCGAACTCATCGACGTAGCGGTCAGCGATCTCAAAGATGCGGGACATGCGGCCTCCATGCGTGGCGGGCAATTCGCGCGTGTGCAGCAGGGTAGCGGAAAAGCCAGCGGGCGGATGCGTCCTCAGGTTCGCATCCGCCCGCGTGGTCGTGACTTGATCGCCCTCCGCGCTAGGGCGCTTTGACGCTCGGGTTGGGCGTCAGTACTTGCTGCGCGGACACAGGGCGCAGGCCTTGGGCAGTCCACTCAAGGAAGAGCGCGCGCTCCGTGCTCGGTGGGTCGGCGAGGTATGCGTCTCGCGGCAGGTCGAATGCCGCCGCATCCCCATAAATGGCTCGCGCGACCGACGGCACCCACGTGTACTGCTCCATCGGGTTGGTCCACGGCCCGTCGACGATCCAGATCGTCGTACCGGCCGGCACGGTCTCGTAGTTCTCGCGCAGTTCGTTGACCAGCAGTTGCCATCGGTCCGTCCGGACGCCGCTGCTCTTGTCCTGCGCATACGTCTGCCATCCGTACAACGATGCGACGCTGGCGACGAACAACAGCGCGAGCACCGTCGCCGGAATACGCATGTAGCGATGCGACTGGCGCAGCGTGTCGAAGAGCCAGTAGCCGGCGATGGCGGC